>CAZPAO010000041.1:0-18067 GCA_964584665.1 uncultured Gammaproteobacteria bacterium
GTCGCCGAAGCCGCTGATGAACTCCGGGATGATGATGCCGTTGATGCGGTACTGGAGGTCGGCGTGGTCGCCACGCACGTGCAGCTGGCCGAAGGAGTCCTGGGCCACGCCGGGTACCTGCAGCAGCACCGTCTGCAGCGGTGCGTCGGCGCCCTGGGGCAGCGCCGCGATGGCCTGGGTGTCGAAGTGGTAGCTGGTGGTGCCGGTCTCGGGGTTCAGGGTGTCCCGCGCCCGATTCAGGCGCTGGCTCTGGACCTTGATGTCACCGAGCTGGATCGTGCCGGTGGCGGCAGCAGGCGCCGCGGTGGTCGCCGCAACCGGCGCGACGGTGGTGCCGGCGATGGGCACGTCGTCGGCGTACGCGGGGATATGGCACAGCAAGAGGCATAGGCCTGCCGCCACGGGCAGGACGTGGTGGAAACGTTTCATGACTCGCTCCTCATGGCGGGCGCTGCCATGCAAGGCGCGCCCGCCGGAATGGGTTTAGGGCCTGCTGCGCGGACTACGCGCACAGGCACGATCGGCCTTCAGGGCCGGATCAACTCAAGCGTGGGAGAGGAGCAGGGAAGGCGGAGCGCGGGACGGGGGTCTCAGGAAGGCAAAGCGTCGCGCAGGGACTGCGACGCCGGTGGTCAGCAGCAGGAAGAACAGCAGCGCAGACACCACCACCGGCTTCAAGTCCGACGTGGCGGAATCGAGCGCGTTGTGACCCAGCACGTGGCAGACCGGGCAGCGCAGGTCGTCCGCGGCGGTCCGGTGGTTGTGGGTGGCCTCGATCGAATAGAGCCCCACGGTGCAGGCCAGCGCCAGCATGAGCAGCCAGGCGCGCCAGCGCGGGCGGCGGCTCTCCTGGATGCGATCTGTGGCTGGGCGGTGCATGGTCATCTTTATAGTGGACCGGGCTGGATGGGGCAACCCCGCAGGCTTGGAGTCCCGCCGCGGCCCAGAGTTCCCCAGGGGAGGGATGTCAGAATCTCACTCTCGTCTGCTGGCCTGCTTCCACCCGCGCGGTGCGGGTGGATGAGAAGTCGAGGCCGCTGGCGCCCGGCACGTCCTTCGCCGCGCAGGTCACCGCCAGGGTGTAGGTGCCGGCCGGCAGCGACGTGATGCTGAAGAAATAGAAACCGATGTCCTCGTGCTTGAGGCTGCTCGTCAGGGTGAACGGTTCCGTGCCGCCGGTCACCGGCACGTTGAAGCCCTCGGGCACGATCCCGGCGCCCTCATACACATACACCTGCGGGTCGCAGCCGTTGTCGAGGATGGGCGTGCTGCCGAGCACGAGCGAATCCGGCACCGAACCTGCGATGGTCCCCGCGTTCTTCTCGTCCACCAGCCGTGACACGGGCTTGAGCGCGTAGCTCGGCATGGCGCCGCTGGTGTCGATGACGAGAGCCTGATGCAGCTCGACGGTGATGAGGATGTCCGAGGTCAGGCCCTCACCCACGGTGAAGTCGCCCTCGGTCTTGAGGCTCCCGACGTCGAGCGGATAGCGGTTGCCGTTGTCCGCGATCACGTAGGAGTCGTCGGCATCCACGTCCAGGCGGATCCATTGGTAGTCGCCGGCCGGCACGATCACGTCCGTGACGATCGGGGTCTGCCCGGACGATTCCAGGTCGACGGTCTGTTCCGTGCCGAGAGGCAGATTCGTCTGCGAGCCGCCGCCGCCCAGGGTCACGGCCCGGAAAGCGACGACCACGTTGCGGACGCCTCCCGCCGGCGATCCGGAGACGGAGAGGTCGAACCTCCCGTTGAAACTGTCCTCGCAGCCGCCGAGGCCCGTCAGCAGCGCCAGCAGCGGGAGCGCGCAGGCCAGATATGCATTGCGTCGTGACATGAGCGGTATCGCGGCCTCATCCATGCAGTGGAGGCGGAGACGACGATTATAGCCGCGGCGCTACTTCTGCGGGTCCAGCGCCGCGATGAAAGCAGGCATATCCTGGGGCATGCCTTCGCTCACGGTCCATTGGCCACCCTTGCGGTAGACCAGGAGCGGCGTGCCCTGGCCGCCTGCGTCGGCCATCTGATCGTTATGGGTTTCTATCGCCGCCTTCAACCCATCCGGCAGCGGGCCCAGTTCCGGGATACCGCCTTCCTCCTGGCTGTGGTCGAAATCCGTCTCATCCTTCGCGAGGGCCGCGACCCGGTCCTTGGCCGAGAGGATCGCGGCGGCGCGCCCGGCGCTGGATTTCTTCAGGGTCGCCACCATCGCCCAGCGCACGTGCAGCTTGCCGGACTGCACCAGAGGGTGCAGTTGGGTCCATAGCTGGTTGCAGTAGCTGCAGTTGGCATCCGCATAGACATAGATGAGCGGCGCCGTGGGGGCGCCTTCATCTACGAGATAAGGGTCATGGGCCAGTGTCGCGGCGGTGTTCTCCGCTGACGCCGCCATCACGTACTTCTCGTAGTACTGCTGGGTCAGGTTGACGCCGGCCTTGTCCACCAGCGGCGAGCTGAAGGCGTAGCCGCCGCTCGGGGTGGTGAAGATGATCAGCATGTGGCCCTGGTAACTCACGGTCCAGCCCGTGAGTCCGTCCACGGCGGGGAAGCTCCTCTTGATATGGCCGCCGTCCTGCACCAGCCGCTGCAGGGCGGCCGGCACCGCGGGTGAGGCGGGGGTGGGCGGAGTGGCTGCGGTCGCGGCGAGGGGCAGCAGGGTGGCAAGGAGGAGCGGGGGGAGGTATCTCATCCTTGGGATTGTGCGGGCACCTTGGCCCCCCGCGCAACACGCGGTCCAAGGAGGCATCCCGCGAGGCGGTCATCCGTCTTTCAGGGTCCGCCGGAGCCGGCGGGGTGTCCTTTGCCAGTGAGCGCTTTCCTTCTTGCTTGGGCGGCTCTCAGCGCAGCCTCCAGTGCTGTCAGGTTCTGGGACAACGCGGTCTTCGGCTCTGGCCCCGTGGCGGAAGTGCGCGCCGTCATGTGCACATCCACCATCCCCTCCACCGGCAGCAGCGCCGTCCTCTCATCGGTGGAAGCCATCGGGATGGCCAGTTCCAATCGATAGCTGCCCGAAGATCCCGTAAGTGTAACGGCATAAGGATCGATGCGCGTGACGGTCTCTCCGGTTGGCAATCGCGCGCCTGTCTGCACCACGCTCTCACCGCCGGGGCCCATCAGCGTCGCCACGGCCGCCTGCTGGTCATCGCACTGCTGTGTGTCGCCCATGCAGGCGATGCCGTTCACCTTATAAGGGCTGTTCTCCGCGATCTCCGGAGCGGATCGGCTTGCGGCATCGGCCACGCCGAAGAGATGCGCGGAAGCGGCTCCCTGCGCGTGGTCGATGAGCGAAGGCATCGCCGCGGGCCGGGCGGGCGGGGCAGGCTGCGACGAGATGTGCGCCGTCGCGCCTAGCAGGATTTGGGACGCCAGTCCCATTACGGTGAGCGCGGACAAGGCGGTGACCGTCCCGGGCCATCCCGGACGGAAGCGCATTTTCACTGGCCCGATCCTTTTCATCCTTCTGCCCATCGCTTGGAAAACCGCAGGCACGCGCAGGTTTATTGACATATGAAAACACATTATGTATCCGTATGCCTCCCTCGCAACGGGGGATAGGGGTAGCAACAAGAATCGCTGTTCAAGGGGAGTACCGATGGACTGGTCGACCGTGCGTTTGTTTGGACTGCATCTTATTCGTTTCACCGGGTTCCGTGCCCGACACGCGTTGGCAACGACGGGGTTCGCCCTCGCATTGGCCATCGCGCCTGCCGCCTGGGCCACCGTGCCCGGCAGCGTGGCCGGCGCATTCTCGGTTGACGGTACCGGCACGGGCAACTACGCCATCCCCATCGCCCTGCCGCCCGGCGTGGCGGGAGTCCAGCCGGACCTGAAGCTCATCTACTCGAGCCGGGCTTCCGACGGACAGCTGGGCGTGGGTTGGTCCCTCTCGGGGCTCTCGGCCGTCACCCGTTGCGCGCGCTTCTATGATGTGGACAACATCAACGGCGGTGTCCAGTTCGACACCAACGACCGGTTCTGTCTGGATGGGCAGCGCGTCCGCAGCATCGGGGGCGATACCTACGGAGCCTCGGGGACGCATTACCGCACCGAGATCGAGTCCTACCACGACGTCGTCTCCCTCGGCGTCGCCGGCGGCGGCCCGCTGTATTTCACGATCCATGACCGCGCCGGCCTGAACTACACCTACGGCAACACCACTGCCTGCATCCTGGCTGCCAGCAACGGCGCCTGCGTGGCCTGGCCCGTTACGCAGATCACGGATCGCCACGATAACTTCATCAGCTTCACCTACGTCGCCGTCGGTACCACCGAATACAAGCTCAGCGAGATCGACTACGGCAACCGCAACGGCACCAACGTCGGCAAGGTCCAGTTCTCCTATTCCACGGGCCGCCCCGACAAGTACTACCGCTACGCGGGCAACACCCAGACGGCCGCCACCGGCACCGCCGCGCTCAACGCCACCGTGCGTCTCAGCAGCATCGCGGTCTACGATTCTGATACCACCCTGGTGCGCAAGTACTCTCTCTCCTACACCACCTCCACCACGGGGCGCAGCCTGCTCGGCAGCGTCACCCAGTGCAGCGATTCGGCTGGCACCAATTGCCTGCCTGCCACCAACTTCACCTGGGGCCAGACTCCAGGGGGCTTCCAATCCACCACGGCGTCCAACACCACCGTGCCTGCCAACGCGGCGGACCTGGTGACGGGCGACTTCGACGGCGACGGCATCACGGATTACATGTACGTCACCTCCAACACCTGGAAGGTGCTGTTGGGCAAGCGCATGTTGACCGGTGGCGCCATCATCAACACCGGCATCACCCTCAGCAGCGCGGATCAGCCTCAATATGCGATCGTGGGCGACATAGACGGCGATGGCTGCGCCGACATGATGGTGCCCCTCACCGCCACCGCCGATCGCTGGCAGCAGTACATATCGGACTGCAACGGCCACCTCACCATGGTGGACAACGCCCTGCACACCTTCGGCTCCCAGACCCTCCACCCGATGATCATCGATCTCAACGGGGACGGCATCCAGGACCTCGTCTTCCGGAGTGCCGGCGAACTGTATTTCATCCTCGGCACCGGCGCCCCCTTCGTGGGCAGCAGCCGCGTGGATACCGGCCTCTCCCTGACCGATACGCAGCAGCTCTATCCTCTCAATTTCTTCGGCAACGGCCACATGCAGTTCTACGTCACCTCCGATGGCACCGGCGTCGGTGGGGGCGGTGGAGGCGGCGGGGGTGGTGGCGGAGGAGGCGGCGGCGGCGGTGGTGGCCAACAGCAGCAACTTCAGAGCCAGACACTGGCAGTGACGGCAACGGTGGCCGTGAGTGCGGGCACCATCTTGGATTGGAACAGCACCGCCGTCAGCATCGTGGCCACCAGCGCAGCCGTGCCTAACCTCACACCCCAGAGCATTGTGCTCCTGGACATCAATGGCGACGGCTTGACCGACCTGGTCTCCTTTCTGTGCACCGGCAACCAGTGCGGCTGGTATCCCTACCTGAACAAGGGCGGGAGCTGGGTCTGGAACAACAATGCCTTCACCTTCTCCGACACCATGCACGATACCCGGGTAGCTATGACCCGCGTCATGGACTATGACGGCGACGGCCAGCAAGACCTGGTGTACCCGAGTCCCACCGGCAGCAACTGGGTGGTGCTGGAGGGCGCCGGTACCGACCTCGCCGCCGCGACGGTCAACACCGGCGTGCTAGCCGTTAACCCCACCAGCGCCATGGTGGTGGACTACGAAGGCGACGGGCTGCCCGACCTGATGTATCCCGATAGCACCTGGAAGGCCTACCTGCGCGGCGCCGGCAAGGCCACCGATCTCCTGACCCAGATCACCGACGGCCTGGGCCGCAACACTTATATCGAATACCAACCCCTCAACGCCGTCTGGACCGCCGTCTACGGCGGGCCCATGGACAGCAGCAGTGCGCCCAACCTGGATGCGCCGCTGGTGCACAATTTCCTCGGGCCTCTCTACGTGGTGTTCCAGTACGGGGTCGATTCCGCCACGCCCGGCACCGCCACCGGTTCAGTCATCAACACCCAGTACGCCTATTGGGGCGCCAAGATGGATTCCCAGGGACGCGGCTTCCTGGGTTTCTATCAGGTGCAGGCTTCCAACATCAACAGCGGCATCGTCACCCTCAACAAGACCGCGCAGCAGACATTCCCCTTCACCGGCATGGTCACGGAATCGGACGTCTACGCGGTGCCCGGGGCCATCCAGACAGTGGATCACACAAATATCCTGAACCGCCTGCAGAGCAAGTGTTATGCCCTGCCCGACGGGCAGCAGTGCGACACCACGCCGCCGCCTCCGCCCGCGCCGCCCCATGCCCCCAGTTCCAGCACGCTGGTGGACAAGACGGTGTACACGCTCGCCACCCATGCCACCAGTGGCACCAGCAACCATAGCGAGCTGGTCTACATTCAGAATTCCACCCGCACCCGCCGTGAACTCGGCAGCAGCAGCACCGCATACCAGACCATCTCCACAACCTATACCTACAATGGTTGGGGCGAAGCCCTGCAGGTGGTGGCCACCACTACCGACAGTCAGGCGGGGGATTCCCTCACCGTCACCACCACCAACACCTATGGCGCGGATGACACCACCTCGGGCAACGCCCACTGGGCCCTGGACCGGCTTACGGATTCCACCGTGACCCAGTCCTACACCTACAATTCGCCCACGGGACCCGTCACCAGCAGCGTGACCCATGAGTCGACGTTCACCTACCGTGGTGCAGCCAGCTTTTCCCTGAGCAGCGAGACCGCCAACGCCAACAGCACCACGCCGCTCACCACCACTTACGCTTACGACACCTTCGGCAACAAGATCTCGGCGGTGCAGACCGGCAGCGGCATCCCCACCGGCGGCTACACCACCAGCACCGCCTACGATGCCGACGGCCTGTATCCGGTCTCCACCACCAACGCCCTGGGGCAGATCACCCAGTATCAATATGATGCCCGCTTCGGCAGCCAGTCCAAGGTGACGGATCCCAACGGCATCGCCGTGACCACCACCTACGATGCCTTCGGCCGCAAGCTCACCCAGACCGGGCCGCGTGCTGCGCAGACCGTAGCCTGGGACTACGAGTGGTGCACCAGCTGCCGCGCGCCGAACGCGGTGTTCTATTCCACCGAGACCCACGGCGACGGCCAGCTCATCCGCACGCAGTACGATGCGGCCGGTCGTGTGGTGCTCACCCGCCACTACGGCCTGGGCGGCACCGGTCTGGATACCTTCACCGCCTACGATCCGCTGGGCCGCGCCTACATGACCAGCGCGCCTTTCCAGGATAATTCGGGGGCGAATACCCTGCCCCTGTGCTGGACCTACACCAGCTATGACATCCTCGGACGTGCCATCGAGGTGGACGCCCCGGCCCAGGGCGCGAGCTGCAATGGCCCGAGCCTCACCACCGTCTCCAACTCATATTTCAGTGCGGCGCCTTCCGGCCAGGTCTACGCAGTTACGACTTCGAGTTACAACGGCCTGCAGTCCACCGTCACGGACCCGCGCGGCAATTCCGCCACCCGCACCGACGATGCCTTCGCCAAGACTTGGGCTGTGCAGGACTCCATCGGCGGTACCGCGACCTACGGCTATGATGCCTTCGGCAACACCAAGGACGTGTGGATCCAGGGTGCCGACGGGATGACCAGCCACACCCACATGACCTATGACGTCCGCGGCTTCAAGACCTCTATGGACGATCAGGACATGGGCCATTGGACCTATGCCTACGATGCCCTGGGCCGGCTCACCGGCCAGACCAACGCCAACAGCCAGTCCGTGAGCCTGAGCTATGACGCCCTGGGGCGTCTCGTGCAGCGCGTCGAACCGGAGGGCACCACCACCTGGACCTATGACACGGCTGCAAACGGCATCGGCAAGCTGGCCTCCGTCACCGCGCCCGGCGGCTACAGCGCGAGCTACACCTACAACACCTACGGCCAGTCGGACCAGTCCACCGTCATCCCGGGCACGGGCGCGGCTTCGTATGTGCTGGACCGGAACTACGACACCTTGGGGCGGCTCGCGACCCTCGTCTACCCGTCCTTCAACGTGGCGGGCACTGCCTACGGCCTCTCGGTCGGCTATTGCTACGACGACACCGGCCACCTGACCACCGTCTTCGACAGGTCCACCGGCCAGACCTGCACCGGCGGCGTGAGCCAGTATTACTGGCAGGCCACCGCTGCGGACGAGCGGGATAACGTCACCGCCGATAACCTGGGCGCGTCGCCGGGCGTGCTGCCCCTCGCCGAAGTGCGCACCTTCGATGATGCCACCGGCCGCGTCACCGGTATCGGCGTCGCCGGGGACACCACGCTGGAAGACCAGGCCTATACCTGGGATCTCGACGGCAACTTCACTGGCCGCACGGACGGGCTGAACAGCGCATCCGAGGTGGTGCACTACGACGCCATGAACCGCATGAAGAGTTCGACCCTGACCGTCGGCACTGTCGCCAACGGCCAGGAGAACTACGCTTACGACAGCATGGGCAACCTGCGCCAGCGCGGCAGCGTGGCCCAGAGCTATGTGTACCAGGAAGACGGCACCCCGGGCGTCGGCCCCCACACGCTGCAGTCCGTGAGCGTCGGTGGCACGCCGGTCTCCCTAACCTATGACAATGACGGCAATGTCACCGTCGAAGGCACCCGCGGCCTCACCTGGGCGTCCTATGACAAGCCCAGCTTCATCGCCGACAGCGCCTCCGGCATCAGCGAGCAGTTCATGTACGGTCCCGACCGGGAGCTGTACCAGGAGGTCGCGTCCCAGGGCGGCCACAGCATCACCACCACCCACCTCTGGGGTTTGGTGGATATCGCCGATGACAGCGCGAGTGGCGAGACCATCCGGCTCTCCATCACCGCCGGCAGCCTCGTCATCGCCCAGCAGGTGCTCGCCGGCAGCGCGCCGGGCACCACCCTCTATCTGCTGCACGATGCCATGGGCAGCGTCATCCAGCAGGCGTATGTGAACGCCGGTGCCTGGGTCGGCACCAACGCCGTGGCCTACGGGCCCTGGGGCGATTCGCGTGACGTGAGCACGGGCGGGGCCAATACGCTTGCCTTCATCAACCTCGCCGGCATGGCGAATCTGGGTTTCACCGGCCAGACCAACCTGAGCTTAGGCTTGGTGCACATGGGCGGTCGCGTGTATGACCCGGCTATCGGAAGGTTTTTATCGGCAGACCCCAACGTGCAGTACCCGCTCTCGCCCCAGAGCTACAACCGGTACGTGTATGTCAACAATAATCCGTTGAGTTACACGGATCCGACGGGGTATATGAGTCTAGGTGACATAGTCGAGACTATAGTCATCATATATATCGCTTATGAAACGGGGTATTACGCGGACGGATGGGCGGGCGGCGGCGTAGGAGGCGCAACCGTAGGCGGCATGGCGGGAGGCGCCACAGCAGGCTATCTCAGCACGCCTGGGACACCGGACGACCGTCTGAAGGGAGCTGGAGAAGGAGGCCTCGAAGGGGGCGCCTTTGGATACATCGGGGGTTCCTTCGGAGTCGAAGGCTCCACCGCAGGTACGGCATCGTATTTCGAGAAAGCCGCGGTTGAAGGTTTGGTAGGTGGCGCATTCAGCATGGCGGGCGGTGGTCGGTTCGGAGATGGGTTCCTGAGTGCTGCAGTGGGCAGCTTGGATGAGCCCTTGCTGAATGAGATCGGTAGCGCCGATACCTATCACATGCTCGAACAGGCCATTGTGGCGGCTGCCATAGGTGGAAGCTTGAGTAGCCTCGCGGGCGGGAGCTTCGCGGATGGCGCCGTGACGGCAGCATTCCAGAATCTGTTTAATGCGCAGGAAGGCGGGAAAACAGATTCGGATGAAAGAGATGTCGAATTTATACCGAGCAATGACCCTGATAGCCTTTATCCTTATAACGCATACGTTCTGGACGGTGACGGTAATGTAGTTGGCGGACCATATGCTGCATCAGTTTTGCCAGATGCAAATTACTGTGATTCTGGTTTGGCTTGCACAGTCCATAGCGGCACATATAGCTATGTCGCAGAACTTGGTGAGCATCGCTATGCTCTTAATAAGAAATATATGATGCTCTGGGTCGGCGATGCTCCTTCGGCAGATGGCAGTAGGACTCTCTCCGGGGTATGGGTTCATAAGGGAGGGTATAATGAGACCACTTCTGCAGGGTGTTTGACGGTCAGCCCAGCAGATTGGTCTAAATTTATTTCTAATTTTTCATGGCTGACACATGGACAGATTACTATCAGGCCAAATGAATAACAGGGATAAATAACCATGGATAGAAACATCTTTGGAAGAATTGGGTTTATGGCTGTGTTTTGCGCCGTTTTATCTTTTTCTGGCGCAGCTTGTTCCAATGATTTGGCCAAGACAGATAGCCATGATCCACAGAAAATCATGGATGATTTTCAGTTTGGAGTTTTGAAATTAGGTTTAAAAGAAAAAGATTTCAATTCTGTTTTTGAGGATGTAGATCATTTTCCTTCAGGCAAGGCAGGGAACTGTGCGGTTTATGATTTAGCCGGCAATAAGCTCAAAGACATCTATCCGTGGATCACGACGAACATAGTCGAACTTACATTCTCCCCTAGCCCGGGTGGGCAAGATGGATTACTGACCCAGATATCAATTGGGCTGTCGTCTTCAGATGAAGCTCAGGTTTTAGTAAAGAGATATACAAGGATTTTTGGGCTTCCCAAAGCTTCGGCGAAGAATATCCAGGAATGGCAATTGGGCAACGGGATTATTCTTCGCGTGAGCACGTATCATGATCATAGCGCCGTATTTATTTCTCCAAATATTGAAGCATGTATCGGCGGCTAAACAAGATATTGGTTAGGCTGGCTATGGCATTATGGATAGAAATGGGCGCTTCGGCGTCCGTTTCATTTTAGGATTGAGCAAAATCGCGGATTTTGCGCCTGATGTAAGGCGCAGCAGCTGTATCCCAACATTTCTCTGGGAAATTTGTCTGTGATGCAAATGGATGCAAGATAGACCAATGACCTCAATGGAATTTGATGGAGGAAATATGAAACGCAAAGGATTGTCTTACATCGCCGCTTTTTGCGCGTGCTTACTCCCTTTGATGGCAAGCTGTGATCAGAGGGCGGATGAGACACAAGAGATAATCTTGGCGTCCGATAATTTCCAGCCCACTTCTCTTTTTTTCATCCATTTTCTTGACGGGATGATACCGATTCCCAATAGATATCATCTCAATGCGGACTCCAGTCGACCGAATTACGATTGGGAGTTTGTAAGCCCCACGGCGACGTCAAGCAAGCATCGAATAGCGCCTGATCAGTGGCTTACTGGCGAAATAACTATGGGTGGTATCGATCGGTTACCAACCGATCTGCAACTTCCTTCAGATGCTCCTGCCGCAAAATTCGACTGTTATGGCCTATCAATTGAGATAAGAAATACAAAAATCCAAGATGTCCATTACGTGCTTTTCTTGAAAGATAAAAGATACCTATCCGTATTCGACCACAACGACGATCTGTGGAAAGCGATGTTACTCGTCTATGGAAGATCGACTGGACATCAAGATGTATGCTCTCAAATTAATAGTATTTCTCCTCATCCATAATCTCGTCGAAGATTAGTCAAGATACTGAGCAGAAAATCGCGAATTTTGCGCCTGATGCAAGGCGCGGTGAGCGCGAGCAGCGCAGTTGCCCAGCCGGATGGATGCGATACTGATGAATATACTAGCAAGTCTCTTTTCAATACTGGTTGTCTCGGCGCCTGGCCATGTTCCGTGTGGGGGCGGCACTGCAGGAAATTCCGTTAGCATTCAATGGAGCGAAAATAAAATAATTACACTCCCTAATTGCGCTTTAATTGAGCTTCGTCATGAGGCTGATGCTGGTGGGAAATCTGATTCAGCGAAGGTTTATTTCAGAGAATCTGAGGCTTCTGAGCGGCGCTATCTTTTTACAGTCGAGCGATCTGGCACCATTTACTGGGATGACAAGGCGGCAAGATTGCTTGTTCAGGATCGAGTTGGCGCGAATGAATACAGATTATTGTTTTTTGATCTTTCCAAGCTTGCGATAAATGCGGAGCCGGCGAAGATAAATGAAGACATCCTTAAGCAGATGAAGCAGTCGCTCAAGGATGGCGAGAGCATCGTTCAGTATTGGCCTGCATTCGTTGCGTGGTCACACGACACCGCCATCGTGCTAGTAGACTCAGCAATCGGACATCAAGCTGGCGGCAGTTTGGCGTCTCACTGCGAGGGATATGTTGTTTCCACTGCGGATGAGCACATCGTTACAAGATTGTCACAAAATGACCTTCAAACTAAATACGATGCTCGTTGTCCAAACTGAGTATCTCTGAGTAGCGTGCTTTCTTGTTAGATGCGGCGACTAGCAGGCATTGACGAGAAGCATCCATTCCAGGACTAGAGACGGGCGCTTCGGCGCTCGTTTCATTTTAGGCATTGAGCAAAATCGCGGATTTTGCGCCTGATGCAAGGCATGTCGAGCGTGAGCAGCGCAGTTGGCTCTTGTGGCCAATGAGCACGCGCAGCGCGAGGCAGCAACGCCGCAGCAGGGCAAAAGACGCATTTTGACTGCATGATGCCTTGGGGAGTGTCATTAGCAGGCGTATGTGAATGCCGGTGCCTGGGTCGGCACCAACGCCGTGGCCTACGGGCCCTGGGGCGATTCGCGTGACGTGAGCACGGGCGGCGCCAATACGCTTGCCTTCATCAACCTCGCCGGCATGGCGAACTTAGGCTTCACCGGCCAGACCAACCTGAGCTTAGGGCTCGTGCACATGGGCGGTCGCGTGTATGACCCGGCCATCGGCCGGTTCCTGAGCGCGGACCCCAACGTTCAGTATCCGCTCTCGCCCCAGAGCTACAACCGGTACGTGTACGTCAATAACAACCCGTTGTCGTATACGGATCCGACGGGGTATTTGAGTTTCGGGCAAGTGGTCGAGATTGTAGCGATCGTCGTTCTCTCCGTGGTTACGGCGGGCGCCGCTGCTGCTGCATATGCTGCCGCTGCCGGTGTCGCCGTTGGTTCTACAGCCGCGCTTGCTGTGGGGGTACTCGCAGGGGGTGCCGTAGCAGGATTCTTAAGCACGCCAGGCAATTTGGGAGACAGGCTGGGTGGAGCATTAGCCGGAGCCTGTACCGCCGGTGTGTTTAACTACATTGGCACGGCTTTTGGAGTCGCGGGCTCTACAGCTGGGACCGCTTCATATTTTGAGAAAGCGGCTGTGGAAGGCTTGGCTGGCGGTGCATTCAGTGTGGCGGGAGGCGGACGATTTGGGGACGGATTCCTGGGCGCTGCCGTAGGCAGTTTGGATGCGCCGCTGCTGGGTGCGATTGGCACGAAAGATGTCTACGCGAGAGTGGAGCAAGCCATGGTCGCGGCAGCTATTGGCGGTAGCGTGAGTAGCATCTCGGGTGGTAGTTTTGAGGATGGAGCCGAGACAGCGGCTTTCCAGAATCTATTTAATGACCAAACCCATGAAGGCAGTGATGACGCTGCGGGCAAGAGAGAGGCGCTCGCCGAAGATGCAGAGGCTGATCTTGCCGACGGAGTAACGGACTACAATTACGATGATCCGCAAGGGGTGTTGCCGGCCAGATCTTACAAGTGCAATTTGTACGTTCATGACGACTTAGAAGATGTCGATATTCCGGCGCCTATGTATGCTCCACATAGTAAATTCCCGCTTCAAGCTGGCGGGTGGGCAAATGCAGCTAGCATTACCGGTTTTCAGAAAGTTACTATCCCCCAGCGCGGTGATATCGTTGCTTGGGCCAACGATTCCGGGGATGCTACAGGGCATGTCGGTATCGTCGTTGACCCCCAGAAGCGACTAACTATCTCTGCAGGCAAGGCGGGTATTGTCGAAAATCATTTTGGTTTTATAACAGGGCAGAATTACGTCTATTGGCGATACGTAGGGACGCAGTAATTATTATTACTAGGATGTGAACATGAATATTTGGCACCGTCTGGGATTATTTGCGGTAGTGTTGCCGTTGATTGCGGTTTGGTCATGCACATCTAATGGGGATGTCGCTAATGCAAAGACTCTAAAAATTGAATTGATCTCCATTTCTCAAGATGCCCCTGATTGGTCAGAGAATGACCCGGAACCATATAAATTAGCGACTCAAAAGCAATTCGAAGAGATACGAAATAGCCCTTGTAGCTATCTGAAAGCATCCGAGGAGTTGCTTTCTACGAGTCAGCTGACACCTAAACAACAGTTGATCCTGCCGTATGTACTTATGAAGCTCCCATTGAGGGGATATCTGGATTGGATGAGTTTCTCCCTAGGGATATACAAGAAAGGTTTGGTCTCCGCAGATTTCCTGGATGTCGTAGTTTTCCCTGATCCGGATCAAAGACGAGATGTGTATTTTGCTTCTGATGAGAAAGCCATAACTGGTTTTTATTCGGCATTCCCAAATGAAGTGAGCGGCATAGCTTCGAATAAGGATGATTGGTCTGCAATGTCCCTAAAAGTGGCAAACGGACAACGGGGCCGCGAGCTAATTCCTTATATGAAAGGTTACGGGATCGAGACCCCAGTCATCGATATGAAGTCTTCATGCAAGTGATAAGAGCGAGACACAATGCCAAGTTCATGATGGCGGCCACACTGGTTATCATCGCTCCAACCATTTGCTATAGCTCCGAAGATATCCTAAAAAACGTACTCCTGTTTGGCTCTATTCCTTACAGGATGGCGGATGAGGCTGGGAATGAGGCGCGCACAGAAAAGCATATTTATGAATACAAGCTATTGGATTTAAATGCGCAAGAGGTAGACGCGAACCTGCCTGAGTCTGTGGATGTATATGCGCTTGTTGACGCCAAATTATTGTTGGCGAAGGGCATCAAGAACGTCTGTGTGAGCCTTGTGCTCAATGCGGATGTGGCTGATATAACGACTAACAATAGCTTGCATATGCCATCCGTTGATGAGAAATCCGTGAAGGCAGTACCTGGTATTTTTAATTGGCAGCAATGCCAATCCGACCCATACACAGACGAATATAAGCGAAGTCTTTTGATAAAATTCAGTGATATAGGCTTGAAGAATATCTCTTCTTCTCTTCTAAAGAAGAATCAATGGCCAACCGACTATAAGATCGAAGTTAAGGTTGTAGGCGATGGCAAGGTTCTTGGTGAAAAGACTAGAGAGATCCAAAATCCTCTCGCTGATTGAGATATGAAAAAATGGGTGTTGGTTGTTATTGGAGGGGCGCTCGTTATTTGGGCCGCCGCATACGCAATGTTAGGGAAGAAATCAGATGGTTTGATTTCTAAGCTGAACGCGCATGTGCTTGTCATTCCATCGCATTATTCTTTGGAAGGCGAAGTGCCCGGCTGGTTACGCAGGTTGCCTGGGCTCGATAGCTCTAATAAAGAGATATTGCTCGGTTTTGATGCTGATGAACTTGCGGCGCAAATTGCAGGCTACAAACCGTGGGATGGCAAATATAAAGAGAATATTGCGGTAGACCTCGCCGCTCTGAATTCAGTTGAGATTGATAGAGTGAGCCATCCAGAAGAGCTCAAAGATATCTGGTATGGAACTGGTTCGTATAAAGATCGGACTGTTGAGCCCTATCAAGATCATCCTTGGTACAAGGTGTTTCGAAAAGTTGAATATCCGAACTCGTGGGCGGTTGTCACTCAATATCCCGATACTGCCAAACCATTGCCATCGGATGCCGCGGGCGTTTTGCTTGCGGAATGCTTAACACTGCATAGCCCCCTTGTTACGTCAGGCAAGCGTATTGATTGCGTGAGTAATAGGCTGATGGGTGATATGAATATGGAATTTCACATTTCCGAACAAAATCTTCCCGTAGTTGACGCAGTCAAGGATTATCTCCAGACAAAAATCTTGTCTTGGGAAATAGCCAATCGATGATGGAAGTATTGGGGCGGAGAATCATATAAATCGGGGAGGGAGTTCAAGGATGAAGACTTTAATTAGTGGAGGGCTGATTTCCGTAATTTTTATGCTTGTTGCTTGCGGCGGCATGCCAACCAAGTCCATGAACGATACGGCTTATGGTCTGCTGCGGTCCGTCCCGGTGGAAGTGATCTACATCGAACCGCAATATCCTCTGCAGCTCGATCCGCCGTATTCCGTGAGCGCCGGTCAGGCCGTGGGGATGATGTTCGGCGCTATCGGCGGGGCCATCGCGGGAGCCATGGATGGGGGCCCGGGTCAGAAAGCCATAGATGAAGCTCAGAAAGCTCTCGAGCCTTACGGCTCCACCCTGGACAGCCTGAACCTCCGGGAATCCCTGTTTCAGCATATCCAGTCCAAGCTGAAGTCTGTGCCTGGCCTTGCCGCGGCCACGTTCACGCGCCTTCTTTATGGCACCACGATTCCCTCCCCTCATGATCTGGCGCTGCACAGCTCAGCGAAGGAAGTGATCATCGTGTCTCCAGACTACAGCCTATTCCCCGATGGCAGTCACCTCGGCCTTGGTGTGGCGTTCAAGGTGTTCGTGAAACCGCATCCCGATCAAGCAGTTGAATACGATAGTTACAACGCCTGGGCCAGCGTACCTTCCTCCCTCAAGCCCGCCGATAAGTCCACGCTGGATGCTTATTTGAAACAGTGGTTTGCAAACAATGGCGCCGAACTGACAGCTGCTGTGGGCACCGTCACCAAGACGGCGGATGATCGATTGGATATCTATTTCCACATGCCAGTGACCGTCGGACATTGATGACGAACCGCATGCAAAGAGACAAGAACCTATGAAGGCAATCCCTATTTATGTATTGGGGTTACTGATCGCGGGCTGCGCGCAAAATCAAATTGCCCCATTTAAAGATAGGCTGCCTGCTGAACAGGTTGCCAAGCGCCAGATGCTGATCGGTTCATGGAAAGAAGAATATACGAACAAAGACGGTCGACGTTGGCAGCAATTCACCGAGTTTTATAAATACGGTACATATCGATACCAGTTTCGTCACTTTCATCCAGATGGTGGTTTCGATGACGACTTTGAATATGGGCAATGGGGTATATCAGGCGATATCTTCTTCACGATAGAGACCAATAGACTCAAGCGTGGTCAATGGGGGAAAACCAGCCCTTATGAAGATATCTACGACGCCTATTCCATCCTGACCCTTACGGACGATGAGTTTGTCTACAAAAGTGTTCAATCAGGGATAACGTTCACTGCGACACGCGCTTCTTCAGACCAAAAATCGGGTGTCGCAGTTGATGCTGCATGTCAAACCAAGGTTCAAATAGCGACCATAGCCGCCGATTACATCGAGACGAATGCTCAACCTGCTATAGACGATCTTAAATATCCGGCGATCGTGGATGACAAAGGAGATGTATGGTTAGTCTGGTATCAGCTGCCGAATGATGCGACTGGCGGCGGTGCGATGGTATTCATAGACAAATTGAGTTGTAAAGTCATGCAAGTTTTGATGGGGCAGTAATCCTCCCCTTTGACTGCTGAATTGGCGCTTGGAGCGCCGCTTAATCTATCGAAATAACCCTTGGAATTGCAGGATTCCAGCCCCGTAACAGTCCCGCAAACATCCTGTAATAAGCCTATTACATGGCTCCTCCATCCTGACGCTCGGGAAACCCGTCAGGAGACCGCCATGTCCGCCAATCCCGAGTTGCTGTTTGGAGCCCACCCGCAGCCCCTGCCGGCCGGCGAGCCGGACCTGCATGTCGGCATCGCCCGCGAGGACGAGGACATCCGCGCCGCCCAGCGCCTGCGCTATCGCGTGTTCGCCGAGGAGATGAAGGCCGAGTTGCATACCGACGAGCCCGGCCTGGACGTGGACCCCTTCGATGCCTACTGCCGTCACCTGATCGTGCGCGACCGTCGCAACGACGAGGTGGTCGCTTGCCTCCGCGTGCTGCTGGACACGGACGCGCAGCGCGCCGGTTCCTTCTACTCGGAGACCGAGTTCGATCTCGGCAACCTCATCACCGCCCCGGGTCGCGTGATGGAGTTGGGGCGTGTCTGCGTGCACCCCGCCTACCGCGGCGGCATGGTGGTGTCCATGCTGTGGGCCG
>CAZPAO010000042.1:0-17360 GCA_964584665.1 uncultured Gammaproteobacteria bacterium
ACAGAAGCTCAAGGCACGGGTGGAGACATATGCTGGAAGCAGGGAACAATAGCGAGCTGCCCCCGATCCCGGGGAAGCGCTATTTCACCATCGGCGAGGTGAGCGACCTGTGCGGGGTGAAGCCGCACGTCCTGCGCTATTGGGAACAGGAGTTCCCCCAGCTCAAGCCCGTCAAGCGCCGTGGCAACCGCCGTTACTACCAGCGCCATGACGTGCTGGTCATCCGTCAGATCCGCAGCCTCCTGTACGAGCAGGGCTTCACCATCGGTGGTGCCCGCCAGCAGCTCTCCAGCGACGGCGCCAAGCAGGACATAACCCAGAGCCACCAGATCGTGCGCCAGATGCGCGTCGAGCTGGAAGAGCTGCTTCAGCTTCTCAAGCGCTAACCCAGGTTCCCGGGGGGAGCCGGTTCGCGTATCATTACGGCCCTGCCAAGGCCTGTCCGGGCCATCAGTCAGTTGAATCAGTCGGGGCGTAGCGCAGTCTGGTAGCGCACTTGCATGGGGTGCAAGGGGTCGGAGGTTCAAATCCTCTCGTCCCGACCAATTCAACCTCAGATTTAAGTCATGGATAAGCGGAACTTGAGTCCTTCCGGATAGGGAGGATTTGAACCTCCGAACCGATATAACGGGGTCGGAGGTTCAGTTTCGGCCTTCGCTATCCTGCTACGGCCGAAACTCCAGGTCGGGCATCCATGCCCTCCCGCGCGCCGCATGCGGCGCGCCCTCTCATCCCGACCAATTCAACCTCAGATTTAAGTCATGGATAAGCGGAACTTGAGTCCTTCCGGATAGGGAGGATTTGAACCTCCGAACCGATATAACGGGGTCGGAGGTTCAGTTTCGGCCTTCGCTATCCTGCTACGGCCGAAACGCCGGGGCAGGCATCCTGCCTGCCCGCGCGCCGCATGCGGTGCGCCCTCTCGTCCCGACCAATTCAACACTGCTTAAGCAATCAAATGGTTATTGGGCGGGACGTACTTCCACCCAGGATTTGAACCTCCTCGG
The DNA here is from genome assembly GCA_964584665.1 of uncultured Gammaproteobacteria bacterium. Taxonomy (GTDB): domain Bacteria; phylum Pseudomonadota; class Gammaproteobacteria; order Natronospirales; family REEB76; genus DASUBN01. The sequence goes on from CAZPAO010000042.1 coordinate 1,008, forward strand.
AGGTTCACTTTCGCCCTTCGCTCCTGCTTCGGGCGAAAGGCCAGGGCCTACATCCCTGTAGGCCCGCCGACCGCTCCGCGGTCGGCCCTTTCGTCCCGACCAATCCGACCCACGACCAAGACAAAGAAAAAGCCCGGCGTCAGCCGGGCTTTCTGTCTGGGGAAGTGAGTTTTAGGAATTCGGCTTGGCCTTCTGGGCGTCCTTCAGTTCCTTCACCACGTCCTTGGCTTCGCTCTGGGCGCTCTTCACCTTATCTTTCTTGAGACCGTCCTTCGCCTCGGTGAGGGCCTTGTCCAGTTTCTTGTGCTGGGCGCTCTTGCTGTCCACATCGTTCATGGCGCCGTTGCCCATGCCCTTGCAGGGGTCCTCGGCGTTGGCGTCGTACTCAGGGCCCTGCGGGCCGACGAGGCAGTTCACCACATGTTGCAGGTGCATGTGCACGGTCTTCGCATCCTGGCCGGCCACGGCCATGTTGGCGTGGTCGAGGGCGGTGGAGATCTCTTTCGAGACATCCATGCCCATGCCTGAGGCGGGTGTCGCATCGGTGGCGGGTGCGCCTGCGGCGAAAGCGCTGCCGATGCCGAGGCTACAGAGGGTGAGGAAGAGGGTGGTCTTGCGCATGGTCATCTCCTGAGTGTGTAGGTTCTGCACCCATTTGAACGCACTGAGGCTCGAGATGACCAATCGAATTGACAGTTAAGGACCGCACCGGATGCGTCACTGACGTGACGCATCCGGTGGACTTGAGTATCAGGGCGTGGGATCCTGGAACTCATAGATGATGATCTCACGCTCGCCGTTCACCCCAGTCACGTTCACATTGAAGTTCGCTTCCGTGACGGTACCGTTGCAAGTGGCGGGCAGGGTGATATCGCCCGACGTGGCGTCGTTGGAGAGTATCAGGTCATCGGTCTGACATTGTTGGTTTTCGGCATTGGAAGAATGGCCACTCAGCTTGACCTCGGCGATCGCGAACGTCTTCGGCAGGGTCCAGACCACGTGCAGGGGGCTGCCTAGTGTTGCGTCAGCCAACGTGGATCCGCTCAGGTTGGTGACGGTTATGGCTTCAGTGGTGAAAGCATTGGTCTTGACGATGAATACCTGATTGTCGCCGCCGCCCGTCGGGGTCATGGTGATGGTGAGGGGCGTGCCAGTGGGGACCAGGTCAGCCAGTGCGCCGCTATTCGCGAAAAATTCATCGCGGTCATCTTCCACCGTAGCGCTCGAAGAAGGATCGGGTTGGTAGCTTCGCAGCTCCGTACCCTGGTTCTCAAGCGATTTGTTTGAGAACACCCCACCACCGTCGATGGTGATGGCACTGTAGGCGCCCACCTTTGGTCGGATGTCTACGTTGATGTCAGGGGCGCTACCGGACGCATCCGAACCTTGATCCGTGCGCATCTCCGCGCTCACGCTCAGGTGAGCTGGGCGCTGATCGCCGCTGAAACGCCAGCTGCTGTCACTCTGTCTCTTGAAGAAGAATTCCACAGTCTCGGTCTGGCTTTGGTCGCCCTTCGATTCCGTGAAGGTGAAATTGACGTCAGCGAGGCCGTTTACCACGTCCAGACTGGCTATGTTCAGCACCTGGAAGGAGACCGTGATGCCTCGCATCTGGTCTGCAGTGGCGTCAGCGAACAGGACCTTGTTCTCGCCCTCATTGAGCATGTTCTTGTCGACGAGGGGCAGGAGGTCGCTGGCAGTGAGGTTGCCACCTTGCGTGTTCACCGTGTTGGAGAAGTTGGTGAGTGCGGTGGTGACGCCGGTCAGCGCAGCTTGCATGTCAGCCGTAGTGGCCACCACGGTCCCCGAGGTGCTGATGCTTTGATCACCCGTATCCGAATTCGTGATCGTGGTATCTACGCTGACAGATCCATCTCCATAGCTCACGGTTGAATCCTGGCTGATGGAGCCGCCGTCCGAGATGGTGATTGCGCCAGTATCGGGATCGACGGTGGTTTGGTCCAGCACCGCATCCACGCCAGTGCCATCAGCTTTAAATTGACTATCGCTGATGAGTTGGATGTTGGAAGTATCCACGCCCGCCTGTTGCAGCCAGAGCGCGGTCACCTGCACCACCACGTTGCTGATGAGCTGCACTTCATCGGGGGTAGGCGGCGGGTTGCTCACGGGATCGGTGAACGCATCGGTGATCTTCACGTTCTGCACGCTGTACCAGGAGCGAACTATGAGGTCCGTGAGCGGAGTAATGTTGACCACGCTCGCGACGTCCGCATCCGCGCTGACACTATATAAAGTGTGGGTGTCATCTACCTGAACTGATACCAAGAAGGGGGGCTTCAGACCGGTGGTATCTAGGGTGTAATTGCCGTTGTCATCCGTGGTGGTGGAAACAATGGTGCCTTTCTTGTCTACCAGCATGATGGCAGCGCCGGCTATGGCAGTGCCTTTGGCGGCTACGCCCGCGAGCCCGGTGGGCGTCGGTACGGTGATGGCCACGGTCGCGGATTTGCCGCCGCCGGTGACCGTGATTGTGCTCTTGCCTGCGTCGAGGGCTGTAGCCAGGCCATGGGCGGTGATACCCACTATCCCGGTCTTGCTGGACTTCCAGGTGAACTTGACGCCGCTGATGGTGTGACCGCTGCTGTCCTTGGCCACAGCCGTGAGGGTCTCTTGAGTGCCGATATGCGGGCTCTTGTTAGGGGTGGTGAGTGCGATGCTGGCCGCGGTCACCGTGATCACGACGGTCGCTGACTTGCCGCCGCCGGTGACCTTGACCGTGCTGGTGCCCGGTTTCAGACCCTTGACCACGCCCTTGGAAGTGATCGAGAGCACGCTGGTGCTGCTGGAACTCCAGGTGAACTTGATACCACTCACCGTGTGTTTGGCGCTGTCCTTGGCCACCGCCACCAGGGTCTCTGAGACGCCTGCATTGAGGGTAGTGTGGGGTGTGGTCAGTGTGATGCTGGCCACGGTTGCAGCCTGCGCCGCGATGGGTAGCAGACCGGTAAGACCGAACAGGCCGGTGATGAGCAGGATTCGGGCGATCGTTTTGGCGTGCATGGTCATACCCCTCGCGACAATATGTAATCCCCTGGACAAGGATTGAGTATAGTCCAGAGCATATTGCAGGGGGAGGACAGTTCCAGAGCTATTAAAAAGGACGGCGCCTCAGGGCGCCGTCGGTGGGGGATTAGACTTCTTCTAAACCTGCTTTCAGGGCGTCACGCGCACCGTGATCCACCTGGACGCGATGCCATTGGTCACCACCTGGATGAATCCCCATCCCAGAGGCATGTCCGCCGGGATGTCGAACTCCATGGTGGAGAGCGAGTCTGATGCCACGGCCATGCTGCTGAAATCGTGGGTACGCAGGTAGCGCGTGCCATTTGGAAATGCATTCAAGATCCGCAGCAACGGGTAGTTGGTGGCGTCCTGGCCTTCGTCACCGAAAGACGACCCCTGGGACATGCCGTTAAGCCGGATGCCGGAGAGCGTGTAGCTGTGACCGCGTTGAAGCACCGTGGGCACCGTGTCTATCTCGGGGGCCCAGGCGCGGTTCGAGTGCCGGTCGCTCGGCGTATAGATCTCCACGTCCTTGGTGCTGTCCGTGGCCAGCACCTGCCCCGTCGGGAGCAGCAGCAGGTTCACTGAGCCCGAGACATCGATGTTCGCGTGGGGGATGGAGGGTTCGGGTATGAGGCGCTTGCCGTCGAACTCGAAGAAGGCCACCGGCGGGCCGGCGTAACCGGGCTCATCTCCCTCGTCGCTGCCATCGGAGCCGCCGGTGACGGCGATGAGGACGTTACCGTCCGGCAAGAGGGCGGCGGGTGAATCCTGTGCCGTGTATTGGAAGCCCTGGGGGCTCTTCGGAAGCTTCGGGCCCGCGCGCCAAGTGCCGGTGTGGGTGTCGTAGATGCCGGTGAAACCCTCGCTCCCCACGGCGAACACGGTCCCGTCGGGCCGCAGCATGGCGGCACCCATCTCGGACAGGATGGGGTCCGTGAGGGTGTTGATGGTGCTGCCGGCGCTGGACCACTGGCCGGAGACCGGGTCATAGAGTTCCGAATGGGTCGCGTGCTTCGGATAGGGGTTGAGGTCGAGGCCGAAGTAGAAGTCGGTGTAGCAATCTATGGTGAGCACCTTGCCATCCGGCAGCAGGGTCCAGCCTTCCTCGTCGTTCATGTCAGCCTTGGTGGCGGTGCCGGTCTCGGTCCAGGTCAGGGTGACCGGGTCCAGCAGGGCCGCCTGGCGGCTCATCTTGTCCGCCAGCATGAAGGTGCCGTCCGCCAGCACCACGCTCTGGGCGTCGCCGATGGGATTCGGGGCGAAGGTGGCGCGTGGCGGATAGAGGTCCGTGAAGAAAGAGGGCGGCGCCACCGAGGTCCAGCTGTCCGTCACTGGATCGTAGACGGCGCCCTGGTTGGTGAGGGTGAAGTCGAGTTCGTAGTTGCTGTATTCGCCGCCTTCGAAGATGACGCGCCCGTCCGGCAGCATCGCCGTGGCGCCGGCCACCCCCACGTAGGGCATCGTGGCGAGTTCGCTCCAGGTGCCGTTCACGTAGCTGCCGTTGACCGGCGTGAGCTTGAAGATCCTGCCGTCGGCGCCGAAATGGCCCACGTTCTGGACGATGACGCTGCCATCGGTCAACAGGATCGGGAAGGCCGCGCCGCCGGGGCCGAGGTCCGCATCACCGTTGGTGGGATCGATGATCTCCGGTACCGGCGGAGCATGCTTGATGCGTTGCCAAGTGCCGGCCCAGGCGAGCGCGGGCAGGAGCATGAGGATGAGCAAGGTGCCGAGTCGTTTCATGGCGGGTCCCCGGTTCGTTGTTGTGAGACTAGATTACTACTATATTTATAGTAGTCAAACCCACGAGGTGACCCTTTGCGTGGGTGGGCTTGGGATTCAGTGGGAGGCTTTCGCTGCGCGCTGGGGGAACATGAGGATGCCGGCCACGATGAGCAGCACCAGCACAGCCGAGGCCACGTAGCGGCTCAGGGCCATGCCGCCGTGGTCATGGGGCTTGTCCAGGAAATCGCCCACCACCGCGCCGAGAGGGCGAGTGAGGATGAAGGCGGACCAGAACAGGAGCACGCGGTCCAGCTTGGTCCAGAAGTAGGCGGCCGCGATGAGCGCCAGCAGGCTGCCGAAGATGACCGCGGCGCCCAGGTAGCCCAGGCCAGCGCTGTCCGCGGTCCAGTCGCCGAGCGCGGTGCCGAGGGTCTGGGAGAACATGATGGTCACCCAATAGAACATCTCGGCCTTCGGCGTGCTCACACTGTCGATGGACACGGAGCCCAGTACGCGATGCCAGGTGTAGAGCGAAGCCAGCACAAGGGCCAGGAGCAGGGAGCTGCCGCCGGCATAGCCGATGCCGAGGGAGCGATCCGTGAAGTCGGCGAGGGTGGTGCCCACCGTGGTGGTGGCGATGATGGTGGCCCAATAGAGGAAAGGATGGAAACTCCGAGCCCTGATCTGGGCGAACACGAAGCCGATGAAGATCAGGGCGAAGATGGCCGTGCCGACGAGGTAGCCGAGATCCATGGACATGGAGACGGCATCACCACCGGTCTCGCCCAGGGTGGTGGCGAAGATCTTGATGATCCAGAAGACCAGAGCGACTTCCGGGACCTTGCTCAGGGCCAGCCTGACATCGCCTTTCATGCCCGGATTCTAACCCTGCGGTGCGGGGATGTGAGAACATAGCGCCCCGCAATATTCCGCAATACGGCATCCGGTCCCATGGCTTCCGATCTCCTCGTCAGCGTCCAATCCATCAGCAAGTCCTACGGCATACAGACGCTGTTCGACGGCATCACCCTGAGCTTCCGGGAGGAAGAGAAGCTGGGTCTTATCGGTCCCAACGGTTCCGGCAAGTCCACGCTGCTGAAGATACTGGCGGGCATCGAGACACCGGATAAAGGCCAGGTAGCCATGGCGGGCTCGACCCATCTCGTCTACCTGCCCCAGGAAGACAAGTTCCCCCCTGGTGCCACCGTCGAGAGCGCGCTACTGGATGCGCTGCCGCCTTTCCATAAGGAAGAGGGCCTGGGCAGCATCCGCGACACTCTGCGCGAGATGAATTTCGCGGACCTGGAGCAGAAGGTAGACACCCTCTCGGGTGGCTGGCGCAAGCGGCTAGCGGTGACCTGCGCGCTGATCCGTGAGCCGAACCTGCTCCTGATGGACGAGCCCACCAACCACCTGGACCTGGAGGGCATCCTGTGGCTCGAGAACCTGCTGAAGCAGACGCGCTTCGCCTTCGTGCTGGTGAGCCATGACCGTTACTTCCTCGAGAACGCCACCAACCGGGTGGTGGAACTGAACCGGCGATACCCGGACGGTTACCTCCGCGTGGAAGGCAACTACAGCGAGTTCCTGCAACGACGCGTGGAAGCCTTCGACCGGCAGGATCGGGAAGAGGAAGTGCTGGCCAACAAGTTCCGCCGTGAACTGGAATGGCTGCGGCGCGGGCCGAAGGCACGCACCACCAAGGCCACGGCGCGCATCGATGCCGCCTATGAACTGAAGGATGAGCTGGCAGAGACCCGCAGCCGCAACGCCAACCGTGGCGCTGCCCAGATCGAATTCGATGCCAGCGGCAGGAAGACGCGCAAGCTGGTGGAAGTGAAGGGCGCGGCGGTGGAGCGGGGCGGCAAGCGTCTGTTCTCCGGTCTCGATCTCACCCTCGGCCCCGGCAGCTGCCTAGGTGTGCTGGGCCGGAACGGCAGCGGCAAGAGCAGCCTGATCCAGCTGCTGCAAGGCAAGTTCCCGCCCAGCGCCGGCAGCATCACCTGGGCCGACGGGCTCAAGATAGTGAGTTTCGACCAGAAGCGTGAGCAGCTGGACCGCAACCTGCGCCTGAAGGAGGCGCTCTCGCCCACCGGCGACACGGTGATGTTCCAGGGCAAGCCCCTGCACGTGACCGCCTGGGCCAAGCGCTTCCTGTTCCCCATCGAGAAGCTCGGCTTGCCCGTCTCGAAACTCTCCGGTGGCGAGCAGGCGCGGGTGCTGATCGCGCGGCTCATGCTGCAACCGGCGGACCTGCTGCTGTTGGATGAGCCCACCAACGACCTGGACATCGCAACACTGGAAGTCCTGGAAGACAGCCTGTCGGAATTCCCGGGCGCCATCGTCCTCATCACCCATGACCGCTACCTCATGGACCGCCTGAGCGACCGCCTGCTGTACCTGGACGGCGAAGGCAAAGCCGAATACTTCGCGGACTACCCCCAGTGGTTGCAGTCGCGCAAGGCGGTGAAGCCCGCGGCCGGTCCGCGTGAGGCGGCGCCACAGCCCAGGAAGGCCGCGGGACAAGGCTTGAGCAGGGAAGAACGCAAGGAGCTCGACGGCATCCAGAAGAAGATCGAACGGACCGAGATGGAGCTGGGGCGCCTGCAACAGGAGATGATGCAGCCGGAGGTGGCGAGCGATGCGACGCGGCTGAAGCAATTGCACGAGCAGATGGAAGGCGAGGGGATGAAGATCGCGGAACTCTACGCACGCTGGGAGGAACTGGAGACCAAGGCCTCCGATTGATCAGCAGCTGTCGCCGCTGAACTTCGTCCCGTCGAACTTGCACCGCACCTGGATGTCGCTCTCGTCCGAGAGTTCGAAGTCATGGCTGTAATGCTTGCCTGCCGCGCTGGCGTCGAGGGTGTGGGAACCGTAGGCGATGTCCCAGGTGCAACTGGTCCGGGCTTGCGCGATGCAGGCCTGGTTTCCGTCCAGCTTGAACGTCACCACCCCCTCGCTCAGGTTGTCCACCCGCACGCTGTAGGTGACGCCGAGGTCGTCGGCACCGGCCGCGACGGCAGCGAGCAGCAAGCCCAGCAGCATGTATCTCATGGAACCCCTCCCGGTGAGCCCGCCATAGAGGATACCCGACCGGATGCCCGTCCCGCAGGCCCGGTCTATACTGGTCCGGTCCCGAAGGGGGAGTCATGACATCCAATGCCACGGCAGGGCACCCTGCCAGCCATCCGCCATCCGACCGGGCCGCGATGCTCACGCCGGATGAGCGCGCCCGCTTCCAACAGGATGGTTGGGTGGGAAGCTACTCCCTGCTGGGGCCGCAGGAGATCGACAGGCTCTGCCGGTTGCGGGCTGCCAGCATCCATAAGTTCACTGGCCCGAATGCCCTGGCTGCCGTGAGTGGCGCCGACGAGTTCGCGCGCAAGCCCTGGTACAAGAGCATGCACGCCTATCTGCCGGACTATTACGACATCGCATGCCATCCGGACATCGTCGGCCGCGTGGTATCGCTGCTCGGTCCCGACCTGATCGCCTGGGGCCTCACGCTGATACGCGCGGTGCCGGGGCGCATCCATCGCTGGCACGTGGATATCGAACACCGCCATTGGGAGGGGGTGAGCGTGTTCCTGGGGCTCGCCAACATGGATACGCATTCCACCCTCAAGGTGATCGAGGGCTCACACCGCGTCAAAGCGCTTCCACAGACGCATCGCCTGGGAGATGACGATGAACGGGCCGTGGGTCTGGTGCGGGCCGAAGTGCCCCAGGCACGCGCGCTGCGGGTGCCCTTGCAGCCCGGGGAGTTCTTCATCTTCGATGGCCAGCTCTGGCACGGTTCGCACAATACCGGTGACCAGACGCGCATCGCCCTGATCAGCCATTATTCGCGTCCGGACGCGCGGGTGCGCATACCGCGCGGTTTCAACGAACCGATGCAGTGGTACGACTTCAGCCCACCCTGCGTGCTGGTCGCCGGCGAGGACCGGCATCGCGTGAACCGGCTCGTGGAGCGCCCTGGACCGGATGCGCTGCCGTGAAAGCAGGTTATGTGTATGCCTGGGAGTTCCTGGCGGCACCGGGTAGACTGGCGGAGTTCAAGCGCGCCTATGGACCTGAAGGGGAGTGGGTGCAACTGTTCCGCCGCGCGCCGGGATACATCCGCAGCGAACTGCACCAGGACCAGGCCAACCCACAGCGCTTCGTCACAGTGGACTACTGGGAATCGGAACAGGCCTGCGAGGAGTTCCGCCGCATGTTCCTGCACGAATACGAGGACCTGGACGTGCACTGCGAGCAGTACACGGTGAAAGAGCGGGAAATCGGCCGTTTCCGGCCTATCGGCTGAAAGCCCTAGTGCCGCAAGGGCTTGTGGACATTGAAACCGGGTCCGGCGCCCATATCATCATATATAGAGTCCGGGGAGGGGTCCTTACATGGAACACATCTTGGCTTATGGCTTCCTGGCGGCGGGGATCATCCTCATCGTCCTGGAGATGGCCAGTCTCACCTTCTATATGGCGGCGCTGGCCTTCGCCTCGCTGCTCACGGCGCTGGTGCTGTGGGTCTATCCCATGGAGGGCTGGGAGGCCGCGGTGGTGTTCGCCATCGCCTCCGTCATCGCCTTGCCTCTGGCGCACCTCCTGCGTCACCGGCTCCAGTCCCATAATCCCGATCCGTTGGGCGACATGGATAAGGGTGGTCTGGTGACCGTGGCCCAAGCCGACAGCCGCGGTCTCAGGGTGAAATACCGCGACTCCCTCTGGGAAGCCGCCTGGGAAGGGGCCGGCAGCCCCACCGTCGGCCAGCGCGCCGAGGTGGTGGCACGCGACGGCGCGCGCCTGCGCATCAAACCGCTCAACTGAATCCGATATAGCGTTCCATAAGGGAGTAAGTCCATGCAGATATCTTCCATCATCGGCCTGTTGATACTCATCTGGGCCGCGTTCACGCTCATGCGCGCTGTGCGCATCGTGCCGCAGCAGCAGGCCTGGGTCATCGAGCGTCTGGGGCGTTTCCACGGCACCCTCATCTCCGGCATCCAGCTCATCGTGCCTATCCTGGACCGCGTCGCCTACAAGTTCGACATGCGCGAGATCCCCATGGACGTGCCGGAGCAGGTCTGCATCACCAAGGACAACACGCGTCTCTCGGTGGACGGCGTGCTCTATTACCAGATCACCAACGCGCAGAACGCCGCCTACGGCACCAACGACGTGATCACTGCCGTGGTGCAGCTGGTGCAGACCACCATGCGCGCCGAGGTGGGCAAGCTGGCCCTGGACGAATGCCTCTCCCAGCGCGAGACCCTGAACAAGGGCGTGGTGGACGTGCTCACGGAGGCCGCCTCCGGTTGGGGCGTGAAGGTGCTGCGCTACGAGATCCGTAACCTGACGCCGCCGGAAGAGATCCAGCGCGCGATGGAACTGCAGCTCACCGCCGAGCGGCAGAAGCGCGCCGCCATCGCCAAGTCCGAGGGCGACCGGCAGCAGGCCATCAACCAGTCGGAAGGCCAGAAGCAGAGCCAGATCAACAACGCCGAGGGCGAGCGCCAGTCCGCCATCCTGCGCGCCGACGGCCAGGCCCAGGCCATCGCCACGGTGGCCAATGCCACCGCCAAGGCCATCCAGACCATCGGCACGGCGGCAGCCGGAGAGGGCGGCGCGGAAGCGCTGAACTACCAGCTCGGCCAGCAGTGGGTGCAGCAATGGGGTGAGATCGCCAAGACCTCGACCGTGACCGTGGTGCCCGCCAACATGGGCGACCTCTCGGCCATGGTGGGTACGCTCCTATCGCAGGCGGGCAACGCCAAAGCCGTCACCCGCTGACGGCAGCGCCATGAGTCCGCGCACCGCCGTCGTCATCGGCGGCGGTCCCGCCGGGCTCATGGCGGCGGAGGTCCTGTCCCAGGCCGGAATCGGTGTCGACCTGTTCGATGCCATGCCGTCCGTCGGGCGCAAGCTCCTGCAGGCCGGCGTCGGTGGACTCAACCTCACCCATTCTGAACCCGAGAAGAGCTTCCTCGCGCGCTACGGCGCGCGGGCGGAGTCCGTGCGTCCCTGGCTTGCTACCTTCGGCGCCACGGAGCTGCGCGCCTGGGCCGCGGGCCTCGGCATCGAGACTTTCACTGGCAGTTCCGGCCGCGTGTTCCCCAAGGAGATGAAAGCTGCGCCCCTGCTGCGCGCCTGGCTGCGGCGCCTGCGCGGCGCAGGTGTGCACATCAATGTGCGTCATCGTTGGCTCGGATGGGATGCGGAGGATGGCTTGCTGTTCGATGCACCGGACGGCCGCAAAAACGTGAAGGCGGATGCGACGGTGCTGGCCCTTGGCGGCGGCAGCTGGGCACGCCTGGGTTCCGATGGCGCTTGGGTGCCGCTACTGAAGCAGCGCGGCGTGGAGGTGGCGCCGCTGCAGCCGGCCAACTGCGGTTTCGCGGTGGAGTGGAGCGAGCATCTGCGCTCGCGCTTCGCCGGCCAACCGGTGAAACCCGTGGCGGCCTGGCTGGAAGATGGCGTACCGAAACAAGGTGAGTTCATCCTCACTGAGCACGGCGTCGAAGGCGGCTTGATCTACGCCTTGTCCGCGCCCCTGCGCGAAGCGATAACGGCCAATGGCCGCGTGACCTTGCATCTTGACCTGGTACCGAACCGCGATGTGCCGCGACTGGCCCAGGAACTCGCCAAACCCCGTGGTTCCCAATCCATGGCTAACCATCTGCGCAAGCAGGCAGGCATCGAAGGCGTGAAAGCGGGTTTGCTGCGGGAAGTGCTTGGACCGGGTGAATTGCCGGAACCTGGCAAGCTCGCGGCGCAGCTCAAGGACCTCCCGCTGAAGCTGACGGCTCCGCGCCCGCTGGATGAGGCCATCAGCACCGCCGGTGGTGTGAGCTTCGAGGCCTTGGATGAGAAACTTATGTTGCGGGCCTTGCCGGGCGTGTTCTGCGCCGGCGAGATGCTGGATTGGGAAGCGCCTACCGGCGGTTATCTGCTCGCTGCTTGTCTCGCCAGCGGCAAGCTGGCCGGGCAGGGCGCGCTCCAGCGCCTGCGGGGTGCGGCATGAGGATATGGGTGGATGCGGATGCCTGCCCCAAGGCCATCAAGGAGATCCTGTTCCGGGCCGCGAAGCGGGCCCAGGTGCAGGTGACGCTGGTGGCCAACCAGTCCCTGCGCACGCCGCCCTCACAGCACATCAAGTCGGTGCAGGTGTCCTCGGGTTTCGACGTGGCGGACAACGAGATCGTGAAGCAGGTGGCGGCGGGGGATCTCGTCATCACCGCCGACATCCCCTTGGCGGCCCAGGTGGTGGAGAAGGGTGCCCATGCCCTCAATCCGCGCGGCGAGCTCTATACACCTGAGAACGTAAAGGCACGCCTCAGCCTGAGGGACTTCATGGCGAACCTGCGGGACAGCGGCGTGCAGACCGGCGGTCCGGCCCCACTCAGTTCGAGCGACCGCCAAGCCTTCGCCAACCACCTGGACAGGCTGCTGGCCAAACGAGACAAGTCAAAGTGAAGAAGACCGCGATGCAGGGATGCATCGCGCCGGCGAGTCCGGGCGTGCACCGGACTCGCCGTGATCTGAAAATCCAGGATGGATTTTCAGCAGCTATCAGGGCTTGATGCGACGCACCTGCACCGTATCGGTCACGCCTTCCACTGACATGTAATAGGAGTTGAAGGCGCCGCGGGTGATGCTGACCTTCGCGTGCTGGCGGGCCCCCAGGGTCACGATACTGTCATCCACCTGTTCCCACACCTGGCCGTTGTCCAGCGTGAACCGGGTGCTGCCGCTCCAACCGCGGAAATCGCCGCTGATGTAGGAACTGATGCTGTCGTCCACGGGGGCAGCGGAGGCCACAGGCACTGCGGCAGGTGCAACTGCAGCTTCTGCGGGTGCGGAGTCGCCGCAGGGGTGCTGCTTCTGGTATGCGGTGAACCAGGCGTCCAGGCTCTTGAGCTGGTCATCCGAGAGCTTGTCCAGGCCGCTGGCCCGGAAGTCCGCCACCGACATGGCCTTCAGAACGTCGAAGTCCGGCGTATCCGCCCTAGCCATGGTGGTTACCGGGAGGAGAGCAGCGGTCAGCAGAAGGCTTTGGGTTAGTATCTTCATCCTCGGTTCCTCTCTAAGGTGGGACGCGGCGCAGCGGATTGTCGCATGCCGTCCCGGGGAGCCGCATCTTCTGCGCTAATCACAAGAAATGGAGATCCGTATGCAGTTCTCGATGTATCAGGCCACGGCCCCCGGTTTCGTCCACATCCTCACTACCCTGAAGACCATCCTCAAGAAGGGCGAGGACTTCGCCACCGCCCGCAAGGTGGACCCGCTGGTGCTGACCGGCGCGCGCCTGTACCCCGACATGCTGCCGCTGACTCGACAGGTGCAGATAGCTACCGACCAGGTGAAGTTCTGCATGGCGCGCCTGTCCGGCACCGAGGCGCCCAAGTTCGAGGACAATGAGAAGACCTTCACCGAGCTGTACGAGCGCCTGGACAAGACCATCGCCTACATCCAGAGCTTCAAGCCTACGCAGATCGACGGATCCGAGAGCCGCGACATCGAGGTCAAGCCCCCCAACGGCAACGTGCGCCGCTACAAGGGCATGAACTACCTGTTCGATTCTGTGTATCCGAACTTCTTCTTCCACGTGACGACCACCTACGCCATCCTGCGCCATAACGGCGTGGAGATAGGCAAGCTAGACTTCCTCGGCGATCACGAGCACGTGAAGCGCTAGACATAATCCGCTCCGTTACTCTCTGCAGCCGCGGATGTCCAATCTTCGGACATCCGCGGTTTGCATCCTGTCTCTCCCCGCCCAAGAATGAATCTCGCCTTATGCTCGCGCGCGCCGTGAGCCCAAAACCTATAACGAATCAGGTTTTATGTCGCGCTCTGTCGAACAATCCGTGCCCGCGCAGGGCACCGACGCCGCGTTCTTCCTCGATGTGGACGGTACCCTGCTGCCGATAGCTGAACTGCCTGAGGTCGTGGTGCCCTCGGCGGCCGTGTGCGCACTGTTGACCAAACTCTCCGCCACCTGCGGCGGCGCGCTGGCCCTGGTGAGCGGGCGGCCGTTGCAGCAGATAGACCGCATGTTCGCCCCCCTGCGTTTCCCGGCAGCCGCCCAGCATGGTTCCGAGCGCCGCGAGCCGGGTGGGCACGTGATCTGGTCCGAGGGGCACCTCCCGGAGCTGCAGGCCGTTGAACCCAAGCTGCGGGAACTGGCGGAATCTGACGCACGCCTGTGGTTGGAGGACAAGGGCCTAGCCATCGCCCTGCATTACCGCCGCGCCCCGGAACTGGGCGAGAGCCTGCGGGTGGCGGTGCGCGAGATGCTGGTGCCGCACCGCAGCCTGCGCCTGCAGGCCGGCAAACGCGTGCTGGAAGTCTGCTCGGCCGAGACCGGCAAGGGCAAGGCCGTGGAGACCTTCATGCATCTCACGCCCTTCGGCGGCCGCCGGCCTGTCTACGTCGGTGACGACCTCACGGACGAATCGGCCTTCGAATGGGTCAATGCGCGCGGTGGCATGAGCGTCAAGGTGGGCCCGGAACCGAGCGCGGCGCAGCTGCGCTTGCCGGATCCGGCGGCGGTACTGCGCTGGCTGGCCACATACATCGAGGGCGCCGACCGTGGAGAAGATGCGCGATCTTGAACTCGGACTCGTCGGCAATTGCGCCTTCGGCGCGCTGGTGGATACCCGTGCAGAAGTGGTGTGGTCCTGCCTGCCTCGATTCGATTCCGATCCCGTGTTCTGCTCGCTGCTGGAGCCAAGGGGTGAGGGCCGCGGCAGCTTCCGTGTGGAGCTGGCAGGCCAGGTGGGATCGACCCAACGCTATGAACGCAACACCGCGATCCTGGTGACCACGCTGCACGACGCCGACGGCGGCGCCGTGGAGGTCACCGACTTCGCCCCCCGATTCAAGCAGTACGGACGCGTGTACCGGCCCGCCATGCTGGTGCGCCGCATTCGCCCGCTGCAGGGACGCCCGCGGGTGACGTTGCGGCTCCGGCCCGCAGGCGACTACGGCGCCGTAGACCCGGGTATCACCGCCGGCAGCAACCATGTGCGCTACATCCTGCCGGGCTTGGTGTTGCGGCTCACCACCAACGTGCCGGTGACGGCGGTGCTGGACGAGACGCCCTTCGTGCTGGACCACGAGGTGGCGATGTTGCTGGGGCCGGATGAGATACTGGTGCGGCCGGTTGAGGAGGCGGCCCGGGAGTTCCAGATCGAGACCGCCGCCTATTGGCGCGAATGGGTGCGCTATCTCGCGCTGCCCTTGGAGTGGCAGGAAGCGGTGACCCGCGCCGCCATCACCCTCAAGCTCTGCACCTTCGAGGACACGGGCGCGGTCATCGCAGCTGTGACCACCTCGATACCTGAGAATGCGGGCTCGGTGCGCAACTGGGACTACCGCCATTGCTGGTTGCGGGACAGCTACTTCGTGGTGAGCGCCCTCAACCATCTTGGGGCTACGCGCACCATGGAGGACTACATCCGTTACGTGGTGAACGTCGGGGCCGGCGCCACCCGCGGGCGCCTGAAGCCCATGTACCGCATAAATGGCATGAGCGACCTGGACGAGCGGGAGGTGACGAGCCTCGCCGGCTACCGTGGCATCGGTCCGGTGCGCGTCGGCAACGCCGCCCACCTCCAGGAGCAGAACGACGTCTACGGTGCAGTGATCCTGTCCGCCGCCCAGGCCTTCTTCGATACCCGCCTGGACTCACCGGGTGACACGGCTCTGTTCGCCCAGCTGGAGACTCTGGGCGAGGCTGCCGTCGAACTGCACGACCAACCGGACGCGGGCCTGTGGGAACTGCGTGGCAACCACCGGGTGCATACGTTCTCCAGCGTGATGTGCTGGACCGCCTGCGACCGGCTCGCGCGCATCGCCCTGCATCTCCATCTCACGCAACGTGCGGACCATTGGCGTGCCGCGGCGGACCGTATCCGCGAGAAGATCCTCGCCGCAGCCTGGAGCACCAAGCTCGGCTACTTCACGGCCAGCTTCGGCGGTGAGTCGTTGGATGCGGCCTTGTTGCTGCTGGCGCAGTTGGGCATCGTGAAGGCGGACGACCCGCGTTTCGTCGCGACAGTGGAAGCCATCGGCCGCGACCTGAAGCGCGGCGACTACGTGTTCCGCTACGTGGAGGCGGATGATTTCGGCACGCCCCATAATGCCTTCACCCTCTGCACCTTCTGGTACATAGACGCACTGGTGCAGATCGGCCGGCGCGCAGAAGCGCGCGCGCTGTTCGAGCACATGCTGGCGCGACGCACCGCCACCGGGCTCCTGTCGGAGCACATCGACCCCGCCACCGGCGAACTGTGGGGCAATTTCCCCCAGACCTACAGCATGGTGGGCATCATCCATTCCGCCATGCGCCTCTCGGAACCCTGGGAGGCGGCGTTTTGAGCCGGCTCGTCGCCATCTCCAACCGCGTGGCCCTGCCGGACCGGCGCGGCGACGCTCAGGGCGGCCTCGCCACCGGCCTGCTCTCGGCCATGCGCCGCCACGGCGGCCTCTGGTTCGGTTGGAGCGGCAAGCTCGTGGAGCAGCCGGTGATGGAGCCGGAGATATTGGAAGAGGAAGGAGTGAGCTTCGCGACACTTCCGCTCACACCGCGGGAGTTCGA
>CAZPAO010000043.1:0-16901 GCA_964584665.1 uncultured Gammaproteobacteria bacterium
CCAAGGACACCAAGGATTATCCGAAAGGCGTGTGGACGCTGCCGCCCACCTACACACTCGGCGACAAGGACCGGGCCAAGTACGCCGCCATCGGCGAGAGCGACCGGATGACTCTGAAGTTCATGAAGCCCTGATACCTATCAGTGCAAGAGCGAAACGGCGGACAGCCTGGCTGTCCGCCGTTTTCATTCGCATCGCGGATTATCACAATGGCCGTGGCTTGGGCGCAGCCTCAGCTCCGGAAGCCACGATGTCCTCCAACGCCAGACGCGCCGCCGCTGCCCGCTGCTTGCCGACCCTCCCCGCCAGTTCCTTCTCGAAGCGCCGGTGGAATCGCCGCGCCTCGGCCAAGGCCTTGGAGCCACGCGGCGTCAAGCGTAGGGATTTGACGCGTCCATCCTCCGGATCGTCCCGGCGCTCGATATACCCTTTCTCCACCATCTCGTTGACGATCTTGAGCGCGCCCTGCGGAGTGATGCCGAGTTCTTCTGCCACCAGGCGCAGGTTTCGGGGTCCTGAGTCGAGCAGGCGGAACACATAGCCGAAGGACGGCCCCAGGTCATCGAAGCCCGCTTCCGTCATGTGCTCGCGCATCCCAGCCTTGAACACGCCGAAAGCGACATTGAGCAGGATGCCGAAGTCGGTGGCGCCCTCGCTTGACATTAATTCACCTTGGTTGATAATCTTTGGTTTATTATATCATGAGGAACCCAGCTATGCCTTTCATCGCCCACAAACATGCCCCGACCTTCGAATTGCCGGGGGCTTCCTTCACCGGCCTCGCTGCCCCCAGCCGCGGGGCGACCGAGAACGCCGTATGGATCGTGACCCTGCAACCTCAGGCGCCCGGCGTGCTTCACCAAGTCACCCGGGAAGAAGTGTTCGTATGCATAGAAGGCAAGGGCAAGGCCCTGATGGGCGGCGAGACCCACGAGATGACGCCGGGCAGCGCATTGGTGGTGCCGGCGGGAACCGAATTCGCGATCAGCAATCCCGGCTCAAGCCTCTTCCGCGCCGTGGCGGTATTGCCGGTGGGTGGACAGGCGTGGGTAGCGGGCAGCGAGCCGTTCACACCACCTTGGGCGGCATGAGAATGAAGACGGCGAGCAGTCTCCACCGCTCGCCGTCTTAATTTGGATTCATATCTCTAGATTTCAGTCGCCGCCCATGGCACCTCGCGGTCGAGCTATCGCTCGACCCCACCCACCCATTGCGCATCCAGATGCGAGAGCTGCCAGAAGGAGCCGTCGTACTGCCAGGCGGCGCGGCAGAGCCAGGTGCCGGGCAGGCGTCCCGTACCGGTGCTCGCCTCCTTCCAGGCGTAGTTGAACTCATCGCCCTTGATGCCGTCCGGCATGCTGAGCAGCACCGGCGCATCCGGGGCGGGTTTCAGGATCTGCAACTTGGTGCCCGCCGACAGCGGACTCAGGCTCCCCTGGATGGGTGGAACACCCGGGAGGGACTGGCTGCCAGCGCAGCTCAGGTGCACGTAGCCGTCGTCATGCCCCAGCACATCGTCCGTAGTGCTGCAGGCCGCGAGCGCCAAGACCGCGAGAGACAGGATCAGGGCTGCTTTTGTTCTCATCGTCTTACTTGCTCACTTGCCGGCGCTTGTGGATGTCCGCGATCAGGTTCGAGAACACCTCCCGCAGGACTTCCTTGAACGCCAGGAACTTGGGGTCGGTGGTGGGCGTGCGTTCCGGCCGTGATTCATCGAGGTAAAGGCCCCAGCGCATCTCCACCTGGAGCGCGGCGACACGCGGCATGGCTCCGTAGTGCTCGGTGATGTAACCGCCCTTGTAGGGGTCGTTGCGGCGCACGGTGCGCCCTGCGGACGCGAAACCGCGCTCGACGGACTGGGTGAGCCAGCCGGAGTTGCTCTTGCCGTCCCGGTCCCCCAGGTAGATGTCATGCTCGAGCTTGGGATGCAGCAGATTCTCACGGGAAGAGACGCTGTGGGCGTCGATGAGCACGCAACCGCCGAAGCGGGTGATGCGGCTCTGCAGCAGCTCCGACAGGCGCGCATGGTAAGGCGCATGCACCATGTCCCGGCGGCGGTTGATCTCCTCCTTGGCAGGAGGCCGATGATAGATGTCCTCTCCCCAGAAGGTCTTCAGGGCCACGAAGCCGGTCTCGAAACGCCCCGGATAGAGCGGCCGGTCATCCGGCGGACGGTTGAGATCGGCCACGAAGCGGCTGTAGGTGGCATAGATGGTAGTGACACCCAGCGAAGGCAGGAAATCGTAGAGATGGTGCAGGTACCAGTCCGTCATGGGCAGACTGGCGATGTAGCTGGAGGCGAACTCCGCCCGGATGGCATCGGGCACGTAGATGCCGGTATGGGGGATGCTCACCACGATGGGGACTTCGACGGTACTGGCATCGCGGACGTGGAATGAACTGATTTTCATCTATAGGGTCATACCGAGTTGAGTTTCAAGACCGCTTGGGTGAACGCCCGCGCGCTCTCCTCCGCTCCATGGCACACCCCTTCCCGGATGCGCCTCTGACCTCCGACATAGACGTCGCTGATGTCGGCACGGCTGCCGCCGATGAGCAACGCATCCATGAGCGTATCCGCGTCGTGGCCACGCAGGGCCGGCGCATCGCGGCGGATGGTCACCACGTCCGCGAACTTGCCCGGCGTCAGTGCGCCGACATCCTGCCGCAGGGCAGCGGCGCCGCCGCGACAGGCCTGGTTCCACAGCGGCACCCCGAGACCTGCCGATGTCGCCAGGCGTGCGCGCCGCTGCACGCGAAGGCGCTGGCCGTATTCCAGCAGGCGCAGCTCCTCGATGGCGTCGATACGGCAGTTGCTGTCGGAGCCGATGGCGATGCGCCCACCGGCGCTCACGAACTCATCCGCAGCGAACAGGCCGTCACCCAGGTAGGCCTCGGTGATGGGGCAGATCACCACGGTCGCGCCCGCCTGCCGCACCCGCGCGCACTCCTCGGCAGTGGCATGGGTGGCGTGCACCAGGTTCCAGCGCTTGCCGAGCTCCACGTGACGCGCCAGCACGTCGACCGGCGTGAGCTGATAGGCCGCGCGACACTCGTCGACTTCGCGCTGCTGCTCGCTGATATGGAGATGGATGGGTGCATCGGCGGCCATGAGCTTGGAAGTGGCCTCGATGAGGTCGGGCAAGGTCTCCACCGGCACTGCGCGCAACGAATGGGGCGCGAGCCCCAACTCCACGTCGTGCAATTCTTGCAGGAGCGCGCAGAAGTCCGCGATGCTGGCATGCACGAAGCGGCGCTGCTCGTCGCGCGCGGGCTGCCGGAAACCGCCGGTCTGATAGAACACCGGCAGGAGCCGCAGGCGGATACCCGCCTCGCGTGCCGCCGATATCAGCGCACGCCCCATCTGCGCGCCGGGACGCCCGTCGGGCATGTGGTGCAGGTAGTGGAACTCGGCCACGCTGGTGAAGCCGCCCCGCAGCATGTCGAGGAAGGCCTCGCGGGCGATGATGAACATCTCCTCGGGGGTGATGCGGTTGGCGAGCCGGTACATGGCCTCGCGCCAACTCCAGAAGGAGTCCTGGCCGCGGGGCGCCTCGCCGTAACCGGCCAGGGCCCGCTGGAAAGCGTGGCTGTGGGCGTTGGGCATGCCGGGGATGGCCAGGAAGCCGTCATAGCTGCCCTTGGCGGGCTCGATGCTCTCGATGCGGCCGTCCGCGTCCACCACCAATGCCTGGTCGCGGACGAGTCCTTCGGGGGTGAGGATGTATTCAAACGCCAAACGGGTCTGCATACTCTTATATTCTCATGATTCCCCGGGGAGCCGCGTATTGTGTACGAGTTGCTGGTCAATAACGCTCGGGTATACACCCTAGCGGATGGCGTCTCCGGGCCCGGCCGCACCCTGGCGGTTAACGCCGGCAAGATCGCGGCCCTGGATTGCCCCCAAGACGCCCCCACGAAGGAGCGGTTGGATGCGGGCGGCAAGCTCCTGCTGCCCGGTTTCGTGGACTGCCATACTCATGCCCTCTATGCAGGGGACCGCATGGCGGAGCACGTGCTCAAGATGCGGGGGGCGAGCTACGCTGACATCGCCAAGGCCGGTGGAGGGATCTTGAGCACCGTGAAGGCGGTGCGGGCCGCGAGCGAATCCCAGCTCATCGAGGAGACCCTGCCGCGCCTGGAGGCCCTGCGAGCCGAAGGCGTCACGACCGTCGAGATCAAGAGCGGCTACGGGCTGGATCTCGAGTCCGAACTCAAGATGCTGCGGGCCATTCGCGCCCTGCCCCGGTATATCCCCATGGAGATCAGCGCCACCTTCATCGGTGCCCACGCGGTGCCCGCCGGGCTCAGCCGCGAAGAATACATGCGGCAGGTGCTGGATGAGATGCTGCCGGCGGTGGCGGCCGAGAAGCTGGCGGACTGCGTGGACATCTTCGTGGAGCACATCGGCTTCCAGGTGGGTGACCTGGATCGGCTCGCAGAACGCGCTGCCCAGCTCGGCCTCAAGCTCAGGGCCCACACGGACCAGCTCTCCAACATGGGTGCCACGCGCCGCGCCGCGGAACTGGGGGCGCTGTCCTGCGATCATCTGGAATATATGGATGAAGCGGATGCGGCCGCCATGGGCACATACGGCACCGTGGCGGTACTGCTGCCGGCCGCCTTCTATTTCCTGAAAGAGACCCGCAAACCCCCGGTCGAACTGCTGCGCCGGCACAAGGTGCCCATGGCGGTGGCCACGGATTTGAACCCCGGTTCCGCACCGGTGGCGAGCCTGCTCACCGCCATGCACATGGCGGGCCTCTTGTTCGGCCTCACCCCTGACGAGGTGCTGGCCGGAGTCACCCGCCATGCCGCGCAGGCCATGGGGCTTGAGGGTAGAATCGGCGCCCTCGCGCCGGGGCTGGATGCGGATTTCTGCCTCTGGGACCTGCCGGCGCCAGCATTCTTCAACTACCAGCTGGGGGGCCTGAAGCCCGCCCAGCGCTTCTTCAAGGGAAGACGCACATGACCAGCCTCACGCTCACCGGCGCCGACCTGAAGCTCGACGACCTGCGGGGCTTCGACTCGAGCCGCCCCACCGTGGCACTGGGCGACCAGGCGCGCCGCGCCATGCAGGCGAGCGTGGACACGGTGCGCAAGGTCATCGACACCAACCAGGTGTGCTACGGCATCAATACCGGCTTCGGCGCCCTGGCGCGCGAGCGCATCTCCCGCGACCGCCTGACCCAGCTGCAGTACAACTTGGTGCGCAGCCACGCCTGCGGCGTGGGTGAACCCCTGACGGCTCCAGTGGTGCGCCGCATCATGCTGCTGAAGGCCAATAGCCTCGCCATCGGCAACTCGGGTATCCGCCCCGAGGTGGTGGACACCTTGCTGGCGCTCCTCAACCACGACGTGCTGCCGGTGATCCCCTCCCAGGGTTCGGTAGGCGCTTCCGGCGATCTCGCGCCCCTCGCGCACCTCACCCTCGCACTCATCGGCGAAGGCGAAGCGCACCACGAAGGCAAGCTGCTGAAGAACGAAGCGGTGCTGAAGGCCGCCGGCGTGAAGCCGGTGCAGCTGGAAGCGAAGGAAGGCCTGGCCCTGCTCAACGGCACCCAGGTGAGCGCGGCTCTGTCCCTGCAGGGTTTCTTCGGCACCGAGGCCTTGCTCGCCGCCTCCATCGTGCTGGGCGCGCTCACTGTGGAAGCGCTCGCCGGCAGCTACAGTCCCTTCGATGCACGCATCCACGCGGTGCGCAACATGCACGGCCAGATCAAGGTGGCCGAGGCTTTCCGCAGCCTGCTCACCGGCAGCGAGATATGGCAGAGCCACCAGGGCTGCGACCGGGTGCAGGACCCCTATGCCCTGCGCTGCATGCCGCAGGTCTACGGGGCGGTATGGGACACCCTCAAGCACGCGTCCGAAGTGCTGGAACGCGAACTCAACAGCGTCTCTGACAACCCGCTGATCTTCGGCGAAGACGTGCTCTCCGGCGGCAATTTCCACGCGGAGGCCCTCGCCTTCGTCTCAGACTTCATGGCCATCGCGGCCACCGAACTCGGCAACATCGCCGAGCGGCGCATCGACCTCCTGCTGAAGAAGGTGAACCCGCGCCTGCCCATGTTCCTGGCGCGGGATCCGGGCCTGGAGTCCGGCTTCATGATCGCCCACGTGACCGCGGCGGCGCTCACCTCCGAGAACAAGACCCTGGCCCACCCCGCCTCGGCGGACACCGTACCGACCTCCGCCGGCCAGGAGGACCATGTGAGCATGGCGCCCTGGGCAGGCGTGAAACTGAACCGGGTGATCGCCAACGTGTCGCACATCCTGGCGGTGGAGGCGCTCGCTTCCGCCGAGGCCATCGACCTGCAGCGCCCGGAGAAGACCACCGTCGGACTCGAGCCCGTGCATGGGGCCATCCGCCGCCTTGCTCCCGCGGCCCAGGGCGACCGGCGCCTGGACGGTGACATGAGCCGTGTCGCGGCAGCCCTCGCGGATGGCAGCCTGCTCTCAGCCTCCGCCCCTGCCTTCCGCCAGCTTCAGCTGTAGGCCCCCTGCCTAAACCCTTGATGTGTCGGTGGATTGTTGAGTACCCGAAATTTATGTCTGTAAACAGACATATTTTAGAGTTTCCTCTATACTCGTTTCAGGTCCCTCGAGGAGGGATGCGTTTAATGACTCCCGCACGCAACGCGTGGGAGTCCCGGGGCCTCTCGTTTTCCCCCTTTGACGAGAGGCCCCTCTTTTTCCTGTCCTCCCGTTCTCGGGACAGCGCGTTAATCACGATGTAAACTGCGCATGCCCGGCGCCCCCGTGAGCCCCGGCATCCCGCCTATCGTCAATGATCTTTGGAGAATCCATGCTGCATCGGATGTTGAAGACCGCCGCCCTGGCGCTGCCCGCCCTATTGCTCGCGAGCTGCGGCAACGGCACCGTGAACGGCGTCTACATCGCCATCACCGACGCACCCATGGACCTGGCCTCCTCGGTCAACGTCAGTTTCTCCCAGTTACGGCTGACGGGCCCCAATGTGAGCCCCCAGACGGTGATCATCGCTCCGGCCTCCGCCGTCGACCTCTACCAGCTCCAGGGCGGCGTCGCCGCGACCTTCATCGCCGGCCTGCAGGTCCAACCCGGGCACTACACCAACCTGCGCGTGACCGTGGCGGCCGATCAGAACTCGGCCCAGTCCAACATCTTCCTGCCGGACGGGCTCCATATCCTCTACGTCCCGTCGAACGTATCGCCACAGGTGGACATCCCCGTCGATTTCACCATCGCCAGCGGCGGGACCGTCGATCTGACCATGGACTTCGACCTGCGTAAGTCCATCATCCAGGATCCGAACGATCCCACCAAATACCAGCTGATACCCTCGATCCGTGCGGTGGAGACGGAACTGACCGGCTCGATCACCGGCAGCGTGGCCACCGCGCTGGTGACGTGCCTGTCGCCCGCGGTGTATGTGTACAAGGGTGATGTCACCCCCGTGGACGTGGACATCGATGCGCCCGCCAGCCGCCTCCAACCCGTGAGCACGGCGCTGGTGGGGCTGAACTCGACCACCGGCAACTACAACTTCACCGCCAGCTTCCTGCCGCCGGGCGAGTACACCGTCGCGTTCACCTGTGAAGCTACGCTCGATGTGGCCAACCAGGCCAACACCCTGCGATTCACCTCGATCACCAAGACCACAGTCCAGACAGGTGGCACCAGCTTCATCGCGCTGCAATGAGCCGCGCCCGCTGATAGAGGAGTCCGCGCCATGAAACACTTCACCGTGATCCTGGCGCTGGAGCGCCCTTGCTTTCACCTGCGATGCGGGTAACGACGAGCCGGCACAGGCGGGCCCCGTCACCTTCGCCCCGGTGGGTACGGTGAAGGACACCGCCGGCGCGACCCCCCTCACCGCTTTGAAGTGACTCCGGATCCGGGGTCGCGGATGTCCGCCACCCGATCGTACCGGCCGAACAACCGGTCATATCCCGCCACATAGATGAGCTGCAAGGCCGCGGCCACGCAGAACGGCGTGACGAAGAAGCCCGCGGCGATCAGCGGACCGGCGATGCCGGGCCCCGCCGACTGCGGGATCTGGAACGAAGCCGCATTGATGCTGGCCGCATGCCCGCGGCGTTCATCCCTCACCAGCGAGACGATCTGCGCCTGGCGCGCACCCACCGAAGCGCCTCCGGAAGCAAGCCTCAGCATGTAGCAGAGTGCCGCCAGCCAGAACCAGGGCATGAACGGCAGCGCCAGCAGCAAGGCCACGCCGATGCCGCGGCTCCACACCACCGCACGCGAGAGGCCATGCCGCACGGCGAGCCGGCCGGTATAGAGCGCCATGGCGCCGGTCAGCGCGAAGGTAGCCGCCATCACCGGCGCGATCTCATCAGGCCCTGCGCCGAACTTCAGGGCGAACCAATAGGAGATGAGCGGGCCCGTGAGACCCATGGAGAGCCCGTTCAGGGCATTGAGGCGCGACAGCCGCCAGAGGAGATGGTTCTCCCAGCGATGCATGCGCCGGGCACGGGCGCCGGATGCGAGTACCGCTCCCCTTTCCCGTTCCGGCGTGCCGTACAGAAGCCACAAGTTCAAGAACGCACCTGCGATCACGATCAGGAACAGGGAACCGTAAGCGCGCTGCGGCGGGAGCGCGCCCGCCAAGAGCCCAGGCAGCACCGCGAGCAATGCCCCCAGTGCCATGCCGAAGAAACCGAGTGCGTTATTGATGCTGTAGACCCAGCCACGGTCCCGCTCCGGCACTGCTTCGGCCAACCACGCTTGTTCAGCAGGACCGAAAGGCCCGGCAGCCCCATTCAGGCCGCGGCCGAAGCCCCCCAGCACTATGACCGTAGCCAGCACCGGCATCGAGGTGGTGAGCAAGGGCAGGAGACCGCAGAGCGCCGTCAGGGCTTCATACCAGATCAGGAAAGGCTTGCGCCGCGAACGGTCGCTCAAGCGGCCGATGATGAGGCCGAGGACAGCCGCGCCGAATGCCGCTCCAGTGAAACAGAGTCCGATGGCGAGACCGCTCCAACCGAGCGCATGCAGGTAGAGGGACAGGTCCGCCACCAGCGCGCCCTGGGCCACGCTGCGCACCGTGCGTGTCATCAGCAGGCGGCGGGCCGTGGGGTGAGCGTCGAGGAAGGATCTGAGCGGAGTGGCTGCCACTAGGGACGACCGGCGCCGTAGTAGTGGTCGTTCCAATAACCTGTATTGAGCCAGGCGCCACCTACTGCCTTGCCGGTCTCAGGTGCGTGCACGAACCAGCCGTCACCTATATATAGGCCCACGTGCATTGCGTTACCGCCGAAGAAGAACACCAAGTCCCCGGTCTTGAGGTCGGTGCGGGCCACCCGGCGGGTATGGTCGTACTGGGCCTGGGCAGTGCGCGGCAGGCTCACGCCGGACTTGCCGTACACGTAGTAGACGAGCCCGCTGCAGTCGAAACCCAGGGGGCTATGGCCGCCGTACTGGTAGGGCACGCCTTCCTCCTGCTGGGCCAGTGCCGCCACCTGCTTGCCGAGATCCGTCTCTGCGGGTGTGGATGCCGAGGCAAGTGGCTGCGGCTCGGGCCATTCGGCACAAGCCGACAGCGAAGCCGTCATGAGCAGGCAACAGGATAGGGCGAGCGCTTTCACGCCATCATTATATAGATACGGCCCGGGTCACTTCTTTATGCGGACGCGGACGGCCCCGCTGTTCACCGCCGCCTGCCGCAGACTCGCATGCGAGCCTGCGAGGCTCATGAGCGCCCGCGCCGCCAGCAGGCCCGTGTCGGCGGCGATGATGTCCCGTTCCAGCCGGGCTTCCTGTTCACGCAGTGCGGTGAGCGCCTCCGCCCGACCGACATCGGTGAAGCGTACTTCTGCACCCGGTGCGAGTTGCGCGAGCAGCGGCAGGTCCGCCGAGATGACATTGGCGATCACCGGATAGCCTCCGGTAGCGCCGTGGTTCGTGAGCAGGATGAGGGGCCGGCCTGACCCCGGCACCTGCACCGCACCCGTCACCATGCCCATGGAAGGCAGTTCGCTTTCCTGGGCACGGGGCAAGACAGTCCCTTCGAGGCGCACGCCTGTGCGATCGCTCTTGGATGATGCGGTGTAGACGGACTCGCGCAGGGCAAGCAGGGTCTCGGGCGCGAACCAATCATGCTGTGGGCCCGGCAGGACCCGCAACCTCACCGCACCGGCATAGCGCGGCGGAGACTTCATGTAGAAAGCAGGCGCGGGTCCGGCGAGCGCACCGATGGCGAGACGCATGCCGGCGGCGAGCGGCTCCGGCCCCAGACCTGCGAGAGTGTCGCTCGAGACGCTGCCCAGCACGGGCTGGGCCTGGATGCCGCCTGCCACTGCTAGGTAACAGCGCCATCCTTCCAGCACGCGGCCGCAGTCGAGTTCCGCGCCGGCCTTCACCGTGACCGTCTGATGCATGGGCAGGGGCTCGCCGTCCAGGAGCGGCGCCAGCGTGCCTCCGCTGAAGGCGATGCACATCTCATCCTCGAAGCGAAGCCGCGCACCCTCCGCCGTCATCTCCAGCGCGCCGGCGTCATCAGTGTTGCCCACGAGGCGATTGGCGATGCGCAAGCCGAAAGCATCAGCCGCCCCCGCCGGCGGCACGCCGAGGTGCCCGTGGCCCTGACGCCCCAGATCCTGGAGCGTGGTGAGCGTGCCTGGATGCAGCACCTCGATCACGGGATCTCCCTGAAACGCACCCGGTCGCCGGGCGCGAGCAGCGCCGGCGAAGGGCGCTGCGCGTCGAACAGCGCGGCCTCGCACCGGCCGAGGATATGCCAGCCACCGGGCGTGGCCTGCGGATAGATGCCGGTGTAGCCGTCGGCGATGGCTACGCTGCCGGCGGGCACGCGGACGCGCGGATCGGCGCGGCGCGGGAGCTTCAGGCGTCCATCGAGACCATCGAGATAAGCGAAGCCCGGCGTGAACCCCAGGAACGAGACCGTATAGAGCGGAGCCGTGTGCCGGCGCACGACCTCCTCCACATCCATGCCGGTCAACCTGGCGGCCAGCGCGAGATCCTCTCCCGTGTAGTTCACGGCGAACTCGTGTTGCCGGGGTGCGGCCGGCGGCGCGGCATCTCGCATCAGTTCCGGAAGACGCGCCGCGAGCGCATCCAAATCGACGCGCAGGGGATCGGCGGCGATGAGCAAGGACGACTGGCCGGGGATGATCTCCCGCAGCCCGGGCATGGATCCCCGCAACAGCACGCGCCGCAGCGCCTGGGCTCCTGCAGGATCATCGGTCTCGACCAGCAGCGCGCTATCGCCCATGAAGCGTGTCTTCATGCGAAGGGCACGATTTCCACGCCGGCATCGGCCAGCACCCCGCGTAGGGCCGCCGCCAGCTCCACCGCGCCGGGCGTATCGCCATGCACGCAGAGCGACTGGGCCTTGAGGCTCAGGGATTTGCCGGTGACGCTCTGCATCATGCCACCCCGCACCCAGGCGAGCGCCCGGGAAGTCACCTCGCTCACGTCCGTGAGGAGAGCCCCCGGTTCACCGCGGGGCTGGAGCTTGCCGTCATCCTGGTAACCGCGGTCGGCGAAGGCTTCGCCCACCGCAGGTACGCCCGCCGCCGCAGCCCTTTGCATGGCGATGGAATCCGGCAGGGTCAGGATGGGCAGGCGCGGATCGAAGGCGTGCAGTGCCGCGATCACCGCATCGGCTACCAGGGCATCTTCCGCCATCCGGTTGTAGAGGGCGCCATGGGCCTTGAGATAGCGGACTCGTGTGCCCGCCGCGTGGGCGATATCCGAGAGGGCGCTCAACTGCGCACCGACGCTGGCGCTGATCTCGGATGCAGGCAAATCCAGGGCGCGGCGGCCGAAATGCGCCCGGTCCGGGTAAGAGACATGTGCACCCAGGTGCACCCCGTGCCGCAGGCACAGAGCCACGGTGCGGCGCATGGTCTCGGGGCCGCCCGCATGGGCGCCGCAGGCCACGTTGGCGCTGGTGAGGAGCGGGATGAGCGCAGCGTCATCACCGCATTCCTCGCCCACGTCCGCATTGAGGTCTATGCGCATGCAGCCCTGCCGCGCGATGGGAGCTTCAGCGGATGCCGAACATGGGCAGGTCGAGTCCGCGCTCGCGCGCGACCTCCACCGCCCGCTCGTAACCCGCATCCGCGTGACGCATGACCCCGGTGCCCGGATCGTTGACCAGCACCCGCGATAGGGCCTGCTCGGCCCGCGCAGTACCGTCGGCGACGATCACCACCCCTGCATGCAACGAGTAGCCCATGCCCACGCCGCCGCCGTGGTGGAAGCTCACCCAGGACGCTCCGCTCGCGGTGTTGAGCAATGCGTTCAGGATCGGCCAGTCGGCCACCGCATCGCTGCCGTCTTTCATGCCCTCGGTCTCGCGGTTGGGCGAAGCCACCGAGCCGGAGTCCAGGTGGTCGCGACCGATCACCACCGGCGCCTTGAGTTCACCCTTCTTCACCATCTCGTTGAAGGCCAGGCCGAGGCGATGCCGCTCCTTATAGCCGAGCCAGCAGATGCGCGCCGGGAGGCCCTGGAACTTGATGCGCGCGCGCGCCATGTCCAGCCAGCGGTGTAGGTCCTTCTTGTCGGGGAACAGCGCCTTCGCTTTCGCGTCCGTCTTGTAGATGTCCTCGGGATCGCCCGAGAGCGCAGCCCAACGGAACGGGCCCATGCCTTCGCAGAACAGCGGGCGGATATAGAGCGGCACGAAACCCTTGAAGTCGAAGGCATTGCTGAGGCCCGCGTCCTGGGCCATGGCACGGATGTTGTTGCCATAGTCGAAGGTAGGGATGCCTTTCGCCTGCAGCCCCAGCATGGCGCGCACCTGGCGGGCCATGGACTGCTTGGCGAGGTCCACGTATTTCTTCGGGTCCGCCTTGCGCAGCTCAGCCGCCTTCGACAGGGAATACCCCACGGGGATGTAGCCGTTGAGGGGATCGTGGGCGGAGGTCTGATCCGTGACGAGCTGCGGTAGGTAATCGCTCTTCAGTATCTCCTCGAACACCTCCGCGGCATTGCCCAAGAGACCCACGGATTTGGGTTCACCCTTCTCCGCCGCTTCCCTGAGCATCGCCACCGCCTGCTTGAGGCTGGTGGCCTTGTGATCGAGATAACCGGTGGCGAGGCGCTTGTCGATGCGGCTCTCGTCCACTTCCACCGCGAGGCAGTTCAGGCCCGCGAACACCGCGGCCAGGGGCTGGGCACCACCCATGCCGCCAAGTCCGCCGGTGAGCAGCCATTTCCCGCGCGCGTCACCCTTATAGTGCTGCCGCACTGCCTCGACGAAGGTCTCGTAGGTCCCCTGAACGATGCCCTGGGAACCGATATAGATCCAGGAACCGGCCGTCATCTGGCCGTACATCATGAGACCCTTCTTATCGAGTTCGAAGAAATGGTCCCAGTCGGCCCATTTGCCCACGAGATTGGAGTTGGCGAGCAGCACCCGCGGCGCACCGGCATGGGTCTTGAATACGCCCACGGGCCGGCCGGATTGGATCAGGAGGGTCTCGTCATCCTCCAGGCGCTTCAGGGTGGCGACGATGGCATCGAAACTCTCCCAGTCCCGGGCAGCGCGGCCGATGCCGCCGTAGACCACCAGTTCCTTGGGGTTCTCGGCCACCTGGGGATCCAGGTTGTTCAGCAGCATGCGCAGGGCCGCTTCCTGCTGCCAGCCCTTGCAGCTCAGCTGGGTACCGGTGGGGGAGTGCAGTTCTACGTCACGGGAACGGGTGGCCACTCGAGCATCCTGGTGCGGAAAAAGAGAAGGCCGGTATTGTAACCGGCCCTCCCATCAGCATCACCGGCGTGCGGGTATCAGCCGCCGCTGCTGCTCCCGGCACCGGGGCCGACGGCTGACTGATTCTGGATGTCACGGATATGCTCCTGGGCAGCCCGCTTGCGGGCCGCGGCCTCTTCCGGCGTCATGCAGACGCGCTGGGGCAAGAGCGAGCCCAGGGGCTTCTCCTCTTCACACACCAGCTTGGGCTTGCTGGGGGCCGCTGCCACGGGGGCGGCGCCGGAGGCGGGAGCCGGAGTGGCGCTGCTGGCCGCAGGCGCAGCCGCCGGGGTGGAATTATCCGGGTTGGAGGCGCAGGCCATGAGGGTCAGGGCCAGGCTGCAGGCAAGGGCGAGCTTCGTCATGAGCGGTTTCTCCAGGCTTTTTCAGGGCTTAGGCCCAAGGTGTCTACTAAGTGAATAGTATTTTAGCTATCCGCTCAGGTTTTGCAAGAGGGGTGTACTAGATTTCTAGTAGCTGGACTATACTCATCTGAAACGCCCCGGCTGCCGGCCGGAATTGTTACAGGAGCCCTACGACATGTCACCGAGACGGCCTGCCCCCGCCACCACGACCTTGCCCGAGCCCACCGAAGCGGAACTCGAAGTCCTGCGTGTCCTTTGGCAGCAAGGGGACTGCACCGTGCGCCAGGTGCACGAGGTGCTCGCCCAGGACAACCCGGTGGCCTATACCACCGTGCTCACCACCTTGCAGATCATGCACCAAAAGGGTCTGGTGAGACGTGACGCTTCCGAACGGGCACACGTCTACGCGGCGGCCCTGACCCAGCGCAAGGCGCAGAAACGCTTCCTCGGCAAGCTCCTGCACCGGGTGTTCGAGGATTCCGCCGCCGAACTCGTGATGCAGGCACTCGGCTCCGGCAAGCCAGCCAGCGTCGAGGAACTCGCCATGATCCGCGCGCGGCTCAACGAACTCGAGGAGCAGCACAAATGAGCGCTCTCGACGCCCTGCTCGACAGTCCCTTCGCCTACCACCTGGGTTGGACCCTGCTGCACTTCCTGTGGGAAGGCCTGCTGGTGGCGGCGGTCTATGCCTGCCTGCGCAGCTACATGGCGGGAGCCTCACCCCAGGCCCGCTATGCCCTGAGCCTCGGCACCCTCGCGGTGCTGGCGCTGCTGCCGGTCGCGACTTTCCTGTACCTGATGGGCACACCGATGGCGGTACACACCATCGTCGGCTATGCCGCCGGTACCCATGACCTCGGCGCGCCGGAACAGAC
The DNA here is from genome assembly GCA_964584665.1 of uncultured Gammaproteobacteria bacterium. Classification (GTDB taxonomy): domain Bacteria; phylum Pseudomonadota; class Gammaproteobacteria; order Natronospirales; family REEB76; genus DASUBN01. The sequence goes on from CAZPAO010000043.1 coordinate 14,961, forward strand.
TTCCATGCTGGACTCCCTGCGCACATTGCTGCGCCCCTTGGTGCCCTGGACCGTCCCCGCCTGGAGCGCGGGCGTGGCGCTGCTCGGCTTCAAATCACTGGCCGGCTGGTACCGGGCGCGCATGCTGACGCGCCAGGCTTCTCATCCGGCGCCGGAGCTGTGGCAGGACACGGTGACCAAACTCGCCGCCCAGGTGGGCGTGCGCATGCGCGTGCGCCTCATGGTCACGGCGCGCGTAGCCGTGCCCTGCGTGATCGGCTGGCTGAAGCCCGTGATCCTGCTCCCGCCCGCGGCCCTCACCGGCCTCACCACCCTGCAGCTGGAGATGGTGCTGGCCCATGAACTCTCCCATATCCGCCGCCATGACTACCTGGTTAACCTGCTGCAGGTGGCTGTGGAGACGCTGCTCTTCTATCATCCGGCGGTGCGCTGGATCTCCCGCGATGCACGCCGCGAACGTGAGTTGTGCTGCGACGACTCCGCGGTGCATGCCTGCGGAGATGCCTTGCACTACGCCCATGCCCTCACCGACCTCGCGGCATTGCGCACGGTCGAGCTCAGCCCCGCCATGGGCATCACCGGGGGCGACCTGACGCTGCGCGTGGAACGGCTCATCAGCCCGCACCACCCCACCACGGCTCCGCGCTTCGCCAGCGCGATGCTGGTCTCGGCGCTGTGCCTGAGCGGTTTCCTGGCCCTGGCCTCGGCCCGCCATCTGCCGCTGCCCCTGAACCAGGATGTCACGCTGCCGGTGCCGCAATTGCTGATGTCGGCAGCCCATGCGGTCGCAAACGGACTGCAACGGGCCCCGCTGGCACCGACCAGCCTCGAAGCGGTCAAGCCATCTCGCAGCCTGGTCGCGCGCCTGCGCGCCACCGACGGCTGGGCTGGCGCGCCGCTGCCGGCCGTAACGGCTCCGCCCGCGCCTGTGGCTGAGACGGCGAGCGCCGTCGTGCCGGGACCGGTGCATATCGGCGGAGCAGCGCTGGCTTCGCTGCTGCCGACACAGGAGAGGGTCCACAGCGGCGCCTTCGACATCAGCAAGCATGCCGCTGCGCCCATGCAGGTCATCGACATGAACCACATGGACAGCGCGCCGAACACCAAGCAGGATCATGAGTATTGCGAGCCCATCACCGGCTCGCGGGTCTGCAACTGAACTGAGATTTCATCCCCGAGACGATTTGGCGGCCCGCAAGGGCCGCTTCTTTTTCGACTGCTGATATTTCCGACAGTATTACCTTAAAAGCGTCGCGAGCGAAGGTTCGCCGCATGCGGCGAACGCCCCGCCAGGGATGGCGGGGCTGGCAATGCACCATGGATGGTTTTAACTGTATATCGCGCTGACGTGAAACGATTACACAGCGCAGCAGCTTTTAGGCGACCCAGGCACGGGCGTTGCGGAACATCCTCATCCAGGGCGAATCCTCGCCCCACTCCGCAGGATGCCAGGACATCTGCACACTGCGGAACACCCGCTCCGGATGCGGCATCATGAGGGTGACGCGTCCATCGGTGTTGGTGATACCGGTGATGCCCAGCGGGGAACCGTTGGGATTGGCGGGATAGACCTGGGTGGCCCGTTCCCGGTTGTCCACGAAGCGCAACGCCACCCGGCCGCCGGCCAGCAGCTGTTGCGCCGCGTCGTCGCGGTTGAAGGCCGCACGGCCCTCGCCGTGGGAGACCACGATCGGCACCACCGACCCTTCCATGCCGGCGAAGAACAGCGACGGCGAAGGCAGCACCTCCACCAGCACCAGCCTCCCTTCGTACTGCTCCGAAGTGTTGCGCACGAAGCGCGGCCATCCGGCGGTGCCGGGGATCAGATCCGCGAGCGTCGCCAGCATCTGGCAGCCGTTGCAGAGGCCGAGGGCGAAGCTGTCGGAGCGGTCGAAGAACTGGCTGAACTCCTCGCGGGCACGGGGGTTGAAGAGGATGGAC
>CAZPAO010000044.1:0-16848 GCA_964584665.1 uncultured Gammaproteobacteria bacterium
GCGTGGTGAACATCATCACCATCAAGAACTACAACGGCGCTGAAGCCAACGCCTATACCAGCATCTATTCCGGCGAAGGCCATCACGACGGCAAGACGCAGGAATACGACTTCACCCTGGGTTCCAGCGGTGACAAGGGCGCTGTGGTGATGAACGTCGCTTACGTCAACCAGCACGAAGTGTGGGCTGGCGCGCGCAGCATCTCCAAGGAGCCGATCCGTGATGCGGGTCCGGCGAGCGGTTCGGGCGCTTCGGCCAACGGCCAGCTCGTGGTCGCGGGCCCTCTCTTCGCCGGCAACAGCGGCAAGACTGGTTCGGGCGTTTGCGCCCCCTACAACCCGGCCAGCCACTCCTACGGCACTTGCGACCTGACCATCAACAAGCCGGTCGCTGGCAAGCCGGCGGTCTCCGATTTCCGTAACTTCGCCCTCGGGGACAAGTACAACTTCGCCCCGCTGAACTACTTCGTGACCCCGAACGAGCGCACCAGCTTCTACGCCCAGGGTCACTACGACCTGGCGGACAACCTGACGTTCAGCTCGGAAGTCGTGTTCAACAAGCGTAATTCCCAGCAGGCCCTGGCGTCTTCGCCCCTGTTCCTGGGTCTCGGCTTGTCGACCACTAACGGTCAGGGCATCGGCATCGGCAAGACCAACATCTACAATCCCTTCGGGATCGACTTCGTTGGTAACATCAGCCAGTACGACCCGGCCACCAACGAGCTGCTGCTTGAGTACGCACGCCGTCCGATCGAAGGCGGTCTGCGTCTGTTCAACCAGAACGTGGAAACTTACCAGTACACCGGCGGCTTCAAGGGCTACTTCAACCTGGGCGGCAACGAGTGGGATTGGGATGCCAACTACACGTTCGCCGATGACTACCAGTCCAACATCACCACCGGCCTGTTCAACACCTCACGGCTGGCTCAGGCTCTGGACTCGCCGGGCTTCGCGCCTTGCGCCCAGACCGCGGGTTGCGTGGCCTTCAACCCCTTCGGGGGCTTGGGTTCCATCACCCCGGCGATGCTGCAGTACACGCAGTTCGAAGAGCACGACATCTCCGATGTGCAGATGCGCGACTACACCGCGAACCTGAACGGCAGTATCGCTGATCTGCCGGCGGGTCCGCTGGGCTTCGCCACCGGCCTGGAATACCTGGAGTTCAACGGCTTCTTCCATCCGGATAGCACCGTGTCCTCCGGCAACACCACCGGCAACGTGACGCAGCCGACCGACGGCCGCACGAAGACGAACGCCGAGTACGTCGAGTTCGACTTCCCGCTGGTCGCCGATGCCCCGGGCTTCAAGATGCTGGACCTGGACGTGGCCAACCGTTGGTCGCAGTTCAAGTGGTTCGGCGGAACGCCTGGCAGCGCCAGTTCTGTGCAGGAGCACACCGCCAATGCCTCGACGGCTCGTGCGGCCTTGAAGTGGCAGCCGACGGATACCCTGTTGATCCGCGCCGCCTGGTCTCAGGGCTTCCGTACCCCGAGCATCAGCGAGCTGTTCCTGGGTAACTCCGACTCGTTCCCGCTGGCGTCTGACCCGTGCGCTCCTCCGCCGAACGGCGGTTGGGACGGCGTGCCTTCGCATCTGCCGGCGAGCTGCGGTGGCAAGCAGCACCGTCAGTCGAACGGCCAGATCAAGTCCACGATCGGCGGTAACGCGACTCTGAAGCCGGAACGGGCCCTGTCCCGCAGCGTCGGGTTCGTCTATAACCCGGACTTCATCCCGGGCTTCGACTTCAGCATCGACTACTACAAGATCGAGCTGAACCAGGAGATCACCGCGATTGCTCCGCAGATCATCCTCAACGGCTGCTATCCGACCACTGGCGTGGGTAACGCCGCGGATTGCTCCAAGCTGACGGTGGTCAACGGTTCGATCACGGACATCTTCGATGCCAACACCAACATCGGCGGCATCAAGACCAGCGGCTTCGACGTTGCCTCTCACTACAAGTTCCCGTCCACTTCGGCCGGCGACTTCAAGCTGAGCTTGGATTGGACGTTCCTGAAGATGTATCAGCAGACCGTGCCGAACACCTCCAGCGCGACGGGCTTCTCCACCAGCGAGCTGGCGGGTAACACCACCCCGTTCGGTGGCTTCCCGAAGTCGAAGGCCAATCTGTCCTTGGCTTGGAACTACGGTGATTGGTCCGCGTCGTGGAACATGCAGTACATCGCCTCGATGTTCGAGACCTGCTCCGCGGCCGTGGTTGCCCGTAACGAATGTTCGCATGTCGCGACCGATCCGACCGACACGAACAGGAACTACCTGGGCAGGACGATCTATCACGACGTCCAGGCCACTTATCATGTGGATGACTGGAATACCGACCTCACCTTCGGTATCCGGAACCTCTTCGATAAGCAGCCTCCCACCGCGCTGACGGCCTTCGCGAACAGCTTCCTGCCCGCGTTCTATCGCGTGCCGGGTCGCGAGTTCTACGGCCGGATCTCGGTCAAGTTCTAATAACGAACCGTATCAACGGTCTATTGAGCGGCCCCGAAAGGGGCCGCTTTTTTTGCGCCTCTGGGCTCCCTGGTGTGCCTCGCCGCGATGTTGCTAGACTGGGGCCAAGTGACCCTGGCCGCCCATGTCTCAGACCCCCCCTCTACAGCAGGCTCTCGCAGACGCCAGCCGGGCGCACCGGCAGGGCCAGATAGGCTTGGCCGAGAGGCTCTACCGTTCGGTGCTTGAGGCCTATCCAGAGCAGCCAGACGCGTCCCATTACCTCGGCCTCATAGCCCACCAGACCGGGCGAGGCGACCTCGCGGAACGGCTGTTGGAGCGCTCCGTAGCCCAGGCCCCGGACAACCCCGTATTCCACTACAACTATGCCGGGGTGCTCGCTCTCTCGGGGCGGGGCCAAGAAGCCGTGCCGCACTATCAGCGCGCCCTGGAACTCCGCCCGACCGATGCGGATGCCTGGCACGGCCTGGCCGGCGTCCTGCTGACGATGGGGCACGAGGGGGATGCCATCGCCTGTTGGCAGCGGGGATTGGCAGCAGTGCCTGCGCACCGCGCATCGCTGTGTGGGATCGCGGATGCCTTCCGGACCCTCAGCCTGCATGCCGACGAGATAGCTGCCTGCCGGCGCCTGTATGAGGTGGACCGCGGTTCGCCGGAATCGGGCACCAGGCTGGCGGAAGCCCTGGCGGATGCGGACCGGCAGGATGAGGCGCTCGACGTCCTGGACAAACTCTTGGAGCAGCGGCAGAAGCTGCCTGACGCGCATTGCCTGAAAGGCGTGATCCTCAGCACGCGAGGGCGGTTCCCGGAGGCCGTCCGCGAGTTCGAACTGGCGATAGGGCAGGCGGAGGGTTTCCACGAGGCGATGAACCATCTCGTGAACATCCGCAAGGTCTCTCCCGCGGAACCGCTGGCGCAGCCTCTCATCGCACGCGCCCGCGACAAGTCATGGGCCGATCTGGCAGAGGCGGTGAGCGTTTCCTTCGCGTTGGGGAAGATCTTCGAGGACGCCGGCAGCTACGACGAGGCTTTCGGCCATTACGCGCAAGGCAACCGCCTCTACCGGGACAGCATCGAGTATTCAATCGACTCCCAGGCCCGGTACTTCGAGCGGCTGAAGCAGTGCTTCGGCGCCGGGTTCCAGCAGCGCGCGGTCGGCTCTGAAGCCGCGTGTATGCCCATATTCATCGTCGGCATGCCTAGGTCGGGCACCACGCTCGTCGAGCAGATACTCTCATCCCACCGCGAGGTGCATGCCGGAGGGGAGTTGACCGCCCTCAGCGGGAACATCCGCAGCAGGATCGGCAGCGAATTCGTGCGCGACATGCCGGGGGCCGTCGCCGCGCTGGACGATCGCGCCATCGCGGCCATCGGCGCGTCCTATCTGAGTCACCTTCGTGGCCTGGACGGGCGGGCGGCACGGATCACGGACAAGATGCCTTCGAACTTCATGCAGGTGGGCCTGATCCATGCGCTCTTCCCCGGGGCGGCGATCATCCACTGCAACCGGGATCCCATGGATACCTGCGTATCCTGCTATACGAACCTCTTCAGGAACGGCCAGCTCTTCTCCTACGATCTGGACGAGCTGGGCAGGTTCTACCGGCTATATGCCGGCATGATGGACTATTGGGATGCCTTGTTGCCGGGCCGCATCCATAGGGTGGATTACGAACGGCTCGTCGCAGACATAGAAGGCGAGTCACGGCGCATGCTGGCCCATTGCGGTCTCGACTGGGATCCTGGCTGCCTGGAATTCGACTCCGCTTCCAATGCCGTGCGTACCGCCAGCGTCTATCAGGTGCGGCAACCCGTATACAGCACGTCGGTCCGCAGATGGCGGCGCTATGAGAAGCACCTGCAACCCCTGATCCAGGCGCTGGGCTGAGGCTGCGTTGCATCGTGGTGCGGGACTCGGTAGGCTCGCATCGCCGGCCTGAGTGCGGCATATCGGGAAGCGGAAGGACCGGTCATGAAAGCCAGCCGTCAGCAGACCATCGAGGGGCGTGAGATACGCGTATACGACGACCTGCTCAGCATGCAGGTCATCTATGCGCTCACCGACATGCTGGACAAGGGCGAGTTCACGCGGAGCGAATGGGCGCGGGATGACACCAAGTCGGTCCGCCATTGGGCATTGAACCTATCAGTGGAGATGGCCACACGGCTGCCCGTGTATGAGCAGACCCTACGTGCCATAGAAGACTTCGATCCGTCCTCCGCATATCGGATATACCGCAGCTATTGCAACCATTCGTCCTACGGCGACATGCTGTTCACGCATACCGACTCCAGGCCCGGCGAGAAGGGGTTGACCGCGCTGTGGTATATCGCGCCGATATGGGATTTCGAATGGGGCGGCGAGACGCTGTTCTTCAATTCGTCGAATGACGCCGAGGCGGTGGTCAGCCCCAAGCCGGGCAGGCTGGTAATATTCGATGGATCGATCGTCCACGCAGGCCGCCCACCGACCCGCATCTGCCACGCGCCCCGGTACACCCTGGCTTACAAATTCGATCACGTCGTAGCGTAGCCGAACTCGCGGATGTAAGGTTCCAGCAGGGCGACGGCTTCCTCCATATAGCTCTCGTAGTTCCGCCACCGGTTCAGGGAGTCGGTATACAGCGGCCGGCTGACCTGATGGTAGCTCGGCGTGTAGATGCGGCCCCGTTTCTGCGCGTGCGCCACATGGTCGGAGAGGGCGTCATCCCAGCCCAAGCCCAGGAACTCCAAGGTCGAACGCACGTGGGTGTCCTTGTCGGTCACCAGCGCCTCATAGCGCAGTTCGTGGCAATCGAGCGGCAGGTTCGAGCGGAACCGGAGCCAGAGCTGCATCACCCTCCGGTAGGTCTGGGCGCCGCCGGTGAGGCTGGTGAAATTGGCGAGCGCCGGGTTGCGGCCGAAAGGCTGCATGAAGCATGACAAGACCACGGCGCAGGGGTGACGCAAGGCGAATACGAACTTCGCGTCGGGGAAGAGGCGGTGGATGAGCAGCGCACGCGTCGAATAGAACGGGTTCTTGTCGACGACGAGTTGCCCGGGGCGCAAGGAGTCACCCAGGTATTTCCTGGCTTCGCTCCAGTAGAGGGCGCGCAGTTCATCCAGCTTGGCCTCAGGCAGGGCCGATAAGGCGCGAGGGTCCGGGCCGTATGCATTGAACACCGCTTCATGCACCTTGTGCAGCGGAGGCTCCTCTTCCATCACCGCCACTTCAGGATGGGAACCCAGGATCGTGTCCATGAGCGTGGTGCCGGATCTCGGGAAGCCCACCAGGAACACCAGGCCGTTCGGCGAGGGCGGGGAGGGCGTCTTCTCAAGGCCGCGCAGCAGCTTCTCATCGCAGGCGGCGAGCATCTCATCCAGTTCTTCGAGGTAGCGTGCGCCGCCCGCGACCATGTCCGGCCAGAGTTCGTCCGCTATGCGGTTGCCGGACTGGAAATGCCGGAAAGCCTTGTCTATCTCCCCGATGCCATCGTAGTCGCGGCCCAATTCGAAATGCAGGCCGCGTCTTGCCTGCAGCGAAGTCGAATCCAGCGCGAGCGTAGATTCGATCCTGCGGATGGCGTCCTCGGGCGCGCCTCTGCGGCGTTCGCAACGGGCCGCCACCAGGTTCAGGATGCCGTTCCTCGGTTCCAATCCCAGCCCGATGGCCGCGGTCTCCTCGGCCAGCTCCACTTCGTTCATCTGTTCGTACAGCATGGCGAGGTTGGAGAGCAGGCCCAGGTTGCCCGGTTCCAGGCTTAAGCCGCGCTTGTATGCAGCGGCGGCGGCTTCGTAGTCGTGCTTCCTGTTCAGCGTCACGGCGAGGTTGTTGTAGACGGCGGCATCGTCCGGCTTGAGCCGCAGCGAGAGCTCGAATGCCCTCACCGCACCGTCGAAATCCTCCGCCTCATGCAATGCCAGCCCCAATTCGGCCAGCAGTCCCGGGTCGGGCGGTCCGAGGCGCAGAGCATCATGATAGGCCGATACCGCCTGGGGCCACTCATCCAGTGCGGCGAAGGCTTGTCCCAACGAGCGGCGGATGCCGGGGTGATCGGGGGAGACGTCGGCGGCCGCCTTGAGCTTCAACAAGGCCGAAGCCGCATCGCCTGCATCCAATTCGAGAGCGCCTGCGATGTATAGCGCGCCTGCGTGGCGGGGTTCCTGCGCCAGGACCTCAAGCGCGAGGAGCCGCGCCGTCCGCCAGTCGCTCATCTCATAGGCGCGCAGGGCAGCATCGAACTTTTCCATGGGGCTGTTCAAGGTCTTACCCGGTCCGGCATCAGGCCTTCACACGCACGCCGGGCTCATCGTTTTCCTGGTCTGCATGCCGCACCCAGACGTTGAATGCCACGGTGATGCGCGGGCGCTGCCCATAGTAGGGAGCCACCTCGTGGATGAGATAAGAGGGGAACATCAGAAGCTGGCCGGCGCGCAGGTTGAAGGCCATCTCGCCGAAACCGAAGGGCTCGCGCCAGTTGGCGTTGCCGGGATCCAGGTACATCCCGGCCGTGGTGCGCCCGTCCAGGAACCGGAGGCTGCCGTTGTTAGGTTTGTCCTGCACCGGGTCGCCGGGATCCACGCAATAGACGCCCGACCACGAGGCCATGGGATGGTTGTGCTGGGCGGTGTATCCGCCCTGGCGCGTCAGATGGTACCAACTGTGGTGGAAGAGCCGCAGTTGCTGCATCTCTTCCGGCGTGTAGTTGTTCAGTTGCTGCACGACGTAGCCGACGTTCATGAGGCAGAACCGCGCCAGCGTCTGGATGGGGGCTTCCGGGTTGTCGAAGAGCATGAAGTCGCTCTCATAGACCGCGACCTTCATCACCTGGGTCGGAGCGGAACGCCGTGCGCGGGTCACATCCTTCTCCCAGTCCAGGAACAGGCGCGATAGGTCGGCGTTCAGGCTGTCCGGATTGGGGAGAGCGGTGTCGATGACCGGGGATGCAAACACGGGCATGATGTTCATGGGGCCGGAAGCTCCGTACAGGAGGGTGTCACAGGCGGTTGCTCAACGCCCGCAGGCGCTCTTCCATGTCCGCCAGCGATGCCAGTGGACCGGCCAGTGCGGTTTCGTGGCGCCGCCATTTCCCGGTCGCGGGGGCGGTGAGGGTGTAACGCGACAGCGGGAGCTGTCCGGAGGGCGAGAGCGGGGTCTTCGCTGCGGCGGGCATACCGATGAACTCCGCGGTCCGTCTCAGCACGCCCGGAGCATCGCCCACGAGGCTGGCGTAGTCCAGGGTGCGCCAACGCTCCGGCGGCAAGCCCGAGAGGTCATCCAGGATCGCCTGGTTGGTCATGCGCCATTGGTGCGCCACGACCTCCGCCATCGGCTTGCCTGCCAGGGCCTTCCACCCCGGGGGCAGCAAGAGCGACCAAGGCGGTCCCGGCCAGTCGGGCAGGTTGCCATAGGTCACGAAGCGGCCCGATTGCCACGCGTCCAGCATGCTGCCCAGGTTCTCGGCGGCATCGCGGTACAGGAAGAGGAAGCGGGCATCGGGGAATAGGGCGTCCAGGAAGCGGATGCGCAAAGCGTTCTTGGGCGTCTTCTCCAGCAACCGCACACGCTCGGGCCGATCGGGCCGGGTCAGCCAACGCCGCCCCGCATGATCGCGCAGCTGCAGGGTGATGTTGCGCAGGAACTGTCCGCGCCTGTCCGGCGTGGCATCTTCCGCCGCCAGCGCATTGGAGATGAAGCCCCGTTCCTCCGGCGCGAGCCCCGGGATCGACTCGATCTCCTTATGGCTCTCGTCGCCCAGGTTCCAGAGGCCCGGGATCTGTTTCAGGGTCTCGAACAGCAGGGTGCTGCCGCTGCGCGGTGCCGCAACGATGATCAGCGGCCGCGGGAACTCCGGCGTCGGTGCCGCGGCAAGCCAGGCCTGGAAGCCCTCGAACATGCCCGCGAGGTAGCGTTGCAGCACCAGGTTCACCTGGGTGCCGTTGCTGGGCAGGCGGATGCCTTGGCCGAACTGGCCGGCCTGCTTCAAGGCATCGTCGATGAGCACCGCATAGTGCCCGTAGTGGCCGGGTTCGCTGCCGAAACGTGCCCACAGGGCCTGCCACTCGTTGGCGAAATCCAGCAGCGCGTTCTCGAGGGCCGCCTGTTGCGCGCTCCGCGCCGGCGCATTGTGCAGGTCGCCCACCAGTTCCCGGATGGTCGACCTCACCGCTGCGGGGTGCGCCAGCGGCTCGGGCGCATGGGACTCGAACACGAGATCGTCCTCAGCGTCCGCGCTGTATTCGAGCAGCTCGGCCGGTAGCTGAGCAGCGGCCGACGCCACCACTCCGCCCGAGGCCAGTTTCCAGAACTCGGCGCTGCCGACGGTGTCCATCACGAGATGGACCCGGCGTATGCCGCTGCCGTTGATGACGTGGTGTGGCCGCCAGTTGTCGAAGATCCAGGCCTCGCCCTCGGCCATGTGGATCTCCACCCCGTCGCAGTTGAAGCGCACGCTGGGGTCCGTGACGATGGGCACATGGATGCGGATGCGGTCACGCCAATAGAAGTCGATGTCGGTATGGGGCGTGACCTCGGCGCCGGGCTCCAGGCGCATCAGCCTGGATCGTCCCACTACAGTCCTGAAACTCGCCATCACCTGCCGCAGGTAGTCGCACTGCGCCAGGCGCGGCGCCGGCACCATGATGCCGGACGTGTCGTCGTTCTCGGTGCCGAGGTGCGACACCAGGATCAGGGCTGAGTTGCCCGCGAACCCCTGGGGATGCGCGCGCCATTCGCTCTCCGGTATGCGTCCGATCTCGGCGCGCAGGCGCGCGGTATCGAAGCGCAGGGGGAGCTTGATGAATGGGGCAGGGAGACGCATGGGGACCCGTGTTTGCCGGGCGCGGAAAAAGCGCCGCGGACTGGCTGCACTATAGCCAATGCAGCCCGCGCCCAGCAAGGCGATCGCCGTGGCGGCGGGCGGGCTAAGGTACACTTCCGCCCATGGATGGAGCCTTCGACAAGCGCGAGCACGTGGCTGCCTGCCGCCGGTTGCCCCAGGCGGTGGATGCGGCACGCCTGCAGCGTGAGGTGGCCGCGTTGCCCGCTGCGCTATGGGATAATGTGCGTGCCCCGGTGCACCGTGAGACCCGGTCCTTGTTCCTGAAGGGCCATGCACCATTGCTCAAGATCGAAGGGGACCCGGAACAACCCCCTTTGGATGACTGCCCTTACATCCGCGAACTGCTCTATGGACTCCTGTCCGGCGTGCCCGGCAAATGCCTGCTGGCATCGTTGCGGCCCGTAGGCATCGTGTATCCGCACAAGGACATCGACAACGATTACTTCGTGCGTTCCTTCCGTGTGCACCTGCCGGTCTTCACCAATCCGCAGGTGCGTTTCTATTGCAACGGCCGTTTCTTCCATATGGCCGCCGGCGAAGTCTGGACGGTCAATAACCTCGCGCCGCATGCCGTGGTCAACGACCACCCGAGCGAATCACGGGTGCATCTGATCTTCGACGTGTTCCCCTCACAGGAAGGCATCGCGCGGGTGGACGCCGCGCCGGAAGCGGAGGGCATGGACGAGCCGGCGCTGTTCGCGCGCCTCTCCGGGCAGAGGCCGGCTGACGCGCAAGTGATGGATTAGAACTCGTAGTCGTAGCTTTCGATGATGGACCAGTCCCGTTCAGCCACCAGGTCCTTCAGTTCCTCGTCATAGTAGCCGCGGTAGTCGCGCCGCGGCGACGCGTTCACCGCCGGCGCCGTGGCGATGTCCCGGGCCAGTTCTGCTGTCACCACCGTGCCATATCCCTCCAGCAGCGTCGGCAGCTCCTCGCGCAGGTGTTCCATCCGACCCATGCGCAGACCCTGGGGCGAGCCCTCGACGAAGCACATGTAGCGGGTGAGCCAGGTGAGGTAACCCGCATCGGGGTCGGTGAAGCCCCGCATCACCCTGCGCGTGATGCCGCTGCCCAGGTTGCCTTCGCGGTCCTCCGGGAGCGCCAGCGCGATCTCTTCGCGCAACGCTGCATGCAGAGGGTGACCGAGATGCAGCAGGGTGGTGATGGAAGTCTTGAAGTCGGCTGCACCGCCTTCGGATACCGCACGGAAGATGGGGTTGCGTTGCGGGTTCGCGAGGTTGAAGGCGTACCAGGACACGTACCAGTCCCAGGGGTTGCGCATGAAGGCAAAGGCCGGCAGCGACTTCAGCTCCGCCGGTGCCTCGCTGCGAGGCAGGTGGTAACCGATGGGGCGTGCATCCGGCAGGTGAGCGAGCAGCAGGCGGTTGACGAACTGCCCGCCGGTCTTGTGCAGGTGGATGAACAGCAGCCGCGAACTCGCGATCATGCCGCCGGTTCCCTAGGCGGCCGTCAGGCCGCGCCGCCATACTTGCGGCTGAAGTCCTCGATCGCCCCCACCATGGCCACGATGCCCTCGCGTTCCGCTTCGGACACTTCGGGGTGCCACATCTCCATGATCAGCACCACGCGAGACTTGTCGCTGCGGTTCCAGGCTTCATGCTGGAAGCTGTCATCGAAGACGAGACATTCACCTTCCTTCCAGCCATGCGTATCGTTGCCGATGCGGATGCTGCAGTCGGGAGGGACCATGAGCGGCAGGTGCACGGCCAGCTTGTAGTTGGCGAGGCCGAAATGCGACGGGATGTGCGCTCCCGGGTTCAAGATGGAGAAGAATGCTTCCGGTGCATGACCCGGTATCTGCGGGAGGGACAGTGCCGCCAGCGCCGCGGCCGTATGGGGGCAGCGATCCAGGTTCTCCTTGACGGCTTCACCGGCCTTATAGAAGTGCAGGGAGCTCCACTGGCTGGAGCCGGCGAGATCCGCCCACTGCTGCGGGTCCTGGCCCGCGGGGATTCGCACGTAAGGAGCCAGGCCTTCCCCGCTCGCCAGCACTGCGCGCAACTCCTCGCGGATCGCGTCGGTAGCGGACTCCAGATGCCGCAGCTGCGGGAACTTGCTGCGTGCCGGCACGGGGTCGGCCTTGAGGTGCGGCAGGTAGAGGAAGGCGGGCCGCTGCAAGGCATGCTGGTAAACGGGTGTGCGCCGGCCGACATAGATCTCGGCCATCTCATCCACGCGTGCGAGGGCGTCGGCGCCGTGGCGCTCGTGCAGCGGGGCCAATGCATCCGCGATCAGCTGTACCTGCTTCGCGCGTATATGCTCGGCCGCTTCCCTGACCAGGTTGCGTATCGCCAGCGGCGTGAAGGGATCGTTGGCGACCAACTCAGGGTTGGGGAAGTTCCGCCAGGCCTGCCAATAGATCGACACGGCTTCGTCGCGGCGGCCCAACTCCATGAGCACGGCACCCTTGTGCAGTCGCGCGTTGCGGTGCTCGGGCTTGAGCGCGATGGCGCGATCGAGCCATATCAATGCATCGGCGAGTTCGCCCCGCTCCCGCTGCACCAGGCCCATGTTCTGATTGAGGATGGCGCGATCCGGTGCGGCACGCAGCGCCTGTTCCAGGTACGCCCGGCTCTTGTCCAGTTCCCCGCGGATCATGGCCTGCACCGCCAGGAAATTGAGCGAGCGCACGTGGTAGGGCGCCACCTCGAGGATGCGGCGATAGATGTCCTCGGCTTCGCGCAGTTCACCGCGGTCGGCGAGCAGTTTGGCGCTGTCGGCGAGGGTCTGGATTTGCCAGGCGGCATCGGGGGCGGGCTGGTTCACGGTAGTCACGCTTGAGACAGTCTATTAAGGATGCACATTCTTGCACATCCGCGTCTTCTCAGGGCAGCAGCGCCTGCACCGCAGGGAGGTCTGCCGGGGACTCGCGGAGCAGCGGTTCGGCCCACGCCAGGGCGGCATGCAACTCGGCGCCGTGCCGTGCCTGGATGTCCCGGTTCTCCTCGTCGCGCCGGCCGCTGTCATAGCGGGAGAAGGGATCCTTGGCATGGGTGTTCCAGACGGGCCCGGCCACGATGGCCCGGGCTTGCTCCGCTCCCATGCCGTAGCCGAGGAAATCGGCCGCGGCGGCGAGGGCGTGGGCGGGTTCCTGCAGCATCCTTGCGCTGTCCAGGTGTCTCAGCCGCGTGCCCGCTTCGGAGCCCAGCAGCGACTGGAACTCGATCATCTGCGCATGCCAGATCACGACCAGGGATTGCAGGTAATCGAGCGAGTCCAGGTCGAGACCGAAACGGCGCGCATAGCCCGAGTCCTGGTCGAACAGCCTGAGCAGCAAGGGCGTCTTCTGCTTGGTCTCGTCGGTCTTCTTGAGGTTGGAGACCAGGAAGCTCTCGAGGTCGGAATGCAGCAGCAGACCGCGGGCCTTGGGGCGGATATTGAGGGCGTCGGCGGCGAGGTTGTTGGCTGCATGGGTGGGCTTTATGAGCACCGCTTCCTCCGGCAGCCAGGTCTTCGCCAGCAGTGTGAGGGCGAGATCCAGCAGCATCGGTCCTTGCGGGTACCAGGCTTGGCCGCGGGCCAGGGTGCCGCGCTTCAGGTCGGCGATGCGCCTGAGCACCCAGGGTTCCCTCAGCACCAGCGTGCGGCCCTCCAGCTGCAGCGAGCGGGCCAGCAGCGAAGAGCAACAGAAGGAGGAATGGAACAGGAAGGCCACATCGTGCGTCGGTGCCGGACGGCGCGCGAGGGCGGAGGCCACCGCGTCGAGGGGGAAGCCGTGCAGTCTGTCCCCCGTGTAGGCGATACGGTTGTCCAGGAACGCCGAGACCCGGAAGGTCTCGGGGGTCGCTTCCAGGAAATGCAGCTCGCCCCGCTGCATGTCCAGGTCATACAGGTGCCAGGCGGGGTTACGGGCGATGTCGTCCGCGGTGAGGTCGATGGCCATGTCGGCTGCTCGGGCGGCGGGATTGTCATACTATATCAAGGAGTGCCGCTCCCGGCGGCACAGGCACACGGGGACGCCATGAGCGAGGAGAGCGCCACGGTCGCGATGCGCCGGCTGTTCCAGCAGGCGGTGGCGGCGTTCACGCAGCACCGTTACGCGGATGCGCAGCCGCTCCTGGAGCGGGCTGCCGAGGGCCACGATGCGGAGGCGCAGAACCTCCTGGGCATCATGCTCCTGAACGGGATGGGCGTGACCCCGGACGTGCGCCGCGCCGCGGTGCTGTTCGAGGCGGCCGCCGCAGGCGGCCTGAAAGAAGCGCACTACAACCTCGCCAACATCAAGTTCAACGCCATCGGCGCTGTCCGCGACGAGGCTGCTGCACAGCGCCACCTGCTCGCCGCCGCCCGTGCCGGCCACCGGCCTTCATTGCGCTCGCTGGGGTTCATCTACCACGCGGCGGGGAAGCAGGATCGTTGGCCCGCGCTCGCCACCCATTGTTTCCGTCTCGCCGCCGAAGCGGGAGACCCCTTGGCGCAATACATCTATGGCCTGCGCCTGAACCGCGGCCATGGCACGCCGGCCGATCCACTGGCTGCCGCCGATTGCTTCGCCGCCGCCGCCCAGGCGGGCGTGTATCTCGCGCGTGAGCGCCTCGCGGAAGTGCGGGAACTCACCCAGAGCCGTACCCAGCTTCCGGCAGCGCGCGCCGACGAGGAGTTGCCGCCCTGCCTCTTGCCCGAACTGCCGCCGGCGGAACCGGCCCGCACGGTCGCGTTCATGTCCGAGCACCGAGATGCCTTGGACGAATACCTGGGGGACCATCTCATCAACGTCGCGGCACCCCGCCTCATGCCTTCAGGCGTGGTGGACCCCGATACCGGGGCGGCGGTGCATTCGGAACTGCGCACCAGCCATTCCATGCATTTCCAGCCTTCCATGTACGACGCAGCCGTGTACCTGGCGCTGCGCCGCATCGCGTGGATCGCCGGTTCGCCGCCGGAGCACGCGGAGCCGCTCGGCGTGTTGCGCTACGGGCCCGGACAGGAATACCGGCCGCACTACGATTACTACACCGATGACCGGCACGAGGTCCAGCGCGTCGCCACTGTGTTCGTCTACCTGAACGAGGTGGCCGAGGGCGGGGGTACCGACTTCCCGCGGCTCGCGGTGAAGGTGGATCCGGAGCGGGGCAAGGCGGTGAAGTTCCTGAACTGCACCCCGGGCGGCGAGCCGAACCCGGATACCCTGCACGCGGGCCTGCCGGTGGTCCGCGGCGAGAAATGGCTCGCGACCCTGTGGTTCTGGGACCGCCCCTTCCGGTGGTTTGGCTGAATTCCCCGGGGTTTTCGCCGCATCCAGACAGGCGCCTTTCATCTTTCCGGTCGCTTGCGCTACACTATCCAACTGCGGCCTGAGCGGGTATCTCCGTAAGGAGAGTGCCGTAAGTCTCTTGAATACGTTGCCATTTTCTCAGTCATCGCGGGCGCGTCTTCCGCTGGCCGTCCGATGCAACCAATGGCGAAAATGAGCGAATCACTGCAAGCACGCGAATCCACCACGCCGCTCTCCGGCGGCAACGCACCCTACGTCGAAGCCCTCTACGAGCAGTACCTGAAGGACCCCGCGTCGGTGCCTCAGGCGTGGCAGGACTATTTCCGCGCCCTCCAGTCCGGTGCCCGTGAGACGGCCCGTGGCCCCATCGAGGCCGAACTCCTGGCTCGCGCCCATGCCCCGCGCCGGGTTGCGGCGGAGAGCACCGGTAGTGGTCTGGACCCGGCAGCAGCGGAGAAGCAGGCGGCGGTGATCCGCCTCATCGAGGCCTATCGCGGCCGCGGCCATCAGCACGCCAAGCTCGATCCCCTGGGTCTCGTGGCCCCCACGGATGCGCCGGACCTGCAACTGGAATTCCACGGCCTGGGCCAGGCGGACATGGGCACGGTGTTCAGCACCGTCTCCCTCACCGGCCCGGACCGCCGCCCCCTCAAGGACATCTGGCAGATGCTGCAGCAGGTCTACTGCGGCACCATCGGCTTCGAGTTCATGCACGTCACCAACAGCGAGGAGCGCCTGTGGCTGAAGAGCCGCATCGAAGGCAGCGGTGCCCGCGCTCCCTTGAGCGCCGACGAACGCATGACCGTGCTCAAGAACCTGACCGCCGCCGAAGGCCTCGAGAAGTACCTGCACACCAAGTACGTGGGGCAGAAGCGCTTCTCCCTGGAGGGTGGCGACTCGATGATGCCGCTCCTGCATGACGTGGTGCAGAAGGGCGGCGCCGCCGGCATCCAGGAGATCGTGGTGGGCATGGCGCACCGCGGCCGCCTGAACGTGCTCATCAACCTGCTCGGCAAGTCGCCCAAGGAACTGTTCCTCGAGTTCGAGGGCATACACGAACACAAGGACGGCGACGGCTCCGGCGACGTGAAGTACCACATGGGCTTCTCGTCCGACATCAAGACGCCCGGTGGCAACGTGCATCTCGCGCTCGCCTTCAACCCCTCGCACCTCGAGATCGTGAACCCGGTGGTGGAGGGCTCCGTGCGCGCCCGCCAGGACCGCCGCGACGACGCCAAGGGCGACAAGATACTGCCGGTGCTGATCCACGGCGATGCGGCCTTCGCCGGCCAGGGCGTGGGGATGGAGACGCTGCAGCTGTCCCAGGCGCGAGGCTTCCACACCGGCGGCACCCTGCACGTGGTGCTGAACAACCAGGTGGGCTTCACCATCAGCGATCCGCGCGATGCGCGTTCCACGCCTTACTGCACCGACCTCGCCAAGATGCTCGAGGCGCCGGTGTTCCATGTGAACGGCGACGACCCGGAGGCGGTGATCTTCGTCACGCGCATGGCGCTCGACTACCGCCAGACCTTCCATAAAGACGTGTTCATCGACCTCGTGTGTTACCGCCGCCACGGCCACAACGAGGCGGACGAGCCTTCGGCCACGCAGCCGGTGATGTACCAGCACATCAAGAGCCACGCTACGCCGCGCGCGCTCTACGCCGAGTCGCTGGCGGGGCAGGGCGTGATCGAGGCCGCTGCCGCGGCGGCGCTCACCGAGCAGTACCGTAAGGACCTGGACGCCGGCAAGCCGGTGGCGCCCGGCATCACCCCCTATGTCGCCAACGAATTCAGCGTCGACTGGTCGCGCTTCCAGAAGCGCAGCATCACCGAGGCCTTCGAGACCAGGCTCGACAAGAAGCGCATGCAGCCGCTGATGGACGCCATGAACCGGGTGCCGGCGGATGTGGAGCTGCATCCGCGCGTCGCCAAGATCTACGAAGATCGCCGCAAGATGGCCGCCGGCGAGCAGCCCATGGACTGGGGCTTCGCCGAGATCCTCGCCTATGCGAGCCTCGTGACCGAGGACTGCGCCGTGCGTCTCACCGGGCAGGACAGCGGCCGCGGCACTTTCTTCCACCGCCACGCGGTGCTGCACAACCAGAAGGACTACAGCACCTGGACGCCGCTGCAGCACGTGGCGCCGGCGCAGAAGCGTTTCACGGTGGTGGACTCGCTGCTCTCGGAAGAGGCGGTGATGGGCTTCGAATACGGCTACAGCACCGCGGACCCCGAGGCGCTGGTGATCTGGGAAGGGCAGTTCGGCGACTTCGCCAACGGCGCCCAGGTGGTCATCGACCAGTTCATGGCGG
>CAZPAO010000045.1:0-15431 GCA_964584665.1 uncultured Gammaproteobacteria bacterium
GCGTCCTTGAGGGAGAAATAGAGGTGGCCCGAACCGGGCTGGGCCAGGTTGGAGATCTCGCCCTCGACCCACAGGAGCGGCAGACCGGCTTCCAGCAGGCCGCGGACGGCGCGATTGAGGTCCGAGACGCTGAAAATCTTGCGGGCGGGGGCGAAAAGGTCCGCTTCGGGGGTGCTGGCCATGACCCATGATAGCAAGGCGGGGCGGGCGGGGATTTTACCCGGACTGGCCTGAGAGCTTATAATCCCGCGATTTACCGCCACGCAGCCCCGGAGCCCGCATGCGCATCGTCCAGGAAGCCCTCACCTTCGACGACGTCCTCCTCGTGCCTGCCTACTCGGACGTGCTGCCCCGCGACGTCAACCTCGCCACCCGCCTCACGCGACATATCACGCTCAACATCCCGCTGGTCTCCGCCGCCATGGACACGGTGACCGAGGCGCGCCTCGCCATCAACCTGGCCCAGGAAGGCGGCATCGGCATCATCCACAAGAACATGACCGCCGACGAGCAGGCGCGTCAGGTGCGCATGGTCAAGAAGTTCGAGAGCGGCGTCATCAAGGACCCGTTCACGGTGACCCCCGGCACCACCATCGGCGAGGTGATGAAGCTCACCCGTGCCCATGACATCTCCGGCGTGCCGGTGGTGGATGGCCAGCAGCTGGTCGGCATCGTCACGAGCCGCGACCTGCGTTTCGAGACCCGCCTGGACGAGCCGGTCTCCAAGATCATGACCGGCAAGGACCGCCTGGTGACGGTGCAGGAAGGCGCCGACAAGGAAGAGGTGCTGGCGAAGCTGCACAAGCACCGCATCGAGAAGGTGCTGGTGGTGGACGGCAAGTTCCAGCTGCGCGGCATGATCACCGTCAAGGACATCCAGAAGGCGAAGGACTATCCGCTGGCCTGCAAGGACGAGCACGGCCGCCTGCGCGTGGGCGCGGCGGTGGGCACCGGCGCCGACACCGATGAGCGCGTCGCCGCGCTGGTGGAGGCCGGCGTGGATGTGATCGTGGTGGACACTTCCCACGGCCACAGCAAGGGCGTGCTGGACCGCGTGAAAGCGGTCAAGCAGAAGTACAAGGACCTGCAGGTCATCGGCGGCAACATCGTCACCGCCGAGGCGGCCAAGGCGCTGGTGGAGGCGGGCGCCGACGGCGTCAAGGTCGGCATCGGTCCCGGTTCCATCTGCACCACCCGCATCGTGGCGGGCGTGGGCGTGCCGCAGATCTCCGCGGTCGCCAACGTGGCGGAGGCCCTCGCCAAGAGCGGCGTGCCGCTCATCGCTGACGGCGGCATCCGCTATTCCGGCGACGTGGCCAAGGCCATCGTGGCCGGCGCCTACTCGGTGATGATCGGCGGCATGTTCGCCGGCACCGAGGAAGCCCCGGGTGAGGTCGAGTTGTATCAAGGACGTTCATATAAGTCTTACCGCGGCATGGGTTCACTCGGCGCCATGTCCCAGAAGCAGGGTTCCGCCGATCGCTACTTCCAGGACCCGACCGAGGAAGTGGAGAAGCTGGTACCGGAAGGCATCGAGGGTCGCGTGCCCTACAAGGGCTCCCTGGTGGCCATCGTGCACCAGCTCATGGGCGGACTGCGTTCCAGCATGGGCTACACCGGTTCCAAGGACATCGAGACCATGCGCACTCGGCCGCAGTTCGTGCGCATCACTGGCGCGGGCATGCGCGAGAGCCACGTCCACGATGTGACCATCACCAAAGAAGCACCCAACTACCGCAGCGAATGACGAGAGAAGGCCGCCCAGCGGCCTTCTTGCTATAGGGAGACAGGAAAGAGATGAGCCAGCACGACATCCATGCCGACCGTATCCTGATACTGGACTTCGGTTCCCAATGGACCCAGCTGATCGCGCGCCGGGTGCGCGAGATCGGCGTGTTCTGCGAAGTGCGCATGCCGGACATCAGCGCCGCCGCGCTCGCGGAGTTCAAGCCCAAGGGCGTGATCCTCTCTGGCGGCCCGGAATCGGTGGTGGGCGACGCGACCCCCAAGACCTCCAAGGCCGTGTTCGAGCAGGGCGTGCCGGTGCTCGGCATCTGCTACGGGATGCAGGACATGGCGGCCCAGCTCGGCGGCAAGGTGCTGCCGGGTACCCATAGGGAATTCGGCGTTGAGATGATGACCGTGTCGGCCCCCTCGCGCCTGCTGGACGGCATCAGTGACGGCAGCCGTGACGGCAAGCCGCTGCTGGAAGTGATGATGAACCACGGGGATTCCGTGACCGAGTTGCCCACGGGTTTCGTGCGCACCGGCCTCTCCCAGGACGCTTCCTGCGCTGCCATCACCGATGAGGCGCGCCGCTTCTACGGCGTGCAGTTCCACCCGGAGGTGACCCAGACCCTGCAGGGCGGTGCGATCCTCTCCCGCTTCGTGCTGGAGATCTGCGGCTGCAAGGCCCTGTGGAACCCGAGCAGCATCATCGAGGACCGCATCGCCGCCGTGCGCGCCCAGGTCGGCCAGGACCATGTGCTGCTGGGCCTCTCGGGCGGCGTGGATTCCTCGGTGGTGGCGGCCCTGCTGCATCGCGCCATCGGCAAGCAGCTCACCTGCGTGTTCGTGGATACGGGACTCTTGCGCCTGCGCGAGGGCGATCAGGTGATGGAGACCTTCGCCCGGCACATGGGCGTGAAGGTCATCCGCGTGGACGCGGAGAGCCGCTTCCTGGCGGCCCTCGCCGGGGTCACGGACCCGGAGATGAAGCGCAAGGCCATCGGCAAGCTGTTCGTGGAGATCTTCGAGGAGGAATCCGAGAAGATCAAGGACGCCAAGTGGCTGGCCCAGGGCACCATCTACCCGGACGTGATCGAGTCCGCCGCGGCCAGCGGCAAGGCCCACGTCATCAAGTCGCATCACAATGTCGGTGGCCTGCCGGCCCACATGCGACTGAAACTCGTCGAACCCCTGCGGGAGCTGTTCAAGGACGAGGTGCGCAAGATCGGCGTGGAGCTGGGTCTGCCCCAGGAGATGGTCTACCGGCATCCCTTCCCGGGCCCGGGCCTGGGTGTGCGCATCCTCGGGGAGGTGCGCAAGGAATTCGCCGACCTGCTGCGCAAGGCCGACCACATATATATAGAGGAACTGCGCAAGGCGGGCCTGTATGACAAGGTCAGCCAGGCTTTCGCCGTATTCCTGCCGGTGCGGTCCGTAGGGGTGCAGGGGGACGGTCGCCGTTACGACTACGTGGTGGCGTTGCGGGCGGTGGAGACCATCGACTTCATGTCGGCCCGCTGGGCCCATCTGCCCTATGAGTTCCTGGACCGTGTCTCGCGGCGCATCATCAACGAGACCGCGGGCATATCGCGGGTGGTCTACGACATCTCCGGCAAGCCGCCGGCTACCATAGAATGGGAATAGGCTAGCGGGATGGACGCTCTATCCGAAGTGCTGGGCGCGATCCAACTCGACGGCGCCGTGTATCTCGATGCGGAATTCACTGCGCCCTGGTGCGTGGAGGCACAATATGGCCTGCCCAAGGAGACCCAGCTCCTGGCAGGCGCCGATCACATCGCTTTCTTCCATTTCCTGATGGCAGGTGGCTGCAAGGCCCGGCTCGCAGAGGGCGGGGAGACACTGGAGTTGCAGGCCGGAGATTTCGTGCTCTTCCCGCACGACCATCGGCATCTCCTAGGCAGTGACCTCAAGCTACCGCCGGTGGTCGCCGACGACCTGCCACGCAAGGCTTATAGCGATTCATATCTCATACAGCACGGCGGCGGCGGCGAGGCCACGCACTTCGTCTGCGGTTATCTCGCCTGCGACCGGCGCATCAGCCAATCCCTGTTCAACTCCCTGCCGCAGATGCTGCGCATACCCATCGGCAGGGATCCCGGCATGGCCTGGCTCCTGGAACTGCTGCGGGTGGGCGTGAGCGAATCCCAGGCAGAACGCCCGGGGGCCCGCTCATTGCTGGCCAAGCTCTCTGAATTGATCTTCGTGGAGGCGATGCGCCGCCACGCGGCGACATTGCCGGAGGAGCAGCGCGGCTGGCTGGCGGGTCTGCGAGACCCTCACGTGGGCAAGGCGCTCGCGCTGTTGCATTCGGATACGGCGCGCGCCTGGACCGTGGATGAGCTGGCACGGGAGGTGGCGCTCTCGCGTTCGGCCCTGGGGCAGCGTTTCACCGATCTCATCGGCGAACCACCCATGCAATACCTCACCCGTTGGCGGTTGGCCTTGGCGGCCCGGGCCCTGCGCTCGGGCCCCGAATCGATCGGCCGCATCGCGGAACGCTTCGGTTACGAATCCGAAGCGGCTTTCAACCGGGCTTTCAAGCGCGAGTTCGGCAGTCCGCCTGCATCCTGGCGCCGGCAGGCCTAGCGCCGGCCGCCCAGCGCCTTCACGTTCTCTGCGGTGAGCGACTGCCCGCCGATGGCCCAGTCGCCGCTCCGGATCTCCTCGATGACGACCCAGGTCACGGCCCGCAGGCTCTCGCCTTCGATCGCCACCATTGCATCGGTGAGCCGGGCGGTGATCCGTTTCTTCTCCTCGTCGGAGAACACTCCGGCGATGACTTTGACGTTGATGAGCAGCATCAGCTTGCCTTGCGCTTGGGGAACGGCAGCAGCGCGGGCGTGCTGCGATGGTAACGGTCATAGGCCGCGCCGAGCGCCTGCCGGGTGTTCCGCTCCTCCAGCCAGATGCCGACGAAGATGTAGGCCGTCGCGCCGATGTTGAAGAGCAAGTGGCCGTAGCTCATCGCGGGGACGAACCAGAGGCCCATCAGTATCCCCAGCATGATGGGATGACGTATCACCCGGTACAGCGCCACCTGCACGAAAGGCACCGGCGTATAGGGCTGGTTCCGGAGCTGCAGGTAGACCTGGCGCAGGCCGAACAGGTCGAAATGGTTGATCATGAAGGTGGAAGCGAGCAGCAGGGCCCAACCAAGCCAGGACAACCCGTGCAGCAGGTACTGCAGGGCGGGGGATTCGACGTTCCAGACCTCGCCGGCGATGGGCTGCCATTGCCAGCACAAGATGGCCGTGACGATGGCGGTGGCGAGCATGTAGGTGGCTCGCTCGACCGGCTTCGGCACCATTCGCGTCCACCAGGCCTTGAAGCTGGGGCGCGCCATGACACTGTGCTGCAGGCCGAATAGGGCGAGGAGCAAGAGGTCCACCACAGCCGCCTGCAGTGGAGCACTCACGGCCGGGGAATCCACGATCTTGGGCACCCACAGGTCGCCGACGAAGAGGATCAGGTAGGCCAGTGCCAGGACACCCAGGAAGTAGGTGATGACGCCATAAAGTAAAGCGAGGATGCGCATGGAAGGTCTCCTGAGATTCAGATGCTGCCGCAGGTCTTGGCCAGCCCGGATGTCAGGCAGTATCCAGTGGCGCGACGCCGCTGTAATTGCCTCAAGCGCCGCCAGAGTTGATTGATGCGCCGTGTCGAGGTGATCACCATGCGGACTCTCCCTCTACAGGGGCGCGGATAGAAAAATCGCCATGGCGGAGCAGGGGTGGTGACCCCGCCATGGCGATGCAAGCCCGGGTATGCCCGGCTCTGCAAACTTGGTGTGGATGAGTATCCCGTGCCTGGGGGCAGCTGTAATTGCCCTATCCACCGGCAGAATTGACCAGGGCTCCACTCTTGCCCTTTTTGCGACCAATCCCGGTGTGCGATCGCATGCGCATCTCAGCAATAGAAATTGGGGTCCGGCACCATCACTTCCGTGATCTGCTGGATCGGCAGGCCGTTCATCGATGCCACGCGCTGGATAGCCTCCGGCGAAGGCGCGTCATAGATGCAGAAGCTCTTCTTCTTGTCGAGGCTCATGTAGGCATGCAGCCAGGTGACCTGGCTGGCGTTGTGACTGCCCGTCACGACCCGGCAGATCTTGGACCCCTCGTCTTCGAGCGAGAGATTGAGTCCGGAGCCAAAATCATGCTGCACGATGTAGCGGGGCATGGGTCAGTTCCTTGCGGGCCCTGTCAGGGCTCAAGCCGGCCGGTAGAAGTAGGGGTCGAGCACGCGTACTTCAGTGATGTGGTTCACCGGCAGGCTGTTCTTCGCTGCGACCCGGCGGATGGCTTCCGGATTCGGGCCATCGTAGATGCAGAAGCTCTTCTTGTTGTCGGTGCTGAAGTAGGAGTGGATCCAGGTCACGCCATCAGAGGCATTGGTGTCCACTACAGCGCGGCAGGCACGAGCGCCATCTTCATTGATCGGCATGTGCAGGCCGGGGCCGAAATCGCGTTCCACGATATAGCGGGGCATGGGCGTTTCCTTGCAGGGCTCTCAGTCGGTGGATTCCGACCCGTGCAAGGTAAGCGGCGGGAGCCGCCGGGACATCGGGATTTCTCCCTATTTATTGGCGGCCTGGCTCTCGAGGCGGCTAGGGGCAAGACCCAGCCGGGCAGCAGCGGCAGCGGCCTCGCCGCGGGAGTGCACCCCCAGTTTGGCCAGCACCGAGGAGACGTGATGGCCCACGGTCTTCTCGGAGACGAACAGCTGGCGGGCGATATCCGCGTTGCGGCGTCCTTCGGCCAGTAGTGCCAGTACCTTGATTTCCTGGTTGGTCATGCCCGCTGGATTCTGCCGGGTGCTTTCCTGGGCACCGCGGCGGATGCTGCGGACGCCGCTGGCGCGGAGCTTGCGGCGTACCGTGGCGGCCAGGGGGCCCGCCCCCAGGCGTTCGAAGATCTCCAGCGCCGTGCGCAGCGGTTTTTCCTCATCGCTGTCCGACAGGGCCACTGCCTGGTCATACGTGCAACCCAGATTCTCCCATGCGCGCGCAGCGCCCTCCCAGTCGCCGGTGATCTGGAGTGCATAAGGTTCGGGAAGGCCGGCAGGCGTCTCGGTCAGGCGCCCATGCCGCCATAGCCAGAACGCCAGTTCACCTGTGAGCCAGGGGTCACCCCCACCCCGTCTCAAGCAGAACTCATACGCGTCGGCGAGGAGCTGCAGGATCTCCTCCGTCGACTGGCCGTGGATCCATGCCGCCTCGGCGCGTGCTGCCACCGCCGGTACCAGCCTCTGCAACTCGTCGGCGGGAATAGCGAAGCGATAGGCTTGGGCCAGCGGCGTCTCCATATCGGGATCGCCGCGCCGCGCGCGCAGACGGCCAAGGGTTGTCAGCGCCGGGATCTTGATGATGGGTGCCGATGCCGCGCAACGCGCGATGGCATCCGCATCCCGCCCGGCATCGTCCCACCGCCCGAGGGCAAGCCGGGCTTCGCCCCGGTGGGCTTGCAGGTAGCCGCTCCAGGAGTCCAGGTCGCGGGCATCGCAATAGTCGAGCCCTTCCTGGAGGCGGGCGAGGGCGGCGGGCGAATGGTTGCGGTGTCGCACATCCATGCTGCAGATGTTCACGTAGGCGCGGGCGACATGCTCGTCGAGGCCCGCATCCAGCGCCATCTTGAGCGCCCGTTCCAGGTCGTGCAGTCCCTGGGGGTCCAGCTGCATGTACTTGGTGGTGCCGATGTTATTGAGGGCATGGGTCTGGATAGCGATGTCTCCCAGCGAAGTCGCCAGGTCCAGCGCTTTTTGCCCCCATTCCAGTGCCTGGGCAGGCTCATAGGCCAGCATATGCAGCTGTGAACGGTTGCTATAGGCCATGGCGAGTTCGCGCCCGGGAGGCAGGGGCTCGAGCGTCTCCACCGCTTCCACGGCATAGCGTTCGGCTTCGGCTCTCTGTCCATTGAACCAGGCCAGTCGCGAGAGCCAACGCAGGTTATCGCCTTCCTGCAGGCGCGCGCCCGCTGCGCGCCACAGCGCCAGCGCCGCTTGCCGCGACTCGATGGAGTCTTCGATACGGTCGATCAGGTAGCATTCATACGAGCGGCGTTCGAGGAATCTGGCCCGCTCCGTGCCATCCAGTGCCGCGCCGTGTCGCAGAGCGGTCTCGAGATAGAACGCCGCCTCCCGGTGGGCACCCACGGCGGAGGCACGCTCGGCGGCCAGCGGCGCGAAGCGCAATACCGCTTCGCTGTCGGCGGCTCGGTCCGCATGGTGCACCAGTCGTGCGATAGCGACTTTGTTCTCGCCCTGGCTCAGCAGGCTGGCGAGCGCGATGGCATTGAGTTCCTGGCGCTGGGTGGCGGGGATATTGTCCTCGACGGCGCGACGGGCGAGCTCGTGTCGGAAACGCAGCCCGTAGTCAGGGGACATCACCATGCCCGCATTGAGGCATTCCTGGAGCGCCTCGTTGCCAGGCGACACAGCACTGTCCACCAGCCAGCGTTCGGCCTTGCCGGGGACGATGGATACCAGATAAGCGACCTCGCGGGCCGCATCCGAGAGGCGGGCCATACGGGCGATGACCGCATCACGCACGGTGGGGGGCATGTGGCTGCCCGAGGTCGCCAGCACCTCGGTGACGAAGAAAGGGTTGCCACCGGTCACTGTATGCAGGTCGGCTGGGGCGCGCCCGGAGGCCTGCGCCAGGAGGCCGACTGCCGATGCGCTCAATGGCGACAAGAGGATGCGGTGGACGGAGGCCGGCGGGAAATCGCCGATGACAGAACACAGGGGATGCTTGTCGTAGACCGTATCATCGCGATAGGTCATCACCAGCATCACGCCGAGCCGCTGCAAGCGGCGGCCCAGGAACTTGATGAGATCGAGGGTCGCTTCATCCGCCCAGTGGGCGTCCTCGATTATCATCACTGTGGGGCCCGTCATGCTCCCGAGCCGTTCCAGGGTTATGTTGAAGATGTCGTGGCGGCTGGTGGCCGCCGAGAGAGCGGCGGTGAAGTCACCGCCGGCCTGGCGCGCGATATCGTAGAGCGGTGCCAGCGGGTGAGGCGTGAACAAGGCTTCGCAGCCGCCCCACAGCACCCGCACCTTGTGCTGATGCTTAGCGACGAACTCCTGTAGCAGCGAGGTCTTGCCGATGCCGGCCTCGCCTGCGACCAGCACTACCCGGCCGCTCCCCTCGCGGGTGCGGTCGAGCACCGAGTTCAGCAACTCAAGGTCGGGTTCACGTTCCAGAAGGGGCATCGGTTATCTCCGGCGGAAGCCGCGCACCCATGCGCACCCGCCGATCCCGGTGGATCCAATTAGACTAAGTATAACCCAGTGATGACCGCGCCGCGATCAGACCGAACTCTGCACTATGATATTCCCGCGTCATGCCGCGGATTTAGGGGGTATTGGGATGAATGATGATGAGAAGTGGATGCGCGAAGCGCTGCTGCTGGCCCAGCAGGCGGAGGCCGCGGGCGAAGTGCCGGTCGGCGCGCTGGTGGTGAAGGATGGCGCGCTACTGGGCTCCGGCTGGAACCAGCCGATCGGTTCCCACGACCCCACCGCCCACGCCGAGATGATGGCGTTGCGCGCCGCTGCGGCGCGGATCGGCAACTACCGTCTCACGGGTGCGACGCTCTATGTCACCCTAGAACCTTGCGCCATGTGCGCCGGTGCCATGGTGCATGCGCGGATTGCACGGCTGGTCTACGGCGCCGCCGATCCGAAGACCGGCGCCGCCGGCTCGGTGTTCGATCTCACGCGCAGCGACAAGTTGAACCACCGGCTGGAAGCGCAGGGTGGCGTGCTGTCAGGGGAGTGCGGGACCATGTTGCGCGATTTTTTTGCACGCCGTCGTTAGTGGGAAAAGCTTAGACCCTTCCGGCAGGGTACTCCCGCGATACGTCTTCATCCGCATATGTCACATCCACTTCCGACGCTGTCACCGTATTAAAGGCAGGGCCGACCAGCCGATGCTTCCGTGCGTTGATTGTGACAATGCATCGGCATAGTGTTTTTCCGTGTGAATGAGCCTTGGCCAGGGAGATCGTGCACGTGCCAGCTGCGCAGGCACCACGCGGATGAGCGCCAAGCAGGACGACATGCAAAATCACAAGGGAGTATCTGCCATGACGAGAATCGCTTTCTGGACTATAGCGGTCGCTGGAGTCGTGCTCGCCGTCCTGGGGGGCAACGAGGCCATGTCCGCACCCGACAAATACACCGTGAAAGTTCCGAACGGACTCGCCTTCTCCGAATTCAAGGGATACGAGGATTGGCGGGTGGTCTCCATCAGTCAGGCTAAATCCCTCGGCCTCATCGAAGTCATCCTCGGTAACCCCGCGATGATCGACGCCTATCGGTCCGGGTTCCCTGGCAACGGGAAATCCATACCTGATGGCGCCATGCTCGCGAAGATCCACTGGAAAGCGGTGGATAGCACGGAGGCTCCCGCTCCGACGGTGATCCCCGGTGCATTGGACGACGTGGACTTCATGGTGAAGGACAGCAAGAGGTTCGCGGCTTCCGGAGGATGGGGATACGGCCAATTCAACTATGACGCAGCGAGTGACAAGTTCACGCCCTTGGGGGACGGTGCCAAGTGCGGGTTCGCCTGTCATACGATAGTGGCGAAGAAAGATTACGTCTTCACCGCCTACGGGAAGAGGTGAGACGGCAGCCGATTGTCATCCCAACGAAAGAAGGCCTCCTTGGAATAGGAGGCCTTTTCGTTTGGATTGGCGGAGAGGGTGGGATTACGACGGGCTGTCCTTGCCCGTCGCCCTTAGGGGCCCGCGCTTCGCGCGGTTCAAAATCGCTCCAGGCGATTTTGTCGAACCGGCTGATCTATCCACGTGGGTTCGAATCCAACGGCCGTCCAAACGAAAAAAGCCCCCTTAAGAAGGAGGCTTTTTCGTTTGGATTGGCGGAGAGGGTGGGATTCGAACCCACGTGGGGCGTTTAGCCCCCAACCGATTTCGAGTCGGTGCCGTTGTGACCGCTTCGGTACCTCTCCAAGGAAAACTTCTTAGACGCTGATTCCTTACCGTCCCTGGCGTGGTTTCCGGCTTCACCGTCGTGGCTGGGTGCCGGCACCTCTCCAAGGGACGCGTATTTTACAGGACTCACGGGCTTTGGGCAGCCTCTTCTATAGCCGGTGCCCCGGGTCTTGGGTAAAATTCCAGGCAATCCCCTCGAGACCGCCATGCCCCCACGCCATATCTACAAAGTCCTCTTCATGAGCCAGGGCAAGCTCTACGAGGTCTATGCCCGCAAGGTAAGCCAAGACGGCTTCTGGGGCTTCATCGAGATCGAGCAGCTGGTGTTCGGCGAGCGCGGCGGGGTGGTGGTGGATCCGGGCGAGGAACGCCTGAAGAGCGAGTTCGAGGGCGTCAAGAAGAGCTATATCCCCATGCATTCCGTGGTGCGCATCGATGAGGTGGCCCGCGAGGGCACCGCCAAGATCACAGCAGTGGAGGGCAGCGGTAACGTGACGGCCTTCCCCGTTCCCCTGTACACGCCGGGCAAGAAATAAGGGTGCGCTTCGCCTCCCTGGGCAGCGGCAGCCGCGGCAACGCCACCCTCATCCAGGCCGGTGATACCACCATCATGGTGGACTGCGGTTTCTCCGCCTCCGAGACCGAACTCAGGCTGAGGCGCCATGGCGTGGAACCCACCGCCCTGGCAGCGATCCTGGTGACCCACGAGCACAGCGACCACGCCTCCGGCGTGATGCGTTTCGCCTCCCGCCATGGCATCCCGGTGCGCTGCACCGCCGGCACCCGCCAGGCCTGCCTCAAGCTGGGGTTCGAGACCGCCGAAGTCTTCGACAGCCACCTGAAGCTCGTCATCGGCGAGATCGAAGTCACGCCAGTGACGGTGCCTCACGACGCCCGCGAGCCGGTGCAGTTCCTGTTCGATGGTGGCGCCCACCGCTTCGGCCTGCTCACGGATGTGGGCAGCCTCACTCCCCACATCAAGCGCATGTTCAGCGGCTGCGCGGCCTTGCTGCTGGAATGCAACCATGACCGGGACATGCTGGAGGACGGTCCGTATCCGCCGTCCCTGAAGCAGCGGGTGGGCGGCCCCCTGGGGCACCTGAGCAACGATCAGGCGGCGGAACTCCTGCGCGCCCTGGACAAGCAGTGGCTGCAGCACCTGGTGGCGGCGCATCTCTCCGAGAAGAACAACACCCCGGAGCTGGCGCGCGCGGCCCTGGCCGAGGCCATGGACTGCGACCCGGAATGGGTGGGTGTGGCCACCCAGGAAGCGGGCCTGGAATGGCGGGAATTGACCTAGAAGTGGAGTGCGGCGGCGCCTTACTGTAAAATGCCGCTCCGCACCCGCCCCCAGGATTGAAGATGCTCCAGTTCCGCGGTGGACCGGCACTCTCCGCCTTCCGTGTCCGGATCCTGCTCGAGAAACTGCAGAAACGCCTTCCCGGGATAGACCGTCTCGAAACCCAGTTCCTTTACTTCGTGGATGCCGAGGGCACGCCCGGCGCCGCCGATCGCGCGCTGCTGGAACGCCTGCTGAACGACGGCATTGTGTACCCCGAATCCAAGGATGGCGCCCTGGTGTTGGTAGTGCCGCGTCTCGGCACGCTCTCGCCCTGGGCCAGCAAGGCCACCGATATCGCCGGCAACTGCGGACTCGACAAGGTCCGCCGCATCGAGCGCGGCACCGCCTACTACCTGTACGGCCGATCCCTGGATGCCAAGGCGCTCCAGGATGCCGCGGCGCTGTTGCATGACCGGATGACCCAGTCGGTGCTGTACAAGGCCGAGGATGCGGCGAAGTTGTTCGCGCATACCGCGCCGGCCAAGCTCAACACCGTGGACGTGATGGGCGGTGGACGCGAGGCCCTCGCCCTGGCCAACCGCGACTACGGCTTCGCTCTCTCGGATGACGAGATCGATTACCTCGCCGACAGCTTCAAGCGCCTGGGCCGCAACCCCAGCGATGCGGAACTCATGATGTTCGCCCAGGCGAACTCGGAGCATTGCCGCCACAAGATCTTCCGCGGTGACTGGATCATCGACGGCGAGAAGCAGGGCAAGTCCCTGTTCGACATGATCCGCGATACCCATGCCCACAACCCGGCGGGTGTGCTCTCGGCCTACAAGGACAACGCGTCGGTGATCGAAGGCAGCCGCGGCGCGCGCTTCTTCCCGCGCCCGGCGGACGGCGAATACGCCTACCACCAGGAGGACATCCACATCCTCATGAAGGTGGAGACCCACAACCATCCCACCGCCATCGCGCCTTTCGCCGGGGCCGCCACCGGCGCGGGCGGCGAGATCCGCGACGAGGGCGCCACCGGCATCGGTGCCAAGCCCAAGGCCGGCCTCACCGGTTTCTCGGTCTCGAACCTGCGCATCCCGGGCTTCACCCAACCCTGGGAAAAGGAACATGGCAAGCCCGGCCGCATCGTCTCGGCCCTGGACATCATGCTGGAAGGCCCCATCGGCGCCGCCGCTTTCAACAACGAGTTCGGCCGCGCCGCCATCTGCGGTTACTTTCGCAGCTACGAGCAGGAAGTCGGCGGCACCCTGCGCGGCTACCACAAGCCCATCATGATCGCGGGCGGTCTGGGCAACATCCGCGCCCCGCACGTGGAGAAGCACGACATACCGGTGGGCGCCAAGATCATCGTGCTCGGCGGCCCCGCCATGCTAATCGGGCTCGGCGGCGGAGCCGCCTCCAGCATGGCGAGCGGCGCCAGCGCCGAGGACCTGGATTTCGCCTCGGTGCAGCGCGACAACGCCGAGATGCAGCGCCGCGCCCAGGAGGTCATCGACCGCTGCTGGGCCCAGGGCCAGAACAACCCCATCCTCTCCATCCACGATGTGGGTGCGGGCGGTCTCTCCAACGCCGTGCCCGAGATCATCGACGCCAGCCACCGCGGCGGGCACTTCGACCTGCGTCGCATCCCCAGTGACGAGCCCGGCATGTCGCCCATGGCGGTGTGGTGCAACGAAGCCCAGGAGCGTTACGTGCTGGCGGTGGCCCCGGCGCGGCTCTCGGACTTCGAGAAGCTCTGCGCGCGCGAACGCTGTCCCTACGCCGTAATCGGCGAAGCCAGCGGCGACGGTCAGCTCAAGGTGCTGGATCCACTGCTCGGCAAGCCGCCGGTGGACATGCCGATGGAAGTGCTGTTGGGCAAGCCGCCCAAGATGTTGCGCGATGTGGAGCGTCTCGCGCCGCCGCATCGCGCCTTCGACGCTTCCAAAGTCGAGTTGCGCGAAGCGGTGTTCCGCCTGCTGCGCCTGCCGGCCGTGGCCGATAAGGGTTTCCTCATCACCATCGGCGATCGCACGGTGGGCGGCCAGGTGCACCGTGACCCCCTGGTCGGTCCCTGGCAGGTGCCGGTGAGCGACCTCGCGGTCACGGCCGCGAGTTACGAAGGTTATTGCGGCGAGGCCATGGCCATGGGCGAGCGCACGCCGGTGGCGGTCATCGACGCGCCGGCTTCCGGGCGCCTGGCGGTGGCGGAGGCCATCACCAACATCGCCGCCGCCGACATCGGCGAACTCGCCAAGGTCAGGCTCTCCGCTAACTGGATGGCCGCCTGCGGCAACCCCGGCGAGGATGCGACCCTCTACGATACCGTCAAGGCCGTGAGCGAACTCTGCGTGGCCTTGGATCTCGCCATACCGGTGGGCAAGGACTCGCTGTCCATGAAGACCACCTGGCAGAAGGATGGCGAGACCCGCACCATGCTGGCACCCCTGTCGCTGGTGGTCTCCGCTTTCGCGCCGGTGATGGACATCCGCCGTACCCTCACGCCGGAGCTGCGCTGCGATCACGCCGATACCCAACTGCTGCTGGTGGATCTGGGTGCTGGCAAGCACCGGTTGGGCGGATCCTGCCTCGCGCAGGTGTTCGGTGAGAGCGGCGATGTCGCTCCGGACATCGATGACCCCAGGAGGCTCGCCGGCTTCTTCGCCGCGGTCCAGGAACTCTCGCGGGTGGGCCTGCTGCTCGCCTACCACGACCGTTCCGACGGCGGCTTGTTCGTGACGCTCGCCGAGATGGCCTTCGCCGGCCACTGTGGCTTGGACCTGCATCTGGATGCGCTCGGCGGCGAGACCGCCGCCATCTTGTTCGCGGAAGAGGCGGGGGCGGTGCTGCAGGTGCACGGGCGCGACGCGCAACGGGTGCATGCGATGTTCGAGCGCCACGGTCTCGGCGCCCACGTGCATGCCCTCGGCGCGCCGCGCAAGGACGGACGCATCGTCATCAGCCGCGCCCGCGAGGTGTTACTGGACGAGGCCTGCACCGAGCTGCACGGGGCCTGGAGTGAACTCTCCTTCCACATGCAGCGGCTCCGGGACAATCCGGCCGGCGCGCAGCAGGAATGGGAAGCCAAGCAGGATGCCGGTGACCCGGGCCTGCACGCCAAGCTCACGTTCGATCTCGCCGAGAACCCGGCGGCGCCATACATCGGCAAGGGAGCCCGCCCCAAGGTGGCGGTGCTGCGCGAGCAGGGCGTGAATGGACAGGTGGAGATGGCGGCCGCATGGGACCGGGCGGGTTTCGCTGCCCAAGACGTGCACATGACCGACATCCTCTCGGGGCGCGTATCGCTTGCCGACTTCAAGGGCCTGCTGGCAGGCGGCGGATTCTCCTATGGCGACGTACTCGGCGCGGGACAGGGCTGGGCCAAGTCCATCCTCTTCAACCCCCGTGCCCGCGAGGAGTTCAGCCAGTTCTTCGACCGC
>CAZPAO010000046.1:0-15291 GCA_964584665.1 uncultured Gammaproteobacteria bacterium
GGGACACCGTCGCGAAATGCGTCGCCATCATGGACGAGGAGACCAAGCGCCAGTCAGGCCGCGTGGTCAAGACCATCGGCGATGAAGTCATGTCCGTGTTCGAGGATCCGAGCGCCGCGGCGGATGCCGCGAGCGGCATGCAGGAGCGCATCTCCGCCGGCCTCGTCGTGCAGGGCAAGAGCGTCGCCATCCGCGTAGGGTTCCACTTCGGTCCGGTGATCGTCGAGACCGACGGCGACGTCTACGGCGACGCGGTCAACACCGCCGCCCGCATGGCGGGCCAGGCCAAGGCCGGCCAGACCCTCACCACAGCCGCCACCATGGATAAGCTCTCCGATGTGTGGAAGGCCTCCACGCGCCAGATCGACCGTGCCGCGGTCAAGGGCAAGAAAGACGAGATCGACATGATCGAGTTGCTGTGGCAGCGCGAGGACGTGACGCGCATGTCCACCTCGTTCAAGCCCACCACCAGCGACACCAAGAAAGCCAAGCTCATGCTGCGCTACCGCGACCAGTCGGTCGAGGTCAACGACCTGCATTCGTCCGTGGTCATGGGTCGCGCCGACGAGAACGACCTCGTGGTCAAGAACACGCTGATCTCGCGCATGCATGCGCGCATCGAGCTGCGCAAGGGCAACTTCGTGCTCATCGACCAGAGCATCAACGGCACCTACGTGCGCACCAGTTCCGGCGAGGAACTGTTCGTGCGCCGCGACAACTATCCCATCAAGGGTAGCGGCATCATCGGTTTGGGGCAGCGTCTGGCTCCAGAATCCCCCGATGCCATCTCCTTCCAAAGCGAAGAATAGTAAGCACTGAAGTGGAGTGGTTCGGGCGCACTACTGCGCTACGCATCCTGCTTCGCTTGTAGGCCTGCGCATACATCCCTGTATGCCCGTCCGAGGCTATGCCTCGGACCCCTGTACGCCCGTTCGTGGGTGAGCCGCATAGCGGCGGACGGGATGCAGGAAGCATCCCCGGGCTCTCGGCGGAGCAGGGATAGCGCAGCCGAGAGGCCGCGAACCCTTCCAGAGCGAGGAGTAAGGTCTAGGATCTTCGCAGGACCGGCGCGATGCCGGTCAGGACGCGGGGATTCCGAGGGACTTGGCCAGTTTCTGCAGTTCCGTGAGGTGCGCATCCGCCGCGCCGCCCGATGCCACCGCTTTCTCCGAATCGATCTGCTGGCGTATGCCGCTGACCAGGCGCGGGTACATTAGGCTGTCCTTGGCGGCCGACTGACCGTCCGCACCCAGGGCATCCCAGCGGCGCTCGAAGCTCTGCAGGCTGCCATCGCTCCAGTCATTGGCTTCCACGAAGGTACGCACCAGCTCCGGTCCCGGGGCCGGCGGCGCCGTAGGAGGCGCCTCGACGGCGGGGGCTGCTTGTGCGCCCGAGGGGTGGCCCGCGGCAGTGCGCTTCAGCACCACCACCGCAGCGATGCCGGTGGCGATCAAGACGACCACCACCATGCCGAGGAGCTTGTTGTTGAAGCGCGGCCGTGCCACGGCACGCTCATCCTCCCGGTAGGCGAGCTGGATGCCGCCGCCGGTGATGGAATCGATGAGCGACCGCCGCTGGTTGCGGTAGTTCTCCTGGCTGAGCTTGCCCGTCGCGTAACGGCGGGCGAGGTCGCGTACCTGGGAGGACTTCATGGGTTGATGTCCCGCGCCACGCGGAAGCCCGTCAACGGGTCCGCCGCGCCGCTACCGGGCCGGCTGAGGGATGTGGTGCACTGGGCCAGCGGGTCCTGGTAGTCGCCGCCCATGGCGGTCGTGCCGCCGCCGGCGGCGACGAACTCCTGCACGTTGCCCAGGTAATTCACCAGGCCCCAGGCGTTGGACTTGCCGGTGGTGACGGAGACGATGGAGAGACCCTTGATGACCGTATCGCCCAGCTTCACGTTGCAGTTCACGTCGCGGTTGGCGTCGCTGCCTCCGGTGCTGGCCGCATAGGCCCACTGGTCCTGGCTGGGGATGTAGTAGCGCAGGCCGCTCTTCTGGGTGAGCCAGGCCGCATAGGCCTTGGCCGTGGCGAAGGACACGTTCACGGCCGGCATGTCGGCGCCGTCACCGGAAGGCTGGCAGCCACCGCCGCTCTTGCAGAAGGCGTTGAGGTCGCCCACGGACACCTCGTACTTGCCGATGGCGAAGGGCGTGCTGCTGCCGCCGCCGGCGGGCACCACCACCAGGGTCGGGCCGCGCACGTTGCCGTCCAGCATGTCGAAGCATTCCGCGCGGCCGGAGCGGCCGTAGCCCGCGAGATCGGCGGTGCAGGGCTTGCTGCCGTTGGCGCTGCGCGTCGGCTGCTGCACGGTGGCGAACTTCTTGTTCTCGTTCAGCCAGCCCGGGTTGTCCGCCCAGCGGCGCAGGGCCTCGGCCAGGTACTGCTGCGCCTGCGCCGTCTGCCCCGCCTGCATGTACTGCTGGTAGGCGACGAAGTACTGGTTCGCATCGGCCTCGGCCTTCTGCAGGCTCTGGCCGAACTGCGCCAGGTCCTGGTTGCCGGCTTCCTGCTGCTGGCCCTGGTCGTAGTAGCTCTGGGCCTTGCTCAGGTTGTTCTGCTTCATGGCATCGCGGCCGAGGCCGGCGAACTTGGAGGGCCGCGCCGGCGGCGCGATCTTCAAGGAAGCGATCGCCGAGCTGTCCGGGAAGCCCGTGCGGGCGGCGTTCCACAGGTCATAGGCGAGGCCCGCATCGGTGTCCTTCAGGGAATCGATGTGCTGCGCCAGGCGCTTCACCAGGTTATCGGCGATGGTGGCCGATTCCTTGGGGAACTGCTTCTGCACTTCGGCCAGTTTGGCCTTGAGGTCGCCGATGCCAGAGGCCTGCAGGTTGTCCACCATGGCCAGCAGGTCTCCCTTCGAGGCCTGGGCCGCGTAGTCGGCCTGCGCCTTCTTCAGGTCATCCAAGGGCGCGTACTGCAAGCCGGTCTTGACCAGTTGCATGGCACCGCGGAAGTCGTTGCTCGCGGCGCGGCCTTTCGCCAGGTTGAGGTAGGCCATCGCATAGGCCTTGGGCGCTGTGTCGCTGAAGAACGCGTCGTTCGCCGGCAGGGTCTGCTGCAAGGTCGCATAGGTCTGTTTGGCGGCGTCCATCTGGCCCGCGTTCAACTGCGTCTGGAACTGGTTCTTCGAAGCGTCGATCTGCGCCACGCGCAGCTTCTCGGTCTGCGCCGTCTTGAACGCCTGCTCCGCCGAAGCCAGCGCCTGTTCCGCCGGCGTGAAGTCCGGCAGCTGCGGCGAGTAGAGCTTGCCGCTGGCGATGAGGTTCTCGGCCGCATCGAAGCGGTTCTGCTGCACCATCTGCGAGGAGAGCTTGATGTAGCTCTTCGCCACGCTGTCGCGCAGTTCCTGGTACCAGTCCATGTCGTTCGGTTGCAGGAGCGCGGTGGTCTCCTCGAACGCGCCGAGCAGCTGGTTGTCCCAGTCGCTGTCGTACTTGGCGCCGGCGAGCAGTGCCGTGATCGAGTCGCGGTGCTGCTTGACCTGGCCGAGGCGCGCCTGCATGTCGGCCGGCACGTAGCCGCCGGTCACTTCGGCCTGGCTCAGGGTCTGCCGTTGCGCGAGGAGGTCCGGCAGGGCCAACAGATGCGAATAGGTGTAGAGCGATTTCTCCGCATCCTCCCAACGCTTCTGCTGCGCAGCCGTCGCGAGCGCGTTCGAGAGCGCCGTCTTCAACGGGTCGTTCATCTTCTGGATGACCGAGTCACCCGGGTTGAGGTTATGCAGCTTGTTCATGTCGTCGCGGACCTTGTCGAAGTCCGCGAGCGTGCGCAGGCCGGGCGTGGCTTCACGCAGCTTGGTCTGCAGCTGGGCGATGAGCTGGGCATCCTGCTCGCGCTTCAGTTCGCGCTTCACCTGGTCGGAGAGGTTAAGCAACAAGGCATCGCTCGGCGCGTAATCGAGGCCGACCTTCAACATGTCGTTGGCGGCGACGTAATCCTTGTCGCCCACCGCCTGCTGCACCATCACCGCGTAGCGGTTGGAGAGGCGCGCGTCCTTGAGCATGCTGTTGGCAGGGTCTGCGACGCGCAGGATCTTCACCACGTCGGTGATGTCGTCGCCGTTGCTCGGCATCAGCTTGCCCGCCGTCATCATGTTGTTGAAGTTGGTGGTCAGCTGACTGATCAGGGTCGCCTTGCGGTGGTTGAGGTCCTGGCCATAGTTCGCGAGTTCCGCCGAGTCGGGGTAGTAGCCGTTGGCGGCCGTGATGGCGTCCAGCGCAGCGGCGTAGTTGTACTGGCCCTTGGTTTCGGCGACGTCGCCTTCCGCCTGCGACTCGAAGTACTTGATGATCTTGTCCTTGGCGTTATCCAGGATCGCGCGCTGCGAATCCTTGTCGTAGGTGGTGACCACCTTCAGGATCGCGGGGATGTCCACGCTGCCGGATTCGATCTGCGCCACCACCTGGTTGTTGCGGCGGGCGTGCACGTAACCGATGATCGGGCCGTACAGCGCGATGGTGAGCACGATGGCCACGCCCACGCCGATGGCGGTGTACTGCTTGACGCGGCTCTTGCGCGGCCGGATGTTCTCCCAGAACTCCTCCACCGAGAGCGTGCGTTCTTCGCGGCGTAGGGCCAGTGCCTTCATCAACGCGCGGTTCTGGCGGCTCGTCAGCTTGGCGACAGAGGCGGGCTTCAGGCCCTTCTCTAGCACCTTGGGCGCCGAGAGCTTGTTGAAGGGGTGCTTGCCGGTGAGCAGTTCGTAGGAGACAGCGGCCAGCGCGTAGATGTCGTCGCGCGGATCCGGGTCCATGCCCTCGAACATCTCCACGGTGGCGTACGCGGGCGTGAGCGCGCCCAGCTGACCCGGATCGAACACCGTGGTCTCGCCGACGGTGTCCTTGCGCGTCTTGGATGCGCGCGCGATGCCGAAGTCGAGGAGCTTGACGGTGCCGTCCTTGGTGAGGAAGGCGTTGCCCGGCTTGAAGTCGGAATGCACCAGCTGCTTCGAGTGTGCGTAGGCGAGGCCGTCGCACAGCTGCTTGATGATGTTCATCGCTTCCGCCACCGGCAGGCCGCCGGCGGGGAGGTGCTTGATGTACTTGGCGAGTTCGTCGCCTTCCATCAGCTCCATGGTCATGTACACCATGCCGCCGTCGCGGTCGAAGTCGTACACGGTGGCGATGTTCGGATGGGCGAGGCGCTGCGCCTTGCTCGATTCGCGTTGCAGAGCGATGAAGGATTCGGGGTGCTGCTTGAAGTCGCCGGTCAGGGTCTTGACCGCGATGTACGGGTTCTTGTCCTTGGCCTCGACCTTCA
The DNA here is from genome assembly GCA_964584665.1 of uncultured Gammaproteobacteria bacterium. Lineage (GTDB taxonomy): Bacteria > Pseudomonadota > Gammaproteobacteria > Natronospirales > REEB76 > DASUBN01. The sequence continues at coordinate 5,263 of CAZPAO010000046.1, forward strand.
ACAGGTCGCGCGCCTTGTACACCTTGCCCATGCCGCCTTCGCCGAGCACGTCCATCAGCTCGAAGCGTTCCTTGAGCACGGAGCCGGGGCCGAGGTTGTCGGCTCCGCCGGATGCCTTGAGCCCGGTGCTGGTGCGCCAGCTCGTGCCGGTGGTCGGGTTGCTGCCGCTGCGTCCCGCGGTCGGCTGCGAGTCTATCGCGAACGGGTCGGTCTCGTTGCCGCCACCGCCGCTGCGCGTGGTGGCATCTTCCTTGCCGCCGCTGCTGCGCGTGATCACGGTACGACCCTGACCCTTGTCCGTGCGCATGGTCGCGTTCGGATCTTCACCGGTGGGTTGCTGGATGGTGGTGCGGTCGCTCGGCGCGGTCAGTGTACGGTCGGTGGCGGGGCGCGTCTTGTCGTTGCCGGTGAGTACCGTCTTCTCGCCGCTCTTCGCCTGGATCTGTGTCTTCTCGGCGGACTTGCCGCCCTTCGGCGGCGGCGGTTCATCCAGTTCGAAGGGGAAGTCGGCGGCGGGTGCGGCCGGCGCCACGGATTCGATGTGGGTGCGGATCGCACGCACCACCGGTTCGGAGAGTCCGGAAGCCTGCGCCTTGTCGAGCGAGGCGAGCAGCGTGGCGTGGTCGCAACCGGGTTTCGACAGGTTCTTGTCCAGCCAGCCGCGCAACGGCGCCAGGTTTCCTTTCCCGTTGACTACGTCGTTGAGCAGTTTTTCGAAATCAGTCACTGACCTTCTCCCGAGGCGATCATGGACGTCCGGGGGACATCCGCGTTGTATCCAGATCTCATTGTGTGAAACGCACCGCGATGGCGGTCACGTTGTCGCGCGCACGGCGTTCCAGCGCGAGGTTGATGAGGGCGTCCACCGCCTGTTCGTTGCCGCTCAGCGTCTTGCCGATCTCGGTGTCCGTCAGTTCCTTGTACAGGCCGTCACTGCAGAGCACGAACAGGTCGTTCGGTTCGACGCTGAACATCTCCACGTCCACGAACAGGCCCGGCATGGCGCCGATGGCGCGGGTGATGCGGTTGGCCTGCGGATGGCTGATGGCCTCGTCGCGGGACATGAGGCCGCTCGACACCAGGTCTTCCACCATCGCGTGGTCCTGGGTCAGGCGCTCCACCTTCTTGCCGCGCACGCGGTACACGCGGCTGTCGCCGGCCCACAGGCAGGCCACGTAGTTGCCGCGGGCGAGCAGGGCGACCGCGGTGCTGCCGATGGTGCGCTGGTGCTGGTTCACCGCGAGCGCAAGCAGGCGGCGGTTGGCTTCCAGCAGCTTGTCCTCGGCCGAGTCGATCATGGCGCTCAGGCTGCCATTTGCGGACATCTGCGTCATGCACTCGACCACGGTCTGGCTGGCGACGTCACCGGCCGCGTGGCCGCCCATGCCGTCCGCCACCACCCACACGCCGAGATCCGGGCGATGCAGGTAGGAATCTTCGTTGTTCTTGCGCACCGCACCCACGTGACTGATGGCACGTGAGTTCCAGTGGAAAGCGCGGGCTTCACTCATGCTTTTTTGCCTTGCCAGATGGCCCCTGAGACCGGAACGGAAAGCCGGAATCCCCTTCCGGAAACCGCCGGAAAACACATGTTACATAACTGATTAGGCCCTGTCCCGGTCGCAGTGTAGCGTCCCTGGGATTAGCCGTTTGAAGGCCCGGTAACATCTGGATAAAAGCATATTACATATGTTGCAAACCCCCCCCCTGAAAGGCTATCTTGTCGGTCGGGCAGGGGACGTGACAGGCCCTGTTTTTCGGGGTTTTGCTGTCCGACCGCCGCGGTGTGAGAGGGGAAACAACATGCAAAAAATTAAGGGCTTATGATGCAGGCCAGGTTGTCAGCGCGCACTCGTTTCATCCGGACCGGGGTCTTGAGCTTCGGTCTGACCTTGTCACTGGCGGCCGTCGCTGCTCCGCCGTTGCCGCCGCCGTTACCGCCGCTGCCCGCGGGTGCGCAACCCGGTGGCGCACAGCCGGTGATGCCGCCCCCGACCATCCCGATCCCCGAGACCAACCTCGATCTTTCCGTGCCGCCTGTGTATGAGCGACCGCTGGGCGCCGACGAAGGCGAGCGTGTGTTCGTCAAGCGTTTCGTCATCACCGGCGTCGTGGGCGACCGCAAGGCCGGCATCAATCCTGAAGACATCCAGGCCGCGGTGGACGCGGTGTTCGCTTCGATCCAGAAGATCGTCGAGTCGCAGCGCCTCACCAAGCAGAACCTCGAGAAGCAAGGGCCCGAAGGCTTCACGCCCGAGGAGCAGGACAAGATCATCAAGTTCATGCAGAACGCGGTGAAGACCCAGTCGCCGGATGACCAGCAGAAGTCCTACCAGGCGTTCATCCAGCAGCTGATGCTCGAGCGCCTGCAGCGTCTGCAGGGCCTCACCATCGGCCAGTTGCAGAAGGTGGCCGATGCGGTCACGCAGTACTACCACGACAAGGGTTACTTCCTCGCGCGCGCGGTGATCCCGGCGCAGGAGATCAAGGACGGCGTCGTCAACGTGCGCGTGCTCGAAGGCCGTCTCGAGAAGGTGCAGACCTCCGGCAACAAGATGTACTCGGATGAAGTCCTCGCGCGTCCGTTCAAGCCGCTGCTCGGCGAACTCGTCACCATCGGCCGCACCGAGAACGCGTTGCTCACGCTCACGAAGTACCCGGGCCTCTCCGCCGCCGGCGTGTTCCGTCCGGGCGACGACGTCGGCACCACCGACATCGTCGTCAACGTCCAGAACGAGAAACGTTTCGACGGCAGCGTGCGCGCGGACAACGACGGCACCGAGTTCACCGGACGCAAGCGTCTCATCGGCACGCTCGACGTCAACGACCCGACCGGCGATGCGGACCTGTTGTCCGTCACCGCGCTGAAGACGTTCGGCACGAGCACTACGTCTAGCAACACCGTCGGCGGCAAGACGATCACCACGACTACGCCGGCGGGTGACTCGACCTACGGTGACGTCCGCTATCAGCGTCCGGTGTACGACGCGTACAACGACTGGGCATTGGATCTCAGCCGCAACTCGTTCAGCGTGGGTACCGCGGGCGGCGTCGGCGGCATATCCAAGATCGCCGCACTCTCCGAAGAACACGACTTCTTCCGTTCCCGCACCAGTAACCTCATCGGCACGCTAGACCTCAGCCGCAAGCGCGCAGACACGACTACCGCCATCAAGGGTTTGGGCGTCGGTGGCGTCCTCAATCGCGACGATCTCGCTGTGTTCGGCGCGCAACTGAACTTCGACAACATCAGCACCGAGAGCAACACCATCTCCACCATCACCGGGCGCTTCGAGCACGGCTTCGGAGGGTTGCTCGGCGTCCCCACCAAGGCGGACGTGCTGGCCGACTTCGGTCCGCAGAACAAGAACAAGACCGGCGTGCCGCCGAGCCGCACCGGTGCGGACGGCAACCCGAACACGCCTGAGTTCAACAAGCTCACCCTCAACTACCAGTGGTACAAGAACCTGCCCAACACCCAGGGCCTCTTGTTCCGTTTCGGCGGCCAGTATTCCCCCGACCTGCTCTCATCCCTCGAGCAGTTCGTGATGGGCGGCCCGGACAGCGTGCGCGCGGCGCCGACGTCCCAGTTCCTGGTGGACAACGGCATCTTCAGTTCCATGGAATACAGCATCAGCGCGCCCGGTTTTGGTGATAAGCATGCCTTCGGCAGCTACACCTGGGGCCAGGTGCTGCGGTTCCGGGTGTTCGTGGATGCGGCCCGCGGCTATGACAACGACCCGACCGATACCGCCAACCGCAAGTACCTCGCGGGCAGCGGCATCGGGTTGGTGTTCACCATCCCGGGCAGCTTCACCGCGAACCTGCAATGGGCGCGGTTGAACGGCGGTGCGCGGGGCAACACCAACGGCAACGGCAAGCCCGCTGTGGCGGATCCCAATGCGATTAACGATTCAAGCGAGACGTGGTTCGACGTGACATACAGCTTCTGATCCCGGACCCCGGGTCCGCGCGGGACGCGGAGCCGGGTCGGGGAAGGTGATGGGCCCACGCCGGTTGAGCCGTTGGTCGGCGACTGGCGGCCGGGTTAGGCAGTACCCGGCTGCTAGAATTTATTTACATAAGCCGACATGACGTGGAACAGGGTTTGGACAAACGTACCTATATATAGATACGAAGGCAGGCAGACGATGAAGAGCTGGAATGGGTTGCCCACGAGACGGGCGGATGGAACGGGGTTCAAGGCCGGACTGCGTGTGGGGGCGGCCTTGCTGCTCTGCGCGGGCCTCGCCGCCACCGTGTTCCAGGCGCAAGCCAACCCGCAGGGCGGGCAGGTCGTGGCCGGCCAGGGCCGCATCAGCAATCCCAACCAGAACTATACGGTCATCAACCAGAAGTCCAACAACCTCGTCGTCAACTGGAACAGCTTCAACATCGGCAAGGGTCAGACCGTCCAGTACATACAGCCGAACTCCAATTCTGCCGCCCTCAACCGCATCTTCGACCAGAACGCCAGCCAGATCTACGGCAACCTGATCTCCAACGGCCAGGTCTACCTGCTCAATGCCAACGGCATCTTCTTCAGCAAGACCGCCTATGTGAACACGGGCGCGTTGTTCGCGACCTCGCTCAACATCTCCGATTCCGACTTCATGGCCGGCAAGCTCGACTTCGCCGCGGCCCCGGGCCAGGACGGCGGTCCCATCGTCAACCACGGCACCCTCATCGCCGCTGACGGCGGCTCCGTCAACCTCATCGGCGGCAGTGTCTATAACGACGGCGTCATCCAGGCCAACTTAGGCCAGGTAGACCTCGTGGCCGGTCATGCCGTCACCGTCGACTTCGACGGCGATGGGCTCATGTCTTTCGAAGTCAGCGAACCCGTGCTGCACAAGATGCTGGACGCCGAGAGCGGCGCCGCGGTCGAGAACGCCGGCACCGTCCAGGCCGACGGCGGCTCGGTCATCATGACCGCCAACGTCGCCCGCAACGTGTTCGCCCAGGCGGTGAACAACAGCGGCGTGATCGAAGCCACCGGTATCGTCACCCGCGAGGGCGGTGGCGTGTTCCTGGGCGGCGGCGTCTCCAGCGTCGACGGCGAGGGCGAGCCCTCGCTCCCGACCACCACCGACCACACCGGCAGCGTGAGCCTCACCGCCCAGGGCGGCACCGTACAGAACGGCGGCTCTATAGATGTCAGCGCGGCGCAGGGCGATGCCGGCTCCGTGCTCATGCAGTCCAATGCCACCACGTCTCTCATGGGCGGTGTCATCGATGCCTCAGCTGCTGCCGGCACCGGCGGCGACGTCCAGATCCTCGGCCACCGCGTGGGCCTGTTCGGCAACTCCAGTGTGGATGCCTCCGGCGCCTTCGGCGGCGGCACCATCCTGGTGGGCGGCGACTACCACGGCGGCAATGGGGTTCAGACCGCCTCCGACACGGTCGTGTTCCCGTCCACCGTGCTGGATGCGGATGCCACTGAATTTGGCGATGGCGGCAAGGTCATCGTCTGGTCGGATGACTACACCGGCTTCTTCGGCAGCATCAGCGCCAACGGCGGCAGCGCGGGCGGCAACGGCGGCTTCGTCGAGACCTCCAGCGCGGACAACCTCCAGGCCTTCGGCAATGTGATGCTGACCGCCGGCGGCACCTGGCTGCTGGACCCGCACAACGTCACCATCTGCGCCGCCTGCTCCATGACCGGAGCCTTCGCGGGTAACAACTACACGGCTGCGGCTGACGACTCGAACGTGCTTGTGACCACCCTCCAAGGCCTGTTAAACGTGAGCGGTGCGACCGTGATCGTCTTTACTGGGCCCTCGGCTGCTGGAGCCCAGGCCGGTGACATCATCATCTCCACCCCCATCACGGCCACCGAGACCGCGGCCGGCAACAGGTCCACCTTGGTGCTGGAAGCCTTTGGCAGCATCTGCATGGGCGGCGGCGCCACCACCTGCTCCGGCGGCGGCTTCACGCCGTCCTCCACCAATGGCATCAGCGTCACCACCGGCGCGCTCAACATCGATCTGTACGCCAACTATGGCGGTGCCACGGCTAACGCCGTCTATACGGCCGGCGCCTGCGCCACCTGCACCCTCACCATCACCTCGCCGATCGTCAGCACCGCGGCGGGCGCGACGACCAATAGCGGAACGGTCAGCCTGCAGAACCGCGGTGCTGGCAACAGCATCGTCCTCAGCGGCTCCGGCACCATCTCGGGCAACGGCACGGTTGCCGCCACCACCACCCCTGTCACCATCAATGCGGCGGGTGCGGGTAACTCTGGCTCCGTCTCCATCGGCAGCAGCATCAGCAGCAATGGTGGCGCCGTGAACATCTTCGGCACCACCGTCTCTGTCGGCGGTAGCATCGCCAGCGCCTCCGCCGCCGCCGCAACTGTGGGCGGTGCCATCAGCGTCACGGGCAGCTCCACCGTCTCCATCGGCGGTAGCATCACCAGCTCGAGCACCGGTACGAGTGGCACCATCGGCATCAGTGGGACCTCCGTCACCGGAGGCGGCAATCTCAGCAGCAACGGAGCCACTGCGGGTACGGGTACCGCGGCCGCCACGATCACGGTCACCGCATCCGCCGGCGCTATCAGCCTCGGCACGATCAGTTCCGTCGGCGGCAACAGCACCGGCAACAACAATGCCGCCGCGGGCGGCGCCGTGAACCTCACGGCCACTGGCGGCGGCATCACCGTGACATCGGTCACGAGCAATGGCGGCGTCAGCAGTGGCGCCACCGGTGGTAACGGTGGCGCGGGCGGCAGCATCACGTTCAGCGATACCAACGGTTCAATCAGCGTCGGTGCCCTTGATTCCCACGGTGGCAATGGTGCCGGCTCGGCTGCCCATACAGGTGGTGCGGGCGGTCTGGTATCCCTCACCACCACCACCAGCGGCGATATCGGCGTCACCTCGTTCATCAATGCGGCCGCCGGCAACAGCACATCGACGGGCAACGGCACCAGCGACGCCACTGCGATCGTCACCCTCAACTCCGCCGGCAACGTGTCCGTTGCGGGCGGTATCACCACCACCGGAGGCAATACTGTCACCGGCGCTGGTGGCAATCACACGGGTGGCGCGGGCGGCGCCGTCAACATCACCAATAATTCCGGTGCCCTCAGTCTTTCCAGCATCACCACCACCGGCGGACAGAGCTTGGGCACGAACGGCGCCGGTGTCGGCGGCGCAGTCACCATCACGTCCACCTCTGCCAGCGCACCCAGTCTGGGTACCATCATCACCAACGGCGGTGCGGCCACCGTGAGTGGCGCGGGTGGCGCGGGCGGCGCGGTCACCATCAAGACCGCCAGCACTCTGACCACGCCGAACATCAATACCACCGGTGGCAACTCCGCTTCGGGCACTGCGGGCATCGGCGGCAATGTCACCCTGGAGACGGGCGGAAATGCCCTCATCCTCAACGGCAACATCATCGCCAAGGCTGGTACCGGTGGCGCCGCGGCAGCTGGCACCGTCAACGTCGGCGCGGCCGGAGCTGGTAACTCCGTCGGCAACGTCACCGAGCCCGGCATCATCCAGGCCGGTACTTTGGCCGTGGTCTCTAGCGGTAGCGTCACCCTCGATAACACCAGCAACGCCATCACCACCGCCCTCAGCGGCGTCAGCGGCGGCGCCACCGGCTTCCTGCTGGACAACGGCACCACCACCCTGAACGTGACGGGGGCAGTGACCACCACGAACGGCGCGGTCACTCTGATCGCGGATGAATTGGCGCTCAGCGGCAGCATCAGCTCCGGCTCGGGTCTCGTGACCATCACGCCTCACACCAAGAGTTCTTCGAGCACGATTCTGCTCGGCGGCGCGGACGCTGCCTTCCAGCTCGGCCTGACCCAGGCTGAACTCACCGCCATCACCACCACCGGCGGCATCCAGATCGGCGATTCGACCTTCCTTGGCACCATCGCAACCACCGGCGCCGCGGCGCTCACTTTCGGCAACATGACCGGCGGCACCCTGACCCTGTGGACCGGCAACACCAATAGCGCGGCGGCGATCACCATCGCGGGCGGCGCGGGCCTCACCACCACCAACCGCCCGATCACGCTCATCGGCAACACCATGAGCATCGCGGCGGCCGTGAATTCCGGTTCCGGCGTTGTCACCCTCGCGCCGGATGCGGCAGGCGATGTCATTTCCATCGGTGGCGCAGCCACGGACACAGCCGGCACCAAGCTCGGTCTCTCCAGCACGGAGTTGAACTTCATCACCAGCACCGGTGGTCTGACCATCGGCTCCGTCGCCAACACCGGAGGCATAGACGTCTTCGGTAGCTTCAGCGCCACGGGCGTCACCACGGCTGCCAGCACCCTCAGCCTGGTCACCGGTGGCAACGTCACCGACAGCGGCGCCGGCACCATCACGCCCGCGTCCAACGTCAACCTCACCGTCACCGCGGCCAGCGGTTCGGTGGTGCTGCCCACCACGACCCTCGCGGGCACCGGCAATCTGACCGTCACCGCGGGCGGCGCCGTGAGCCAAGCGGGCGTGCTCACCGTCCCGGGGACCACCAGCGTCACCACTGGCGGGTTCACCATTAACCTGTCGAACACGGGCAACGATTTCACCGGCGCGGTGAGCCTCACCAACACCGGCAGCAACAACATCACGCTGGATGACAAGAACGACCTGACCCTGAACGGCATCAGCTCCGGCGGCGCCGTGCAGGTCAACTTCGGCCAGGCCAACGGCGGCAACACCTTGACCCTGGGCGCGGGCGCCATCACCGGCAGCAGCGTCGCCTACAACGGCGGCACCGGCAGCGACACCATCATCGGCCAGACCGGCACCCATACTTACACCGTCACCGGCTCCAACTCGGGTCAGATCGACGGCGCCACGGTCACCTTCAGCGCGGTCGAGAACCTGACCGGCAACAGCGGCAACGACAGCTACGTGCTCTCCGGCGGCACGCTTGGTGGCAACATCAACGGTGCCGGCGGCAGCAACACCCTGACCGGCGATAACGTGGCCAACAGCTGGACCGTGACCGGTGCCAATACCGGCACCGTCACCGGCGTGGGCGGCACGTTCTCCAACATCGGCAGCCTCGTCGGTGGCACCAACAACGACAACTTCGTGTTCAGCAACGGCGCGACCCTGTCCGGCACCGTCGATGGCGGCGCGGGTGGCGTGAACACCCTCGATCTGTCCGCCTACACGACTGCGGTGAACGTGACCCTGACGGGCTCGGGCGCCAACGGCTACACCGGCACCACGGCCGGCGCCACGAATCCCACCGGCGGGTTCTCCAACATCACCAGCCTGAAGGACGGCTCCGGCGCCAACACCCTGACGGGTGAGAACACGGCCAACACCTGGACCGTGACCGGCGCCAACAGCGGTTCCCTGAATGACAGCACCGCGACCCTGGCCTGGAGCAACTTCCGCAGCCTGACGGGCGGCAGCAGCACCGATGCCTTCACCCTGAACGGCGGCACGCTCTCCGGCTCCATCAATGGCGCCGGCGGCAGCAACACCCTCACTGCCGATAACGTGGCCAACACTTGGAACGTGACCGGCAACGATGCCGGCAACGTGACCGGCGTCGGCTCGTTCTCGAACATCGGCAACCTGGTGGGCGGCAGCAACACGGATGACTTCGTGTTCAGCGACGGCAAGACCCTCTCCGGCAGCCTGAGCGGCGGCGGCGGCAGCGATACCCTCGATCTGTCCGCTTACACCACGGCGACCAACGTGACCCTGACGGGTTCGGGCGCCAATGGCTATACCGGTACCGATGGCGGCATCACCGGCGGCTTCAGCGGCATAGACACTCTGACCGGCAGCAGCACCGCTGCTAACACCCTCACGGGTGAGAACACGGCCAATACCTGGAGCATCACGGGCAACGACAGCGGCACGCTGAACGACAGCACCGCGACCCTGGCCTGGAGCAACTTCGGAAGCCTGACGGGCGGCAGCAGCACCGACAGCTTCGTGTTCAGCAACGGCAAGACCCTCTCCGGCAGCCTGGCTGGTGGCGGCGGCAGCGACACCCTGGATCTGTCTGCCTATAACACGGCGACCAATGTGA
>CAZPAO010000047.1:0-15013 GCA_964584665.1 uncultured Gammaproteobacteria bacterium
TGATCTCGGCGGGAGAGGGCGCGGCCCTGCGGGCGGCGGAGACCTTGCGGCGCGAGGCCATCAAGGTGGATGATTTCGACCGGCTCACGTGAACGACTAAGCGCCCTTTATTTGCGGTTCCGCTGTCACATTCATTGACTTGGTCCCAGCTGCTCCCTAGTCTTTTCCCCAGCCAAGACCGGACTGACCCCGACCCAAGGAAGGGCAGCCGTTCTCGATACATGAATGAACCAGGGGGTCATATGCCATCCGTCACGGGCCACTATCGCCGCGCGTTCGCCGCCGCCTTGTTCTCACTCACTGCCTGCCTCGCGTCCGCGGCACAGGCCGCCGACTGGACCACGGTCCGCAGCGCGGTGGCCATCCGCTCCATCGCGACCGATGGCACCGTCTACGTCGGTGCGGCCACCAACGGCATCTGGACCAGCACCGACCTCAAGACCTGGACGCGGGTCTCGCTTCGGAGCGACGCGGGGCTGCTCTTCAACGACGTGGTATGGGATGGGCAGCGCTTCAGGGCCGTGGGCTGGGGCATCGTCAGCAGCACGGACGGCATCAATTGGGACGTGGAAGGTTCGAGCAACGGTCTCGAGGTGTCGAACGCGATCGCCCTCATGGGTAGGACCCACATCGCTGTGGGCGCCGCCGGCGACGGCACCGGCACGGGTGGGCTCCTACGCGGCGTCCATACCACGAGCTGGGGCGGTGTGATCCTACCTCGCTCTGCCCTCAGCGTCGTCGGCATCACGGGGGGGCTCGTCAACATGACTGGCGCGACCACCGATGGCAACCAGTTCGTCGTGAAAGGAGTGCTCACCGCCGGCTTCGTGTCGCGGGATTTCCTGATGACGAGCCCCGATGGCCTCAACTGGACCTCGCGCGCTTTGGCCAGCAATACCGGCTACATGTCCGGCGGCCTCAACGCCGCCGCCTGGGGCAACGGCACCTTCGTGGCGGGCAGCGAGGCGGGCGTCTACACCAGTCCCGATGGCGTGAACTGGACCGGCCATGAGCTGGGCAATGCCTCGCAACCCAACGGCAGCTTCTGGCTGTTCAACCACATCAGGTTCCTGAACGGCGGCTTCGTGGCGGCGGGCTTCGATGCCTCCGAGAGCACGGCCCGGGACGATACCGCCGTATTCACCAGCGCCGACGGCGTGAGCTGGACCTCCCACTCGCTGGCCGCCCGCGGCTCCTCGACATTCGATATGAGCGACATCACCTTCAGCCAGGGCAAGTACGTGGCAGCGGGGTACCAGGGGGTCTACACCAGCAGCGACGGTTCGACCTGGGCCCAGACCTTCACGGGCCCCGAGACCAACCTGACCGCCTGTGTGATCGCTGGCGATGGCATCTTCGACGTCCCCGGCGTGGACGGCGCCCTCGTGAGCAGCGACGGCACCAGTTGGAACTCCAAGCTGGTGGGCACCGGGGCACCCACCGTGACCGGCGAGGGCTGTGGTGCCTTCGCGAACGGCGTGTTCGTGACTACCAACGGTGGCATCCCGCAATGGAGCACCGACGGCAAGACCTGGAACGTCGCGACGGTGCTGGCCGGTGCGGATGCCGATGACGGCGTGGCCGCTGTGGCCACGGATGGCAAGCAGTTCCTCGGCCTGGAGGCCGCCGCCGGCCTGAACGCCGAGGTCCTCACCAGCACCGACGGCAAGACCTGGAAGGCCCAGGCCGTGACTGGCCTGCCCCTCCATACGCTCCGCTTCGGCGCCACGCTCGGCAGCGACCAGACCGGCGGCGGCTTCACCTATGCCGGCGGCCGCTACATCGCATGGGGCATGGACCTGTACCGGCATCCTGATCCGGTGATCTTCACGTCCGTGGATGGGCTGAAGTGGACCCAGGCCACCCTCAGCGGCCCGCGCGCACTCTCCAGCACCCGTATCGGGGGTGTCGCCTTCGGCAACGGGAATTATCTCGCCGTGGCCAAGACCAACAATGGCACCTATGCGTTCAGCAGCACCGATGGCGCGGCCTGGGTCGGGCACCGCATCGAGTGTTCCGAGTGCGAGTTGTACTCACTCATCTGGGGCGACGGTGAGTTCATGGCCGCGGGTGAAGACACCTTCAGGGGCCACGGCTTGATGATGCGGATCGACCCCAGCACCGGCGCTGGGACCGAGACGCTGTTGGACGTCCCCCCGCTCTGGGACGTCGCTTGGGACGGCAAGAGCTACGTGGCTGTGTCCGGCCATGACATCGTGCAGTTGCAGGGCGGGAGCAGCTCCGGCGGAGGCAACGGCGGATCCGGCGGTACAGGCAGCAGCGGTGGTGGCGTCTTCGGTCTTGGTCTGTTGGGCCTGCTGGCGGCGCTCACGGCTACGCGCCGGCGCTTCGGCTGATATCTCATATGCAAGAAAATAAAAGGCCGGCTATGTGCCGGCCTTTTATTTAAAGCTGCTGCGCTCGACAGGGCGTCGTTGGGCTTCGGACTCGCAGTCGGTCATGCACATCAGAGCGCGCTCCCTCCTGCTCGCCTTGCCCGCCTAGCCCCGCCCTCGCTCGCGACGCTTTAAAGCGGGTTGAAAGAAAATGACCACGAATATAAAAGGCCGGCTTTAAGCCGGCCTTTTATATTGCGGATGGAGACGGGATTAACCCTGGGCGGCTTCATGGTCCATGCGGAACAGCGGCAGGCCGTCCGGCATCCAGCGGCGGCCGTCCTGGACCAGGTCGTTCAGCCATTCGGCGCGCTTGGCGATGTTGGTCTCCATGCCCTTCCAGTCGATCTTGGCGTCGCCCACGGTGGGGGCGGCATTGTTGCCCTGGCCGAGGCGGGCGGCTTCCAGCTGCCACTTGAGGGCGAAGTAGCGGGCGGCCTCGCGCGCGTTGCGGGCGGCGCCGGACTCGGCGTGGTCGGTGGGCACCACCCCGGTGATGACCCAGAGCTTCGGGCTGGGCGCCCCATGCTTGGGCCAGACGCGGCCGAGCATGGCGCGGTGCGGGATGATCCACTGCCACTCGCCGGTGATGTCGGTGTCGAAGATCTGCAGGCGGCGGAGATAGTCGGCCACCTGCTGCTGCTGGGCCTTGTGCCACTCGGCGAAGGCTGCTTCATCGAAAGCCATGGGGAGACCTCTGATTCAGGAAGGCGGATTTTAAGGTAAATGCGGTTCCGATAGGTATTCTTTTGTCTGCATTTCCGTCAGACGGCTTTCGGCCCGTTGGAACTCGAACTCCAGGCGCTTACCGGCATAGAGCTTGTCCAATGGCACGGCGGCGGAGGCGGCGAGCTTGACGCGCCGGTCATAGAACTCATCCACCAGGGCGATGAAGCGGCGGGCGGCGTCCTCGCTGTCCGCGTCGAAGCGGGGTATGCCAGAGAGCAGCACCGTGTGGAAGCCCCGGGCGATCTCGATGTAATCCTCCTGGCTACGGGGGCCCTCACAGAGGGCCTCGAAGCCGAACCAGGCGACCCCATCGGCATGGCTCCGGGTGGGGATGGGCCGCCCGTTGATGTCCAGTGCATCGGTATACGCATGCTGGTGGCCCGTGAGCCGGGTGAAGAACGCAGTGAGATAGGCATCCGCCTGCTTGCCGGCGGGCACATAGAAGAGGTCGGTACCCTGCATGTGGCGCAGGCGGTAATCGGTGTCGCCATCCACGTGGAGCAGCTGGGTGTGGGACTTGAGTTCACGGATGGCGGGCAGGAAGCGTTCCCGCTGCAGCCCTTCCTTGTAGAGGTCGTCCGGCGGCACGTTGGAAGTGGCCACCAGGGTCACGCCGAGGGCGAACAGGTGCTCGAACAGGCGCCCCAGCAGCATCGCATCCGTGATGTCCGAGACGAAGAACTCGTCGAAGCAGATGACCCGCGCCCGCGCGCGGAAATGCCGCGCCACCGGGAGCAGGGGATCCACCTCGTCCGGATGACGTTTCAGCTCCGCGTGCACTTCGTGCATGAAGCGGTGGAAGTGCAGGCGCAGCTTGTCCTCGAAGGGCAGGCAGTCGAAGAAGCAGTCCATGAGCCAGGTCTTGCCGCGGCCCACGCCGCCCCAGATGTAGAGGCCCTTCACCGCCGAGGCTTCACGGCCCAAGAAACGGCTCCAACTGGCACGGGGTGAAGCGACCAGTCGTGCGTACAACGCATCCAGGGCGCCCACCGCCCGGTCCTGGGCCGGATCGCGCAGGAAACCGTGGCGCGCGAGTTCGCTCTCATAGAGCTGGCGCGGGGTCTGCTGGGCGGATGTGTTCAGGACTAGCTCCGCAGTTCCGGCAGGTCGCGGTAGTGCTCCAGCGCCTGGGGGTTGGCCAGGGCATCGGTGTTCTTCACCGGCCGGCCGTGGATGACGTTGCGCACCGCGAGTTCGGTGATCTTGCCGCTGATGGTGCGGGGGATGTCCGCCACGGCGATGATCTTGGCGGGTACGTGGCGCGGGGTGGTCTCATCACGGATGGTCTTGCGGATGCGCGCCATGAGCGTCTCGTCGAGCTTGACGCCCTCGCGCAGCCGGACGAACAGGATCACGCGCACGTCGCCTTCCCAGTCCTGGCCCACCACCAGGCTTTCGACCACCTCGCTCAGCTTCTCCACCTGGCGGTAGATCTCGGCGGTGCCGATGCGCACTCCGCCGGGGTTGAGGGTGGCGTCGGAGCGGCCGTAGATGATGAGCCCGTCGTGCTCGGTCAGCATGGCCCAGTCGCCGTGGCGCCAGATGTTGGGGTACTGCTCGAAATAGGCCTCGTGGTACTTCTTGCCGTCCGGGTCGTTCCAGAAGAACACCGGCATGGAGGGGAAGGGCTTCACGCAGACGAGTTCGCCGGGCTGGCCGCGCAGGGGTTTGCCGTCATCGTCCCAGATCTCCACGGCCATGCCCAATCCGCGGCATTGCAGCTCGCCGGGATAGACCGGCAGCGCAGGATTCCCCAAGGCGAAGCAGGAGATGATGTCCGTGCCGCCGGAGATGGAACAGAGGCAGACGTCCTGCTTGATGTCCCGGTACACGTATTCGGAGTTCTCCGGCAGGAGCGGCGAACCGGTGGAGGTGATGGTGCGCAGGGGCGCGAGGCGGTATCTCTCCCGGGGCTTCACCCCGAACTTCTCGGCAGCGGATAGGTACTTGGCGCTGGTGCCGAAGATGCTGATGCCTTCCTCGTCCGCGATGTGCCAGAGCGTGTCGTGCTGGGGGTGGAAGGCCGAACCGTCGTAGAGCAGCACGGTGGCGCCCACAGCCAGCGATGACACCAGCCAGTTCCACATCATCCAGCCGCAGGTGGTGAAGTAGAAGATCACGTCTTCCCGCTTCAGGTCCGTATGCAGCGCCAACTCCTTCAGGTGCTGGATGAGCGTGCCGCCGGCGCCGTGCACGATGCACTTGGGCACGCCGGTGGTGCCGGAGGAATACATGATGTAGACGGGATGGTCGAAGGGCAGCTGCTCGAAGCGGATGTCCGTAGCGTCCGTCAGGTAGTCGGACCAGTGCACCGCGTTCGGCAGGGAGGCGATATCGGGCCGCTTGTTGACGTAGGGCACCACCACCAGCTTCTGCACCGAAGGCAGTTTCTCCACCACGCTCTTGATGCGCTCCAGGCTGTCGATCACCTTGCTGCCGTAGTGGTAGCCGTCCGCCGTGAACAGCACCTTCGGCTCGATCTGGCCGAAGCGGTCCAGCACGCCATTGATGCCGAAATCCGGCGAGCAGGAGGACCAGACGGCGCCGATGCTGGTGGCGGCGAGCATGGCGATGACCGCCTCGGGCCGGTTGGGCATGAAACCCGCCACCCGGTCGCCGGTGACGACGCCGGACTTGCGCAGGGCATCGGCGAGCCCCGCCACCTGGCGATGCAGCTCGGCATAAGTGAGCGCGACGCGGGAGCCGTCCTCGCCCCGGAACACGATGGCGGCGCGTTCGTCGCGGTAGCGCAGCAGGTTCTCGGCGAAGTTGAGCCGGCTGCCGGTGAACCACTGGGCGCCGGGCATCTTGTCGCCCTGCACCAACACCTTGTCCCAGGACTTACTCGCCTTGATGCCGCAGAAGGCCCAGACCTGGGGCCAGAACTTCTCAGGATTCTCAACGGACCAGCGGTAGAGGCCCGTCTGGTTCGCCACGTCGGGGTCGCACTCGCGGCGCACCTCGTCCAGGAACCGGGTGATATTCGCCTGGCGCGTGCGATCTGGGCTGGGGGTCCAGAGGGGCTGGGACATGAACCTGGCTGCCGGATGAAGGAGGGCCAATTATCGCAGCTTTGAGCCTTCGGACAAAAAAGGACCGCCTCCGGCGGCCTTATCAAAAGGGCGGTGTTCCGCCCCGCGGACGGGTTACTTTTGGCGCGCCAAAAGTAACCAAAAGCGCTCGCCCGGAGCGCGGGGTGCCGAAGCGGCACCTTCCCTGCGCTTCTCGCTCGCTGCGGGGCCGCGCTCACGGGACATCCCTGTCCCTTCGCGCGGGCGCAACCTTCCCTGGGTTGCGCCCCTTCGGGCCAGCCTTGCGCGCTGCGATGCTCGGCTCGCGCTACGGGGATAAGAACGGAGTCCAAAAAAAGAAGCCGGCCTGTAGGCCGGCTTCCTGTTTTATTGGTGCCCGTGGAGGAGTAGGGCGATCAGAAGAATTTCACGCACAAGGCGCGCAATCTTCTCTAACCGCTCTACATCCCACCAGGGCACCCTCTTGCGAGAGGCCACGGCGGTTCTCCTATTTCTAAGGATGTTGAGCGGGCTTGAGGAGGTCGCGCCCTGCTAAGCGCCCGGAAGGGTAGCTAGCTCGGGTGGCGAGAGTCGCCGCATGGCCCGTGTCGTTATGGGTAGCCCGTTTAGCAGGCGCCTGTTTCGACGAATTTATTCTAACTCTGTTTCTGTATTTGGCAACCCCCACCTCCCGCGGTTGAGGGGACGGTACCGGGGAACCGGAAAAAGAAAGGGCCGCCTTGCGGCGGCCCAATGATCAGCACTGGTCTCGGAAAGATTACTTGTGCGAGTTCTCGATGAACTTCGCCACGTCGTCGTGCAGGGCCTTGGCCGAGGCCTCATTCGCATACACCATGTGGCCCGACGGGTAGAAGCCGTAGCTGATGTTCTTCTGCAGTTTGTCGTCCATGGGCAGGTGCTGCATCTGGAACTGGGCCGCATAGAAGGCGGTGGCCAGGTCGTAGTAGCCGCCCGCCAGCATCACCTTCATGGTGGGGTTCTGGCCCATGGCGATGGCGAGGTCCGGCAGCACGTTGGTCGCGCCCGGGAAGGCCTGGCCGAACGGGTTCTGGTGCTTGTAGTCCCAGGCGCCGTTCACCGCGAACGACAGCGGCTCGTAACGCTGGTCGACGGTGTAGTTCAGCGTCTTGCGCACGTAGTCGTTGAACAGCGACACGTAGGCGGAGCTGATGGCGGAGGACTGGGGGTCGTACTCGGAGAACTCGCCGATCGGGTCCAGGGCGTAGCCGGCGAAGCGGCCGTCCAGGCGACCGGACAGCTCGTCGGAATCGCGCATGAGTTCGTGGGAGAACTGGCCGCCGGAGACGCGCAGGTTCGCCTTCATCCAGTAGGCCGAGGACAGGCCGGTGAAGGAGGCGAGCTTGTCAGCCACCTGCTTCTTCACGGCGGGATCCAGGGTGGAACCCGCGTTGAGCGCCGTCAGGTAGTCGCCCATGGCGAACTTCTCCACCTGCGCGAGGAAGTCCTCGAGCTTGGCGGGCTTGTTCGGCACGCGGTCGTGGTACCAGGCGATGGCGGCCTGGGTCGGCAGCACCAGGGCGAAGGGGATGTCGATGGCCGGGTTGAGGCTATCGCCGTCCGGGCTGATCTCGGTGTTGGGGATGGCCGAGAGCAGGATCAATCCGTTTATATCTACTGATGCGTTCTGCAGGTCCAGCGTCAGCACCGGGCCGCGGATGGTGCCGTAGCTCTCGCCGAAGATGTACTTGGGCGAGTTCCAGCGGCTGTACTTGGTGAGGAACTGCTGGATGAAGGAGGCGAAGGCCTTGCCATCCTGGTCCACGCCGTAGAAGTCCTTCGGGTCACCCTTGCCGCCCAGGTCCTTGTCCAGCACGCGGCTGAAGCCGGTGCCGGGGGCGTCGATGAACACCTCGTCGGTGACGTCGAGCAGGCTCACGTCGTTGTTGGCGAGGGTGTAGGGCGCGCCGGGGGTATGGCTGTCGTCCAGCGTCTTCACGCGCTGCGGGCCGAAGGCGCCCATGTGCAGCCACACGGTGGCCGAACCGGGGCCGCCGTTGAAGAAGAAGGTCACGGGGCGGTTGGCGGGTGCGCCGTCCTTCGCGTAGTACACGTAGAACATGCTGACCGTGGGCTGGTCCTTGTCGTCCTTCAGCACCAGCGTGCCGGCGTTGGCCTTGTAGCTGATCTTCTGGCCGCCCACGCTCACGGACCCGGAGGTTGTGGACAGGCTGGGCTTGGTGAAGTCGTTGGCCGGCTTGGCGGCGTCCTTGGCGGGCGCGTCGTCCGCCAGGGCGGGCAGGGAGAAGGCCAGCAGCAGGGCCGGCAGGAATCGCAGCAGTTTCATGGGATTGCCTCTTGGGATGCAGGGTAAACGGGGGCCGCCGGCCCCGCCGGCGGATTCTTCTGGTGTCCCTTCAGACCACGCCGGCCGGGGTTGGTTCCGGGTCAGCGCTTGTCCAGTTCGGCTTCCAGCTCCGGCAGGATCTGGAACAGGTCCCCCACCAGGCCCAAGTCCGCCACCTGGAAGATGGGGGCGTCCGGGTCGCGGTTGATGGCGACGATGGTGCGGGCGTCCTTGATGCCGGTGATGTGCTGGATGGCGCCGGAGATGCCCACGGCGACGTACAGCTCCGGGGCGATGATCTTGCCGGTCTGGCCCACCTGCAGGTCATTGGGCACGAAGCCCGCGTCCACCGCGGCGCGGGAGGCGCCTACGGCGGCGCCGAGCTTGTCCGCGAGCTTGTAGACGATGGCGAAGTTCTCCTTGCTGCCCACGCCGCGTCCGCCGGACACCACCCGGACAGCGGACTGCAGGTCCGGACGGTCGGTCTTGTCCTGCTTCAGTTCCACATAGCGGCTGTGGGATGGGAGCGTCGCGTCCGTGGAGGCGTCTGCCACCTCGGCGCTGCCGCCCTCGCCACAGGCGGCCCAGGAGGCGGTGCGCACCGTGGCCACCACGCAGGGTTGGGCCGGGGCCTTCACCGTGACGATGGCGTTGCCGGCATAGATGGGCCGCTCGAAGCTGAGGGGGTCCACCACTTTCATCACGTCGCTCACCTGGGGCGCGGCTAGGAGCGCGGCCGCCCGGGGCAGGAGATCCTTGCCGAAGGTGGTGGAAGGGGCGAGCACGTGGCTGTAGCCGGCGGCGAGCTTCGCCACCTGGGGGGCCAGCACCGCCGCCAGCGGTTTGCCGTTCTCGGGCCGCGCCACTCGCAGCACTTTCTTCACGCCCTTGAGTTTCGCGGCGGCGGTGCAGACGGCCTTGCCGTCCGCCGCGAACACGGCCACGTCGATGTCGCCGCCGATGGCGAGCGCGCAGCTCACGGCCCGGGCGGTGCTGGAGTTCAGTTTCTCGCCGTCATGCTCGGCGATGACCAGTATCTTGCTCATGAGAGCACCCCCCGGTCATGCAGTTCTTTTATCAGAGCCTGCACGGACTCCACTTTGTGGCCGCCCTTGCGGGGGGCGGGGGCGGCGTAGGACACCGCTTCCAGGGCCGGCACCGCGGCGATGCCGAGTTCCGCGAGCTTGAGGGTGGCGAGGGGTTTCGACTTCGCCTTCATGATGTCCGGCATCTTCACGAAGCGCGGCGTGTTCAGGCGCAGGTCCGTGGTGACCACGGCCGGCAGGTCCACGTCGATCACTTCCAGGCCCGCATCCACTTCACGGGTGACCTGGAGCGTCTTGTCCTTGAGTTCCACCTTCGAGGCGAAGGTGGCCTGGGGCCGGTCCCACAGGGCCGCCAGCATCTGGCCGGTCTGGTTGCAGTCGTCGTCGATGGCCTGCTTGCCCAGGATCACGAGGTCCGCGCTCTCGCGCTGGATGAGTTCCAGGAACACCTTGGCGGCCAGCAAGGGCTGCACCGCGTCGGCGGTCTCCACCAGGATGGCCCGGTCCGCGCCCATGGCCAGCGCCGTGCGCAGCTGCTGCTGCACGTCGGAGGGGCCGATGCTCACGGCCACCACCTCCGCCTGCACGCCCTTCTCGCGGATGCGCAGGGCCTCTTCGAGCGCGATCTCATCGAAAGGATTTATGGATTGCTTCGCGCCGGCGGTCTCGACCCCGCTGCCGTCCTTCTTCACCTGGATGCGGACGTTGAAGTCCACCACGCGCTTGATGCCGACTAGGATCTTCATTCTTAATCTGCCTTTGCTCGAAAAGAAGACCTATGAAAACCAGGAATTTTGGCCGAGAACGCGACGCGGTGCTTCCCGAGGAGCGGAGTTACCAACAGGTAATGAGCACCGAGGGGAGCGCCGCAACAAAGTTATCGGCCAAAATAACGGTTTTCATAGATTTTGATAGTTAGGTCCGGAGCCGCCCTCGGGCGTTGTCCAAGTGATGATCTCGTAGGGGTCCTTGATGTCGCAGGCCTTGCAGTGCACGCAGTTGGCGGCGTTGATCTGCAGGCGTTTCTTGCCGGCGCCGTCGTCCACCATCTCGTAGACCTGGGCCGGGCAGAAGCGGGTGCAGGGGTTGCCGAACTCCGTCGCGCACTTCGTGGCGCAGATGTTCGTATCCGACACCTTGAGGTGCGCCGGCTGGTGCTCGTCGTGGGCCGTGGCGGCGAAGTACACAGAGGCGAGCCGGTCCCGGGGCGGCAGCGTGCGCTCCAGGTAGTCGGCGCGCGGTTCGCTCTCGTCCTTCTTCTTCAGGCTGGACCAGTCCGCATGGTTCTTGAGGGTCCATGGCACGAGGCCGAAGTGGAGGGTCTCGTGCACCGCATTGATGAGGCCGATCCACAGGCCCCAGCGGAAGCCAGGGCGGATGTTGCGGACCTGGTGCAATTCCTTGGCGGAAGGCGACTTGCGCCAGCGGTGGTCGAAACCTTCGCTGCTGCCGTGCTCGGCCAGGTGCTCGGCGGCGAGCATGCCGGAGCGCAGGGCCATGTGCACGCCCTTGATCTTGGGCACGTTGAGGGTGCCGGCGGCGTCGCCCACCAGCATCGCGCCGGGC
Source organism: uncultured Gammaproteobacteria bacterium (assembly GCA_964584665.1). Taxonomy (GTDB): domain Bacteria; phylum Pseudomonadota; class Gammaproteobacteria; order Natronospirales; family REEB76; genus DASUBN01. The sequence goes on from CAZPAO010000047.1 coordinate 11,075, forward strand.
ATCTCGAGCTTCGGGAGCGACTGGAGACCGCCCTCGATGATGGTGCGGGCGCCGGCGGAGAGGATCTCGCCGCCATCCAGCAGCGCCTTCACGCTCGGATGGTTCTTGAACTGCTGGAAGGCTTCGAAGGGTTGGAAGTTGGGATCTTCATAGTCCAGCCCCACCACGAAGCCCACATACACCCGGTCCTGGTCCAGGTGATAGAGGAAGCTCCCGCCATAGGTCTTGCTGTCCAGGGGCCAGCCGATGCTGTGCTGGATGGAGCCTGGCTGCACGCGGCCGGCGGGCACGCGCCAGAGTTCTTTCAGCCCCAAGCCATAGGTCTGGGGCGAGCGATCCTTGTCGAGCGCGAATTCCTTGATGAGCTTCTTGCTCACGCTGCCGCGGCAGCCTTCTGCCAGCACCGTCACGCCCGCGTGGATGTCCACGCCGGGAGCGAAGTTGGGCCCCGGCGTGCCGTCCTTCTGCACGCCCATGTCGCCGCAGCGCACGCCCATGACCTTGCCGCCCTCGATGAGCGGCTGGGCAGCAGCGAAACCCGGGAACACGTCCACGCCCAGGGCTTCGGCTTGCTTGCCGAGCCAGGCGCAGAGCGAACCCAAAGAGATGATGAAGTTGCCGTGGTTCTTCATCTGCGGCGGGGTGGGCAGACGGTAGTGGCGGCTCTTGGTGAAGAACAGGAACTGGTCTTTCTTGGCGGGCACGCAGATGGCCGGCGGGGTCTTGCGCCATTCCGGCAGCAGATCGTCGAGGGCCTTGGGTTCCATGACGCAGCCGGAGAGGATCTGGGCCCCCACCTCGGAGCCCTTCTCCAGCACGCAGACGGTCTTTTCGGGTGAGAGCTGTTTCAGGCGGATGGCGCAGGCGAGACCAGCAGGCCCGGCACCCACGACCACCACGTCATAACTCATCACATCGCGTTGGATATCCATAGCGCCCTGCTGAAACGAAGAGCCCCTGCGGAGCAGGGGCCCTGATAGGTCGTATTTTACCGCCTTGGGCGGAAAATGGCCTGTTTCACCGTTACTTGGGCTGCATCCGGATGGCGCCGTCCAGGCGTATGGTGCCGCCGTTCAGCATCACGCTCTCGCAGATCTGCTGCACCAGCTGGGCGTATTCCTCGGGCTTGCCCAGGCGGGAGGGGAAGGGTACCTGGGCGCCCAGGGATTTCTGCACCTCCTCGGACATGCCGGCCATCATGGGGGTCCAGAAGATGCCGGGGGCGATGGTCATGACCCGGATGCCGAAGCGGGAGAACTCCCGGGCGATGGGGAGCGTCATGCCCACCACGCCGCCCTTGGAGGCGGAATAGGCGGCCTGGCCGATCTGGCCCTCGTAGGCGGCCACCGAGGCGGTGTTCACGATCACGCCGCGTTCGCCTTCCTCATTGGGCGTGTTCGCCTGCATGACGTTGGCGGCGGCCTTGATGAGGTTGAAGCTGCCGACGAGGTTCACGCTGATGACCTTGGCGAAGAAGTCAGTGGCCATGGGGCCTTCCTTGCCGAGCACGCGGCCGGCGCCGAGGATGCCGGCGCAGTTCACAGCGAGCTGCAGGTTGCCGAAGGCGTCCTTCGCGCGCGCCACCGCGGCGTCCACGTCCGGGCCCTTGCTGACGTCGGTCTTGATGAAGAGGGCATGGGCGCCGAGCTTCTTGGCGGCCTCCTGGCCCTGCTCTTCGTTCATGTCCAGGATGGCGACCTTGCCGCCGGCCTTCACCACGCGTTCGGAGGTGGCGAAGCCGAGGCCGGAGGCGCCGCCGGAGACGATGGCGTTGAGCTTGTCGAAGCGCATGGAGAGGCATCCCGTCAGTTTCTGAGGGCGGCCATTTTACAGGAGGTAGGGAGCGGGTGGATGGCGGCACAGGGAGGTGCTGCCCGCGAGCCAAGCACGAATGTGCTTGGCTCAGCGGGTGAGCGGCGACAGCCGCGAACGCCCTGCAGGATGCAGGGCTGGGCTTTCCGCGGAGCAGGAGCGGAGCGGAAAGCGAACCCTGGCGTGTACCGGGTTCGCCGAGCTGCAAAAGTCCACGACGGACTATTGCAGTCGATCAGGAGGCCTGCTGCAGGCCGGCGGCGAGGGTCTTGAGGGCAGCCGGGTCGAGCTTGGAGATCATCCAGAAGCTCATGCTGCCCTTGGTCCAATAGACCACGTGGTAATCGTCGTCCGTGTCCGTATCCAGGTCCTTGTCACCGGGCTTCTGGGCGGAGCACACGAACACGGTCACGTAGTCCGCATCGTGTTTATAGGTGAGGGCCGCGGCGGGCTGGCCGTGCACTTCATCGAGGCGGCCGCCCACGAGTTCATAGCCCTGGGCCTTCAGGTCCGGTACCGGCGGCGTGTAGGCGAGCTTGCCCTTGAACCAGGCCTGCACCTCGGCGGCATCGCCGGAGGCGAGGTCCGTGAGATGGGCGGCGGTCACGGCGTGTTCCTGCTGGTCCACGGCCGCATCCACCATCACGTCGTCTTCGTCTTCCGCACCCGGGGCACCGGGGTGGGGCAGGAAGGTCCAGCCCATGCCCACCACCAGCACGGCGACGGCCGCGGCGGCGGCCCAACGGGGCCACTGGGGACGGTTGGACCTGGCATCCGCTTCGCGGAGTTGGTTCTTGATGCGCTGCTTGAGGGTGTCGCTGGCGGCAAGGCGCATCCCTGGAGCTTCCAGGGCGGCGCTCAGGATCTGGTAGTCCTCCAGCTGGCGGCGGCAGCCGGCGCAGTCTTTCAGGTGTTCGTCCACGCTACGCCGCTGGGCGGCGTCCAGTTCGCCATCCAGATACGGGCTCAATAGCGCTTCCAGTTCCTGGCAATTCAAACGACCACCCCCGTGGCTGTACCGCTTAGACGATTCCTCAGCTGCTGGCGCGCCCGGGAGAGCCGCGACATGACGGTGCCGATGGGCACTTCGACGATGTCGGCGATCTCCTTATAGGAGTAGCCCTCGAACTCCCGCAGCAGCAGGACCTCGCGGAACTCCATGGGCAGGGTGCGGATCGCGTCCTGGACCACCTGCGCACTGTGCTCCTTCAATAGGACTTCATCCGGGCCCAATTCATTCCCGGGGACCTGCATGGCCTCGTCCCCCAGGGTCTCGGTCTGGTTATGCCGGCGGTTCTTGTCATACCAGGTATAGAAGGTGTTCCGGACGATCTTGAGCAGCCAGTGGCGGGCTTCCCCACCCTGGAAGGTGCCATAGAAGCGGAAGGCGCGCAGGACGGCCTCCTGGACCACGTCCTCGGCATCCTGGTCGTTGCGCGTGAGCCAACGTGCCAGGTTATAGGCGGCATCCAGGTGCGGTAGCACCGTCTGCTCGAATTGCCCGAGTTGTCCGGGAGTCCCCATCAACACCCCTAATTTAGAAACAGTCTAAGCCGAAGACCCCTAGGGACCGGCTTGGGTGGCGGATTATTTCACGTCCGGAAATATTTTTTCAGCCTTTCGTCTGGTTGGCCACCGCGGCAGCGGCGGCGGCCACTTTGGCGGCATCGCCCAGGTAATAGTGCCGTTTCGGCTTCATGGCCCGGTCGAACTCATAGACCAGGGGCACGGCGGTGGGGATGTTCAAGGCCACGATCTCCTCCTCGCCCATGCCATCCAGGTGCTTCACCAGGGCCCGCAGGGAGTTGCCGTGGGCGACGATGAGCACCCGCTCCCCGCGCTTCATGGCGGGCAGGATCTTCGCCTTGTAGTAGGGGATGAAGCGGGCCACGGTCTCCTTCAGGCTCTCGGTTGCCGGGAGCTGGGAGGCTTTGAGATCCGCGTAGCGCGGGTCATGCTTGGGGTGGCGCTCGTCGGTCTTCTTCAGGGCCGGCGGCGGGATGTCATAGCTGCGGCGCCAGACCTTCACCTGCTCCTCGCCGTACTGCTTCACGGTCTCGGCCTTGTTCAGCCCCTGCAGCGCGCCGTAGTGGCGCTCGTTCAGGCGCCAGTCCTTGTGCACCGGTA
>CAZPAO010000048.1:0-14681 GCA_964584665.1 uncultured Gammaproteobacteria bacterium
TCGTGCTGAAGGGCGATGGCCGCACCACCCTCACCGAGACCTCCAAGATCACGGCTGCCGGCAACGGCGCCCACGGTGGTCATCTCGAACTCTCCGGCAGCACCTTAAGCGTGCGCGGCAGCGTGGGCCTGGGCAAGGGCGGTGGCTTGCTGATCGATCCGAATTCGGTGGAATTGATCTCGGGCAGTTCTGCTGGCGGCGCGGGTCAGGGCACGGGCACCGGTTCAAACATAAATGTAGGCGTCGGGTTCATCGAGCAGCAACTCAATGCCGGCGTCGATGTGGCCATCTCAGCCCATAACCGCATCTTCCATTCCAACAGCGCCGACATCATCACTACCAACGCGGCGGGAGACCTTACGCTCAAGGTAGCTGCCGGCGGTCAGATCCAGCTCGCGGGTATCAGTATCAATTTGGCGGGTAACTTCACCGCTTCAATAGTGGGCACGGGACATGGTGTCATGTCCATCGGTTCTCTCCAGGCGGCATCCATCGCGCTCCATGACGCAGGCGGGCTCATCAACTTTGCGCCCGCACAGCACAGCGGCGGCGGCGCGATCACGGTCTATTCCGCGCGCGCCACCACCGGAGATCTGCTGGTGGATGCGGGCAAGATGCATGGTCTCGGCGGTGACTTCGCCCTCAAGGCCAAGGGCACCCTGACCGACAACGCGGGGATGGGGACGTTCTTCACCACTGCGGACTCCCACGGCGCTGACCTGGAAGGGAAGACCGTCATCGCCAATGCGTCCCTCTATGCCTCGGGCAAGGTCTCGATCATCGCCGGCAAGGGCGGTGTCCAGATCGGCGGTAACCTCGGTGCCGACAGCATCCTAATCACGGCGGCCAGCGGCGGCATCGCCGGGTCCCATTCCGCTTCGATCAACGGCGGCACCATCACCCTGAGCGCCGCGAAAGGCGACGTGGACGTGGGCGGTCTGCATGCCACCCAGGGTATCCACGTGACCGCCGCCTCCGGTGGCATCCAAGCAGGTGCCGTAAATGCGGGCGATGGGGCCAGCCTCAGCGCCGTGGGCGGTGACATGACCCTGGGCAGGATTGCGGCCGGCGGCAACATCACCGTCAAGGATGCGGGCCATACCCTGAGCTTCGATGGCAGCAACACCAGCGGCGGCGCCACCGTGGTGGCGGAAGGCAATGTGAGCATCACGGCCGGCACTGTCACGCAGCAGCACGACCAAGACGGGTTCAAGATCTCGGCGGGGGGTGATCTCACCGTCAAGGGCAAGATCACTCTCAATCAATACTTCGGCCCATCGTCCACCTTCGGACATCCCCTGATAGCCCATGACCTCAGCCTCAACGCCGGCGGCGCCATCAAGCTGAACAACGGCATCAAGTCCACCAGTTCCACCACGGGGGTGCACGGCGGCATCTCCATCACCGCCGACCAGCTCCTCTACACGGGCAAGGGCAAGACCTTCAGCCTCTCCGCCGCCTTCGGCGATCTCGTGCTCGACGCCTCTATCGGTAGCGTCTCAGCGGGCGTCAAATACAACGTTCAGCTGGCGACCAAGGTCAGCCAGGTCGATGTCGAGCGTTCCATCTATACCGGCACCACAGCGGGCGGTCTCGCCGCGAACCTCTCTCTCCTGGAGACACCCCATGCCGGCGGCACAAGTGCGAACGGCGTGGTCATCGGTGATGCCGGCGGCGAGGATGTGGTCCTCTCCACCAAGGGCATCCTGACCATCAAGGGCCAGGACGTCGTCATCGGCAACACCTCGGGCGGTTCGCTCCATTTCGGCGCCATCACCCTGAAGTCCGGCAAGGACATGCTCATCTCGGCGGCTAGCACGGGCCCCAGCCACCATGGCTATATCCACATGGTCGCCCAGCATGTGAACGCCTACGGCGGCGATGCGGACACCGCGCTCCTGCTGCAAGCGGGCGGCAATCTGACGCTCAAGGCGGACAAGGAGATCGACGTCTCCGGTGCCAGCGGCGATGACCTCATGGCCGCCGGCGACAGCGGTTCGCACAAGGTTGACACCTCCGTCACCCTGAAAGCCAAGGGCAACCTCACGCTGGATGCAGGTGAAGCGGTCGACTTGGAGGGTGGTAGCGCTATCGCGACCGCCCAAGGCAGCAGCGGCAAGATCCGCAACGTAACTGTCGATGCGAGCCTCAATCTCACGGCCGGCAAGGCCCTCACCATCCATGGTTCCAGCGTCACGGTGGACGCCGGTTACGGCATGGCGCGGGCATCCGCAGGCGAAGGTGCCCACAACAGTGCCACGGCCCTCGCCGGTGCCAACCTCAAGGCCGGCACCACCCTCGACATCTCCGCCACCGGGGTCGTGTTGCTCCGGGCTGGCGCTACGTCCTTCGAGGGCCAAGCCTATGCACAGGGCGGCGCTACCGCACTGGCCGAGATCCATGGCGATACCACGCTGAAGGCCAAGGCCGTGAGCCTGCATGCCGGCGGCAACCTCGAGCTGATGGCAGGCAACGGTGTCGGCGCACAGAGCAGCACCGGGACCACGGTCCATGCACCCGAGACGGGCGCCAAGGCGGGACTCACCGCCACCGGCGACATCGCGATCACCGCCGGGACTGGCGGCATCGCATTGCAGGGCGCCAACGTGTCCCTGAGCGGCGGTAACTCCGTGGCCAAGCAGGCCCGGGTCGTTGCCGGGAATTCCGGCACCGCATCCTTCGATGCGGAGGCACGCATCGACCTCGTCACCACTGGCGGGCTGAGCATCACGGCTCCGGGGACGATAACCGTCCATGGCGGCGGCCTCGTTGGCGCCGATGTCCTGGCGACAGGTGACGGTGGCACCGCCAAGATCACGGCAGATGGCGGCGTCGGCATCCGGGGCGCATCCATCAGCATGACGGCCGCCGGCAGTGACCTCAGCATCGCAGGAGGTTCTCTCGCGGGCAGTGCGGCCCAGGCCCATGCGGCTTCCGGCGGCCAGGCTTCCGTGGAGGTGGGCGGGGGAGTGACCCTCGCCGCCACCGGCGGCAACATCACTCTCAAAGGCAAACGGGATGTGACCCTGACCGGTGGCAGCGGTGTCGCCGTAGCCCACAGCGAGAATTTCCGGAACATCCTCAGCTTCATCTCCGCTACCGGCACCGGCAGCAGCACCGTCAATCATTACCACGCTTCTTCCGGTGCCCATGTCTTCCAGGCCGAGGCGGTGGCCCAAGACCTCGGTTCCAAGGCGGATCTCAGCGCCGATGCGGGCGTGAGCTTGAGCGCCAGCGGCAACCTCAGCGTGAGCCAGACCGGCGGCATCTCCGGCAGCCTGTTGGTGCAGGGCGGTGCAGGTGCGGGGCATGATGCCCATGTGGACGCCGGTACTGGCGCCTCAGCGGCACTGCATGCAGGCGCCGGGGTCAAGCTCTCGGCCGGGAAGACGGTGAGCTTGAGCGGCCGCGCGGTCACGGTCCGCGGCGGCAATGCTGTCGCAGCCATGTCCCTGGCCAGTTCCCTCAGGATAGGCACCCTCACGCAAGCGGCGAGCACGGCGGGTACTTTCGCCGCCACCAATTCATTCGCCATAGGCGTGGCGGGCGTGAAGGGCCACGGCCTCGGCGCCCAGGCCGGGCTCATCGCGTCGGCTACGGTGGGCGTCACCGGCGCTGCCATCAGTGTGACCAGCAAGACCGCCGGCATACAGATACAGGGCGGCAACGGCGCGGCTGAAGGTGCCACCCTCACCGGCGCTTCCAGCGGTTACGCGATGCTGCAGGCCTCGGACGGCGTGGACTTCACTGCCACCGGTGCCGTCAGCCTCAAATCGGGCCAGGAGATGGACCTGGGCGGTGGCTCTTATGGCGGGCACATCGCTGCCGTCTTCGGCAAGCAATCGGGTGTGGCGGGCCTCGGCATCGATAGCGGCGTCAGTCTCTCCGGTGGCACCGTCTCCCTCACCGCCGGCGGCGAACTCAAGCTGGCGACCGGCAGGCGCATCGGCGCCAGCATGCATGCCAGCGGCCAGTCCAACGGCCGGGCAGGCGCTCTCGTGTCCGCTGGCGTGGACATCACCGCCAAGACCGCCTTCACTGCGGCGGTCACCGGTAGCGGTGACCTGAAGATCGTGGGCAACAGCAGCGCGGGTTTCAGCGCTAGCGTGAACGCCAATCCCACCCACGCGGGGGCACAGCTCGAGATAGATGACGGTATCGGTATAACCGTAACGGCCGCAGGAGGCACCATCGCATTGGATGCCGCCGCGACCGGCATCGTAGTCCAGACCGGAGCCGACACCGGCAAGGGCGTCAACATGTCCGCCGTGGACAGTGGCTCGGCGAATCTCGATCTCAAGACCGGCATAGACTTCAGCGCCAAGGGTGCGGTCAGCATGACCGCGCGCCAAGGATCGGTATTCCTGGGCGGCGGCGCGGGTCTTGGCAGTGGCGCAGTGGTGACGGCCAACAGCTACGGCGGCGCGGACTTCCACATCACGGACGGCGTGAGCGTCATCGGCGGCAGCGTCAACCTGTCGGCCGGCGGTAACATCACCGTCAAGGCAGGGCAGAACAGTAACGGCAATCACGCCTCGGCCAGTGCCCAAGCCGGCGGCATCGCCAGCTACGAGATCGATCAGCAGGCCGTGATCCAGGCGAAGCACGGGGCCCTCAGCCTCAAAACGGACGGCGAGTTGCGGGTCTACGGCGCGAGCGGAAGCAATGCGGTCGGCGCCACCGCCAAGGCTTCCCATACCGGCGCTAAGGCCACCTTCATCCTGGACCAGGGCGCGTCCCTCAACGGCGCCACCGCCGTAACCCTGAAGTCGGGGCAGTTCATGGACATCGAGGGCGTGACGGGCAACCCTACCGCCCAGCATGCGCAGGTCATCGCAGGCATGAGCGGTTCAGCGACCATGCGACAGGACGAGGGCGTGACCATCAGCACCCGCGGCACCTTCACCGCCTCCGGGCATGAACGCATGTCCATGCAGGGCGCGATCGGGTTGGGACGGGGTGCGCAGGTGACGGCCGATGGATCCCAGGCCACAGCCCTCTATAGCGGAAGCGGCAGCCTCCACATCGCGGCTGGCAAGATCAGGCTCTTGGCCAGTGACATGTTCGTCACCGGCGGGGACCTCGCCGGTGCTTTCGCCCAGGTGAGCGCCAAGAACGGCGGTTCTGCCACGCTGGCCGTGGCTGCCGGCTTGGATCTGACGGCGGTCAGCGGCATCAGCGCCAGCATCACCGGCGCGAGTAAGCAAATCTATATCTTCTCCGGCCACCAGACGGGCGAGCACGCGTCCGCCAGCGCATCCGACGCGGCCAGCAAGGCCCAGGTGACTGCCGATGCCTCAGCTCACATCACCGTGACCGGTGCCGCCGGCAGCATCAAGATCAACACCGGCAACCTCAGCGGCACGTTCATCTATCTCGGCGCGTCCACCAGTGCCGGGCTGGGCGTCATAGCCAAGGCCAAGCAGGGTGGCAGCGCCGCGGTCAACGTGACGAATAACTTCGAGATGAGCGCCCTGGGGGCCATCAGTGTCATCAACCCCCATGGCAGCGCTTCTATCACCGCCGGTTACGCAAAGAACGGCGGGAGCATGTCCGTCACCGTCGCCTCAGGCGGCAAAGCAGCCGCCGACGTGGCGAGCGGTATCGACATCACCGCTGGGAGCCTCACCGTCCAGACCGGCACGCTCTTCGTCCAGGGCGCCCGCGCATCCAATGCCGATCAGGTCAAGGTGCATGCCGCCCATGGCGGTTCAGCCCAGGCCAGCGTGGATATGCATGTGAACCTGACCGCCACCGGGGCCATGAAACTCTCCGCCGCCCACAACATGTTCGTCGAAGGCGCGGTGGGCGGAGCGGGTTCCGGCGAAGGCAACGGCTCCTCTGCCTCCATCACGGCCACGGGCTCCGGCGCCAAGGCGGGCCTCAGCCTGAGCGGACATGTGCAACTGAGCGGAGCCACCGTCAGCTTGAAGGCTGTCGATACGCTCAAGGTGGGCGGCAACACCCATAGCGGCTCCCTCTCCACCCATGGCATGGACGGTGGCCACGACATACTGAGTGCGACTTCGTCGGCCACTGCCAACCTGGTCGAGGATGTGGGCATCAGCGTCATCGCCCGTAGTACCTTCACCGCCAAGGGCCAGGATGTGCTGATGCGTGGCGCATCCAGCCTGGGCGGACATTTCGTCGGCAGCGGGCAGCTGGGCGACATCGGCGCCAGCTTCCTGGGTGGCCTGGAAGTCACCGCCAAGAGTATCGCCGTCTCCGGCACGGATGTGCTCATCGGAGGCGGCTCGCGCCTGGGTTCCAGCGCGCGCCTCGACATGCTGAGCGGCAGCGGCACGATTCAGGCGGATGCCGGCGTGAACCTCCACGCGACCCACGGCAACCTGACCGTGACGGCCAAGAACAGCCTGACCGTGAAAGGTGGCGACCGGGCCGGCGCCGGCAGCGCCGTCCCCAGCGCAGGAGGAGGGACTCCCCATAGCTTCAATACCAGTGGCAGCCTCTATTCCCGCAGCAGCAGCCAGTTCCAGACCGTGGATGTGGGCACCGTGCGTGCCGGAGCGAACGGGATAGCTTCCCTGAGTGCCGGCGCGGGCGTGAGCCTGACTGCCAGCGGTGCCATCACCTTGAGTCAGACCGCCGCCAGCGGGGACGTGGTCGTGGAGGGTGGCAACCGGACCGCCGCTCAGACGCGGGCCTTGGGCCAGGATGGAGGCAGCGCCATGGTGGGTGCCCAGGCTGGGGTCGAGATCACGGCAGGAGCAGGTCTGACCCTTTCCGGCACCCAGGTGACGGTGCACGGCGGCACCAGTGCAGCCCTGGGCGGGCCCAGCAGTTTCACCAGCACCAATATCAGTCATTGCACCACTGGTTCAGGTTGCGGTTCGCCATCGACCACCAAGACCACCGTCGCCACAGTGAACGCCACGGGAGGCGGCGCCAAGGCCAGCCTGACCGCTGGTGCAGGTGTGTCCCTGAGTGGTGCCGTGGTGACTGTGGCTGCCACCGAGACCCTGGCGATCGATGCCGGTCTGCAGGCAGGGCGTAGCGCCAGCTTGCAAGCCCATTCCCTCGGCGACGTGGTCAGCGCCTCCGTCGATTCCGGTGTGGCGATCAACGCGGCCGGGGCCATCGTCCTCACGGCTGGCAGTGAGATAGATCTGTTCGCTGGCAATAGCGCGGCAGTCCATGCCAAGGTCACGGCGGGCAGCCATGCCAGCGCCGGCTTGGAGGTGGACAGTTCGCTCTCCATCCAGGCGGGGACATCATTCACCGCCACCGCGCCGGTGGTGAACATCATCGGCGGCAGCGATGCCGCCGGTTCCGCTCAGGTCACGGCCCGCCAGGCCAGTGCCCAGGCGGGAGCAAACGTCACCGGCGGGGTCGAGATCACGGCTAAGACCATCGCGGTGACCGGCACCTTGGCTGCCAGTTCCAGCCTTGGCTTACACGTGACGGGTGGTGCTCACACCGCCGTGGGTGCGCATGACTTCGCCTCGAGTGGCGGATCGGCGAACCTGGATGCCGCCACAGGTGTCAGCCTGATTGCCACCGGCAAGATCACGCTCAAGGCCACCGCGTCGGGCCTGGACATACAAGGCGGCGGCAACAGCAGCATCGTCAGCGGAGACCCAATCCAGAATCTGGCCTTCGCGAGCGCTTCCGGCAGCGGCGCCGTGGCGAACCTGGGTCAGTCGGACGGGGTGCTCATCCACGCCGGCACCAACCTCACCATCAAGGCCGGGCAGGACCTGACCGTGGCCGGCGGCTTCGGCAACCATGCCAGCATCCAGGCGAAGACCGGCGGCGTCGCCGCTGCCTCGCTGGACGCTGCCGTCTCGCTGTCTGCGGGCCATGCCGCCAGCCTCACCGCGGTCGCGGGCTCGGTGCGGATCACCGGCGGGGACTCCGATGCCATCCTGGCCAACGTGTTCCCGTCCTTCGGCAGCGCATCGTCACCGGCGGCGGGCCCTGCCGGCGGCAAGCTCACGGGCAGCTTGGATGCCTCGGTCAGCATCACCACCGGTAAGAACCTGACCCTCAAGGCAGGGGCCGATGTGGTCGTGTCGGCCGGTGGAGCAGCGACCCTCCAGGTGGGGGCATTGCAGACCGGTCACAGCAACTATCGGGGTCTGGCCTGGGACGGGTCCTCAGCCGATCTGACCGGCGCGGTGGGCGTCACCCTGGACGCCGGTGCACTCCTCACGGTCGATCCCGGCACCGGCACCCTGACCCTGACCGGCAAGGGGCAGGGGTCCGACGCTTCCAGCCATGTCACCCGGGTCGCGGTGTTTGGTGCCGATGGCCCCACCCTCACCCTGGATGCTTCGGTGAACCTCAGCGGCATCACCATCAACCTGAATGGTGTACCCACCATCAGCAGCGTCGCGCCGACGAGTTCCCTCGGCATCAGCGTGGATGGCAGCGTCAACATCACAGGCATCGCGGTCACGGTCTTCTCGCCGCAGGGCGCGGCACCGCTCGGGACCCTGCAGAGCCAGGCCCTGGTGATGCACCTGGAGACGCTGGTGGCGCCAGCCCAGGGGGGCAGGGGAGAGGTCACGCTGTTCGAACCCGCCGCCCAGGGCAGCTATCTCGGCGCCTTCGGCGGCAGCTGTACTGCCAGCCTGCAACAGGTGGCGAGCAGCGCCTACCGTTGCGGCGGCCGATAGGCTCCTGAAACGAGACCGGCCCCTCGCGGGGCCGGTCTTTTTTTTGTCGTCCTGAGCGCGGCCGTATGCCGCCTATCCTCACTTGTCTTCGTAGACTTCCTTGAGATGGTCGTCGAGCCGGCGGCTGGCTTTCATATCCTCGATGGCGCGCCAGGCCTGGGTGTTGCGGCCCTGGGGGCGGGCGGCGGCGGGTTTGGCGCCGCTGCCGGGCTTGCGGCCGGGGCGGCCTTCCGGCTCGTAGTGGTCGTTCGTGTCGTCTTTGGACAGGATGTCGTCTATCGCGGATGACTTCGGGGGCATCGCTTTCCTCTCGCTGGGCGGTGAGTGGAATGTCGTATCGAACAAAAAGACACCGGCGACCGAAGTCGCCGGTGCGGGTGCGTTTTATACCCTTTCGGGATTTTCTTGTAAACGTCTTTTTACAGTTGACTCATTTGCCTTCCGCGTGGGCCTGGTGGTCCCGGGCGAAGAAGGTGTACATGGTCGGCACCACGAACAGGGTGAACATCGTGCCGATGGTCATGCCGGCGGCGATGACGATGCCGATGTCGCGGCGGCTGGCGGCGCCGGCGCCGGAGGCGATGATCAGCGGCATCACGCCCAGTACCATGGCGGCGGTGGTCATGAGGATGGGACGCAGGCGCACCGCGGCGGCATGCTCGATCGCCTCGCGCTTGCCCATGCCCTCGTGCTCCTGCATCTTGTTCGCGAAGTCCACCATCAGGATGCCGTGCTTGCTGATGAGGCCGATCAGCGTCACCAGGCCCACCTGGGTGTAGATGTTGATGGTGGCCGCGCCCATGGCGATGGGGATGAGGGCGCCGAACACCGCGAGCGGTACGCTGATGAGGATGACGAGCGGATCGCGCCAGCTCTCGAACTGCGCCGCCAGCACCAGGAAGATGATGATGATGGCGAAGAAGAACGTGGTGAGCAGGGCGTTGCCTTCCTGCACGTACTGACGGGTGTCAGCCGCGTAGTTCACGTAGAAACCCGGCGGGAACACCTTCTTGGCTTCGCCGTTCAGGAAGTCCACCGCCTGACCCATGGGGATACCCATGAAGCCGCTGATGGTGGCGGAGTTGAGCTGCTGGAACTGGTTCAGCTTGTCCGGCGTCACGCTGTTCCGGACGGTGGCGATGGTGGACATGGGCACCATGCTGCCGCTGGCGGTCTTCACGTAGTACTGCTGCAGCTGGTCGCCGCTCTGGCGGTATTTGTCCGCCACCTGCGGGATGACCTTGTAGCTGCGGCCCTCGAGGTTGAAGAAGTTGAGGTAGCCGCCGCCCAGCATGATGCTGAGCGTGTTGGCCGCGTCCTGCATGCTGATGCCGAGCTGCTGCGCCTTGTTGCGGTCGATGTCGATATTGATCTGCGGCGTGTTGAACTTCAGGTCGCTGTCGATGTAATAGAACATCTTGCTGTCGCGGCCGGCGGTCAGCAGTTTCTGGGTCACGTCGAAGATCTGCTGGTAGTCCGCGGTGGAGCTGACCACGAACGAGAGGCCGCCCTGGCTCGCGCCCGGAAGCGACGGGAAGTTGATGGAGAAGGCGTTGATGCCCGCGATCTTGCTCAGGCCGCCCTGGATCTCCTGCTGGATATCCTGCTGGCTGCGTTTGCGCTGGTCCCAGGGCTTCAGCACCATGCCACCGATGAAGTTGTTGACCCCGCCGGCACCGTTGATGAGGAAGTAAGCGTCCTTCTCCGGGATGCTGGCGAAGATGTCGTTCACCTGCTTGGTATAACGCTCCATGATGTCGTGGGTCACGTCCTTCTCGCCGAAGCCGGTGACGAACACGAAGCCCTGGTCCTCGGTAGGGGCCAGTTCCTTCTGGGAGATCATGTAGAAGGCGAAGCACAGCAGCAGCACGAACACCGCCACGAACACCGTGACTGGACGGTATTGCAGCACGCTGTGCAGGAAATGCTCGTAGCGGTTCTTGAGCTTCTCGAACAGGTCGTTGAGCCGTTTCTCGAACTTGCCCACGTTGCCCACGGGCTGCAGGATCTTGGAGCACATCATGGGCGAGAGGGTCAGGGCGATGACGCCGGAGATGACCACGGCGCCCGCCAGGGTGAAGGCGAACTCGCGGAACAGGTTGCCGGTGATGCCGGAGAGGAAGCCGATGGGGGCGTACACCGCCGCCAGCGTCAGGGTCATGGCGATGACGGGCGTCGCGATCTCGCGGGCCGAGATCAGCGCCGCCTCGAAGGGGCTCTTGCCTTCCTCGATGTGGCGATGGGTGTTCTCCACCACCACGATGGCGTCGTCCACCACCAGGCCGATGGCCAGCACCATGGCCAGCAGGGTCAGCAGGTTGAGGGAGTAGCCCAAGAGCAGCATCAGGAAGGTGACGCCGATCAGGGACAGGGGGATGGTGATGACCGGGATGAACACCGGACGCAGCGCGCCCAGGAACAGGAAGATCACCAGGATCACGATCAGCGCCGCCTCGATGATGGTCTTGATGACCTCGTAGATGGAGCCGCTGATGAACTTGGTGGCGTCATAGGCCACGTCCAGCTTGAGCGCCGGGGGCAGGGCGGCGGCGACCTCGTCCAGGCCCTTGCGCACCAGCTTCACGGTGGTGAGCGGGTTGGCGTCCGGGGTGGTGGAGATGGCCATGTACACCGCGGTGATGCCGTTGAAGGTGGCGGAGGAATCGTAGTCCTCGGAGCCGAGTTCCACGTCGGCCACGTCCTTGATGCGCACCAGCGCATCGCCCTCCTTGCGCAGCACGATGTCGCTGAAGCCCTGGGCATCGTGCAGGTCGGTGGTGGCGGCGATGTTGACCGAGACGGTGCTGCCCTTGGTGTTGCCGGGGGCGGCCAGGTAATTGTTGGCGAGCAGCGCGTTGGAGACGTCCGTAGCGGTCACGCCGTGGGCGGCCATGCGCTTGGGGTCGAGCCAGATGCGCATGGCGAAGGGTTGGCCGCCCAGCACCTGCGCGCCGGCCACGCCGTCCAGCGTCTGCAGCTTGGGCTGCACCACGCGGGTCAGGTAGTCGGTGACCTGGCCCTGGCTCATCTCCTGGGAATAGAAGCTGATGTACATGATGGCTGCGCCGCGGATGTCCGAGGCCTGGATCACGGGAGCCTGGGAGGCCTGCGGCAGCACGCTCTTCACCTCGTCCACCTTGCTCATGATATCCACGAGCGCCTTATGGGGGTCGTAGTTGAGCTTGAGGTTGATGGTGATGGAGCTGACGCTCTGGGCGCTCGACGAGGTGATGTAGTCGATGCCTTCGGCGCTCGCCACCGACTGCTGGATAGGCGTGGTGATGAAGCCCTGGATCACGTCGGCGCTGGCGCCGGGATAGGCGGTGGTGATGGTGATCTGGCTGTTCTCGATCTTCGGGAACTGCCGCAGTTCCAGCGTATCGATGGACTTCAGGCCCAGCAGCAGGATGACCAGGCTTACGACCGTCGCGAGGACCGGCCGCTTGATGAAGAGGTCGGTGAATTTCATTTGCTGGCGGCTCCCGGGGTCTGGTCGGGGGTGACGTTGTTGTCGATGACGACCGTGGCGCCGGTGTGCAGCTTCTGCATGCCAGTGGTGACCACCTGGTCGCCGGCCTTAATGCCTTCCAGCACTGCCACGCGGGTGCCGTGCTCGTCACCGAGCTTGACGAAGACCTCGGTGGCGGTCAGCAGGGGCTGGCCCTTGTCATCCTTCTTCTCCTTGTCCGGTGCCACGACGAACACCGAGTTACCGTACAGGGAGTAGGTGACAGCGGACTTGGGTACCGTCACGAACTCTCCCGGCTTGCCGGCGGAGATGGAGACGTTGGCGAACATGCCGGCGCGCAGCTGGTGCTGCGGGTTGGCGATCATGCCTTGCACGCGGACCGTGTGGCTGGAGGGATCCACCTTCGAGTCGATGGCGTTGATCTCTCCGGCGAACTTCTGGTTCGGGTAGGCATCGACGGTCACGTCCATGCGCTGGCCCTTCGCGAGCGAGGACAGCGCCTGCTCCGGCAGGTTGAATGAGGCATACATGTGGTCGAGCGCCTGCAGCGTCACCAAGACCGTGCCGGACGGCAGGTACTGGCCGAGGTTCACGTTGCGGATGCCGGTGTGGCCCGAGAAGGGCGCGCGGATGGACTTCTTGTTGATGTCCGCTTGGGTGTTCGCGACGTTGGCCTGGGCTTGCTTCAGGTTGCTGTCGGCCGTGTCCACGTCCGACTGGGAGATCAGGTGCTTGCTGAAGATGTCATGGGCACGCTGGGCGTTCAGGTCCGCGAGCTTCTCTTGGGCCTTGAAGCCCTGCAGCTGGGCTTGCTCATTGCTGTCATCCAGCTGCACCAGCAACTGGCCTTTCTCGACCTCCTGGCCGGAGTCGAAGTTGATGGCGGTCACGTTGCCAGCCACCTGGTTGCTGATATCGGCGCCCTGCACCGGATCGAGGTTGCCCACCGACACGAAGTTCGGCTGCCAGGTCTCTTGCTTGGCCGGCTCTTCCGACACGGTGACGATCTGTTTCTGGCTCTTGAAGCCCTGGATCATCTTGTACATGCGGAAGCCGAACACGCCGCCGACGATGAGAGCGATACCCAGCAGCACGCCGCCGGCGATGAGGAAACGCTTAAGCATTGGAATAACCTCTGTTTCTGGATGCAGCCTGGGCGGCCTTGAGGCGCGTCCGGGCGGGTTTCGTGGATCTAGGGGCAGTCTTGGCGCCGGCCTGGTCGAGGCTGCCGCGATGGTCGCGTATGTAGTCACGGGCGGCGCCCATCATGGCGCGGCCGAAACCGTAGACGAAGCGCGCGCCGGAGGTGGGCTTCTCGCCGGCCTGGGCACACTCGTTCTCATGGGCCTCGATCAGGGCGAGCTTCTGCTCGATCTCCCTCAAGTGCTGGTCCAGCACCGCGTCCAGCCGCGCCGGCGGCAGCAGGTGGGCGAAATACATGAGCACCAGGAACTCGGACTTCACCTTGTGCTGCGGCTCGGTGGCCTGCAGCTGGGCCAGGAACGCTTCGCGGCCGGCGTCGGTCAGGTGATAGAGCTTGCGGCTGGGGCCCGCCTGGCCCGGCACGGTACGCGCCGTCACCAGTTTCGCCTCGGTCAGTTCCGCGAGCGCCGGATAGATGGAGCCGTAACCGGCCACGAAACAGTGGCCGAAGGTGCTCTCGAAGAATTTCTTGATGTCGTAGCCGGTGGCATCCCCGTAGGTGAGGGCCCCCAGGCACAGGTCTTTGACGTCCACCGAGGTTCCTTGCCGGATCAGGGGGATTTCGAGGGCGCCCATCCTATATCGGGTTGATATATAGGGCAAGTGACGCTTGTCATATCCAAGCGCACCCCGTCGCCCGATATGACCCGGTGTGTTTGGACTCCCGCAGGTGAGGAAGGTTCCGGTCGGTTACTAGCTGGATTTGCCGGCAGCCCGCTCGGCGAGCTTCAAGTGCGGCCCGACCCGGAGGGCAGCCTTGGCGGCCTCTTGGATACGTCCGTCCCGCCCGATCAGGTAGGTGACCCGGCTCACGCCGAAGCCAAGGGGGCCATCGCAGTCGTAGGCGCTCACCACGCGCTTGTCCGGATCCGCCAGGAGCGGGAAGGGCAGGCTGTAGTGCTCACGGAAGCGGGCGTGGCTGGCGCTGTCCTGGGGGCTGATGCCGATGAGGCTGACGCCCGCCTTGGCAAGCTCCGGCTCCAAGGCACTGAAGGCGCAGGCCTCACGGGTGCAGACCGGCGTGAAGTCCGCCGGATAGAAATACAGCAGCACTGGCCCCTTGGCGAGCAGTGCGCTCAAACTGATCTGCCTGCCATCGTGGTCAGGGAGGGTGAAATCCGGAGCTTGGTCGCCGACCTTGAGCATGCTGGGCCTCCTTAAGGCCTGGAGGTCCACGGCAGGCGGCCGGGGACCGGCTGGTATAATGACACTCCGATGGATGCGCGGCGAGTCCGCGCCATCAAATGAGCCACCCCAAGCAGGATCAGCGATGAAGATAACGGTACACGGCAGCGGTTACGTGGGCCTGGTGAGCGCCGCGTGTTTCGCCAACATGGGCAACGACGTGCTCTGCGTGGACGTGGACAAGG
>CAZPAO010000049.1:0-14465 GCA_964584665.1 uncultured Gammaproteobacteria bacterium
GTGCGCAACGGCAACACGCCGCAGGCGGCCATCCACGCCGGCTACGAGCGCGCCTTCGCCACCATCGTGGACGCGCACGTCACCACGCTGATCGCGGCCTTCATGCTGTTCCTGTTCGGCTCGGGTCCGGTGAAGGGCTTCGCCGTGACGCTGACGCTCGGCATCATCACCTCGCTGTTCACCGCAATCATGGGCACCCGCTCGATCGTGAACGCGGTATTCGGCGGCCGGAAGCTCGACAAGCTTCCGGTTTGAGGAGTAGACGACAATGGAATTCTTCCACAAGGTCCCCCGCATCAACTTCCTCGGCGTGCGCAAGCTCGCCATGGGTATGTCCGTGGTGGTGCTCGTCGCCGCCATCGCCTCGCTGTACGTGCGCGGCCTCAACTTCGGCGTGGACTTCACCGGCGGCGTGACCGTCGAGGTGAGCTACCCGGGCAGTGCCGACCTAAACAAGGTGCGCGCGTCCCTGGCTGCGGGCGGCTTCGCCAACGCGGTGGCGCAGAACTACGGCACCCCGCAGGAAGTGCTGATCCGCCTGCAGGCCGCCAAGGGCGAGACCGACAAGGACACCGGCAACAAGGTGCTGTCCGTCCTGCAGCAGACCGACCCGGGCGTGAAACTGCAGCAGGTGAACTTCGTCGGCCCCGAGGTCGGCAAGGACCTCGCCACCAAGGGCGCGTTGGCCTTCGTCATCACGCTGGTGGCGATCCTGCTCTACATCATCATGCGCTTCGAGTGGCGCCTGGCGGTGGGCGCAGTGGCGGCGACCCTGCACGACGTGGTGTTCGTGGTGGGCTTCTTCTCGCTGCTGCACATCGAGTTCGACCTGAACGTGCTGGCCTCGGTGCTGGCGGTGATGGGCTACTCGGTGAACGACACGGTGGTGGTGTTCGACCGGATCCGCGAGAACTTCCGCAAGATGCGCAAGGGCTCGCCCATGGAGATCATGAACGCGGCCATCAACGAGACCCTCTCGCGCACCATCATGACCTCGGGCGTGACCCTGCTGGTGGTGATCGCGCTGCTGGTGCTGGGCGGCCCGATACTGCACGGGTTCTCGCTGGCCCTGTTCGTGGGCATCATCGTGGGCACCTATTCCTCGATCTACATCGCGAGCGCGACGGCCTTGATGCTGGGCGTGAGCAAGGCGGACCTGATGCCGGTGAAACGGGGCGAAACCGTCGACGACATGCCCTGATACGGGCGATGGTCCAGAAACCGAAAGGGCGCCTCACGGCGCCCTTTTCATTTGCGGTTGAGTCCAGCGGTCAGTCGGGCAATAGAGGTTTGAATTCGTCCGCCAGCAGCTTGAAGATTTTTTGCCCGCCCGCAAGGATGTTGCCATCTTCCGGTATGCCGGTGCGGCCGTCGAGATGGCCGACGCTGCCGCCCGCTTCCTGGATCATGAGGAGGCCGGCGGCGATGTCCCATTCCTTGAGGCCCAGTTCCCAGAAGCCGTCCATACGGCCGGCGGCGACGTAGGCGAGATCGAGCGCGGCGGAGCCGGCGCGGCGGATGCCGGCGGTCTTCACGGCGACGGCGCCGAACATCTTGAGGTAG
The DNA here is from genome assembly GCA_964584665.1 of uncultured Gammaproteobacteria bacterium. Classification (GTDB taxonomy): domain Bacteria; phylum Pseudomonadota; class Gammaproteobacteria; order Natronospirales; family REEB76; genus DASUBN01. Next base: position 1,564 of record CAZPAO010000049.1, read on the forward strand.
AGGTCCAGGTTCTGGTTCTCGCGGAAGGGGAAGCCAGTGCCGATGAGGGCACCTTCCAGGCTCTTCAGCTGGGTCACGCGCAGGCGCTTGTTGTTGAGCTGGGCGCCGCCGCCGCGGGCGGCGGTGAAGAGCTCGTTGCGCAGGGGGTCGAAGATGACGCCGTGTTCCAGCTTGCCGCGGTGTTTGATGGCGATGGACACGGAGAACACGGGGAAGCCGTGCAGGAAGTTGGTGGTGCCGTCGAGGGGGTCGATGACCCAGGTCCAGTCGGCGTCGCGGCCGCCGCGGGTCCCGCTCTCTTCGCCGAGGATGGCATGGTCGGGGTAGGCATCACGGATGATCTGGACGATGGCGTCTTCCGCCTGGCGGTCCACTTCGGTCACGAAGTCGTTGCGTTCCTTGGCTTTCACCGTGAGGGTGTCCACACGGTCCACATAGCGGACGATGAGGTCACCGGCTTTGCGCGCAGCGCGGATGGCGATGTTCAATAAGGGCTGCATGGGCCTCTCCTGGAACTTGAGACGTGAGCGGAAGTGGAAAAGAGCGGGCACGGACAGGCCGTACACCATTAGAATATCAGAATGGGTAAAGGCTTACGAATCGTGCTGGTGGAGACGAGTCACCCGGGCAACATCGGCGCGGCGGCGCGCGCCATGAAGACCATGTGCCTCTCGGAGCTGGTGCTGGTGAACCCGGGCGAATTCCCGCATCCCGACGCGAGCGCCCGGGCCTCCGGCGCGGCGGATCTGCTGGAGCGGGCGCGGGTGACGGCGACCCTGGACGAGGCCCTGGCCGGATGCACCCTGGTGGCGGGCACCAGCGCCCGGCGCCGGGGCCTCGGCCCGCCGGAACTGATGCCGCGCGACTGCGTGGCGCAGGTCTACGCCGCCGCCGCGGCGGGGCAGCAGGTGGCACTCGTGTTCGGGCGCGAACGCACCGGCCTCACCAACGAGGAGTTGGGCCGTTGCCACATGCTGGTGAACATCCCGTCGAACCCCGAGTACGGTTCCCTGAACCTCGCTGCTGCGGTGCAGGTGCTCGGCTACGAATGGATGTTGGCGCGCGGCGCCACACCAGCAGCGCGCGAGGACGACACGACACCCGCCACCGCCGATGAGATGGAGCGGCTGTATGAGCACCTGGAATCCGCGGCCCTGGCGAGCGGCTTCCTGGACCCGGAGAACCCGAAGCACCTGATGCGGCGCCTGCGGCGGCTCTTCAACCGCGCGCAGCCGGACCAGAACGAGGTGCACATCCTGCGCGGCCTGCTCACGGCCCTGCAGAGCCCGAAGATCCGGGGGCGGCGCGGCAATACCTGACCCACAGGGTTGGTTATATAATGGCGCCCGGTCACGCAGCCTTAGAAACCGAGGCCCCCATGAAACTCACCACCAAGGGACGTTACGCGGTCACCGCGCTCCTGGACCTGGCGTTGCACGACGGCGAAGGCCCGGTGTGCCTGAGCGAGATCGCCCAGCGCCAGGACATCTCGCTGCCTTATCTCGAACAACTGTTCACGCGCCTCAGGCGTCGCGGTCTGGTGGCCAGCACCCGCGGGCCAGGCGGTGGCTACAACCTGGGGAAGCCCCCGGCGGAGATCCCGGTGGCGGATATCATCCGCGCAGTGGACGAATCCTTCGATGCCACCCGCTGCGGCGGCGAACGCGACTGCCATGGCGGCAAGTCCTGCCTCACCCACGAGTTGTGGGAGAACCTGAGCCAGGAGATCCATCGCTTCTTGAGCGGTGTGACGCTGGCGCAGCTGATGCAGTCCAATGCGGTGCGCGGCGTCGCCGAGCGCCAGAAGCAGGAACACGTGCTGAAGTTCGTGCCGCGGAGCCGCGCGGCTTCCTAGCGCCTCCGATCCCATGTCCCTCTACCTCGACCACAACGCCACCGCTCCGCTGGAGCCCCGGGTGCTGGACGCCATGCAGCCTTGGTTGCTGGGGGTGCACGGCAATCCCGCGAGTGTGCACCGGCCCGGCCGTGCGGCTCATGAGGCCTTGGAAGCCGCGCGTGCTGACGTGGCGGCACTCGTGGGTGCACAGCCTGCGCAGGTGGTGTTCACCGGTGGCGGCACCGAGGCGGACAACCTGGCATTGAAAGGCGTCTGCGCCGGTATACCCAACGGCAAGCTCCTGGTCGGTTCCATAGAGCATAGTGCGGTGCTCGGTCCAGCCGACGCGCTGGCGAAGCTCGGCTGGCAGGTGGAGCACATCCCCGTGGACGGCGAGGGGCGCTACGACTTGGCGGCGCTCAAGACGATGCTTGCCGTCGGCGGCGTGAAACTCGTCTCCGTGATGCGCGCCAACAACGAGACCGGCGTGCTGCAGGATGTGGCGGCCATCGCAGCGCTCGTGCATGGCGCGGGCGCACTGCTGCACTGCGACGCAGTGCAGGCAGCCGGCAAGATCCCGGTGGACTTCAAGGCGCTGGGTGCGGACCTCATGACGCTCTCGGCCCACAAGATGAACGGGCCGCGCGGCGTGGGCGCGCTCATCATGGACCGGCGCGTGGACCTCACGCCGCTGGTGCACGGCGGCGGCCAGGAACAGGGCCTGCGGGGCGGGACGGAAAACCTCGCGGGCATCGTGGGTTTCGGCCGGGCTGCGGCGCTGGCGAAGAGCGAACTCGCCACCCGCGCGGAGCATCCCCGTGTGCTGAGGGATGCATTGGAAGCAGAAGTGCGCAAGCTTCCCGGCGCACGGATATTCTCCAGCGGCGCCGAGCGCCTGCCCAACACGCTCCAGTTCGGGATCGAAGGTCTCGACGGCGAGTGGCTGGTGATGGAGCTGGACAAACGCGGCATCGCGGTCTCCAGCGGCTCCGCCTGCCACAGCGGCAGCGGCGAGCCCAGTCATGTGCTCACGGCCATGGGCCATGAGCCGGCCATCGCCAAGGGGGCGCTCAGGGTGAGCTTCGGTCTCGGCAACACGCCAGCCGATGCGCAAACTGTCGCGAAGGCTTTGAACGAGATCGTGTCCAGCCGCCCCAAGAACGTCGCGGCGGTGGGCTGGTGACCGTGGACATCTACATGGACTATGCGGCCACCACGCCGCTGGACCCGAAGATCGCCGGGAAGATGGCGGCCCATCTCACGCTGGACGGCGTGTTCGCCAACCCCGCTTCCATCCATGGCCCAGGCCGTGCAGCCCGCGCCGCGGTGGAGGAGGCGAGGGCGCACATCGCGGCGCTGGTGGGCGCCGCGCCGGAAGAGGTGGTGTTCACCTCCGGGGCCACGGAATCCGACAACCTCGCCATCAAGGGCGTGGCCCATTTCCGCAAGGATAAGGGCCGGCACATCGTGACCTCGCGCATCGAGCACAAGGCGGTGCTGGATGCCTGCAAGCAGCTTGAGAAAGAGGGCTTCACGGTCACCTGGCTCAAGCCCGATGCGGATGGATTGATCCAGCCCGCTGCGGTGCAGGCGGCACTCCGGCCCGACACGCTGCTGGTGACGCTGATGCACGCCAACAACGAACTCGGCACGCTCAACGACATCGCCGCCATCGGCAAGGTTGTGCGCGCACACGGTGCTGCTTTCCATGTGGACGCGGCCCAGAGCGCGGGCAAGCTGCCCATCGACCTGAAACAGCTGGACGTGGACCTCATGTCTTTCGCCGCCCACAAGGTCTATGGACCCAAGGGCATGGGCGTGCTCTACATCCGGCGCGAGCCCAGGGTGAACCTGGAGCCGCTCATCCACGGTGGCGGCCACGAACAGGGGCTGCGCTCCGGTACGCTTGCGACGCACCAGATCGTCGGCATGGGGGAGGCGTTCCGCCTGGCGCGGGAACTCATGCCTACGGAAGCGCCGCGGCTCGCGGCTCTGCGCGAACGGCTCTGGCTGGGCTTGCAGGCGATCCCCGGTGTGCTGTTGAACGGCCACCCGACCCAGCGCCTGCCCGGCATCCTCAACGTCAGCTTCCCGGGCGTGGAGGGCGAGAGCCTGCTCTACGCCTGCGAGGGTCTAGCGGTGTCGAGCGGTTCCGCCTGCAATGCGGCGGACCGGGAACCTTCATATGTGCTGCGTGCACTCGGCCGCGATGACCAGCTCGCAGGTGCGAGCCTGCGTTTCAGCCTGGGCCGCTTCAGTACGGAGGCGGAAGTGGACCGGGCCGCGGCGCTGGTGGTGGAACAGTACCGGCGCCTCGTGGCGCTGGCGGCTTGAAAGCCATGGCACGCGACCCCATCGAATACTCAGAAGTCCTGCTCGCGCATTTCCGTGCACCGCGGAACGCGGGGAGCTTCCCCGCTGGCACGACAGATGTGTCGGTAGGCACCGCCGGCAGCTGTCGCCAGGGCCGGGAGATCCGACTGGAACTGAAGCTCGGGAGCGACGGACGCATCGAGGCCTGCCGCTACCGGGTGTATGGCTGTCCCGCCACCGTCGCGCTCTGCTCGGTGCTGAGCACGAAGCTCCCGGGCCTGACACCGGACGAGGCAGGGCAGCTGAGCGGGTTGGCCCTGGCGGAGGAACTGCAGCTCCCGGCGCCTAAGCGGGATGCGGCCCTGCTGCTGGAGGATGCCCTTAAGGCAGCCCTGGCAGGGGCGGGTTACACTATGACGGAGCGGCGCGAACGCGCCTGAGGAAGAACCAGACCATGGCCATCACCCTGACCCCCAGCGCCGCGGAGCGCGTGAAGCACCACCTGCACCAGCAGGCGGGCGCCATGGGTCTGCGCCTGGGCGTGAAGAAGACCGGCTGTTCCGGTTTCGCCTATGTGGTTGATTACGCCCAGGGCCAGAGCGCCGACGACGTGGTGTTCGAGGACCAGGGGGTGAAGGTGGTGGTGGACCAGGAGAGCCTGCCCTTCCTGGACGGCACCCAGGTGGACTACGTACGCAAGGGCCTGAACGAGTCCTTCCAGTTCCACAATCCCAATGTGAAAGACGAATGCGGCTGCGGCGAGAGTTTCACCGTCTGAAGCCGTCTTTTCTCCAGAAAACCCCGCCTAAACGCCTGATTTCATTGCCTCTACCGGCCTCCAGCCGGTAAAATCCACCGTCCTTGAAGATCGCCGGAAGTCCCGGACCCAAGTGGGTTCCAGGGCGGGCTGACCGCCTCTGCGCTTCGCGCCTCCGGCTCCTATCCACCCTGTGTCCGGAGAACCGTCCCCGTGGCTATCGAACGTACCCTGTCCATCGTGAAACCCGACGGCGTGGCCAAGAACCTCATCGGTGAGGTCTATGCCCGCTTCGAGAAGAAAGGCCTCAAGATCGTGGCCGCCCGCATGCTGCACCTGACCCGCGCCCAGGCGGAAGGCTTCTACGCCGTGCACCGCGAGCGCCCCTTCTTCAAGCCGCTGGTGGACTTCATGATCTCCGGTCCCGTGATGGTCACGGTGCTGGAAGGCGAGGGCGCCATCCTCAAGAACCGCGACATCATGGGCGCCACCGACCCGAAGAAGGCCGACAAGGGCACCATCCGCGGCGACTTCGCCCAGACGGTGGACGAGAACATGGTGCACGGCTCCGACGCCGCCGAGACGGCGCGCCAGGAGATCGCCTACTTCTTCTCCGACCTCGACATCGCGCCGCGCACCCGGTAAGAGAACGATGCAAGGCGACGCCAACAAGGTGAACCTGCTGGGCCTGGACCGCCAGGCGCTGGAGGCGTTCTTCGTCCAGTTGGGCGAGAAACCCTTCCGCGCCCGGCAGGTCATGAAGTGGCTCTATCACCATGGCGTCGCCGACTTCGATGCGATGACCGACCTCGGCAAGGGCCTGCGGGAGAAACTGAAGACCGCCGCCGAGGTGCGCGCGCCCGAGGTCATCACCGAGCAGCTCTCGGAGGACGGCACCCGCAAGTGGCTGTTGCGCATGGACGCCGCCAACAACATCGAGACGGTGCTGATCCCGGAGATGGGCGCGGTCGATGACGGGGATCCGGAGTCGGGCCGCTACCGCGGGACGCTCTGCATCTCCTCGCAAGTGGGCTGCGCCATGGACTGCAGCTTCTGCGCCACCGGCAAGCAGGGCTTCAACCGCAACCTAACCGCCGCCGAGATCATCGGCCAGGTGTGGATGGTGAACCAGCGGCTGGGCGTGAAGCCCGGCAGCGAGCGCGCCATCACCAACATCGTGTTCATGGGCATGGGCGAGCCGCTCGCCAACTACAAGCATGTGATCACTGCCATCCGCGTGCTGGTGGACGACTTCGGTTACGGGCTCTCCAAGCGCCGTGTGACCGTGAGCACCTCGGGCCTGGTGCCGACCATGTACAAGCTCGCCGAGGACTGTGACGTGGCGCTGGCGGTCTCGCTGCATGCACCCACCGACGCGCTGCGCGACGTGCTGGTGCCCATCAACAAGGTGCATCCCATCGAGGAGCTGATGCAGGTCTGCCGCCACTACGTGGACAGCAAGGACCACCGGCACGTGCATGTCACCTTCGAGTACGTGATGCTGGACGGCGTCAACGACAGCCTCGAGCACGCCAAGCGCCTCGCCGAGGTGGTGAAGGACGTGCCCTGCAAGGTGAACCTGATCCCCTTCAACAGTTTCCCGGGCACCGAGTACCGCCGCTCACCGCAGGCCGTCATCGACCGCTTCGCGGAACTGCTGTGGCAGCGCGGCATCGTCACCATCACGCGCCGCACCCGCGGCGACGACATCGACGCCGCCTGCGGCCAGCTGGCCGGCAAGGTGAAGGACCGCATACGTCGTGCCGAACGGCGCGGTGACACCCTGGAGGCCCAGCCATGATCCGCCGCCTGTTCATGCCGCTGCTGCCCCTGTTGCTAGCCGGTTGCGTCACCAACTCGAGCACGCCCTTCCCAAGCGACAAGGTGGACCTGAAGCAGGCCTCTCAGGACAACGTCAGCCTCGGCATCGCCTACCTGAAGCAGGGTAACCGCGACGCGGCCATGCAGAAGATCCAGAAGGCCATCACCCAGGACCCGGACAACGCACGCGCCTACACGGCCGAGGCGCTGGTCTACAACGCCGACAACGAACCGGACAAGGCAAAGGATGCCTACAAGACCGCGCTGCACAAGGCGCCGGACGACCCGGAGATCCAGAACAACTACGCGGTGTTCCTCTGCCAGCGCGGCAAGCCCAAGGAATCCCTCGAGTACTTCGACAAGGCCGCCGCCAATCCGCACTATTCCACCCCGGACGGGGCCTACGTGAACGCCGGCCTCTGCGCCACGCGCATACCCGATCCGGTGCAAGCCGAGCAGTATTTCCGCCGCGCCTTGTCCATGAACCCGAACCTGACGGAGCCGCTGTTCCAGCTGGCGCAGATCTCCTACAACCAGAAGAAATACCTCTCGGCACGCGCGTTCATCGAACGCTACAACACCCTGGCGCCGGCTTCGCGGCCGGACGTGCTGCTGCTCGGTGTGAACAACGAGCGCGCACTGGGTGACAGGCAGGCCGCAGCGGACTATGCCAAGCAACTCCTGAGGCTCTATCCCGCCTCGGAACAGGCGCAACAACTGGACCAGCAGGCAGGACCCCATGGCTGAGAACGAGACCCAGGCGCCGGGCGCCGAACTCAAGCGTGCGCGTGAGGCGCGCGGCATGTCGGTGCATCAGCTGGCGGTGGAACTGCACGTCAGCGACGCCATGATCAGCGCCATGGAGCGCGGCGACTACGCGGTGCTCGGCGAACCGGTGTTCGTGCGTGGGCACTTGCGCAACTACGCCCGCGCCCTCGGGCTGCCCGAGTCCGACGTGCTGGCGGGATACGACTCGACCCAGCACAGGCCGGCACCGCCGGTGCTCCAGCCCATACCCCATACCGGCACCCTGAGTCCGCGCGCCAGGGAATGGTCCATGCGTGCCGTCTCGGGCGCCGTGGCGCTCGTGCTGTTGGTGCTGCTGGTGTCCTGGTGGCTGCGCCGCCCCGAGACGCCGGTCCCGCAGCCCGAAAGCATGGTGCCCGCCGCGGCCACCGCGCCGGCTCCCGCCGCCTCCACCCGGCCCATGACCGCCTTGACGGACCTCGCCGACAGCGCCACCACGACCGCGAAGACGCCCGCCAAAACCGCAGCCAACGTCGCGGCGGCCGGTAAGGTTCCCGCTCCCGCCACCCGCGCGGCGAAACCCGCGGCCCAGGCTGTCGCGATGCACCCGGCGGCGACGGGGCCCATCACGCCGCCCGGCGACATGACTCACGTGAAGTTCACGCTCGGCGCCGCATCCTGGGTCGAGGTGTATGACAACAACGGCAAGCGCATCTATTACGACCTGGCGGCGGCGGGCAGCAACCTGGAACTCTCCGGTGCGGGCCCCCTGCAGGTGTTCCTCGGCAACGCCCCCGGCGTCGGCGTGGAACTCGATGGCGCGCCTTTCGACATCAAGCCTTTCCTGCGCACGGACAACACCGCGCGCTTCAAGCTCGGCGCAGCTGCCAAGCCCAGTAACTGACGGCGGGATCCTTACATGGCGAAGTTCATCGAGCCCGTCCGGGGCATGAACGACATATTGCCGGAGGCGACGGCCCGCTGGCGGCAGGTCGAGTCCGTCACCCGTGAGGTGCTGGAGTCCTACGGCTACCGGGAGATCCGCATCCCCGTGGTGGAGAAGACCGAGCTGTTCAAGCGCTCCATCGGCGATGCCACTGACATCGTCGAGAAGGAGATGTACACCTTCATCGACCGCAGCGAGGAGAGCCTGACGCTGCGGCCGGAAGCCACCGCCGGCATGGTGCGCGCGGGTCTGTCCAACGGCCTGCTCTACAACCAGGTGCAGCGGCTGTGGTGCGCGGGCCCGATGTTCCGGCACGAGCGCCCGCAGAAGGGACGCTACCGCCAGTTCCACCAGATCGACGTGGAGGCCTTCGGGCTCGCCGGTCCGGACATCGACGCCGAGATCATCCTGATGAGCGCGCGGCTGTGGAAGCGCTTAGGCATCAAGGATGTGAAGCTGCAGATCAACTCCCTCGGCACGCCGGTCTCGCGTGCGGCATACCGCGAGAAGCTGGTGGCCTACCTCGGGCAGCACCAGGACAAGCTGGACGAGGACAGCAAGCGCCGCCTGGGGACGAACCCGCTGAGGGTGCTGGACAGCAAGGATTCGGGAATGCGCGCCTTGATCGAGGGCGCACCGAGCCTGCTGGATCATCTGGATGATGAGTCGCGCCAGCACTTCGAGCGCCTGAAGCGACTCCTGGACGAGGCGGGGCTCGCCTATACCGTGAACCCGCGCCTGGTGCGTGGGCTCGACTACTACACGCGCACGGTGTTCGAGTGGATCACCACGCGGCTCGGCGCCCAGGATGCGGTCTGCTCCGGTGGCCGCTACGACGGCCTGGTGGAGCACCTGGGCGGCAAGGCCACCCCGGGCATCGGCTTCGCCATGGGCGTGGAGCGCCTGGTGGCGCTGATGGAAGAAGAGGGCGTGGCCGCGCCGGATGCCCATCCTCATGCCTATCTCGTGCGGGTCGGTGACGCCGCGGAGAGCGCGTCGATGAAGCTGGCGGAGCGCCTGCGCGACGCGCTGCCGGCCCTGCGCCTGCAGCTGGATTGCAGCGGCGGCGGTTTCGGCAACCAGCTCAAGCGCGCCGACAAGAGCGGCGCCCAGGTGGCGCTGGTGCTGGGTGACGACGAGATCGCTGCGGGACGGGTGGCCCTGAAGCCCCTGCACGGCGGCGAACAGGAACAAGTGGCCTGGGACGCGCTGCCCGCGCGGCTCAGGGGACTGCTGGATTGAATGGGTCCGCGCACTAGAGGCGCGGCATATCTTCCTTAAGGAGCGAAGCGTGGACGAAGACCTTTCAGAACTGGAACGGCTGGAGATGGCCAAGAAGTGGTGGGCGGAGAACTACAGGTCCATCCTCGCCGGCGCGTTGATCGCGGTGGTGGTGGTGGGCGGCTGGCGCTACTGGCAGTACCGCACCCAGACCCGCAACGAGGCGGCCTCCGCGCTGTTCAGCGACCTCGCCACGGCGATGCAGAAGAAGGACGATGCCGCGGCCGAGAAGACCGGCGGCGAACTCATGGAAAAGTACGCTGACACCGCCTACGCGACCCACGCCGCGCTCGCGCTGGCGCAGCTGCAGGTGACCGCCGGCAAGCTGCCCGAGGGCGAGGAGAAGCTGCAGTGGGCGATGGACCACGGCAAGGACGACGGCCTTAAGCTGGTGGCGCGCCTGCGCCTGGCACGGGTGAAGCTGGCGGCCGGTGACGCCCAGGGCGCGCTCGGCACCCTCGACGTGAAGGAGACCGGCGGCTTCGCGCCGCTCTTCGACGCCGTGCGCGGCGATGCGGACGTGAAGCTCGGCAAGAGCGCAGACGCGCGCGCCGCCTACCAGAAGGCGCTGGATGCCTGGACCGACGAGCTGGGTGACAAGAGCCTATTGCAGATGAAACTCGCGGCACTGCCTGCCGCGCCGGCGACGGCGCCTGCCGCCGCCACCCGGACGGTCAAACCATGAAGAAACTTCTCTACACGATCCTCATCGGCCTGGTGCTTGCGGCCTGCGCCAGCGACAACGTGGAACCGCCCGCGCTGCTCAAGGACCTGGTCAAGCCGAAGTACAAGCTGACGGAGCTGTGGTCCCGTTCGATCTCCTCGAGCGACGTGGTGCTGCGCGTGAACATGACGCTCGCCGCCGGCGACAAGGACGTGTACACCGCCGCCTACAACGGCAAGGTGTACGCCTTCTCGCTGAAGAGCGGCAGCACCGACTGGAGCGTCGCCACGGGCCTGACGCTCGGCGCCGGTCCGGCGCTGGGCAACGGCATCCTGGTGGTGGCCGGCGTGGACGGCACCGTGCTGGCGCTCAATCCCGCGGATGGGACCACCCTGTGGAAGGCGAGCGTGGACGGCGAGGTGCTGGCGAAGCCCGCGATCGGGACCGGCAGCGTGATCGTGCGCACCACCGACGGGCGGCTGCTGGCCCTGGCCGCGGACAGCGGCAAGCTGCGCTGGAAGACCAACTATGACGTGCCGCGCCTGACGCTGCGCGGCGCCTGCGATCCGGTGATCGTGGACCGCATGGTCATCGCCGGTCTCGACAACGGCAAGCTGGTGGCGCTGAAGCTCGATGATGGCACCCAGATGTGGGAAGCCACTGTCGCCAACCCCACCGGCAGCGACGAGCTGGCCCGCCTCACGGACGTGGACGGCGTCCTGGCCGTGGATGGCGACATGGTCTACGCGGTCGGTTACCGCGGCCAGACGGTGGCGGTGGCCCGCTCCAACGGCCAGGTGCAGTGGTCCCGCGACCTCACCAGCTACACCGGCATCTCCAGCGACGGCACGCACCTCTACGTGACCGACCTGCACAGCGCCGTGTGGGCGCTGGACAAGTCCAACGGCGTCCCCGTGTGGACGCAGCCGGCGATGCGCGCCCACAACCTGACGCTGCCGACCCCTTACGAGGACGGCCTGATCCTGGGCGGCGTGGATGGACATATCCATCTCATCTCCAAGCAGGATGGAAGCGAGATCGGACGCACCTCCCTCAGCAGCGCGCCCATCACGGCGCCGCCGCTGGTGGTGGGTGATACGGTGCTGGTGCTGTCCACTGCCGGCGAAGTGGGTGCCTACACCGCCATAGCCACGGGCGACTGAGCGGGCATGCTGCCCGTCATCGCCCTCGTCGGACGGCCTAACGTAGGCAAGTCGACCCTGTTCAACTTCCTGACGCGCTCGCGCGACGCCCTCGTCGCCGACGTGCCGGGCCTGACCCGCGACCGGCAATACGGTTTCGGCAAGGTGGGTTCGCGCCCCTACCTGGTGGTGGACACCGGTGGCCTGGACGGCGACGAGGAGGGCATCAAGGCCCCGATGGCGCGTCAGTCCCTGAAGGCGGTGACCGAGTCGGACGTGGCGGTGTTCCTGGTGGACGGACGCGCCGGCCTGACGGACTCCGACCAAGCGGTGGCCTCGCAGCTGCGGCGCATGGGCAAGACCATCTACGTGGCGGTCAACAAGACCGAGGGCATGCGTGCCGAGATCGTCACCGCCGAGTTCCATTCCCTGGGGCTGGGCACCCCATACGCCATCGCCTCGGCCCACGGCGACGGCGTGGCCAACTTCATCCAGGCGATACTCGACACCCTGCCACCCGACCTGGACGAGCAGGCCCCGATCGGCCAGCGCACCCAGGTGGCCGTGATCGGCCGCCCCAACGTCGGCAAGTCCACGCTCATCAACCGGCTGCTGGGCGAGGAGCGCATGGTCACCTTCGACCAGCCCGGCACCACGCGGGATTCCGTGTTCGTGCCCTTCGAGCGCAACGGAAAACTCTACACCCTCATCGACACCGCCGGCGTCCGGCGCAAGTCGCGGGTGGACGACAAGATCGAGAAGTTCAGCATCGTGAAGACGCTGCAGGCCATCGACAAGGCCGAGGTGGTGGTCGCGGTGCTGGACGCCCAGGAAGGCATCACCGAACAGGATGCATCCCTGCTGGGCCTCGCGGTGCAGCGCGGCCGCGCGCTGGTGCTGGCGGTGAACAAGTGGGACAACCTGGATGGCGACCAGCGCGCCCATGTGCGCCGTACGCTCGACCTCAAGCTGCCGTTCCTGGATTTCGCGCGTCAGCACTTCATCTCGGCCTTGCACGGCACCGCCGTGGGCGACGTGATGGTCTCCGTGGACAAGGCCTATCGCGCGGCCATGCGTGAGATGGGGACCTCAGAGCTGACGCGGGTGATGGAAGCCGCTGTGGTGCAGCACCAGCCGCCCATGGTGGCGGGCCGCCGCATCAAGCTGCGCTACGCCCACCAGGGCGGCAAGAACCCGCCGGTGATCGTGGTGCACGGCAACCAGCTGGAACGGGCCCCGGATTCCTATAAACGTTACCTCATGGGCGTGTTCCGCGAGGCCTTCGAGCTGCAGGGCACGCCCGTGCGCGTGGAGTTCCGCACCGGCGAGAACCCCTACGACAAGGACCGCAAGAAGACCACCACGCCCAAGCAGGCCATGGTGCAGAAGCGCGA
>CAZPAO010000050.1:0-13553 GCA_964584665.1 uncultured Gammaproteobacteria bacterium
CCCGCTTGGCAAGAGGGTGATACAGCGTGAAACGCTCCGCAAATGACAAATCGCGTCATGACGTGCGTCCGGCCCTGCGGCACCTGCGCCGCAGCGACCCGCGCATGGCCCGGGTGATCGAGGGCATCGGCCCCTGCCGGCTGGAGTTCACGCCCTTGCACAGCCCGTTCCATTCGCTGATGCGCGCCATCACCTATCAGCAGCTCTCCGGCAAGGCCGCCGCCACCATCCATGGCCGGGTTGTGGCCTTGTTCCCGGAGGAGACTGGGCCGCATCCCCAGCTGTTGCTGGAGCTGCCGGAAGCCGCCTTGCGCGGGGCCGGCCTGTCGCGCAACAAGCTCCTGGCCTTGCGCGACCTTTCCGCCAAGGCCCTGGACGGGACCGTGCCGGATTCCAAGAGCCTGAAGAGACTCACGGATGCCGAGATCATCGAGCGTCTCACGGAGGTGCGGGGCGTCGGCCGCTGGACCGTGGAGATGCTGCTGATCTTCACTCTCGGCCGGCCCGACGTGCTGCCGGTCACGGACTTAGGGGTCCGCAAGGGCTTCCAACGGGCCTACGACATGAGACGCCTGCCGGCCTATTCGACCCTGGAGCGGGCGGGTCGCGCCTGGGCGCCTTATCGTTCCATCGCATCCTGGTATCTGTGGCGTATCGCCGATGGTGACGCAGAGCTATGAGCACGGCCTATCCCCATCTCCTCGCACCCCTCGATCTCGGGTTCGTGACGTTGCGCAATCGGGTGCTGATGGGCTCCATGCACACCGGGCTCGAGGACCGGGCCAAGGACTACGGCAAGCTCGCCGCGTACTTCGCCGAGCGCGCCCGGGGCGGTGTCGGACTCATCGTCACCGGCGGCATCGCCCCCAACCTCGTGGGTTCCCTCGCGCCCTTCGCCTCCAAGCTCAGCCGGCCCTGGGAGATCCCGCGCCACCGGCGCATCACCGAGGCAGTGCATGCGGAGGGTGGGCACATCTGCATGCAGATCCTGCACGCGGGCCGCTACGCCTACCATCCCTTCTCGGTGGCGCCCTCGGCGCTGAAGTCGCCCATCACGCCGTTCAAACCGCGCGCCTTGAGCGAGCGCGGCGTGGAGAAGCAGATCCAGGACTTCGTGGACTGTGCACGCCGCGCCCGGGATGCGGGTTACGACGGCGTCGAGATCATGGGCTCCGAGGGATACTTCATCAACGAGTTCCTGGCCGCCCGCACCAACAAGCGCGACGACGCCTGGGGCGGCGACTTCCCGCGGCGCATGCGTCTGCCGGTGGAGATCGTGCGCCGTACCCGCGAGGCCCTGGGTCAAGACTTCATACTCATCTATAGGCTCTCGATGCTGGACCTGGTGGAACGGGGCAGTGAATGGAGCGAGGTGGTGACCCTCGCCAAAGCGATCGAGGCCGCCGGTGCCAGCCTCATCAACACCGGCATCGGCTGGCATGAGGCGCGCATCCCCACCATCGCGACGCGCGTGCCCCGTGCCGCCTTCAGCTGGGTCACGGCACGCCTGAAACGCGAAGTGAAACTGCCGCTCATCGCCGTCAACCGCATCAACATGCCTGAGGTGGCGGAGCGGGTGCTGGCTGAGGGCCAGGCGGATATGGTCTCCATGGCCCGGCCGCTGCTCGCGGACCCGGAATGGGTGAAGAAGGCCGCCACCGGGCGTAGCGACGAGATCAACACCTGCATCGCCTGCAACCAGGCCTGCCTCGACCATATCTTCGAGCAGAAGCTGGCCACCTGCCTCGTCAATCCGCGAGCCTGCCGCGAGACGGAGTTCGTGAGCGCACCGGCGACGATTAAACGCCGCATTGCGGTGGTGGGGGCGGGGCCCGCGGGTCTCGCCGCCGCCGTGACCGCCGCGGAACGCCGCCATGCGGTGACCCTGTTCGATGCTGCCGCCGAGATCGGCGGCCAGTTCAACATGGCCAAGCGCATCCCCGGCAAGGAAGAGTTCCACGAGACCCTGCGCTACTTCCGCCGGCGCCTGGAACTCACGGGCGTGCACCTCGCCCTGGGGCATGAAGTGGATGCGGCTGCACTCCGTGGGGCCGGCTTCGATGCAGTGGTGCTGGCCTGCGGCGTGCGCCCCCGGATGCCCACCATCCCGGGCCTCGATCATCCCAAGGTCCTCTCCTATGTGGAGGTGCTCCTGCACGGCCGGCCCGTGGGCCAGCGTGTGGCCATAGTCGGCGCCGGGGGCATCGGGTTCGACGTGGCGGAGTTCCTGGTAGAGGGCCGGCCTTCCCCCAGCGAAGACGTGCACCGCTACCTGAAGGAATGGGGCGTGGACGAGCACTATGCTTCCGCCGGCGGACTCATGGCGCCGGAACCGGAACCGCCGGCCCGCCAGGTCTGGCTGTTGCAGCGTTCACCGGGACGTCCGGGGAAGAGCCTCGGCAAGACCACCGGCTGGGCCCACCGCGCCTCCCTCAAGGCACATCGCGTGCAGATGCAGGGCGGGGTGGAGTACGAGCGCATAGACGACGCAGGCCTGCACATCCGGGTCGACGGCGTATCGCGGCTCCTGGAGGTGGATAACGTGGTCATCTGCGCCGGGCAGGAGAGCCGGAACGAGCTGGCGGCGGCCCTGGAGGGCATCGCGGTGCACCTCATCGGCGGCGCACGTCTGGCGGGTGAACTGGACGCCAAGCGGGCCATCGAGGAAGGCACGCGGCTGGGCCTGAGACTCTAGGTCTTCCGGCGGGCAAAGGCCCCGTGGATTCCGGCCGGGCAACAGTCTATGATTCTGCGAGGCCCGCGGGCCAATGAATCCTAGTCAATCAACAACGGGGATGATGCCATGACCAGCCGTGCCATGACCCAATGGATCGCAAGCGCGGGTGCCGCCTCGGCCCTGCTGCTGCTGTTCGGATGCTCCTCGGGCAAGCCCTACTCGTTGGTGGCGGAACTGCCGGCCAATGATCGCCTGGTAGTGGGCTCCATCGAGGTGAACGGCGGCCAATGCGCCGTGCACTTCGCCTCCCTGGAGTGGGCCGACTTCTACAAGCCGTCCTGCACGGTGGTCAAAGACCAGTCCGGCTTCAAGAGCTTCAACATCGGCGGCACCGAGATACAGTTCGGCGCCGTGGAGAACGGCTTCAAGCTGCT
Organism: uncultured Gammaproteobacteria bacterium; assembly: GCA_964584665.1. Taxonomy (GTDB): domain Bacteria; phylum Pseudomonadota; class Gammaproteobacteria; order Natronospirales; family REEB76; genus DASUBN01. The sequence continues at coordinate 3,112 of CAZPAO010000050.1, forward strand.
CAATAACGCGCCCAAGCTGCCGGCCCCGAACGTGACCGCGGCTCCCGTGGCCGCCACGGGCAAGGCCGCCGCTGCCGCGACCCCCGCTCCGGCCGCCTCCACTGCCGGCGCTGCTGCCGGTACCGGGGAGGACTTCCCGGCCCAGTGGGCCGTGGCGCCGTACCCGGGCAACCTGCATCTCGCCGGTCAGAACCCCGGCTACCTGCTGGCCACCGACAACCTCCAGATCAACGGCGGCGATGCCACACTCGACGTGACTTTCAAGGCCGCCTACAAGCCGCTGCATATGTTCGCCATCGTCACCGCCAATGAGCACGGGGATTTCCGCCTGGTGTTCAACCCGCACATCACTGCGCAGCTGAGTGCCGGCGGCAACTACGACGTGTCGCTGGTCTCCGAAGGCGAGGGCATCTCCGGCAACCTCTGGGATTCCCATGGCTTCGATTCCTGGACGCCTTCGCTGCCCCCCACCTGGGCGGTCAAGGCCGACGACAAGTAAGCGTCGAAGACGGTCTAGATGATGAGAAGGCCCGGTCTGACCGGGCCTTCTCTTTTTGGCTCCTCAATCCAGGGCTGCGGCGAGGGCGCGCTGCCAACGCCGCTGTCGCGCAACGAGCGAGCTGTCGTGCTGGGGCCGGAATCGAGAGAAGGGAGTAGAAGGGGCGTCTTCGATCCCGCCCGCCAGATGGGCGAGGCCAAGGGCAGTGGCTTCGTGCAATTCCGGCCGGTCCACCGGGAGGCCGCTCAAGTCAGCGAGGCGTTGGCACAGGCCATCGAGCCGTGCGAGGCCGCCGCTGACCTGAACGCGCTGCAAGCGCGGGCCGCGGCGTTGCATGCGTTCCAGGTTCTCGACCAGCAGGAATACGATGCTCTCCGCCACGGCCACCATGCATGCGGCCGCGTCCCCACGGCCCACGAAACGGGAGCGGAACGCTGGACGCCAGAAGGGAGCGCCCAGGCCGCCGACGCCGTTCAGGAACAGCGGAGGCTCTCCGGGGCCATCGAGCCAAGCCGGCAAACGGCGCATCACCATTGCCGGTCCGAGGTCGAGCTTGGCGGCCATCGTGTCCAATGCCGAGCCCGCGCCGTTCACGGTACCCTCCAGCGCGTACAGCGTACGGCCGGCATCGCGCCACAGCAGGCTGCGGAGCAGGTCGGGCACCTGCCGCTCCGTCAGGCATTGCACGAAAGCCCCGGTGCCTATGTTCATATAAGCGACACCGGATTCTGGAGCCCCTTGCGCGAACAGCGCCGCCGGCTGGTCGCCGGTGACGACCGTGAGGGGGATGCGCTGGCCAGCGATATCCAGCGTGCCGAAGGCATGCCGGTTATCGACGCAGGTCGGCAATACCTCCAAGGGCACGCCGAAGAGCGCTCCGAGTTCCGGCGACCAGGCGCCGCGGTGGATGTCCATGAGCTGGGTGCGGGCGCCATTGACCGGATCCGCCACGCAGTTGTGTTCCGCTGTGAGCCCTGCCACCAGATAGCTCGCCAGCGGGCCGGCGGCGAGGCGGCCATCCTTCAGCGCTTGCTTGACCGGCTGCAGTTCGCGCAGACACCACGCGATCTTGCTCGCCCCATAGTGAGGTGAGAGCACCAATCCCGTGAGCTTGCGGACCCGTGCGCCATGATCTGCCAGTGCGGACACACGGCGCGCAGCACGTCGATCCTGCCAGGAGAGCACCGGCGACAGCACCCGTCCGGTGTGCCGGTCCCAACAGGCGATGCTGGATCGCTGGGTTGCGAGAGCCGCGGCTTGTATCTCCACGCCGGCAGCCAACATGGCGATGGCAGCTTCTGCCGCTTGCCGCAACGAGCGCAGCACGGCAGCCGGCAGATGCTCCACCCGGTCGCCGCCGGTGCGTTGCGTACCGATGCGTCGTTCAGCCTGGGAGAGGACCCGGCCGCGGGTATCGAATACCAGCGCGCGACTCGCATGGCCTCCCTGGTCCAACGCGAGTACGCAACGGGTTGCGGCCATGGTCAGCCTGCGGGATGCAGGGGGAGCGAGCGCGTGTCGCCGCGGGGTTTGCGATCGGGCAAGGAGCCCCGGACCTTCGCCAGCACCTTGAGGGAATCCGCGCGATAAGAGGTGAGTTTGCCGCCGAAGAGGCTGATGACACGCGGCTTCTGCATGCGGTCCGTCTCCAGGATCAGCTCGCGCCCCCGTTCGAAAGGCCGTGACGCATCCCGTGGCAGCACCCTCAATCCCGCGAAGGCGGAGAGTTCCTTGAACGTTTGACGCGGGAAGTAGCGCTCCACCACCCGCCGCAGATAGGCTCGTTCCTGCTCGCTGGGGGCCACTGCGCCGGGCTCGCGCCCGGGATAGGGTGCCTCGGTGGTGCCCATCAGGCTCATGCCTTTCCAGGGCATCAGGAACACGGCCCGGCCGTCCTCGGGCACTTCCAGGTAGAAGATACCGTCGCGGCTCGGCACGTCCACCACGATATGCGTGCCCTGCACCAGTTCGCTCTGCACGTGGCTCGTGAGGGGCGTGATCCGTCCCGCCACTTCTGTCACCCAGGGGCCGGCTGCATTCACCAGCACCCGTGCGCGGCATTGGCGTTCCTGGCCGGCTTCGCTGTAGCGCACCGTCGCGCCGTCCGGCTCCAGCTCTGCACCCAGGAACGCCACCGGCATGCTGAGTTGCGTTCCTAGGCTCTCCGCCGAGCGCAGCACCGCGGTAGTGAGCGCCACGTCGTCCGTCTGGCCGTCCCAATACTGGAACACCTGTTGTAAACCGTCGGTATCGAGTCCTCCCAGGCTCTCCCACTCGCTACGGGGCAGGGTACGGAAGCGGGCGTGGTGACCCGGGCCCGCGAGGAGCGCATATAGGCCGAGACCCGCGTAGAGCTGCCAGGGACGGCGACGGGTGGTCTCGTAGACGGGGATATAGAAAGGCTTTATCCGCACCAGTTCCGGCGCGAGCTTCAGCAGGAGTTCCCGTTCCTGCAGGCATTCCCGCACCAGGCCGAGCTGGAACTGCTCCAGGTAACGCAGACCACCATGGATGAGCTTGCTGGAGCGGCTGGAGGTGCCGCTGGCGATGCCCTGCCGCTCCAGCACCCGCACGCTGTAGCCGGCCGCCGCTGCGGCCTGGGCCACGCCAGCGCCGTGGATGCCCGCACCGATGACGACGAGATCGAAATTCTCAGCCATAGGCCGCAAGCATCTCGACGATGGCGTCGGTCTCCACGAGATCAGCGCCCTGTTCCGTGAGCCGGACCGCGTAGGCCGGGTCCTGCACCTGGTACACCGCCCACTGCCAGCCGCCTTTGAAGAGAGCGTGCGCTTCCGTGAACCTGCGGTCCCCCACGAACAGGTATTCGGGTTTGAACTCTGCCGCGACGCGCGCACTCGCCGCATCCACATCCTCCAGCGCCCAACCCACCGGGCCCGCGCCCATCTGCCGCGCGAGCTTCAAGCTCAAGGCGTCGAAGGAGATGATCACGCAGCGGTCCAGTACCGGTCTCACGGTCTGCATGATCCGCTCCACGACTCTGGCGTGGCCGAAGTATTCCAGGCTCTCGGATTTGATCTCGACGAAGGCCTGTACGCCCTGGTGCATGGCGAGGTATCCGGCGAGTTCGTCCAGGCGGGTGGGAGGGGTGCCGGCGTACTTGGCGCCGAAGCGGCGCGACTCGCCTACGTCGACGGAGTCGAGCGCCTTCGAGCCCATCTCCATGATGAGCCGGTCCAGGCCCGCGGTGCGTTCCAGGGAATCGTCATGGCAGAGGTAGGGCACGAGATCGGAGGAGAGCTGCACGTCGAACTCGAACCAGGGAGCGCCGGCTTCCACCGCCGCCTGGATGCCGATGAGCGTGTTCTCGGGGTAGCGCGCCGGATAGCCGCGATGGGCCACCAGCGTGGGGAAGGTCTTCGCGGACATGGCTTGAGTAGGCGCCTCTAAAAATTAGAGATTTTGCTCCTATGGCAAGGCAAAAATGCCCGAGCAACCGGAGTGTACTTTTAGTGTACATGAGGATTGCGAGGGCGTTTTTAACGCCGCCAGAGGACAAAAGATCAATTTTTAGAGGCGCCTACCTACTCGTATCTTAGCGCGTCTATGGGATTTAACGCTGCAGCCTTGGCCGCCGGCGCGATGCCGAAGATGACGCCGATGCTGGTGGAGAAGCCGATGGACACCAGCGCCGCCCACAGGGGCACGTGGGCGCCCCGGAAGGAGGGGACCGCGTAGACGATGAGCGTGCCGATGCCATAGCCCAGGATCAGGCCGATGATGCCCCCCAGCATGGAGAGCGCCACCGCCTCGAGCAGGAACTGCACCAGGATGTCGCTGCGGCGCGCGCCGAGGCTCTTCAGGATGCCGATCTCACGGGTGCGCTCCGTGACCGACACCAGCATGATGTTCATGATGCCGATGCCGCCCACCAGCAGTGAGACGCCGACGATGCCGCCCAGCACCAAGGTCAGCATGTCAAGGATGCTCTTGAAGGACTCGGTGAACTGCGACGCGGTCTGCACCTTGAAGTCATCGTCCTGGCCGTTCTTGAGGTTATGGGTGCGGCGCAGCAGTTGGCGGATGCGATCGGCAGTGGCATCCATCTGGGTGGTGTCGTTCACCTTGAGCTCGATCTGGATATTCTCCTTGCTGGCGCCTCCCAACAGGCTGTGGGCCGTGCCGTAGGGGATCAGCACCTCGTTATCCTGGTCCTGTCCCAAGATGGCACCCTGTTTGTGCAGCACCCCCACCACCTTGAACCACTGGTCGCCGATCTGGAAATACTCACCGAGCGGTTGCGCCGGCAGGTGCAGGTTGTCTATCACTGTGGCGCCGATGATGGCGACGCGCCGGTGCGAGAGGTCGTCCGTCGGAGTGATGAAACGGCCGAGATCCGGGTACTGGCTGAACACCTGGGCGTATCCCTGGGTCACGCCGAGGATCTGGGAGGAGCTGGCCTGGCCCTTATACTGGATAGCGCTGCCGAAGCGTCCCAGCTGCAGCAGCGGGGTCACACCGCTGATGCCGGGCACCTCGTGCTGGATGCTCAGCATGTCTTCCGGCGTGATGTAGGCGGTCTTGCCCTGCAGCTGCTCCTTGAACGGCAGGTAGGCCTGAATGGTCAGGCTGTCGGTGCCGAAGCCGGCGAACTGGCTGCTGATGGACTGGCTGAAGCCCTGGATCAGGGACACCACCGTCACCACCGCCATCACGCCGATGATGATGCCCAGGGTCGTGAGGAAGCTCCTGAGCTTGTGCGCGCGGATCGCGTACAGGGCGGAGCGGACGCTTTCACCAAAGGCGTGCATGGCTCACTCGTAGCGCAGGGCGTCGATGGGATCGAGCGACGCGGCCTTGGCCGCCGGAGCGATGCCGAACACGATGCCCACGGCCATGGAGAAGCCCATGGCGAGGGCAACGGTCCAGAAGGGCACGTAGGCCCCCTCGAAGGCGGGCACCAGCTTCACCACCATGAGGCCTATGCCATAGCCCAGCGCCAGTCCTATCAGGCCTCCCAGCAGCGACAGGGTCACCGCCTCGATCAGGAACTGCAGCAGGATGTCGCTGCGGCGGGCGCCGAGACTCTTCAGGATGCCTATCTCGCGGGTCCGTTCCGTGACCGACACCAGCATGATGTTCATGATGCCGATGCCGCCCACCAGGAGCGCGATGCTGACGATGCCGCCGAGGATGGTGCTCGCCACGTTGAAGATCTGCGCGATGCTGTCGGCGAGTTGGGCCGCCGTCTGGACCTTGAAGTCGTCGTCCTGGCCCGGCTTCAGGTGATGCTGGCGGCGCAGCACCGTGCTGATACGCGACTTGATCTCATCCAGCTGCTTGATGTCGTTGACGTCCATGTCGATCTGGATGTCGGGGTTGGTCGCGCCTCCCAGCAGGCTGTGGGCGGTCCCGTAGGGGATGTAGATGCGCGAATCCTGGTCGAAGCCCAGGAACGAGCCCAGCGATTTCAGCACCCCGATCACCTTGAACCACTGGTTATACATCTTGATGAAGCGGCCTTCCGGGTGGTCCCCCAGGTTCAAGTCCTTGACCACCGTCGCGCCCACCACCGCCACGCGCCTGTGTGCGAAGTCGTCACTGGGCGTGAGGTAACGGCCTTCCACCGGATAGAACTCGGTGTTCTGGGCATGGGTGTAGTTGGTCCCGGCGATCAGGGAATAGGTGGTCTGGCCCTGGTACTGCACCTGGCCGTTCAGGAACGCCATGATCAGCACCGGTGTGATGCGGCTGATGCCAGGCACCTCGTGCTGGATGGAGAGCAGGTCGTCGGTGGTGATCTTGGCGGTCTTGCCCGCCAGCTGGTCGTTGCGCGAGAGGTAGGAGTTCACGAACACCGTGTTCGAGCCCATGCCCTTGAAGTTGGCGGAGAGGGCCACGCTGAAGCCCTGCAGCAGCGAGACCACAGCGATGACCGACATCACGCCGATGATGATGCCGAGGGTGGTGAGCACGCTGCGCAGCTTGTGGGCGAAGATCGCCGTGAGAGCGGCGCGCAAACTTTCCAGGAAGTTAGACACGGGCCGATCCGCGCGCCGGCTTCTCGCGGCCGGGGTTGATGGTGTCGCTGATGATCTTGCCGTCCTTGATGCGGATCACCCGCTGGCAGTGGGCGGCGATGTCCGAGTCGTGGGTCACCACGATGATGGTGTTGCCGGCCTTGTGCAGCACGTCGAACATGGCCATCACGTCGCGGGCGGTGCTGGAGTCGAGGTTGCCGGTGGGCTCGTCCGCCAGCAGGATCGAGGGTCTCCCCACCAGTGCGCGGGCGATGGCCACGCGCTGGCGCTGGCCGCCGGAGAGCTGGTTGGGCAGGTGGTGCAGGCGTTCGCCCAGGCCGACCTGCTCCAGCGCCTCGGTGGCGATGCGCTTGCGTTCGCCGTAGGGGATGCCCCGGTAGATGAGCGGCTGCATCACGTTGTGCAGGGCATCGGAGCGGCCCAGCAGATTGAAGTTCTGGAAGATGAAGCCGATCTCGCGGTTACGGATGCGCGCCAGCGCGTTGTCATCCAGCTCGGCCACGGGCGTGCCGTTCAGTACGTATTCGCCGGTGGTGGGCTTGTCCAGGCAGCCCACGATGTTCATGAGCGTGGACTTGCCCGAGCCTGAGGGACCGATGAAGGCCGCGTACTCGTTGCGCTGGATGCTGAGGTCGATGCCGTCCAGGGCATTGAGCACCGCATCGCCCATCACGTAGCGTTTGGTGACAGCGCGCAGTTCCAGGACCGTGTCGACGCTCATCACGGCGTCTTCTTGGCGGCGCTCTTGCTGGCGGCGGCCGGCGCAGCGGTCACTGCGGACCCGTCAGCCAAGTGATGCAGGGTCTGGTAAGAACCGCTCACCACCGTGTCACCCTGTTTCACGCCAGAGGTTACTGCTTGGTAGGTGTCGCTGGAGACGCCGGTGGTCACCGGAGTCTTGTGCGCCTTGCCGTCCGTCACCAGGTACACGTAGGCGCCGGTGGTGGGTTCCAGGCTCTTGGAGCCGGGGTCGTTCTCATAGAGGATCGCCTGCACCGGCACCGCCAGGGTGCCCGGCGTGCTCTGGGTGAAGATCTCGGCGCGCGCGCTCATGCCGGGCTTCAGCAGCCCGATGTCCTTGTCGCCGATGGCGATCTTCACCTCGAAGGTGCGGCCCTGGCTCGCGCTGGCGGTGAGGCTGTTGCTGGTGTCGGTCACCGAGGAAGCCACGAACTGCACCTTGCCGTGCAGGGTGCGGTCCGGGAACGACACGGCGTCGATGTTCGCGTCCTCGCCGAGCTTCACGTTGGCGATGTCCGCTTCGTCCACCTGCACGTCCGCCAGCACCTCCGAAGGGTCGGCGATGTCCATGAGCGTGGAGCCGGCGATGTTGGTGCCGGTGATCACCGTCTCGCCGACCTTCACCGGCAAGCTGGTGACCATGCCATCCAGGGGCGAGGTGATCACGGTCTTGCTCAGGTTCTGCTCGGACTGCGCCAGCTCCGCCTGGGCTATCTCCAGGGCCTGCTGGCGCGCCTGCAGTTCGGTATCCGCCAGGTCCAGCTGGTTCTTCAGGTTGTCGAAACTGTTGGCATCCACCAGATGCTGCTTGAAGAGTGCCTGCTGGCGCGTGTACTGCTGCTGCAGGTTCGCCTGCGTGAGCTTCTGGCTCTGGATAGCGATCTGAGCCTGTTGCATCGCCGCCTGCTGCTGGGCCACTTGTGCCTGGAACAGCACCGGATCCAGGCGCAAGACCACCTGGCCCTTCTTCACGCGCTGGCCTTCCACCACCGGGATGGCGCTGATCTTGCCGATCACCTCTGGCTTCAGCTCAACCGGGTCTTTGTACTGGAGCTCGCCGGAAGCCAGGATCGAGCTGCGGATGGTGCGGGCCTCCACCTGCGCAGTCTCCACGTCGACGCCTTTGCTGCGCCCCGCGACACGGCTGAGCAGGATGATGACGATGAGCCCGCCGACGATGGCGAGTGCAGTCCAGAGTTTGCGTTTATTGGCCATGAGGTGTCGTTCTCAGATGACTTTGACCAGGACCCAGATGCCGTAGATCAGCGCGTGCGGGGCGAGCGCGATGGCGGCCGACTTGCCCATGCTCTGCTTCGTCCAGCGCGAGAAGCCGATGATCAGCAGCGCAAAGGTCCAGAAGGTGGTCAGGTGCAGGCTGTTGACCAGGCCGAACCACGAGTCCTGGGGGGTGAGCTTGAAGATCAAGGTGTTGAGTGAGGTCACATCGAGCGATGCGATGGGAGATTGCTTGCCGTTTATCAGATACATGACCGCGAAGGCCAGGTTGCCGAGCACCGAAGGCAGATAGGCCCAGCAGGTGAAGTTGAACCAGTTGCCGTAGCCCTGGACCTGATAGCCGCCGATCTTGGCGGCCAGGAAGAAATACAGCGCCTGTATCAGGTAGATCAGCACCACGAAGATGGTGAGGAAGATGCAGGTCTGCATCAGGATGCCCTTGCGGGTCAGTCCGTTGCGGATCTGCTCAAGCTGGTCAGGGGTGTAGTTGCGGCCAGCGATGTAATCCATGGTCTGCTGCTGGATCACACCCCAATCGGCGGTCCCGTAGTACCAGGCGAAGATCAACAGAGCACTGCCGATACCTATGATCAGCGGATACCACAGCCAGCTGGTGTGCTGCCGCACGTCCTCGAAGGTCTTCCCGGGTTCCAGGAAGATGTTGATCAGGCTGCCGAAGGCGGTCGGACTGGTATCGTTCATGGCTATCTCCCCTGTATCTATCTGAAGGTTTGGGCTTCTTGAGAAGTCCGAATCCCACCCCGGTTGAGACAGCTCCGGGCCCCATGGGTTCGGTGTTTTCAGTTTCGAATGGCATCCATCATAAGCAGGCGCTATTTTGCCGGATAGTGATCATTGTCATGCACTTGGGTGACAAAAAAGCCCATGCCCCGGCCTGGTAGGGCCGGGGGCATGGGCTCGTTTAGCTGTTTAAGCTAAAGGGTGCGTGTAAGCGGGAGGCTTACCAGCGACCGCGGCCACCGCCGCCACCACCACCGCCGCCGCCGCCGCCACCACCGGGCTGACGCGGCTGCGCTTCATTCACGCGCAGCGGGCGGCCGCCCATGTCCTTGCCATTCAGTTCGCGGATCGCGGCCTGAGCGGAGGACTGATCCATCTCGACGAAGCCGAAGCCGCGCGGGCGACCGGTCTCACGATCGGAGATCAGCTTGACCGAGTGCACGGCGCCGAACTGCTCGAACTTCTGGCGGATTTCATCTTCACTAGCGGAGAAAGGCAGATTGCCGACATAAATGGACGTCATGACGTTAATACTCTCTTGCAAGAACTTGAAGAACACGCCATGGGGCGGAGGCTTTGGGGCTGCCGGCCATGGTTTACCTGCGGTCGACCCTCGCTGGACTGCCTTGCGGCAGGCCGGCAGCGGGTAACCGCTTATTGTTCGAAGCTTAGTCAGATCCCCCGGCGTGATATCAGGTCATCCCCGTAGACGTCGGCAAAGATTAGCTTGACAGGTCCCGAACGGCCGAAGAGCTTACGCGAGTCAAAGCACCCTGTCCAATGGCCGGAACCCCTTGTCTAGACTCAAAAAATCGCCCAAAAACACCCTACGTTTGAGCGCGAATACCGGTATAATTCGCCGTTTTTCCCGGCCCCTTCCCACTGGATTCCGCCCGTGATCGAAAATCTCCGCAACATCGCCATCATCGCCCACGTCGACCATGGCAAGACCACCCTGGTGGACTGCCTGCTGCGCCAGTCCGGCACCCTGGACGCCCGCGCCCCCGTGACCGAACGGGTCATGGACTCCAACGACCTGGAGAAGGAGCGCGGCATCACCATCCTGGCGAAGAACACCGCCATCCGCCTGAAGCAGGGCAACACCGAATACCGCATCAACATCGTGGACACCCCGGGGCATGCCGACTTCGGCGGCGAAGTGGAGCGAGTGCTCTCCATGGTGGACTGCGTGCTGCTGGTGGTGGACGCCGTCGACGGCCCCA
>CAZPAO010000051.1:0-12810 GCA_964584665.1 uncultured Gammaproteobacteria bacterium
GCATCCGCACCGTGGCGGTCCATTCCACCGTGGACAAGGACCTGAAGCACGTGCTCCTGGCGGACGAGTCCGTCTGCATCGGCCCGCCGCCCTCCAACGAGAGCTACCTCAACATGCCGGCCATCATCAGCGCGGCCGAGGTGACGGACGCGGTGGCCATCCACCCGGGCTACGGCTTCCTGGCGGAGAACGCGGATTTCGCCGAGCGCGTGGAGCAGAGCGGCTTCATCTTCATCGGGCCCCGCGCCGAGACCATCCGCCTGATGGGCGACAAGGTCTCCGCCAAGCACGCCATGAAGAAGGCGGGCGTGCCGACGGTGCCCGGCTCCGAAGGGGCGCTCCCGGACGACCCGAAGGAGATGCTGCGGATGGGCCGCGAGGTCGGCTATCCGGTGATCATCAAGGCCGCCGGCGGCGGCGGCGGGCGCGGCATGCGCGTGGTGCACAGCGAGGCCGCGCTGGTGGCCGCGGTGGGCATGACCAAGGCCGAGGCCAAGGCGGCCTTCGGCAACGACATGGTCTACATGGAGAAGTTCCTGGAGCACCCGCGCCACATCGAGTTCCAGGTGATGGCGGACGGCCAGGGCAACGCGGTGCATCTCGGCGAGCGCGACTGCTCCATGCAGCGGCGCCACCAGAAGGTGATCGAGGAGGCCCCCGCCCCCGGCATCACCGACAAGCAGCGCCGCACCATGGGCGAGCGCGTGGTGGAGGCCTGCAAGAACATCAAGTACCGCGGCGCGGGGACCTTCGAGTTCCTGTTCCAGGACGGCAACTTCTACTTCATCGAGATGAACACCCGCGTGCAGGTGGAGCATCCGGTGACGGAGATGATCACCGGCATCGACATCGTGAAGTGGCAGCTGATGATCGCAGCGGGCATGCCCTTCACGCTGAAGCAGAAGGACATCGAGTTCCGCGGCCACGCCTTCGAGTGCCGCATCAACGCCGAGGACCCGCGCAAGTTCACGCCCTCGCCGGGCCTGATCACGCGCTGGCACCCGCCGGGCGGCCCCGGCATCCGGGTGGACTCCCACGCTTACAGCGGCTACACCGTGCCGCCGAACTACGACTCGCTCATCGGCAAGCTCATCTCATACGGCGACACCCGCGCCTCGGCACTGGCGCGCATGCGCACGGCCCTGCAGGAGATCGCGGTGGAGGGGATCGTGACGAACATCCCGTTGCACAGGGACCTGTTCGCGGACTCAGCCTTCATCGCTGGTGGCACGAACATCCACTATCTTGAGAAGAAACTGGGGCTTTGATAAAGAGGGCGCGTTCCGCCGCGCACACGGACCCCTTTTCTTTGCTCGCCCAAAGAAAAGGGGCGAAAAGAAAGGGCGCCCCCGAGGTGCCGCCGCTACGCGGTCCCCTGTGCTCCTCGCTCACCGCGGGGCCACGCTCACGGGCCATCCCTGGCCCTTCGCGCGGACTCGTCATCCCTGACTCGTCCCTGCGGGCCAGCCTTGTTCGCTGCGGTGCTCGGCGGCCCCTAGGGGGTAGCAAGAATCCGCATCCCTTCCGCTTGCCTCCGATTAAAGTGAACGCATGAACTGGTTAGAACTGAAACTGGCATTAAGCAAACTCGACTCTGAAAAGGTCGAAGATGCTCTTATGAAAGCCGGCGCCCTGTCGGTGACCTTAGAAGATGCGGGCGATGAGCCTATCTACGAGCCGGACGCCGACAAACCCTCCCTCTGGTCCGATACCCGCCTGACGGCGCTGTTCGAAGCCGGCACAGACATGGGCGCGGTGACGGCAGGACTCTGTACCGCGCTGGATATCCCTTCCCTGCCGCCCCACCGCATCGAGCCCCTGGAAGACCGGGACTGGGTGCGGGAGTGGCTGAAGGACTTCAAACCCATGCAGTTCGGTCGGCGCCTGTGGATCTGCCCCACCGCCTACACGCCGCCGGACCCCGAGGCCGTGAACCTGATCCTGGACCCGGGCCTCGCCTTCGGCACCGGCACCCATCCCACCACGGCGCTCTGTCTGGAATGGCTGGATGGCGCCGATCTGGATGGACTTGAGGTGACGGACTACGGCTGCGGCTCGGGGATTCTGGCCATCGCAGCGGCACGCCTTGGCGCGCGCCACGTCTGGGCCGTGGACAACGATCCCCAGGCCCTGGTGGCGACCCGGGACAACGCCGCACGCAACGGGGTGACGGACAAACTCTCCCTCTGCCTGCCGCCGGCTTACCCCAACCATAAGGCGGACCTGATGCTCGCCAACATCCTGGCCGGGCCGCTGGTGCAGCTGGCGCCGTTGTTAGCGGCGCACCTCAAGGCCGGCGGGCGGCTGGTGCTCTCCGGTATCCTTGGTACACAGGAACAGGACATCCGACGCGCCTACGAGGCGGCCGGGTTCACGGGCTTCGAGACTGTGTCCAAGGGTGACTGGATTCGGGTCACTGCAGTTCGCGGCTAACTAGAGGCATCTTGTAAGCATGTTCACCGTCTGTACGCACTGCAACACCCGCTTCCGGTTGAGCGCTGCCGCGCTCACGGCGGCGCAGGGGCAGGTGCGCTGCGGCAAGTGCCACGAGGTGTTCGACGCCTACGAGAACCTGGAAGGCGCTGACCTGCCGCCGCGGATGACAGAGCCGGCGCCTGAATCGGAGCTGGTCGAGACGGAGCCGATGCCGGAAGAAGCCGCCTCGGTGGCGGACATCGCCCTCTCGATCGCCGAGGATCGCTCCGCAGCGGAACTCGATACGCCCATGGAGGCGGAAGCGGAACCCATCACTTCCGCGCCGGAGCTGAAGGCCCGCCGCCGCAAGGCCGCGGAAGACCTGCTTATCGATGACCTCTTCGCGAGCCTGCCGGACGAGCAGGAACCCATGCCCGAGGCGGAACCCGCCATGGCCGCGGCCGAGACCGATGTGGTGCAGCCTCTGGGTGAGATGGGAGACATCTCCGCGGAACCGGCGCCCATGTCCTACGCACATGTAGACGAACTGCATCCGCCGCCCGCGAGCCCGGCACCGCCGCCGCGCCGCCCAGTGCGGAGCTTCGCGCTCTGGAGCGGGATCGTGCTGCTCTTGCTCGCCTTGGGCGCACAGCTTGCGGACATGGACCGGGCGGCCCTGGCCCAGAACCCGGTCATCGGACCGTCCCTGCAAGCGCTGTATGCGTCCCTGGGGCGGCCAATCTCGAAGCCCCTGGCGGCGTCCGATTGGGAAGTGGGCGCCCTCAACGTGACCACCGACCCGGACAGCAGCGGGGCCCTCTCCATCACCGGCACCCTCGCCAACCAGGCGGGCTTCGTGCAGCCCTGGCCGGAATTGCGGGTGGTGCTGACGGACCGTTTCGGCGAACCGTTGCGGGCGCGCGACTTCAAGCCCGCGGATTACCTGCCGGCGGGCCAGTCCGCCTCGCTCATCGCCCCCGGCATCACGGCCCGCTTCCGCCTGGACGTGGTAGACCCGGGCCCGGACGCGGTGGGCTTCAGCCTGACGCCCTGCCTCGACGCGCCGGCCGGGCGCCTGTGTGCGCAGCCGAACGCGACAGACTGAATCCGAAAGAAATTTTTCCGTCGCATGACGCCACGCATGTGGTATGCCTGATGTTCCACGGCGCCACGTGCGCGCATTGCAGAAAAATTGCAAGCTTTGACAGCCCGCCGTTTCTGGCTATTATTTCGCCTCGATCCCTGGGGTAGCATCAGCAGCGCAACATCATGCGTATCGGGCCGTATTCTCTCCGCAACAAGCTGGTGCTGGCGCCCATGGCAGGCGTCACCGACCGGCCGTTCCGCCAGCTCTGCAAGGCGCTGGGCGCGGGCATGGCGGTCTCGGAGATGGTGACCTCGCGCCCCGAACTGCGTGACAGCCTGAAGAGCCGCCGCCGCCGCGACCACGAGGGCGAGGTGGAACCGCGCATCGTGCAGATCCTGGGCGCCGAGCCCGCGGCCATGGCCCAGGCGGCCCGCGAGAACGTGGCCGAGGGCGCGCAGGTCATCGACATCAACATGGGCTGCCCGGCGAAGAAGGTCTGCAACAAGGCCGCCGGTTCCGCGCTGTTGCAGGACGAGCCGCTGGTGCGGGAGATCCTGGAAGCGGTGGTGGGCGCGGTGGACGTGCCCGTGACCCTGAAGATCCGCACCGGCGTGGACCGGGAGCACAAGAATGCCCTCGCCATCGCCCGGCTGGCGGAGGCCTCGGGCATCCAGGCCCTGGCGGTACACGGCCGCACCCGCGCCGACCTCTACAAGGGCGAGGCCGAATACGAGACGATCCGCGCCATCAAGGCCGAGGTGCGCATCCCGGTGATGGCCAACGGCGACGTGGACAGCCCCGAGAAGGCGCTGGCCGTGCTGGAAGCCACCGGCGCCGACGCGGTGATGGTGGGACGTGCCGCCCAGGGGCGGCCGTGGATCTTCCGCGAGATCGAGCATTTCCTGGCGACGGGCAAGCATCTCGCTGCCCCGGCGCCCGACGAGGTGGCCCGCATCATGCTGGGGCACCTCGAGAACCTATATTCGTTTTATGGGGAATTCAGCGGCGTCCGCGTCGCCCGCAAGCACATCAGCTGGTACCTGAAGACGCTGCCGGGGGCAGCGGGCTTCCGGGAGCGCGTGCTCCGGGCCGAGACGGCGCTGGAACAACAAGCACTCGTCCGCGGTTTCTTCGCGGACCAAGACATCCGGGAGTTGGCGGCATGAACAAGACTGGCGCTCAGCGCGTGAATCTGGAAGTGGTGGACAGCAGCGGCAACCATGCCACCCATGGCTCCTCCACCCATTCCCTGCGCGAGCACGCGGAGAAGACCCTGCGGCGTTACTTCGCGGACCTGAACGGCCACGATCCCTCCGAACTCTATGACATGGTGCTGGGCGAGATCGAGCAGCCCCTGCTGACGACCCTCATGGAATACACCCGCGGCAACCAGTCCCGGGCGGCGGCGATATTGGGGCTCAACCGCAGCACCCTTCGCAAAAAGCTTCGTAAATATAAAATTAATGCGTGAACGGGTCTTTTGACGCCTGGCGGCGTTAAAAGCCGGCTCGCAATGCTCATGGACACAAGAGTCCACTCCGCATGCTCGCCGTCTTTTGCCTAGCCAGTCGCCAAAATCCCTCGTTCTGACTCGTCTTTTCGATACCTACCCATCTTTTACTGCCCTCACCCATAAGCCGGGAGGTTAGGGATGGGGCGTTTCCGTTAAAATAGCCGCCTCTCAGAAAGGGGCTCCCCGTGCCGATCAAACGCGCGCTCATCAGCGTCTCCGACAAGACCGGCATCGTGGACTTCGCGAAGGCCCTCGCCGCCGCGGGCGTGGAACTGCTCTCCACCGGCGGCACCGCGAAGCTGCTGCGGGATGCGGGGCTCAAGGTGAAAGACGTGTCCGAGCACACGGGCTTCCCGGAGATCATGGCCGGACGCGTGAAGACCCTGCACCCGAAGGTGCACGGCGGCCTGCTGGGCCGGCGCGGCATGGATGATGCAGTGATGAGCGAGCACGGCATCACGCCCATCGACCTCCTGGCGGTGAACCTCTACCCCTTCGAACGCACCGTGATCGAGCCCGGCAGCACCTTCGAGGATGCCATCGAGAACATCGACGTGGGCGGCCCCGCCATGCTGCGTGCCGCCGCCAAGAACCATGCTGCCGTGACGGTGGTGGTGGACCATGCGGACTACGGCCGGGTGCTGGATGAGATGAAGAACCAGGGCGGCGCCGTAGGCGACCGGTTGCGGGCGGAACTCGCGGCCAAGGCTTTCGCCCACACGGCAGCCTACGACGGCGCCATCGCCAACTACCTCACCAGCGTGCAACCCGGCGGCCAGCGCCAGACCTTCCCTGGCACCTACACGGCCCAGTTCCAGAAGCGCTACGACCTGCGCTACGGCGAGAACCCGCATCAGCGGGCGGCCTTCTATGGGGAGCGGGACCCGGCCCCGGGCACCCTCGCGGCGGCGCGCCAGCTGCAGGGCAAGGAACTCTCCTTCAACAACCTCGCGGACGCGGACGCGGCCTGGAACGCGGTGCTCTCCTTCGACACGCCGGCCTGCGTGATCGTGAAGCACGCCAATCCCTGCGGCGTGGCGCTGGGAGCGACGCCCCTGGAGGCCTATGAGCGGGCCTACAGCGTGGACCGGGACTCGGCCTTCGGCGGCGTCATCGCCTTCAACCGCCCGCTGGATGAGGCGACGGCGAGGAAGATACTGGCCAACCAGTTCGTGGAAGTGATCGTGGCGCCGGATATCGGTGCCGAGGCCCTGGCGGCGCTGGCCGGGAAGCCCAACGTGCGCGCGCTCGCGGCCGGGATGCCCGCCGCCGCCAAACCCTATCTCGACTACAAGCGCGTGAGCGGCGGACTGCTCATACAGGATGCGGACATCGCGGAGACCCTGCCGGAGTTCAAGGTGGTGACCCAGCTCGCGCCCACCACGGAGCAGCTCAAGGACCTGGCCTTCGCCTGGCGGGTGGTGAAGCACGTGAAGTCCAACGCCATCGTCTACGCGCGGGGCGGCATCACCCTCGGCATCGGCGCCGGGCAGCCGAGCCGCATCATGAGCGCGCGCATCGCGGCGCTGAAGGCGGGCGAGGCGAAGTTCGAGGTGAAGGGCTGCGTGATGGCCTCCGACGCCTTCCTGCCCTTCCGCGACAGCGTGGGCGCCGCCTCCCATACCGGCGTGAGCTGCATCGTGCAGCCCGGCGGCTCGATGCGGGATAGCGAAGTGATCGGCGCGGCGGATGAGCTGAAGATCGCGATGGTGTTCACCGGCTTCCGCCATTTCCGGCACTGACATGAAAGTCCTCGTCATCGGCGGTGGTGGCCGCGAACATGCCCTGGCCTGGAAGCTGGCCCAGTCCGCCCAGGTGGAGAAGGTGTACGTGGCGCCGGGCAACGCCGGCACCGCCCACGAGAAGAAGTGCGAGAACGTGCGCATCAAGGCCGACGACGTGCGCGGCCTGCTGGACTTCGCGCTGGGCCAGGGCGTGGCCTTGACGGTGGTTGGCCCGGAGGGTCCGCTGGTGCTCGGCGTGGTGGACGTGTTCACCCAGGCCGGCTTGAAGTGCTTCGGCCCCAGCCGCATGGCGGCGCAGCTGGAAGGCTCCAAGGTCTTCAGCAAGGATTTCCTGAGGCGCCACCACATCCCCACCGCCGAGTACCAGAGCTTCACCGCCGTGGAACCGGCACTGGAATACTTGCGCGCCCGCAGCGCGCCGATCGTGGTGAAGGCGGACGGCCTCGCCGCCGGCAAGGGTGTGGTGGTGGCGGAGACCCTCGAGCAAGCGGAAGCCGCGGTACGCGACATGCTCGCGGGCAACGCCTTCGGCAGCGCCGGCAGCCGCGTGGTGATCGAGGAGTTCCTGGCAGGAGAGGAAGCGAGCTTCATCGTGATGGCCGACGGCGAGCACGCGCTCGCGCTCGCCACCTCCCAGGACCACAAGCGCGTGGGCGACAACGACACCGGCCCCAACACCGGCGGCATGGGCGCCTACTCCCCCGCCCCCATCGTCTCCGGCGAGATCCACGAGCGCGTGATGCGCGAGGTGATCCGTCCCACGATAAAGGGCATGGCGGCCGAGGGCGCGCCCTACACCGGTTTCCTCTACGCGGGCCTGATGATCGGCCCCGACGGCACGCCCAAGGTGCTGGAGTTCAACTGCCGCTTCGGCGACCCGGAGACCCAGCCCATCATGATGCGGCTGAAGTCCGACCTGGTGACGCTGTGCGAGGCGGCGCTGGACCACAAGCTCAACAAGGTGAGCGCGGAGTGGGACGGCCGCGCGGCGGTGGGCGTGGTGCTGGCGGCGGAAGGCTACCCGGGCGAGTACCGCAAGGGCGACACCGTGGCGGGCCTGCCGATGTTCCCCAATGACCACGTGAAGGTGTTCCACGCCGGCACCGAGGAGAAGGACGGCAAGGTGCTGACCACCGGCGGACGCGTGCTGACGGTGACGGCGCTGGGGGATTCCGTAGCGGACGCGCGCCTGCGCGCTTATCACATCGCCGAGAGCATCCGCTGGCCAGGCCGCTTCTTCCGCAAGGACATCGGCTGGCGTGCGGTGCAGCGGGAAGAGCGCGGGGAATCGCCGCGCTTTGGCGTGCATTTCGAAAGCACCTGGCCGAAACGCCACTGACACTGGCTCAGCGCCAGGCTTGGGTGCCTTCGGTCTTGGTCCGGCATGGTCTCATTGGCATCGAATCCCTGGCGGGGGCCATGGCCCCCGCCAGGGCGACGATCACTTAACCGTGATACTGACGGTCGCCGTGTCCGACTTGGCGCCATCGCTCACATTGAAGACGAAGCTGTCCTTGCCGGTGAAGTTCTTGGTCGGCGTGTAGCTGAACGCTCCCGTCGATGCCGTGATGACCAGCTTCCCGTGTTTCGGCGCGGTCGTAGTGCCGAAGGTGTGCTTGTCGCCCGCATCGGCATCGGTCGCCTTCAGGGTACCGCTGTGGGCGGTGTTATGGGTCATGCTGAAGCTCTGCGCCTCGGCCACCGGAGCATGCTCGGTCACCGTGATCGAGACAGTCGCCACGTTGGAATTGGCGGTGCCATCATTGGCCCTGAAGGTGAAGCTATCAGCCCCGCTGAAGCCCGCCGCCGGCTTGTAGCTGTAAGTGCCCTTGGCCTGCAGCGTCACCGTGCCGTTAGCCGCTGCCTTCACCACTTTGTAGGTGAGGGCATCACCATCCGCGTCAGTAGCGGTCACGGTGCCAGTCTTGGTGGTATTGCGATCCACCGCGAGCTTGCCCGCCGCGGCCACCGGAGCGTGATTGACGTGGGTCACCGTGATGGTCAGCGTAGCCACGTTCGAATCCACCAGGCCGTCGTTGGCCTTGAAGGTGAAGCTGTCGGTGCCGGAGAACGACGCCGCGGGCGTGTAGCTGTAGCTGCCGTCGGCGTTCACCGTGACGGTGCCGTGGGTGGGTGCGCCGACCAGACTGAAGGTCAATGCGTCACCATCAGCATCGGTGGCGGCGAGCTTGCCGGCATCCTTGCGGCTGTTCTCGGCGACCGTCAGGGTGCCGTCATTAGCGACCGGGGCGCTGTCCGCAGTCACGCCAGCGGAGGCGCTGTTGTTGGCGATGCTGGCGTCCGGCTGGGCGCCGAAGGCATCGTTGTCGAAGGCCTGCACACCGGAGACGGAAGGAAGGGCCAGGCTGACCGTCAGGGACGGGGTCACCGCGCCGGCCTTCAGGCCTGGGGCGTAATGACACGGCAACACACCGTCCAGGAGCGCATCGCAGCTCCAGCCATCGCCATTGCCGGAGACGCCGGTGGCGTTCAGCGGCACGCTGATGTCCGCTTCCACGCTGGTAGCGGTGGTCAGTGCAGCATCGATCGTGCTGATGCCCGTGAGAGTCGAGGCACTGGCGCCGTTGGTGACGCTGGCCGTCAGGGCGACGCTGGAACCGGGCTGGACCGTGCCCGTGGGCGCGACCACGAGGGCGGCGCTCAGATCCAGGCTGCTCATGCGCGCGAAACGCTGACCATGGATGCCGTCCTGGTCGGCGTCCGGGCCCTGCCATACCGCCACCATGTCGCCGGCCGCGTCGAGGGCCACGGCGGGGGCGGACTGGTCGCCGATGGTGGTGGTATTCACCGCAAACTCATCGCTGACGGGCGTGAAAACGATGGGCGCGAATGATAAGAAACCATATCTACGGGCTGTGATGCCCGTGCCGTCGGCGTCGGAACTAATCCAGGTGACCACGAAATCCCCGGCCGCATCCGAGGCGACGCTGGGCGCGGCCTGATCGCCGGCAGTGGTGGTGTTGATCTGTTGCACGCCGGCGTGGCCAAAGTTGCCATGGACGTCGGGAAAGATGTTGTATCTGTCGGCAAATACACCCTCGCCATCAGCATCCGGGCCCTGCCACACCACCACGAAGTCGCCCGCCGCATCCATGGCCGCGCTGGGTGTGCTCTGGTCATCAACCGAGGTGTTGTTGGTGTTGTCGACGATGGTGAATATGGTATCCCCCTGGCTACCATCCACGAAGATCGGGGCACCAGTACGGTCGAATACGTTGGCCTCGATGGTGAATTCTTGGAAACCTTCATCCATGTCGCTGTAGGCGACGATGAAGTCCCCTGCCGCGTCCATCGCGACACTGGGCTTCGTCTGGTCGCCAAAGAGGTTGACGTTATTGACCATGAACGCATCAGTCACGGGGGCACCGGTATCGTCGTAGATGCGTGCATAGGTGCCAAAACCGAAGTCGTCCTGGCCATCGGTGATGGGACCGGTCCAGGCCACCACGAACCTGCCAGTGGCATTCATGCCGACGCTGGGCTCGCTCCGATCACCGGTCAGCGCACCCGAGCCGGGCACGAAGACGTCCACGGCAAGCTCTCCGCTAGCGGGTGTGCCATCGGCCTTGAAACGGCGGGCGAAGACCCCTAAGCCGTCCGGGCTGGAGCTGGTCCATACCACGACGAAGTCGCCGGTGGCGTCCATGGCGACCTTGGGGTTGCTCTGGTCACCGGCGGTGGTGGTGCCCACCGGGATCTCGCCACCGACGGCGCTGCCATCGGCATGATAAAGCTGTGCGAAGACGCCAAGGCCATCGCCATCCTCACCGTCGCTGGTCCAGACCACCACGTAGTCGCCGGCGGCATCCGCGGCCACGACGGGGGCGGTCTGCGCGTGCGCGGTGACGGTGTTGACCGGGAATTCCGCGCCCTGCGGAGCGTTGGGCTGAGGGATGGCGGCCATGGCGGATGTGGTGCACAAGAGTGCGCCGATCATCACAGCCTTCGACATGGTGATGGAAAGCGGATTTTCCCTAGTCATTGAGTCTTCCTCGTTGTTGTTGACTATCGACCCCGATACCAAATCAATCTTCGCCGCGATAATTGAGCGATCCGCCGCGTAACCTATTCCAGGCACCAGATCTAGATGGAGCCAGTCACTCTCGACGGCCATTCGTGTGCAAATCATATACACCGCACAGGAATGCGAATCGATGAACGAAATTCGTCGTCAGAATATCGGCAGAAAAATCGATGAATGCTATTCGTCGCGGATATATCGGCGGGAAAATGGACTGAAGAAGGCGATCAGCCAGTATTCAAGATCACTTGGCCAGGATCGGCAACGGAGGCAGGAGACGCATACATCAGCTCTTAGCCAGCCAGGGACGAGTGATTCAGGTTTCTTGTGTCACCAAGAAAGCCCAAATGAACGATGCGGCCAGCGCCAGGTCGATAGCACCGAAGATCATCAATGTCCCCGGCACCCGGTCCTGCAGGAACAGCAGCAGCACCGTGACACCCCAGAAGAGTTTCTCCAGGATGCCGGGCAGCATCGCCAGGCGGTAGCGCTGCGGGTCCCGGGCGATGATGAAGAACATCACCTGCCAGGCCAGGGCCACGCCGGCGAAGCCGTACAGGAATTCCACGTGGGTGATGGCGGGCGGATAGTCGCGGCCCATCTTATCCACGGTGAAGTACAGCGGCAGGAGCACGATGACACCGTAGGAGGCAGCCACCTGGAACAGACGACTGACGAGCGCTGACTTGTTCATGTTCAGCCCTTGGAATAGTAGACGTCGAAAATCGTGACCCAAGTCTTCCCGCCGTCAGACGACGTTTCCCAGAGCTGGCGGATCTTGCCGCCCTGGGGCGTCCAGCTCATGCGGTCCTGCTGACGCTTGCCCTCGGGCGTGGTGATCTCACCGGAGAGGACCATGCGCCCTTCCTTGAGGTTGCCCTCCAGCACCACCAGGGTGCCGGTGGAGTCCACCCAGGTCTGGTGCCAGAGCTTGCGTGAGGCATCGTAGAGGCTGAAGCTGCCGCCGGTGCCGCCGTCCACGCTGGTCCAGTGCTCCTGCATCACGCAGCCGCCGTAAGCCTTCTCCACGTGGTCACGCCCCACGAGCTTGCCCTCGGCGGTGGCCACGTTCCAGTCCCCCAGCCAGAAGTCGAACTGCTTGTAGGCGAGGTCCGCGCAGGCCGCCTGCGCCAGGGACGGCGCCGCGAGGGCCAGCAGGGAGACGAATGCGATTCGCAGGAGCTTCTTCAAGGGCGGTCCAAAGCTTGAGCGTCAGTTGCTCAGACAGGTAGACCGGCCGCGAGTTCCGGATATTTCAGTGTTTAGAGCCCGAAACGAAAGAGGCGGGCTTTTGGGCCCGCCTCTCTTTCCTTTTCGTGTAACGCTAGACGTGAAGCGAGGGGCTCGCCACATGTGGCGAGCGGGCGGGCTGGGATGCCCGCCCTGGACACGATGCGGGGACGCTTCATGAACAGCCCTACAAAAGAAGAGGCGGGCTTGCGCCCGCCTCCTTACTCTTATCGCTTCATCGAGTCGAAGAACTCAGCGTTAGTCTTCGTGTCTTTGAGCTTGTCCAGGATGAACTCGCTGGCGGCCAGCTCGTCCATGGGATGTAGGAGCTTGCGCAGTATCCACATCTTCTGCAGCTCATCCTGCGGGACCAACAGTTCCTCGCGGCGGGTGCCGGACTTGTTGATGTTGATGGCCGGGAACACGCGGCGCTCGGCGATGCGGCGGTCCATGTGGATCTCGGAGTTGCCGGTGCCCTTGAACTCCTCGTAGATCACGTCGTCCATGCGCGAGCCGGTCTCGACCAGCGCGGTGGCGATGATGGTGAGGGAGCCGCCCTCCTCGATGTTGCGCGCGGCGCCGAAGAAGCGCTTGGGGCGCTGCAGGGCGTTGGCGTCCACGCCGCCGGTGAGCACCTTGCCGGAGGCCGGCACCACGGTGTTGTAGGCCCGGCCCAGGCGCGTGATGGAATCCAGCAGGATCACCACGTCGCGCTTGTGCTCCACCAGGCGCTTGGCCTTCTCGATGACCATCTCCGCGACCTGCACGTGGCGGGTGG
>CAZPAO010000052.1:0-12420 GCA_964584665.1 uncultured Gammaproteobacteria bacterium
GGTGCAGGGCGACGATGCCGCCCGAGAGGTTGAAGTAGTCGCAGCGCTCGAAGCCTGCCGTCTGCATCATGCCCTTCAGGGTCTCTTGGGTAGGATGCATGCGGATGGACTCCGCGAGGTAACGGTAGCTCGCTTCGTCCTTGGCCACGTACTTGCCGAGCATCGGCAAGATGTTGAAAGAGTAGCTGTCGTAGAGCGGCTTCAGTCCGGGTGCCGTCGGATGGGAGAACTCCAGCACCAGCAGGCGCCCGCCCGGCTTCAGCACCCGGAACATGCTCTCGAGGGCTGCTTGCTTGTTCGTGACGTTGCGCAGGCCGAAGCCGATGGTCACGCAGTGGAAGCTGTCGGACTCGAAGGGCAGGCGCTCGGCATCTGCCAGGGCGTACCGCACGTTGCCGGAGAGGCCGGCATCGATGAGCTTGGCGCGGCCGTGGGCCAGCATCGCCGGGTTGATGTCCGTGAGCAGCACGCTGCCGCTCTCGCCTACTTGCTCCGCCATGCCGCGGGCGAGGTCGCCGCTGCCGCCGGCCACGTCGAGCGCGCTCTGGCCTTTCCTGAGCCCGGTCTGGCCGAGGGTGAAGCGTTTCCATAGGCGGTGCACGCCGAACGACATGAGGTCGTTCATGAGGTCGTAGTTGTCCGCCACGGATTCGAACACCTGCCGCACGCGCGCGGCCTTCTCACCCACGCCGACGCGTTGGTAGCCGAAATCGGTGGTGTTGTCGTCGGCGGGCTTTTGCATATTAAGGATGGGCTACGAGACGGCCCATTCTAACAGTCGGGCGGAAGAAGCCGGAAACCGGCCCATGGCAGGGGGTTCAGGGCCAGCGCTTGAAGATCAGACTGGTGTTTATGCCGCCAAAGGCGAAGTTATTGCTGATGATGTGGTCCACCTGGAGCTTCCTGCCCTCGCCCATGAGGTAGTCCAACTCAGCGCAGGCCGGGTCCACCTCGTCCAGGTTGATGGTGGGAGAGAACCAGCCGGCGCGCATCATCTCGATGCTGAGCCAGGCCTCCAGGGAACCGCAGGCTCCCAGGGTATGGCCGAAGTAGCTCTTCAGGGAGCTGATGGGCATCTTGTTGCCGAAGATCCGCTGGGTGGCGATGGATTCCGCCACGTCGCCCCGGTCCGTGGCGGTGCCGTGGGCGTTCACGTAGCCGATGGCACTGGCCGGCAAGCCCGCATCCTCCAGCGCCAGCTGCATCACCTTCGCCATGGTCTCCACCTGGGGCTGGGTGATATGGGCGCCGTCGGAGTTGCAGCCGAAACCCAGCACCTCCGCATGGATCTTGGCGCCGCGCGCCTGAGCGTACTCCAGTTCCTCCAGCACCAGGCTCGCGGCGCCTTCGCCGATGACGAGGCCGTCACGTTGCTTGTCGAAGGGGCGCGGTGTCGTCTCCGGTGCATCGTTGCGGCGGCTCGTCGCGAACAGCGTGTCGAACACCGCCGTCGGTCCGACGCTCAACTCCTCGCCGCCGCCCGCGATCATCACCGTCTGCTTGCCGAACTTGATGGCCTCGTAGGCGAAGCCGATGGCCTGGCTGCCGGAGGTGCAGGCGCTGCTGGCGGGGATGATGCGCCCGGTGATGCCGAAGAACAGGCTGATGTTGACGGCGCCCGTGTGGCTCATCATCTGCACGTAGGTGTTGGAGGTGAGCCCGCGGGTGCTGCCGCTCTCGGCCATGCGGCCGAAGGCCATGGTGGGTTCGGCGCTGCCGGCGCAGGCGCCGTGGGCGACGCCGGTCATGCCGGATTTCAGTACGGGGTGGCCGATGAGGCCCGCCTGCTCAAGCGCGAGTTCGCTCGCGCGGGTGGACATCACTGCCACCGGACCCATGCTGCGCATGGACTTGCGGTTGTACTGGGGCGGCAGCTCGTAGGGCGCGACCGGGGCCGCGAGCTTGCTGTTCACGTCCGGGTAGCCGGACCACTCGGGCATGAAACGCACGCCGGAGCGGCGCGCACGCAGCTTCGCTGCGATGGTCTCCCAGTCGTGTCCCAAGGCCGTGATGCCGCCGAAACCGGTGACTACGACGCGTCTCGACACGGAGGGACTCCTGGGAGGGACGGGGGCATCATATCGTGAAACGGGGAAGAGGCCTTGGGCGGGGGCCTTGTCGGCATCAGGCGACGGGATTTTCCGTGAGCAGCTTCTCGATGACGTGCTGCACGTCCGCCACGGTGCGCACGTTCTTGAAATCCTCGGGGCTCACCTTGCGGCCGGTCAGTTCCTGCAACTTTATGATCATGTCCACCGCGTCGATGCTGTCGAGGTCCAGATCCTCATTGAGTCGCGCCTCGGGCGTGATCTTCACCGGATCGAGGTCAAATTGCTCGATGAGGGTGTCCTTGAGGGTCTGGAAAGCGTCCTGTGGGCGCATGGCGGCTCTATATATATGTCTGGTTATCGGTGTCGCCGGCTCTAACGGCCGGCTGTCCCATCCGGACGCTAAAGGTCCGGTATGACGCTATGTTAGCGCGTCCCGCCCGGGCTGCCCAACAATTCCGTCACAGTCACGCATTCCAGGCCCTTCTCGTGCAGGCCCTCAAGGATAAGGGCCAGGGCCCGCGGGCAGCGTTCACGCCGGACGCCCGCGTTGGCGTAGCCGTCATGCAGCAGCACGATGTCGCCGCCCCGTACCCGGGACAGCACCCGCCGCGCGATGCGCGCCGGATCCGGATCGAAGGTGTCGCGGCTGTGCACGGACCAGGCCACCAGCTTGAGGCCCCGCTCGCTGATGGCGCGGCCGAGTTCACCGATCTTCAGTCCCACCGGCGGACGGTAGAGCTTGGAAGAAGGGCGGCCGGTGACCGCGGCGATGGTCTCCTCGCAGCGCCCGAGTTCGGCCCCTTGCCAGCGCGCGTGGCGGAAGTTCTGCCAGTAGGCATGCTGCCAGGAATGGTTCGCCACCACGTGGCCGGCTTCCACCATGCGCCGCCCCAATTCCGGCTGCGCCGCCAATGCACGGCCGATGACGAAGAAGGTGGCGCGCGCGCCGTGTTGGCGCAGCACTTCCAGCACCGCCGGCGTCACGTACGGATCGGGGCCGTCGTCGAAGGTGATGGCCACCCGGCGGCTGTCCCGCGGGCCGTGGGTGACGGTCGCATGGAAGATGCTCGAGCCGGGACGGAAGATGCCGTCCAGCACCATGAGCCATAGCACGGCACCGATGAGCGACGGGATGAGCGGCGGCCAGTGCAGCAGCATGCAGCCGGCCAAGGCGACCAGCGTGTAGATCAGCACAATCCGCTGCAGGCGCCAGCGCAATGCATTCAAGAGGTTCTGCATGGGGCGCCTATGATAATGCGGCTCGCTGCCCGCTGTGGAGGAAGACGGGCCCCAGCAGCGTTTCGCCGGTCCACCCCCCGTCCTGCCAGCGCCGGCAGCTGATGCGTGGGGTCCCGGCCTCACCCAGCCAGGCCAGCGCCAGCCGCCAGTGAGGCGCCAGGCCCCCATGCATGAAGCCCCACGGTCCCGGCGGGAAAGGCGGAGCCAGGCGGCAGTGCCTGCCTTCCAGATCGAAACAGGCGCGGCGCAGGCCATCCCAGACCGTGAGTCCGGCCGCCTTGCACGCGGCTTCCTTCAGGGTCCAGAGCGTATAGAAGCTTTCGAGCCTGCCGCTCTCCGGCAGCACCTCGAGAGCCTGCGCCTCCTCCGGGCAGAAGATGCGCGCTGCCTCCCGTACCACGGCCCGTTCCCGCGGCCGCTCCAGATCCACGCCCACCGGCAAGGGCGCGAGCGCCACCACCAGCAAACCTCCGCTGTGACTGAGGTTCAGGTGCACATCCGCCGCCGCATAACGCGGGCCGCCGTGGGATCCGGTCAGCAGGGCGGCTGGATCCGCCGCACCCAGAGCCTGTTCCAGCGCAGCGAGCATGAGCGCGCGCCCGGCGAGCCAGGTGTGCCGGCGCGCGGCGGCACTGAAGCCCACGTAGCGCGCCTGCTCATCGCGCGCGAGACGCGGCAGCAAAGCGCGTTCACGCTCCGCGTGTGTGGCTGCGTCCAGCAGCGTGGACATGACCTGGATGTGGGTGTCCGCCACGTTATGTCTGCTCTGCCCGAATATGCAGGGAACGATAGCATGGCGCTCCGGCGCCCGTGCTAGATTGAGTCCATCGACGGCGCGGATGCTGCGTAGCGCGCATCCCGCACCGCCCCGGAGGAGCGACGATGGCTATCGAGCAATGTGACGTGCTGGTGATCGGCGGCGGACCCGGCGGCAGCACCGCGGCCGCATTCCTGGCCAAGAGCGGTCACAAGGTCATACAGCTCGAGAAAGCGCATCACCCGCGCTTCCATATCGGCGAGTCGCTCTTGCCCATGAATATGCCGGTGTTCGAGCGCCTCGGCGTCATGGACAAGATCAAGGCCATCGGCATCCACAAGCCCGGCGCCGACTTCGAGGCGAAGAACGAGCGCGGCTACAACACCTACCTATTCGCGCGCGCGTTGGGCGACAGCCCGCCCAATGCCTACCAGGTGTGGCGCCAGGACTTCGACAAGCTGCTCTTCGACCATGCTCGTGGCTGCGGCGCCGATGGGCGCGAGGGCGCCGAGGTCACGGCAGTGGAACAGCGCGGATCGCGCGACACCCTTGTGGACGTGAAGAGCGACGATGGCCGCAACTATCAGGTGCAGACCCGTTATCTCCTGGACGCCAGCGGGCGCGATGCATTCATCGCCAGCAAGAGACACATCCGCAAGAAGAACCCGCAGCACCAGAGCGCGGCGATCTTCGGCCACTTCCGCGGCGCCGAGTTCCGCCCCGGCAAGGACTACGGCAACATCAGCATCTACAGCTTCCCTTATGGCTGGATGTGGATGATTCCGCTGCCGGATGGCGTCATGAGCATCGGCGCGGTGTGCCGGCCCGATTATCTCAAGCAGCGCCGCGGCCGCACCCAGGAGTTCCTGTTCGAGACCCTGAAGCTCAACGCCGCCCTGTGGAAACGCATGGAGAAGGCCGAACTCATCGGCGACGAGGTGCGTGTCACCGGCAACTATTCCTATGAAGCCACCCAGATCGGCGGTCTCGGCTGGATGCTGGTGGGGGACGCCTTCGTGTTCCTGGATCCGGTGTTCTCCTCCGGCGTCTACCTCGCCACCAGCGGGGCCGAGCAGACCGCGGCCTTGGTGACCGAGGCGCTGGCACACCCGGAGCGGGAAGCGAAGCTGCAGCGCAAGCTGGAACACCGCCTGCGCGGCGGCATGCGGCGCTTCGCGTTCTTCATCTACCGTTTCAACTCGCCCGTGATGCAGCACCTGTTCCAGAACCCGCGCAACGACTGGCAGATCGAGCAGGGCGTGATATCGATGCTGGCGGGGGATCTGTTCGATTCCTGGAAGGTGCGGCTCAGGCTCTACCTGTTCCAGACCATCTACACGATCTATGCCATCCGGCACTGGTCCACTTGGTACCGGGAACACCGCTACCGCATGGCCCAGGCGCGGGCGCAGTTCACCGGCGGCAACACGCCGCTGGATAAAGTCTGAGGGCTGCTTGCGGCGCATCCCTGCGCCGCGATCCATTCAGAACATCCCGCCATTGATCGAAAGCACCTGGCGCGTGACGTAGGCCGCGGGCTCCGAGAAGAGATAGCTCACCATCGCCGCCACTTCCTGCGGCGTGCCGGCGCGGCCCAGCGGGATCTGCTTCAGGATCTCCTCCACCGGCAGCCCTTCCACCATCCCCGTCTCGATGTAGCCTGGCGCCACGCAGTTCACGGTGATGCGCCGTGAGGCCAGCTCCACCGCGAGCGCCTTGGAGGCGCCGATGATGCCGGCCTTGGCGGCGCTGTAGTTGGCCTGGCCGCGGTTGCCCATTAGCCCCGACACTGAGGCGATGCTTACGATGCGGCCGCCGTCACGCAACCGCACCAGCGGCATCACCAGCGGGTGCAGCAGGTTGTAGAAGCCGCCCAGGTTGGTGGCGATGACCCGGTCCCAGTCGACAGCGGGCATGGCGGCGAAGGTGTTGTCGGCGTGGATGCCGGCGTTGCACACCACGCCCCAGTAGGCGCCGTGGGCATCCAGATCCTGTTCCAGCGCGGCGCGGGTCGCGTCCCGGTCCGCGAGGTCGCAACCGAGGGTGCGGGTGCCGGCCAGCTCCTTCGCCAAAGCCTCGGCCTTGGCGGCGTTGCTGTGGTAATGCAGCGTGAGCTGGAAGCCGTCGGCCGCCAGCGCGCGCGCGATGGCGGCGCCGATGCCGCCGCTCGCTCCGCTCACCAGCACGCGTCTCTTGGCGTTCAAGGTCTGACCTCCCCGATGATCTCCAGCACCACCAGCGTGGCGGTGGCGAGCGTGCGCCCGCCGCTCCTGATGGCACAGACGCAGGCGGACACGCCGCCTTCGCCGGTGGCGCCGAACTCCTGCTCGGCGCTCACCTCCAGTTCCATGCCTTCGCGGAACCAGGGTTCCAGCGCCTCGTAGCGGCGCGTGCCCAAGAGCATGCCCGCGTTGGGAGGCATTTGCGAGTCGCGCGCCCGCAGTCCCGCATGGGCCGCGGCCGCCTGGGCCATCATCTCGATGCCGACCCAGGCGGGCACGCCTTCGCCAGCGACGAAATATGGATGGTCGGCGCGGATGAGCGTGCGGGCGCGCAGGCCGCCGGGTCGATCCTCCAGCACCGCGTCCAGCAGCACCGCCGTGCCGCGATGCGGCAGCAGTTCCTCGATGGCGGGATAGGCCGGCATCAGTTCCCCAGCACCAGGCAGGCGTTGTTGCCGCCGAAGGCGAAGGAGTTGCTGGCCACCACGCGGCAGCTGCGCGGCGCGTAACCCACGGTGCAGAGGTTGATGCGCGCGAGCGCAGGATCGGGGTTGCCGTCCCAGACGTGGGGCGGCAGTCCCGCGGGCGCATCGCCATCGAGCAGCATCCAACAGAAGGCCGCCTCGGTGGCGCCGGCGGCGCCGAGGGTGTGGCCCACCAGCGGCTTGGTGGAACTGCAGGGCACCTCGCTGCCGAGCACGCGCTGCACCACTTGGCTCTCCATGGCGTCGTTGAGCACCGTGGCGGTGCCATGCAGGTTGAGGTAGTCCACCGTGGCGGCCCCTGCCTGGGCGAGAGCCTGACGCAGGGCGAGCTCGGCGCCCCGGCCTTCAGGGTCCGGCCCGGATATGTGGAACGCATCGGAGGATTCGCCCACGCCCAGCAGCGCCACCGGACCCGGCTCGCGGCTCATGAGGAACAGCGCCACGCCCTCGCCGATGTTGATGCCGTCGCGGTGCTTGCTGAAAGGGTTGCACAGGCCCGCGGAAGTGGACTCCAGCGCGCTGAAACCGTTGAGCGTGAGGCGGCAGACGGAGTCCACGCCGCCCACCAGCACCGCATCACAAAGACCGCTCGCGATGAGCCGGCGCGCGGCGGAGAAGGCCTTGGCGCTGGAGGTGCAGGCGGTGGACACGGTCCAGGCCGGACCCTGCAGTCCGAGCACGCGGCGCAGGTATTCGGAGGGGCTGCTGATCTCCTGCTGGCGGTAGTCGTAGTCCGGCGGCAGCGGCTCACCCCGCAGGTTCGCCGCCTGGGCCCGCTCGCCTTCGCGTATGCCGGAGGTGCTGGTGCCCAGCACCACGCCGATGCGCGCCGCGCCATGGCGCGCGATGGCTGTATCCACCGCGGAGCGGATCTGCCGCAGGGCAGCCGCCAGCAGGCGGTTGTTGCGCGAATCGTAGGCGGCGAAGGCCGGGTCCAACGCAGGCAGGGCGGCGCTCACGGTGCCGATGCGCAAGGCGCGGCCCGCCACCGGTTCCTCGCCGCGCAGCATCCCCGCGCTGGAACCCTGCAGTAGGCCCCGCTGCACCGCGGCCACGCCGCTGCCCAGGGCGTTGATGATGCCGAGTTCGTTGAGGTAGACCCGCGTCATGGCGCGGTCTCCTCCAGCGGCTTCATGGATACCGAGAGACCGAGGGGCGGCACGCTGATGCTCAAGGTCTGGCGCGCGAGCGGGGCGGCGTCCCGTTCGATATGCACGATCAGATGACCGCGCTCGGAGACTTCGCGCACCTCGCCGTGGCCGGTGTCTGTCACCGTCAACTCGAGGTCATGCAAGCGCTGTCTGATCACGGCGGGATCCGCGAGGGCGAGTTCCAGCATCACCAGCAGCTTGTCAGCGGGGAGCTGCGGATTATCCGGCTGCAGCGTGAGCGTGTGGCCGTCGTACTGCAGCATGAACAGCCCGGTGCCGAAGAGACTGGAGCCCGCGAGGCGCAGCGCGCCTGCGTCGATGTGCAGCTGGCCCATGAAGGTGTCGGTCTTGCCGTCATGAGTGACGCTCACGAGGTGGCCCGCATCCACCGCCGGCAGCTCCGCGGGAGGCAGCGGACAGACCTGGCCACTGCGTCCGAAGCGGGTGCAGTCCGGCAAGAGCGGCGTGACGCAGCCCGCGAGGGCGGCCAGCAGCAGGCAGAAGGGCAGGCGCAGATTCTTCATGGAGCCTCGGTGGTCGGCAGGGACAGGGGCGCGCTCAAGTAGCTCGCCAGGATGCCCACCAGGGTCGCCACGCCGAACACGTGCAACGCAGGGATGTGACTTAAGGAGAGCAGGCCGAAGGAGCAGAGCATGGTGAGAGCCGAGAGGCTGACGGCGAGCGCCGGCGAGCGCCGGGTCGCGCCGCCCTCCCGCAGGAATACCGCGTAGTCGCGGCCCAGGCCGAGGATCAGGATCAAGGCCACCACGCCGAAGAGGTTGAGGGGCTCACCGAACCAGCCCATGGCACCCAGGGTCAGGCCCAGGGCCAGCAGCGGTGGATACAGCATGCGCAGTGCTTCGCGCCGGCCGTAGCGCCAGACCAGCAGCGCCGAGATGAGCAGGTAACCCGCGATCACGAGCCAGGTGGCGCGCACCCGGATGCGCTCGAAGGTGGCGGCGATGCGCGCCAGGGGATCCACGAAGCTCACGCCGGGCACCGCGGCCGCATCCCGGGCCAGCAGCGCCGGATCCACGTCCGCCTTGCCGGTGACGGTGGCGAGCAAGGCCACCTGCCTGCCGTCCGGCACCACGAAGCGTTGCAGCTCGGGCGCAGCAGCGAACAGGCTCCCGCTGTCCATGGGCGTGTGCGCATCGGCGCGCCAGCGACCCTGTATCTGGTCCGCGAGCTTGGCCGGGAGCCCGAGGTGCATGAAGCCGGCGCGCAGGGCGGCCGGATCGGCGAAGACCTGTTGCCAGGCAGCGAGGCTCGCCTGCTGGCGCGTGGCGGAGGGCAGGAAGCGCGAGAGACCGAGGTCCGCGAGGCCGGGCGCATCGCCGCGCAGCTTCGCGAACAAGCTCTCTTCCTTCTGCAGCGCCTG
Organism: uncultured Gammaproteobacteria bacterium; assembly: GCA_964584665.1. Lineage (GTDB taxonomy): Bacteria > Pseudomonadota > Gammaproteobacteria > Natronospirales > REEB76 > DASUBN01. The sequence goes on from CAZPAO010000052.1 coordinate 9,287, forward strand.
TTCCAGGTCAGGTGCCTCGATGAGGAAGAAGCCGGGCGGCGCCACCTGCCCGAGGGTGCTGCGGATCTGGAAATCCGTGGCGAGCATGTCCGCCGGCAGGTTCTGCAGGGTGCGCACGTCGTCGCTGGTGTGGAGCATGAACCAACCCGGCGCCGCCAGCAGCAGGGCGGCCACCGGCAGGATGAGGCGCCATCGAGAGGCGCGGCAGGCGGCCCGGATGAAACGCTGGGGCCAGAGCACGCCCGCGTGCACCGGCACCTCGGGCGGGCGGGTCAGGCTCACCGGGAATATGAGCACGACCAACAGACCCGCTTCCAGCAAACCCGCCACCGAGAACACCGCGAACTGGGACAGGGCCGGGAAGCCCGCCAGCAGCAGAAAAGCGAAAGCCGCGACGCCGGTGAGCAGGCCCATGTAGAGCCCGGGCCTGACCGCTCGCATCACGTTGGAGGGCGCGGCCTCGCCGAACCAATATTCGGCGAAGTAGAGGAACGCGTAGTCGATGGCGATGCCGATGAGGGTGGTGCCGAACACCAGCGTGATGACCTGGATGGAGCCGAAGCAGAGGATCACTGCGGCGGTGCCGGCCATGACGCTCGCCACCAGCTGCAGGCCGGCGAGTACGTGGGGCGCGAAGCTGCGGAACACCCAGGCGATGAGCAGCATGATGAGCAGCGTGGAGACCACGCTCAAGACCACGCTCTCCCGTTGCGCGTCGCGCCGCGCCACGTCGGCGAAGAGCGGCGCGCCGGTGGCGGCGAAGCGGCAGTCCGGGCACGCATGCAGTGCGGCTGCCTGGGCGGCGCGCACCGCGGCGGCGGCGGCGGTGCCGCTCTCGGCCGCGAAGCTCGCGCCGTTCAATTCGGTGCGCAAGAGGTAGTGACGTTGACCGTCCTTCACGGCGGTGAAGAACGGTCCGTCCGGCAGGAAGCCCGGATACGGCTGCGGCAACGCGCTCAGGAACCGGGTGAGGTGCCCGCCCGGATCGTCGCTGAAAGCGCCCACCATGCCGGCGGGACTGCCGAGGGATACCGCCACGTCGGTGGCGAGCGCACTGCCGCCATCCCGCTGCAGGCGTGCCGCCTGTCTCTCGTCCAGGAGAGCGTAGTGGTGTTCCTTATATAGAGCGAGCAGCCGCCCCATGGACTGGCCGCTGTCATCCGTCTGGAGCCCGCCCGCCGTCGCGGCGGACCGGGCCGCCAGCGCCGCCTCGCGCGTCACCGTCGTGTCGGGTCCGCTCACGAGTATCAGCACCTCGTCCACGAAGGCCGTACGGCTGCGGTCAGTAGCGGCTTCTATAGCGGGGGCAGAGCTGCCGCTCTGCCCATGCTCCGCCGGCAGCATCGAGAGGATGTCCGTGTCCACCACGTGCTTGGGATCGAGGCGCAGCCAGGCGGCGCCACAGAGCAGCCCCAAGGACAGGAGCCAGATGCCCCATCTGGCGCCGCTGGCGAGACCCGGCTTCACGACTTGGAGCTGCCCGCGAGCGGCGTGAAGCGGATGTCCATCTTGCCGCCGGAAACCTCGAAGATCTCGAGATGCTGCGGCTGTCCCGGCGCGGACTCCGTGACCTGGATGGTCTTGATGGCGTCGGCGATGGGACCGGGCTTCGGTGTCAGCGTCAGTTCCTGGCCGGCGCCGGCGGGCTTCGCCGCGACCTGGAAGTAGGATTCGAGCTGGCTGCGGTCACCCGAGAGGGCGCTGATGAAGATGTGCTGCACCGCCGCGAGCCACGGCGTCTGCTCCGGATCCAGGTCGCGGGCGGTGCCGTCCGGCAACTGCTCGTGGGCCTTGCCACCGTTCATCTCGAAGAGGTAGTGGTAGGGCTGGGTGATCTCCCAGCTGAAACCCTTGGCCTTGTCGTAGCTGAGCTTGCCGTGGCTCACGAGCGGCGCGTCGAAGCCCGGCAGCGTGCGGGTCTGCACGAAGCTCGCAGCGAAGCTCGCGGGCGGCGGCGGCAGGTCGGCGGCACGGACGCAGGCGGCGGCGAGCAGGAAGGCGAGCGGGAGCAGGCGTTTCATAGGCGGTCCTTGAGGCGTGCCAGCAGCGCCGGCGGGCTCACGAGCTGCAGCTTGCCCGCGCCATCCACGGCGCACTGGATGGTGTAGCCGGTGGTGAGCTTGCGCCCGTCGGCGGCATCGCTGACGAGGTAATCGATCTTCATGCGGTTCTCCCACTCCGCGAGCCCGGCCGACACGCGGATGAGCTGGCCGTAGCGCAGCGACTGCACGAAGCGCACGTGGGCCTCGATGAGCGGCCAGGAGAAGCCCGAGGCCTGCATGGCCGGATAGTCGTAGTCGATCATGCGCAGGAGCTTCACGCGGGCCGCTTCGAAGTAGCGGAAGTAGTTGCCGTGCCAGGCCACCTGCATGGGGTCCAGGTCCTGGAAGGGTATCTCCAGTTCCACCTCGGCGTTTAGCAGGGCGCCGCGCATGGATTCAGCCGTACAGTTCCCAGCGGCGCGCGCCGATGGCGGCGCAGAGGCGCCGGAGTTCCTGCTCCAGGGGCCGGTCTTCCTCGACGAAGGCCGAGAGCGTGAACACGTCGTCGCGCATGGCGTTGAGGGCGGGATCCAGCCGGGCGGGACGGCGCTTGCCCTGGCGGCGGCGTATCTCGAAGGCCTGCACCGCGGCCGCGAGGCAGGCGGCGGCCACCTGCTCGGTCAGTTCCAGCACGCGGATGCAGTCCCGCGCGGAGATGGTGCCCATGCTCACCTTGTCCTGGTTGTGGCACTCGGTGGAACGGGAGAACACACTCGCCGGCATGCTGAGCTTGAGGGCCTCGGCGGTCCAGGCGGAGACCGCGATCTGCACCGCCTTGAAGCCGTGGTTCAGCGCGGCGCGGTCGCCCTCGGCACCCGAGAGGTTGCTGGGCAGGCCGTTGTTGAAGCGCGTGTCCACCAGGAGCGCGAGCTGCCGGTCCAGCAGGTCCGCGACGTTGGCCACGGCGTTCTTCATGCTGTCGGCGACGAAGGCGATGTGCCCGCCGTAGAAGTGGCCGCCGTGGTAGATCTCGCCGGAGTCAGGATCGACGATGGGGTTGTCGTTGGCGCTGTTGAGTTCGTTCTCGATGTCGCGGCGCATCCATGGCAGTGCGTCCGCCAGCACGCCGATCACGTGGGGCGCGCAGCGGAT
>CAZPAO010000053.1:0-11884 GCA_964584665.1 uncultured Gammaproteobacteria bacterium
GTGAACTCGGCGAAGCGCGGGTCCGTGAGCAGGGGCGTGTGGCCGAAGATCTCGTGGAAGATGTCCGGCTCCTGCAGGTAGTCCATCTCCTCGCGGGAGCGGATGAAGGAGGCCGCCGGGAACTTCTTGTCGGCGAGCAGCTGGAAGAACTGGCCGAAGGGGATGAGCGCCGGCACCGGCGCCACTTCCCAGCCGGTGGCCGCGCGCAGCACCTTGGAGACTTCGTTGCACTGGGGGATGCGGTCGGTGGGGAAGCGCATCTGCTCGAGCGCGTCCAGGTATTCGGGGCAGGCGTACTTCTGGACGAGGGGCATCTGGCGCGTGATGAGGTCGTGCCAGACCTCGTGCTCGGCGTCGGTATAGGCGATGTAACCGGAGGCGTCCGGGACCTTCGCGACATACTTACTGGACTTGCCCATTTCAGACCTTCGGCCTTTCAGGAGGCGCAGATTTTAACAGGGGCCTGGCTTCCGGCCGCTCTCCCTATATATAGACCCTTCCCGGGAGATAAAAGTCGGGGGTTTCACTGACTCTGAAATGCGGTCAATTCCTGGCTGGATAGTGGCTTTTGACGTAATCGTCCACTAACTTCTGGAATTCTGCTGAGATGTGGTCACCCTTCAAAGTGACGCTTTTTTCGCCATCTATGTAGACCGGGGCCACCGGGTGCTCCCCGGTGCCCGGGAGGCTGATCCCGAGGTTGGCGTGCTTGCTCTCCCCGGGGCCGTTCACCACGCAGCCCATGACCGCCACCTGCATGTTCTCGACCCCTTCATAGGATCGCTTCCATTCGGGCATCTGGTGGCGGATGTAGCTCTGGATGTCCTGGGCGAGCTGCTGGAAATAGGTACTGGTGGTGCGGCCGCAGCCGGGGCAGGCGGCCACCAACGGCAGGAACGCGCGCAGACCCATGGTCTGCAACACCTCTTGCGCCACGACCACTTCGCGGGTGCGGTCGCCGCCCGGTTCCGGCGTGAGGGAGATGCGGATGGTGTCGCCGATGCCCTGCTGCAGCAGCACCGAGAGGGCAGCGGTGGAGGCGACGATGCCCTTGCTGCCCATACCCGCTTCCGTGAGCCCCAAGTGCAGCGGGAAGTCGCAGCGCTGGGCCAAGCGCGTGTACACGTCGATCAAGTCCTGCACGCCGCTCATCTTGCAGGACAGGATGATGCGGTCGTGGGCGAGGCCAAGTTCCTCGGCGCGCTCGGCGGAGAGCAGCGCGGAAGCGACCATGGCCTCGTGCAGGATCTCCTTCGCATCTTTCGGCGCCGGCGCGTGCGCGTTCTCATCCATCATGCGAGTGAGGAGCTCCTGGTCGAGGCTCCCCCAGTTCACGCCGATGCGCACGCACTTGCCGTACTTCAGGGCAGCTTCGATCATCTCCGCGAACTGCGGGTCGCGCTTGCTGCCGCGCCCCACGTTGCCGGGATTGATGCGGTACTTGGTGAGCGCCTCGGCGCAGGCCGGATGCTCCTTCAGGAGCTTGTGGCCGTTGAAATGGAAGTCGCCGACCAGCGGCACGCGCACCCCCAGGGCTTCGAGCCGGTCCCGGATGTGAGGCACCGCGGCGGCGGCCTCGTCGGTGTTCACGGTGATGCGCACCAGCTCCGAGCCCGCCCGGGCCAGCTCCGCCACCTGCTTGGTGGTGGAGGTCACATCGGCGGTGTCGGTGTTGGTCATGGACTGGACCACGATGGGCGCATCGCCGCCCACCTTCACGGTGCCGACCATGACCGGCACGCTGTGCCGGCGCTTGGAGAGGAGGGAGGGGCTGCTGCTCATGGGGGCGTAGATGATACCGGATGGCAAAAGCTGCTGCGCTCGGCAGGGCGTTGTTGCGCTTCGGGCTCGCAGTCGGTCACATACTAAAGAGTATGCTCCCCCCTGCTCGCCTCGCGCGCCTAGCCCTGCCTTCGCTCGCGACGCTTTTGCGGGCCGGGAAGGCCACATTTTCCCGCATAATCAATGAAGTTTTAAGGGCAATAAATTTGCATGACTGAAGTAGTGGTCTTCGTGCACGGGCTTTACATGATCGGGCTGGAACTGACGCCCCTGCGGCACCGCGTGGGCCGGGCGGGCTTCGCCACCCGCCGCTTCCGTTACCACAGCATCACCCGCAACCTGGACGCGAACGCCCGGGCCCTGGGCCTCTATTGCCAGGCCCAGCAGACCCAGCGCCTGCATCTCGTGGCCCATAGCCTCGGCGGTCTCGTGGTGCTGCGCATGTTCGAGCAGGGCGTGAAGCTGCCGCCGGGGCGGGTGGTGTTCATGGGCTCGCCTGTGCGGGGCAGCCGCTTCGCCCGCTACCTGACCCAGCGGGGCATGACCTGGGCTCTCGGCAAGAGCGGACCCGGCGGGCTCGCGGCGGAGCACGACCCCGAGTGGAAACAGCCGCGGGAGCTGGGCGTCATCGCCGGCACCTATGAGTTCCGGCTCAATCCCTTCAACCCGGACCTGCCCTCACCCCATGACGGCATCGTGGCGGTGGAGGAGACGCGCATCGAGGGGGCGAAGGATACGGTCACCATCGACTCGAACCACACGGGGATGCTGTTCCGGCGGGAGCTGGCGGAGCAGGTGACGGCGTTCTTGAAAGCAGGAAGATTCCGTCACTGAATCATGGCGAAGTGAAATGCGGGTCGCGATAGACCGGCTCGCCATCCAGCAGCGTCAGCAGCACGTGGGCCTTATGGATCGCCATCACGTCCATCTTGAATAGGTTCTGATCCAGCACCACCACGTCAGCAGCCTTGCCGACTTCCAGTGTCCCATCCAGTTTGTCTTCCCGCACCGCCCAGGCGGCGTCCTTCGTGGAAGCCGCGATCGCTTGCGCGAGGCTGATGCGCTCGTCCGGTTGCAGGGGCGGCTTGCTGCCGTCGAGTGGCTGGCGGGTCACCGCATACTGCATGTAATCCAGGGGGTTCATGGAAGGCTGGGGCCAGTCGCTGCCAGCGGTGAGCCGCCCACCGGCCTTGGCGATGCTGCCGATGGGATACATCCATCTGGAACGCTCCTGTCCCAGCGCAGCGAGGGTCGGCGCGGCGGCGGCATCGTCCGCCTGGAACCAGATGGAGGAGAAGTTGGCCATGACGCCGAGCTTGCCGAAGCGCGGGATGTCGGCCGGATCCACCACGCCGTCATGGGCGACCTGGTGGCGGCGGTCCTCCGGTCCGTTCGTGTGTTCGGCCTGCTCCAGGGCATCCAGGGCCGTGCGCACTGCGGCGTCGCCCATGGCGTGGAAGTGGATCAGGAAGCCCTCGGCATCGAGGCGCGTCACGATGGCATCGAAGCCCGCGATCTGCTCCTGGGTGTAGACCGGCCCGCGGGAATCGGGAGCGTCCGCATAAGGCGCGAGCATCGCGGCGGTGTGCTCGAAGATCTCCTCGTCCATGAAGATCTTGGCGGCATCGGCGCGGAAGCGCTTGCCCTGCACGGCGTCGCGCCGCTTGATGAAGTCGTCCACCTGGGCCACGCCCAGCTCCGTGTCCACCCGCTGCGCGGCGACCATACGCACCGTGAGTTGGCCCGCGATATCCGCGTCGTGGTAGGCCTGCAGCATGTCCGGGTCCACCACGGCATCGAACATGGAGGTGATGCCGAAACTGTTGGCGATGGCGCTGGCGCGCCGCAGGGCTTCCCGGTATTCCGCCTCCGTCGGCGGGGGCACCTTGTTGCGCACGAGGCTGGTGGCATCGCCCTTGAGCAGGCCCGTGAGCCTGTGGGTCTTGGGGTCCCGTTCCAGACCCTCCATCACCGGCGCCGTACCTTCCGGATCGATGCCGGCGGCGGCGAAGGCCTTGGAGTTGGCCCAGGCGGTGAAGCCGTCGAAGGTGCGCACGAAGGCGGGGCGATCCGGCACCAGCCGGTCGAATTCCGCGCGCGTGAGCCCGCGGCCGAGTGCATCCGGCACGCCGTTGCAGAACACCCAGGCATGTTTGGCGGAAGCCTCGGCGCGCAGCCTGATGCGCAACTGCGCCAGGGTATTGATGTCTCCCAGCTTGCAGCCGATGAGGCGCATGGCGCCGGACATGGGATGGATATGGGCGTCATGGAATCCCGGCATGACCATCTTGCCGTGCAGGTCCAGCACCCGGGCACCTTTCTCTATATAGGGCTTCGCGCCCGCATCGTCGCCCACGTAGGCGATGCGCCCGGCGTGGATGACTAGGGCTGTGGCCCAGGGTTGCTTCGCATCGAGGGTGTAGATGGCGCCGTCCTGCAGCACGAGATCACCCGGAGTGCCTGCCTGCGAACCGAACGGGATGAAAGCGGCCAGCGCTGCTATGGACAGCAGGGCGACCTGGACACCTCTATATAGCGATGATGTTCCCACGGGGTCTCCACAGCTGCGGTGGAAGGTCTCACACCGCAGAGGTCAGGTCTTGGGGCGCAGCCAAGATGACACGGGCGGCGCGCTCATGGCCAGCGGTGCAAGGCCTGCGACAGGCGAGGCGGGTTAATTGGTCGGCTTTTTCAGTTGGTACAACAGCTCAAGCGCCTCTTTCGGCGAGAGCTTGTCTGGATCGATGAGTTTTAACCTTTCTTCGAGCGCCGAGGGCGGCGCCGTGAAGAGGCCGATCTGCTGCTGAGGCGGCGCCTTCTCCTTGGGCTGGCGCTGGGCGGACTCGAGCCGGGCGAGATATTCCTTCGCCTGGGCGATGACAGCCTTGGGGATGCCGGCCAGTGCCGCTACCTGCAAACCATAGCTGCGATCCGCCGGGCCTTCTTTCACTGCGTGCAGGAACACGAGTTCGTGGGCGTGCTCGGTGGCATCGAGATGCACGTTGGCGACACCGGGCAAGGTCTCGGCGAGGGCCGTGAGTTCGAAATAATGGGTGGCGAATAGCGTGAACGCGCGCACTTCCCGGGCGATGTGGCTCGCCGCGGCCCAGGCCAGGGACATGCCGTCGTAGGTGCTGGTGCCGCGGCCGATCTCGTCCATGAGCACCAGGCTCTGGGCGGTGGCGTTGTTCAGGATGTTGGCGCTCTCCACCATCTCCACCATGAAGGTGGAGCGGCCGCCGGCGAGGTCGTCCGAGGCGCCGATGCGGGTGAAGATGCGGTCCAGCGGACCGATGACGGCGCGGCTCGCGGGCACGAAACTGCCGATGTGTGCCAGGATCGCGATGAGCGCGGTCTGGCGCATGTAGGTGGACTTGCCGCCCATGTTTGGGCCGGTGATGACCAGCATGCGGCGCGCATCGTCGAGCTTGAGGTCGTTCGGCACGAAGGGCGTGTCGATGACCTGTTCCACCACGAGGTGGCGGCCGGCTTCGATGCAGAGTTCCGGCTTCTCCGTGAGTTCCGGCGCCGTGAGCCGGAGTGAGATGGCCCGTTCCGCCAGGTTCGACACCACGTCCAGGGTGGCGAGCGCGGTGGCGGTGCGTTGCAGGTCGCCCAGGCGCGCGATGAGCTTGTCCAGCAGCGCGTCATAGAGGCTGCGCTCCCGGGCCAGTGAACGTTCCTGGGCGGAGAGGGCCTTGTCTTCGAAGGCCTTCAGTTCCGGCGTGATGTAGCGCTCGACGCCCTTCAGGGTCTGGCGCCGGATGTAGTCCGCCGGCACCTTGTCCGCGTGGCTGCGGCCCACTTCGATGTAGTAACCGTGCACCCGGTTGTAGTTCACCTTGAGCGTCGCGATGCCGCTGCGCAGTTTCTCGCGGTTCTCGAGATCCTGGAGATACTCGTCGCCGTGCTGGGTGATGCGGCGCAGCTCGTCCAGTTCCGGGTCGTAGCCCTCTGCGAATATGCCGCCTTCCCGCGCGAGAGCCGGCGGGTTCTCCACCAGGGCTTTCTGGAGCAGGGCGTGCAGGTCCGGGTGCTGGCTCAATTCCTGCACGAGCCTCTTCAATAGAGGCGTATCGAGGGGGCTCAAAGACTGGCTCAGGGCCGGCAGTTCAGCCAGCGTGTAGCGCAGCTGGCCGAGGTCCCGGGGACGGGCGGACTTCAAGGCCACCCGCGCCAGGATGCGCTCCACGTCGCCGATGCCGTCCAGCCGTTCCCGCAGGGACTCGTGGTGACGGCCTTCTATAAGAGTGGCCACGCAGTGATAGCGGGCTTTCAGTTCTGTGTGGTCCCGCAGCGGCCGGTTTAGCCAGCGGCGCAGCAGGCGCCCACCCATGGGCGTGACGCTCCGGTCCATGACGCCCGCGAGGGTCAAGTCATGGCGGCCCACGAGGCTGAGTTCGAGTTCGAGGTTGCGGCGGGTGGCGGCATCCAGGATGAGCGCATCGTCGCGTCGCTCCACCATGAGGCCGGTGAGGTGGGGGAGTGCCGTGCGCTGGGTCTCCTGCACGTATTGCAGCAGCGCGCCGGCGGCGACGACGGCGGAGTTCAGGCCCTCGGCGCCGAAACCACCGAGGTCGCGGGTGCGGAACTGGGCCGTGAGCAGGCGCGTCGCCGTCTCGCCGTCGAAATGCCATGGCGGGCGGGCGCGGGCGCCGTTGCGGGACTGGGCGGCCTTGGGGAGCACCGAATCCTCGGCGTAGAGCAGCTCCGCTGGACGCAGGCGTTCCAGTTCGCCCAGCAGGGCTTCTTCGCCGCTGACTTCCAAGATGGTGAAGCGGCCCGAGCCGAGATCGAGGGCGGCGAGGCCGTAGTCTGCGTTGCCGGTGTGCACCGCGGCGATGAGGTTGTCGCGGCGCTCCTCTAATAGAGCTTCGTCCGTGACCGTGCCGGGGGTGACGATGCGCACCACCTTGCGTTCCACCGGTCCCTTGGAGGTGGCCGGGTCGCCGATCTGTTCGCAGATCGCGACGGATTCACCCAGCTTCACCAGCTTGGCGAGGTAGTTGTCCAGCTGGTGATAGGGCACGCCGGCCATGGGGATGGCATTGCCGCCGGACTGGCCGCGCTGGGTGAGCGTGATGTCCATGAGCCGCGCAGCCTTGCGCGCGTCGTCGTAGAAGAGTTCGTAGAAGTCGCCCATGCGGTAGAACACCAGCACGTCCGGGTGCTCGGACTTCACGCGCAGGTACTGGCGCATGACCGGCGTGTGTTCCGCGAAACTGTTGTCGGCGGTCTGGTTCATGGGGGACGGGTGCAAAGGGAAAGGGATGCTAGCAAGAATGCTAACCTTGGGGCCATGGAGACGAACGACGTGACCCTGCAGGCGCTGGCTGCCGAGGTGGGCGGCAAGCTCAAGGCCGCCGGCCTGATGCTGGCCACGGCCGAGTCCTGCACCGGCGGCTGGATCGCCAAGGTGATGACCGACACGGCCGGGAGTTCCGCCTGGTTCGAGCGGGGCTCCGTCACCTATAGCAACGAATCCAAGGCCGCCATGCTGGGGGTGCGGGCCCGCACCCTGGAGCAGTTCGGCGCCGTCTCGGAGGCGGTGGTGCGGGAGATGGCGGAGGGGGCCGCGAGCTGGAGCCAGGCCCGGGTGAGTGTGGCCGTGAGTGGCATCGCCGGGCCCGACGGCGGCAGCCCGGAGAAGCCTGTGGGCACGGTCTGGATCGCCTGGCGCTGGGCCGATGGCCGGGTCACGGCGGCGGGGCACCTGTTCAAGGGTGACCGGGATTCAGTTAGGTTCCAGGCGGTGCTGACAGCCCTGGAGGGCCTGCGGGACGGCCTCTAGCGCTGGAGACTGGAAATCTTTACAGTAGTTCTTGACAAAAGCCGGATACTGTATAAAATCACAGTTACCGGCAAATCCCTGGGCACAGCCTGTGCCACTGCCGGTGCGGACGTAGAGAGATGCTCCAGCAGTCTCCCACAGTCACTTCCGGCATGGGGTTAGCCACTTCCCGGCTGTTCTTCGCCCTCATGCCCTCCGACGCCACGCGCCACGCCATATATAAGGCGAGCCGCGAGGCGGTCGAGGCCGCCGGCGGCAAGCCGGTGCCGGTCTCCAACCTCCACATGACGCTCGTGTTCCTGGGCTCGGTCACCACCGACTCCCTGAGCCTGGTGAAGTCCATCGCCGGCTCGGTGCAGAGCGGCATCTGCCGCGTGGAGCTGGACCGCTACGGCTACTGGGAGCATCCCCGTGTGCTGTGGTGCGGCGCCTCCCGCGTCTTGCCCGCCGCCGCCATGCTCGCCGCGAACCTGCGCGAGCGGCTCGCCGCCGCGGGCTTCCGTCCCGATCCGCAACCCTTCGTGCCGCACGTGACGCTGGCGCGCAAGGTGCATCGCCCCGGCGCGCTCGGCGCCTTCGGTCCGGTGCGCTGGGAAGCCGAATCTTTCGCGCTGGTGAGCTCCGTCACCGGTGCGCATGGCAGTGAATACAACCCGATAGCGACGTATGCCCTCGGCGCTTCCGGGAACTCTATAATGGGCAGGAAGGGCCACTAAATGAACGCGAACCTGAAGGTAGTTCCGATGCCGATGGACGACAACCGCAAGAAGGCCCTGGCCGCAGCGCTCGGGCAGATCGAGAAGCAGTTCGGCAAGGGCTCGGTGATGCGCCTCGGCGACCACGCCGCCACCCGCGAGGTGGACGTGGTGTCCACCGGCTCGCTGACGCTGGACCTCGCCCTCGGCATCGGTGGCCTGCCGCGCGGCCGGGTGGTGGAGATCTACGGCCCGGAATCCTCGGGCAAGACCACGCTCACCCTGCAGGTGATCGCCGAGATCCAGAAGAAGGGCGGCACCGCCGCCTTCATCGACGCCGAGCACGCGCTCGACCCCCAGTACGCCGGCAAGCTCGGCGTGAAGGTGGAGGACCTGCTCATCTCCCAGCCGGACACCGGCGAGCAGGCGCTCGAGATCGCCGACATGCTGGTGCGTTCCGCCGCGGTGGACGTGGTGGTGATCGACTCGGTCGCCGCGCTCACGCCCAAGGCCGAGATCGAGGGCGAGATGGGCGACCAGCACATGGGCCTGCAGGCGCGCCTCATGTCCCAGGCGCTGCGCAAGCTCACCGCCAACATCAAGCGTTCCAACACGCTGGTCATCTTCATCAACCAGATCCGCATGAAGATCGGCGTGATGTTCGGCAACCCGGAGACCACCACCGGCGGCAACGCGCTCAAGTTCTACGCCTCGGTGCGCCTGGACATCCGCCGCATCGGCGCCATCAAGAGCGGCGAGGAGGTCATCGGCAGCGAGACCCGCGTCAAGGTGGTCAAGAACAAGGTGGCGCCGCCGTTCAAGGTGGCGGAGTTCGAGATCCTCTACGGCAAGGGCATCTCCCGCGCCGGCGAGATCATCGAGCTGGGCGTGACCCATGAGTTCGTCGAGAAGTCCGGCGCCTGGTACAGCTACAAGGGCAAGAAGATCGCCCAGGGCAAGGAAGGCGCCCGCGACTACCTGGAGCAGAACCCGGAGGTGATGGCCGAGATCGAGGCCAGCATCCGCGAGAAGCTGGTGCCCAAGAAGGTCCCCGGTGCCCCCCTGGCGGCCGTGGAAGACGAAGCCATTGAGCCTGAAGAAACCGAAGAGACCTGATGAGGCAGCGGCCCGCGACCCCTCCCGGGTCCGGGCCAAGGCCCTGGCGCTCCTGGCGAGGCGCGAGCATTCCGCCCAGGAACTCCGGTCCAAGCTCACCGATAGAGGCTATGAGAGCACCGCCGTGGAGGCGGTGCTCTCGTCTCTGGAGGGGGAGAAGCTCCTCTCCGACGCCCGCTTCGTGCAGGAGTTCGTGGCCGCCCGGGTGCGACGCGGCTCCGGCCCCATGAAGATCCGCGAGGAACTGAGGGGCCGCGGGGTGACGGGGGAACTCGTGGCGGAAGCCCTGGCGGGGCTCAAAGCGGGCTCGGCCGCGGGGGCGGATTCGGCCCGGCGCAAGCGCTTCGGCGCGGCCCTGCCGAAGGACATGCAGGAACGGGCGCGTCAGGCGCGCTTCCTGCAGCAGCGCGGGTTCTCCATGGATGACATCCGCAAGGCCCTCAAGGGTGACCTGGAAGAGTAGGTTTTAGGCCGTAATACCGGCTTTTCCCTTGGGCGATAGAGGCTTAAGCCTCATAATATTGCCTATGATGACCAGCAACGACATCCGCAAGAGTTTCCTGGAGTTCTTCAAGTCCAAGGGCCATACGGTGGTGGCTTCGAGCCCCCTCGTGCCGGCCAATGACCCGACGCTCCTCTTCACCAACGCCGGCATGGTCCAGTTCAAGGACGTGTTCCTGGGACGGGACAAGCGCGACTATAAGCGCGCGGCCTCCTCGCAGCGCTGCGTGCGCGCCGGCGGCAAGCACAATGACCTGGAGAACGTGGGCTACACGGCCCGCCACCACACCTTCTTCGAGATGCTGGGCAACTTCAGCTTCGGCGACTACTTCAAGAAAGACGCCATCCTCTATTCCTGGGAACTGCTCACCAAGGTGTGGAAGCTCCCGCCCGAGAAGCTCTGGGTCACGGTCTATCACACGGACGACGAGGCCTACGGCCACTGGCTGAACGACGTGGGCGTGCCGAAGGAGCGCATCGTGCGCATCGGCGACAAGCCGGGCGGGCAGAAGTACCAGAGCGACAACTTCTGGCAGATGGCGGACACGGGCCCCTGCGGGCCCTGCTCCGAGATCTTCTATGACCACGGCGAGAAGGTGGCCGGCGGCCCGCCGGGCTCCGCCGACGCGGACGGCGACCGTTACATCGAGATCTGGAACCTGGTGTTCATGCAGTTCGACCGCTCGGCGGACGGGGTGCTAGCGCCGCTGCCGAAGCCCTGCGTGGACACGGGCATGGGCTTGGAGCGCGTGACCGCGGTGCTGCAGCACGTGCATTCCAACTATGAGATCGACCTCTTCCAGAAGCTGATCGAGGCGGCGGCCAAGGCCACGGGCGCCAAGGACAAGACCAGTCCTTCGCTGCGCGTGATCGCGGACCACATCCGCGCCTGCTCCTTCCTCATCACCGACGGCGTGCTGCCTTCCAACGAGGGCCGCGGCTACGTGCTGCGCCGCATCATCCGCCGCGCCATCCGCCACGGCTACAAGCTGGGGCAGGAGAAGCCTTTCTTCCATTCGCTGGTGAAGGCGCTGGACGCGGAGATGGGTACTGCGTACCCAGAGTTGCACCAGGCCGCCTCCCACGTGGAGAAGGTGCTGCTGCAGGAAGAGGAGCGCTTCGCCGAGACCCTGGACCAGGGCATGCGCTTGCTTGAGAGCGCCATCAAGGACCTCAAGGGCAAGACCCTGCCGGGCGAGACGGTGTTCAAGCTCTATGACACCTACGGTTTCCCGGCGGACCTCACCAACGACATCGCGCGCGAGCGGGGCCTCTCCATCGACGAGGCGGCCTTCGAGCGTGAGATGGAAGGGCAGCGTGACCGCGCCCGTTCCGCCAGCAAGTTCGGCGCCGACTACGGCCAGGACGTGGTGATCGAAGGCGAGACCGCCTTCAAGGGCTACGAGCACTTGCAGCACAAGGGCAAGGTGACAGCCTTGTTCCGCGGCAAGGACGCCGTGCAGGCCCTCAAGGCCGGTGAACAGGGCATGGTGATCCTGGACCAGACGCCGTTCTATGCGGAGTCCGGCGGCCAGGTGGGCGACCAGGGCGTGCTCAAGTCCGGCAGCGCGGCCTTCAAGGTGGCCGACACCCAGAAGCGTGGCGGCGGCGCCTTCGCGCACTTAGGGTCAGTCACCCTGGGTGAGATCAAGGTCGGCGACACCCTGGATGCGCAAGTGGATGAAACCCTGCGCGCCGCCACGGTGTTGAACCATTCCGCCACGCATCTGTTGCACGCGGCCCTGCGCAAGGTGTTGGGCACCCATGTGACCCAGAAGGGTTCGTTGGTGGCGCCGGACCGGCTGCGCTTCGACTTCTCCCACTATCAAGCGGTGACGCCGGAGGAGCTGACGCGCATCGAGGACCTGGTGAACGCCGAGGTGCGCCGCAACGAAGCGGCGGACGTGCGCGAGACCAGCTACGACGAGGCCATCAAGGCCGGCGCCATGGCGCTGTTCGGCGAGAAGTACGGCAACGTGGTGCGGGTGATGAAGTTCGG
>CAZPAO010000054.1:0-11327 GCA_964584665.1 uncultured Gammaproteobacteria bacterium
TCCAGCCCAGCACCGACTCCTCGATGAGGAGTTCGTTGGTGGGCGAGAGGTCGAGCCCTAGTTCGCAGATCTCGATGAACTCGTCGCGGTTGTAGGCGACGCCGCCGCCGGAGCCGCCGAGCGTGAAGGAAGGACGGATGATGGTGGGGAAGCCGATCTCCGCCTGCACGGCGAGCGCCTCCTCCATGTTGTGGGCGAGGCCCGCGCGCGGCGTGTCCAGGCCGATCTCGCGCATGGCGCGGCGGAACTGGTCCCGGTCCTCGGCCATGTCGATGGCCTCGCGGGAGGCGCCGATGAGCTCCACCCCGAACTTGGCCAGCACGCCCTCGCGCACCAGGTCGAGGGCGCAGTTCAGCGCCGTCTGGCCGCCCATGGTGGGCAGCAGCGCGTCCGGCTTCTCCTTCTCGATGATGCGGGCGAGCGTGCTCCAGTGGATCGGCTCTATATATATGGCGTCCGCCATCTCCGGGTCGGTCATGATGGTGGCGGGGTTGGAGTTCACCAGCACCACCCGGTAGCCCTCCTGGCGCAGCGCCTTGCAGGCCTGTGCCCCGGAGTAATCGAACTCGCAGGCCTGGCCGATGACGATGGGCCCGGCGCCGATGATGAGCACGCTCTTGATGTCTGTGCGTTTCGGCATGTTCTGCTCTCGACCCTCTAGGTTAGGCGCATGACGGCCGGGGCGGCTTGTCTATGGATGCTGCCCATCACCGTCATGCTCCGAAAATTTCCTCAGCCCGTGGCGGCAGCCTTGTCCTTGCGCCCGGTGCGTGCAGCCATGGCGCGCACGAAGCGTTCGAACAGGGGCTTCACGTCGTGGGGACCCGGGCTCGCCTCGGGGTGTCCCTGGAAACTGAAGGCTTCGCAGTCCGTGCGCTCCACGCCCTGCAGCGTGCCGTCGAACAGCGAGCGATGGGTGGGCCGCAGGTTGGCCGGGAGGCTCGCCTCGTCCACCGCGAAACCGTGGTTCTGGCTCGAGATCATCACCCGGCCCGTGTCCAGGTCGATGACCGGATGGTTTGCGCCGTGATGGCCGAACTTCATCTTGAGGGTCTTGGCGCCGCTGGCGAGGCCGAGCAACTGGTGGCCGAGGCAGATGCCGAACACCGGCACACCCGCGGCGATGCATTCCTTGATGGCGGCGATGGCATAGTCGCAGGGCTCCGGGTCGCCGGGGCCGTTGGCGAGGAAGATGCCGTCCGGCTTCAGGGCCAGGGCCTCCTTCGCGGGCATCTCGGCCGGCACCACCGTCACGCGACAGCCGTGATCGGCGAGGATGCGCAGGATGTTGCGCTTCACGCCGTAGTCGTAGGCCACCACGTGGAAGCGACCACCCGTCACGGTCGAGTTCTTGTCGGTCTCGAGGGACCAGCTGCCTTCGTTCCATTCATAGGGCTGCTTGGTGCTGACCACCTTGGCGAGATCCATGCCCTTCAGGCCCGGGAAGGCCCGCGCCTGCTTGAGCGCCTCCGCCTCGTCCATCTTCCCCCCAGCCAGGATGCAGCCGTTCTGGGCACCTTTGGTGCGGAGCAGGCGCGTGAGCTTGCGGGTGTCGATGCCGGCGATGGCGACGATGCCTTCGTCCCGGAGGTAATCGTCCAGGGTGGTCTTGGCGCGCCAGCTGCTCATGGCCAGCGGCAGGTCGCGGATGATGAGACCGGCGGCCATGATGCGCGCGGATTCGCGGTCGGCATCGTTGACGCCGGTGTTGCCGATGTGGGGATAGGTGAGCGTGACGAGCTGACGGGAGTAGGACGGGTCGGTCAGGATCTCCTGGTAGCCGGTCATGGCGGTGTTGAACACCACCTCGCCGACGGAGGACCCCGCCGCACCAATGGAAATACCCCGGAATACCGTACCGTCCTCAAGGGCCAGGATGGCTGGATGTTCCAAGGACACCCCCGTGCGTACAAACTTATTAATTTTAACGGATTGGCGGCGCGAGCGTCTACGCCCTGACGGGTTTTTCTTCAGGCGCCGAGCGTGTCGGCCAGTGAATAGGTTCCAGCCGGTCGGCCGACGATCCAACTCGACGCCCTGAGGGCGCCGTGGGCGAAGGTCGCACGGCTCTGGGCACGATGGCTGAGTTCCAGCCGTTCCCCCGCGCCTGCGAACAATATGGTGTGCTCGCCGACGATGTCCCCGGCCCGCACCACCGAGAAGCCGATGCTGCCGGGCTGGCGCGGACCCTGCCGGTCGGTGCTGCGGTCCACAGGTCCCGTGCCGCGGGCTTTCGCCATGACGTCGGCGAGGGCCAGCGCCGTGCCCGAAGGCGCATCCTTCTTATGGCGATGGTGGACTTCCGACACTTCGATGTCGAAATCCTGCCCCAGCACCCGGGCCGCCTGCTCCGCCATGCGGCTGAGCAAGGCCACTCCCAGGCTCATGTTGGGGGCCGCCAGCACCGGGATACGCCCGCCCGCCTCCCGCAGCCGCATCTTCAGGGCCTCGTCCATGCCGGTCACGCCGGTCACCAGCGGTTTGCCGGCGGCGAGGCAGGCCTCCAGAGCCTGACCGGTGGATTCCGGCAGGGAGAAGTCCAGGAGCACGTCGGCTCCGGCGAGCGCGGCGGCGAGATCGCTGCCGTAAGTCAGGCCATGGGACGGCTTGCCGGCGGAGGCGCTGCCGGCACGCACCAGGGCGGCGGTGACCTTGAGGTCGTCCCGTCCCGCTGCCGCATCCAGCACCGCCTGGCCCATGCGGCCGGCGGCACCGAGCAGCGCGATGCGCACCGGCTTCACGCCTTCTCCTTGAAGAATTTCTTGACGCCTTCGAGCCAGGAATGCTCCCGGGGCGAATGCTTGCCGCCGCCGGCCTTGAGGGCGGCGTCGAACTTCTTCAGCAGTTCCTTCTGTTCCTTGTTGAGGTGAACCGGTGTCTCCACCTCCACGCGGCAGAGCAGATCGCCGATGGAACCACCCCGTACCGGCTTCACGCCCTTGCCACGCAGGCGGAACACCTTGCCGGTCTGGGTCTCCGCCGGGATCTTGAGGGACACGCTTCCCCCTAAGGTCGGCACTTCGATCTCGCCGCCCAGCGCCGCCGTGGCGAAAGCCACCGGCACCTCGCAGGCGAGGTCGGCGCCGTCGCGGCTGAAGATGGCATGGGGCAGCACGCTGATCTCGACGTAGAGGTCGCCGGCCGGGCCGCCGTTGGGGCCCGCCTCGCCCTCGCCGGAGAGGCGGATGCGATCGCCGTTATCCACCCCCGCCGGGATCTTCACCGAGAGGGTCTTCTCCTTCTCGACGCGGCCCTGGCCATGGCACTTCACGCAGGGGTCGCTGATGATCTTGCCGGTGCCGCGGCAGCGCGGGCAGGTCTGCTGCACCGTGAAGAAGCCCTGCTGCATGCGCACCTGGCCGCGGCCGCCGCAGGTGGTGCAGGTCTGGGGCTGGGTGCCGGGCTTGGCGCCGCTGCCGTGGCAGACATCGCAGCCCACCAGGGTCGGCACCTGGATGGTGATGGTGTCGCCGTTGACCGCCTGCTCCAGCGTGAGGTTCAGGCCGTAGCGCAAGTCGGCGCCGCGATATACACGCTGCCCGCCGCCGCCACGGCGGCCGCCGGAGAAGATGTCGCCGAAGGCGTCACCGAAGATATCGCCGAAGATGTCGTTGGGGTCGAAGCCCGCACCGCCGCCCGGGCCGCGCGCGCCGGCCGCGTGCGCATCCACGCCCGCGTGCCCGAACTGGTCGTAGGTGCCGCGCTTCTTGGCGTCGCTCAGCACCTCGTAGGCTTCCTTGGCTTCCTTGAACTGCTCCTCGGAGGTCTTGTCGCCGGGGTTGCGGTCCGGATGGTGCTTCATGGCGAGCCGGCGGTAGGCCTTCTTGATGTCGGCCTCGGTGGCGTCCTTCTTCAGGCCCAGCACTTCGTAGTAGTCGCGCTTGCTCATCGTTCGTTCACCCGTTCTATGCGCCTGTCCGGCACCAGCCACATCACCGCCACGCCCACGAACAGGACGTCGGAGAGTATCTGGTTGACGAAGGCCAGCGGGATGGAAAGCACGTAGCAGGCGATGGATATCTTGCCTTTCAGGTCGTCGCCCACGGCGCGGGCCAGGAGCGCACGCTTCCCGTCGGCGGCCATGAGCGAGTTCTGCAGCAGCGTGTAGGCGATGGCCGCCATCAGCAGCACCGTGCCATAGAGCGCGGTCGGCAGCGCCGCGAAATGGTTCTCGCCCATCCAGCCGGTGACGAAAGGCACCAGCGAGAGCCAGAACAGGAGATGCAGGTTGGCCCACATGGCACGCCCGCTGGTGTGCTTGGCAGCCTGCAGCATGTGATGGTGGTTGTTCCAGTAGATGCCTATGTTGATGAAGCTGAGCATGTAGACCAGGAAGACAGGCAGGATCGTGGCGAGCGCGGCCCAGTCTGCGCCCTGGGGCACCTTCATCTCCAGCACCATGATGGTGATGATGACGGCCAGCACGCCGTCGCTGAACGCCTCCATCCGGCTCGTACCCATCTGCATCCGGTCAGCTCCTCGCGAACACCTTAACAGTATCGCGCCGGAGCCCGTACAAGACGAGACTCCGGCGCATTCCGCTTGCGTTTTAGGTCAGGACTTACTGCTTGTCCTTCTTCACCTCTTCGAACTCCGCGTCCACCACGTCGTCCTTGCCGCCGTTGGGCTGCCCACCCGGGGCCTGCTGGCCCTGCGCGGCACCCGCCTCGTTCTTGGCGGCGTAGAGGCGCTCGGCCATCTTGCCGGAGGCATCGGCGAGGGCCTTGGCCTTGGCGTCGATGACCGTCTTGTCGTCGTTCTTCAGCACGGCCTTGAGGTCGTTCACCGCCGTCTCGATGGCGGCACGCTCTTCGCCGGAGACCTTGTCGCCGAGTTCGGCCAGGCCCTTCTCGGCACCGTGGATGAGCGCGTCCGCCTGGTTACGGGCGTCGACTAACTCACGCGTCTTGCGGTCTTCCTCGGCGTGGGCCTCGGCTTCCTTGATCATGCGCTTCACTTCCTCGTCCGAGAGGCCCGAGGAGGCCTTGATCACGATGGACTGCGCCTTGCCGGTGGCCTTGTCCTTGGCGGACACGTTCAGGATGCCGTTGGCGTCGATGTCGAAGCTCACCTCGATCTGCGGCACGCCGCGCGGCGCGGTGGGCAGGTCGGAGAGGTCGAAGCGGCCCAGCGACTTGTTGTCGCGCGCCATCTCGCGCTCGCCCTGCAGCACGTGCACGGTGACCGCGGTCTGGTTGTCATCCGCGGTCGAGAAGGTCTGCGCCGCCTTGGTCGGGATGGTGGTGTTCTTCTCGATGAGCTTGGTCATGACGCCGCCCAGGGTCTCGATGCCGAGCGACAGCGGGGTCACGTCCAGGAGCAGCACGTCCTTGACGTCGCCCTTCAGCACGCCCGCCTGGATCGCGGCGCCCACGGCCACCGCCTCATCCGGGTTCACGTCCTTGCGCGGCTCGCGGCCGAAGAACTCCTTCACCTTCTCCTGCACCTTGGGCATGCGGGTCTGGCCGCCCACCAGGATCACGTCCTGCAAGTCGGAGGCCTGGAGGCCCGCGTCCTTGAGCGCGATGCGGCAGGGCTCGATGGTCTTGGCGACCAGGTCGTCCACCAGCGACTCCAGCTTGGCGCGGGTGAGCTTCACCGTGAGGTGCTTCGGACCGCTGGCGTCGGCGGTGATGTAAGGCAGGTTGATCTCGGTCTGCTGGTTCGAGGACAGCTCGATCTTGGCCTTCTCCGCCGCTTCTTTCAGGCGCTGCATGGCGAGCGGGTCCGTGCGCACGTCGATGCCCTGCTCCTTGCGGAACTCGTCGGCGATGAAGTCGATGATGCGCTTGTCGAAGTCCTCGCCGCCCAGGAAGGTGTCGCCGTTGGTGGAGAGCACCTCGAACTGGTGTTCGCCGTCCACTTCCGCGATCTCGATGATGGAGACGTCGAAGGTGCCGCCGCCCAGGTCATACACGGCGATCTTGCGGTCGCCCTTGACCTTGTCCATGCCGTAGGCGAGCGCCGCCGCGGTGGGCTCGTTGATGATGCGCTTCACATCCAGGCCGGCGATCTTGCCGGCGTCCTTGGTGGCCTGGCGCTGGGAATCGTTGAAGTAGGCCGGCACGGTGATGACCGCTTCGGTCACGGGCTCGCCCAGGTAATCCTCGGCGGTCTTCTTCATCTTCATGAGCACGCGCGCGGAGATCTCCGGCGGCGCCATCTTCTTGCCGTTCACGTCCACCCAGGCGTCGCCGTTCTCGGCGCCGACGATGGCGTAAGGCACCATCGCGATGTCCTTCTGCACCACGTCATCCTTGAACTTGCGGCCGATGAGGCGCTTGATGGCGTAGAGGGTGTTGCGCGGGTTGGTGACGGCCTGGCGCTTGGCGGACTGGCCCACCACCACTTCGCCGTCCTTGGTGAAGGCGATGATGGACGGGGTGGTGCGGTCGCCCTCGCTGTTCTCGATGACGCGGGGCTTACCGCTCTCCATGATGGCCACGCAGGAATTGGTGGTACCCAGGTCGATGCCGATGATCTTGCTCATGCTCTTGGCTCCAAAAAGGTTCGAAAATTCGTTATGGGCTATGTGGGGGTATGTCGGGCGGTTTCAAGTCGGAAACCACCCCGGGACCCCTTATTTGGCCGGGGCGCGGGCCACCAGGACCCTGGCCGGGCGTAAAAGGCGGCCATTGAGGGCATAACCCCTCTGCACCGTGAGCAGGATCGCGTCCGCCGGCACGTCCGCTGATTCCTGGGTGGCCATGGCCTCATGCCATTCCGGGTCGAAGGCATCTCCCTTGGCGGGGTCGATCTCCTTCACTCCCTGGCGCTCCAGGGCGGAGCCCAGGAGCTTCAAAGTCATCTGCACGCCGGTAGCGAGGGCGGCGGCTTCGGGCTTGTCACCCAAGGACTGCAGCGCCATCTCCAGGCTGTCCTTCACCGGCACGAGGTCGCTCAAGAGGCGCTCCACGCCGAACTTATGCGCCTGCTCCACGTCCCGCTGGCCGCGCTTGCGGATGTTGTCCTGCTCCGCCACGGCCCGGAGATAGCTGTCCCAGTTCTGGCTGGCCTTGGCTTCCGCCGCGGCGAGCGCGGCCTGCAGGGCCTGCACGGGGTCCAAGGTGGCCGCGTTGGCGTCAGCCTCGGGGGAAGCGGCAGGTTTGGTCTGCTCGTCGTTCATGTGCTCCATCCATCCCTCTATTTATGTAAACGTCACGGGCAGCCTCGAGGCTGCCCGCGGTGCATGCGGATCGTCCTGACTCAATCTGCGGCTTACTTCCTCGGATTCAAGGCAGCGGACAGGAGCCGTGCTGTCAGATCCACGATGGGTATGACGCGTTCATAGGCCATGCGCGTGGGGCCGATGACCCCCAGCACGCCCACCACGCCCTCGCCCATGCGATAGGGCGCGGTCACCACGCTCACCTCGTCCAGCACCTTGTAGCCGGACTCCTCGCCGATGAATATCTGCACGCCCTCGGCCACGATGCACTTGTCCAGCAAGGTCAGGATGTCGCGCTTGTGGTTGAAGGCCTCGAACAGGCGGCGCAGCTTCTCCATGTCGGAGAGGTCGGCGAACTCCATGAGGTTGGTCTCGCCCGCCATCATGTAGGTGGGTTCGCCGGCGCGTACCTGGAACACCTTGTCCGCCATGGTGATGGCGGCATGCATCAGCTCGTTCATGGACTCGCGGGTGCGGTTGAGTTCGGTCAGGAGGCCGCGACGCAGCTCATGGATGTCGCGCCCGGCGAAATGGTTGTTGAGGTAGTTGCTGATCTGCTGGAGGCTGGCGGCCTCGTAACCGCGCTCGAGATGCAGCACCCGGTTCTGCACCTCGCCGTCGTTCAGCACCAGGATCACCAGTACCCGGTTGTCAGAGAGGGGCATGAACTCGATGTGGCGCCAGGAGAGGTGCTCACGCTTGGGCAGGGTCACCACGCCGGTCATGCGGGTGATGGCGGAGAGCAGGCTGGAAGCGGAAGCGAGCAGTTGCTGCGGGTTGGTCTCGGCCGGGTCCAGGTGGCTGCGCATGAGGCGCACTTCCTGCTCGTCCAGCGGCTTCACCTTGAGCAAGGTGTCGACGAACAGCCGGTAGCCCTTCACCGTGGGGATGCGCCCCGCGGAGGTGTGGGGTGAGGTGACGAAGCCAAGCTCCTCCAGGTCCGCCATGATGTTGCGGATGCTGGCGGGGCTCAGGTCGAGGCCGGAATCCTTGGAGAGGGTGCGGGAGCCCACCGGCTCGCCGTCGCGGATGTAACGTTCAACCAGCGACTTGAGCAGGTATTGTGCGCGGTCGCTCAGGGCCTTTTCTGTGCTGTCGGCGCTCATGGTGCTCGGAATGGGTTGCGTGACCTTGGCACTCCTATTGCTGGAGTGCTAAGTCAGAATTATGCACCTGTACCCTTTCCTGTCAAGGACTTAGGCGCACATGCTCAGAATGGCCGTTGGCGCGGCGCGAGGCCCATGCTAACGTGCCGACCCTATGACTCCCCGCTTCTCCACCGTAGGCCTCATGGGCCGCTTGGCCGACCCGCAGGTCACGGAGATGGCGGTCCGGCTGGCGAAACAGCTCGGCCTCGCCAAGGTCCAGGTCTACGCGGACGAAGCCCTGGATCTGCCCGCCTCCACCGGCATCCAGGTGCTGCCCATCGCGGCCCTCGCCGCCAAGGCCGATCTCCTCATCGTGGTGGGAGGCGACGGCACCCTGCTGAAGGCCACCCACGCGGTGACGGCGCGACCTATCCCTTTGGTGGGGGTGAATCTTGGGCGTCTTGGCTTCTTGGCGGACATCACCCCGGATCAGGTGCAGCACGACATCGCCGCCATCCTGAAGGGCGAGTACAGCTCCGAGGAACGGCTGGTGCTGCAGGGCCAGGCCCTGCGCGACGGCCGGGCCGAAGCGGCGCGTCCCGCGCTCAACGACGTGGTGGTGCACAAGTCCGACGGCGGCCGGCTCATCGAGTTCGAGACCTATGTGGACGGCCACTTCGTCTGCGCCTACCGGGCCGACGGCATCGTGGTGGCCACGCCCACCGGCTCCACCGCCTATGCCCTCTCCGGCGGCGGGCCGATTGTCCACCCTGCGATGGATGCGATCGCGCTGGTGCCCATCTGCCCCCACACCCTGGGCGACCGGCCCATCGTGGTGGCAGGGAACAGCGTCATCGAGATCCGCATCGGCGACACCCACGGCGGCCGCGCCCAGGTGACCTGGGACGGGCAGCACGCTGAGATGCTGGAGACCGGCGAGCGGGTGCAGGTGCGGCGCGCCGAACGGCGCCTCTCCTTCATCCATCCGCGCGGTTACGATTACTATACGATCCTGCGCACCAAGCTCCATTGGGGCGGGCGCGCCAACCACCACCCGGACAAGCACTGACGGCGATGCTGACGCACATCCTCATCCGCGACTTCGCCATCATCGACACGCTGGAACTGGAATTCAAACCGGGCATGACCGTGCTCACCGGCGAGACCGGCGCGGGCAAATCCATCCTGGTGGACGCGCTCGGGCTCATCATGGGCGACCGGGCCGACGCCGGTGTGGTGCGCCACGGCAGCGAGAAGGCCGAGATGAGCGCCGAGTTCGACCTGAAGGACGCGAAGGACGCCGCCGCCTGGCTCGAGGAGAACGACCTGGCGGACGACGGCCAGTGCATCCTGCGCCGCGTGGTGGGCAAGGATGGCCGCTCCCGCGCCCAGATCAACGGCCGCAGCGTGCCGCTCCAGTCCCTCAAGGAACTCGGCGAGTCGCTGTTGGACATCCACGGCCAGCACGAGCATCAATCGCTCATGCGGCCCGTGGCGCAGATGGCCCTGCTGGATGCCTACGGCGAGCATGCACCGCTGCTGCAGACCACGGCGAAGCTGCACGCGGACTGGAAGATCGCCCACGACCGGCTCAGCACCCTGCGTGCCGCCGCCGGCGACCGGGATTCCCGTATCGAGATGCTGCGCCATCAGGTCTCCGAACTCTCGGCCCTGGCACTGAAGCCCGGCGAAGTTCAGGCGGTGGACGCGGAGCACAAGCGCCTCGCCCACGGCGGCAAACTGCTGGAGACGGCCCAAAGCACCCTCGATTCCCTGTATGAAGCCGAGGAAGGCACCGCCCACCAGCGGGTGAGCCGCGCCCTCGCCGCCCTGGACGCCGCGAGCGAACTGGAACCCAAGTTCGAAGCCATCCGCCGCACCCTCGCGGAAGCGGAAGTGCAGATCTCGGAAGCAGCGGACGCCCTGCGTAACTATCTCGCGGACCTGGACATGGACCCGAAGCGGCTCGACTGGCTGGAGAACCGCCTCGCCTCCATCCACGACCTCGCCCGCAAGCACCGCATCGAGCCCGAGCACCTGCTGGAGCGCTTCGACGCGCTGCAGACCGAACTCAAGACCCTCGAGAACTCCGACGTGGCGCTGCAGGACCTGGAAGCGGAACTGAAGCGCCTTGAGACCTCTTATAAGAAAGCCGCCGACGAGCTGCACGGGAAGCGCGTGAAGACCGCCGCTGAACTCGGCAAGAAGGTGACTGCCGTGATGCAGGAACTGGGCATGGCCGGCGGCAAGTTCAGCATCGAAGTCAGCGTGCCGGACGCCGCCCGCTTCACGCCCCGCGGCGTGGACCAGGTGGAGTTCATGGTGAGCGCCAACAAGGGCCAGCCGGAGAAGCCGCTCGCCAAGGTCGCTTCCGGCGGCGAACTCTCCCGCATCTCCCTCGCCATCCAGGTGATCGCCGCACAGTCGGCAGCCATCCCCTCCATGGTGTTCGACGAAGTGGATGCCGGAATCGGTGGTGGCGTGGCCGAGATCGTAGGCCGGCAGCTCAGGGCCCTCGCCGCCAAGCGCCAGGTGCTCTGCGTCACCCATCTGCCCCAGGTGGCCTCACAGGCCCATCAGCACTTCCGGGTGGCGAAGCAGGTGAAAGGCCAGAACACCCTCACCCAGATCGAATCCCTGGACAAGAAATCCCAGGTGGAAGAGCTGGCACGGATGCTGGGCGGCGTCGAGATCACAGAGATAACCCGCAAGCACGCCCGCGAAATGATTGCCCGAGCGACGGGCTAGTTAAGAACTACGATCGACCCAAAAGCGTAACGAGCGCAGCCAGAGTGAGGCGCGCGAGGCGAGCAAGAGGGAGCGTACTCTGAGTGTACGTGACCGACTGCGAGCCCGAAGCGCAACGAAGCTATGGCAAACGCAGTAGCTTTTGGGTTACTTAAGAGTCTTGCGGCAGGTTGAACAGATGCCGTAGATGTACAAGGAATGGTCGGTCATCTCATAGCCCTTGGCGCTGGCGATCTTCTTCTGGCGCGACTCGATCTCCGCATCCACAAACTCATCCACCCGCCCGCATTTCACGCACAGGATATGGTCGTGGTGGGCGCCCT
>CAZPAO010000055.1:0-11287 GCA_964584665.1 uncultured Gammaproteobacteria bacterium
GCGCGCGGCGCCAGCCATCCCTTCGAAGTCGTCTCCAACCCGGAGTTCCTGAAGGAAGGCAGCGCGGTGGAGGACTTCGCCCATCCGGACCGCATCGTGGTGGGCGCCACCGGCAGCCGCGGTGTGGAGGTGATGCGCACCCTGTACGCGCCCTTCACCCGCAACCATGAGCGTCTGATGATCATGTCGGTGCGCGACGCCGAGTTCACCAAGTACGCCGCCAACGCCATGCTGGCGGCGCGCATCAGCATGATGAACGAGTTCGCCAACGTGGCCGAGCGCCTGGGGGTGGACATCGAGCAGGTGCGCAAGGGCATCGGTTCCGACCCGCGCATCGGCTACCACTTCCTTTACGCCGGCGTGGGCTACGGCGGCTCCTGCTTCCCGAAGGACGTCTCGGCCCTGACCCGCACCGCCGCCAAGTCCGGCTACGAGCCTGTGCTCCTGCACGCGGTGGAAGAGGTGAACCGGCGCCAGAAGCAGACCCTGTTCCAGAAGGTGCGTCAGCACTTCGGCGGCGACCTGAAAGGCAAGACCATCGCCCTCTGGGGTCTCGCTTTCAAACCCAACACCGATGACATGCGCGAGGCGCCGAGCCGCGTGCTGATGGAAGCGTTGTGGGAGGAGGGCGTGAAGGTGCGGGCTTACGATCCCGCCGCCATGCACGAGGCGAGCCGCATCTACCCCAAGCAGCCCCTGCTCGAGCTCTGCGAATCGCAGATGGCCTGCTTGGACGGTGCCGATGCCCTGGTGGTGATCACCGAGTGGACCCAGTTCCGCAGCCCGGACTTCGACGAGATCAAGAAGCACCTGAAGCAGCCGGTGGTGTTCGACGGCCGCAACGTCTACGATCCCGCAGCCATGCGTGCCAACGGCATGGTCCATTACTCCGTGGGGCGTCCAGCCGTCCTCGCGACGTGAGACCTTCCTGACGTGAATGAAGAAGGGGCGCCCTGAGGCGCCCCTTCTTGTTTTCGTATCCTGATCTGCTTATCGGATCATGCGACGCCGATGTAGAAGGGCGCCTGTCAGGGCCAGCAGGCTCAGGAGTCCTGTCATCCCGCCACCCCCGGATTTGGCTGGGGGTGGGGTGCCGCCACCACCACCTCCGCCACCGCCGCTCGAACCGCCGCTGGAGGGGAACACGCTGTCCGGGTTGCCGATGGCCACATCGGTCTTGTCGATGCAGCCGAGCTTGACGCCGCCGGTGGCGTTGCCGAGGGTCACATTGAAATGCAGATAAGCCGCGGAACCCTTGGCGATCTTGCCGGTGTTGATGAGCGGCACGGTGAAGGTCTTGGGCGAGGAGTCGCCGGCTGCCCACTTCACCGTGCCGGTCGTGGACGAATAGTTGGTCCCGGCGCGGGCGCTCTTGTTCCCTGCATCGACGCCGCCGTCATGGGTGGAATAGCCCACGCTCACGGCAGCCGTGGAGCCGGAACGCAGCAGGGTCAGGGTGGCGTTGCCGGCCGCTTCGTCGTATTCGTAGTTGCCGTCGAAAGTGACCTCGTCGCTGCCGGGCTGGGCATAGCACGCGGTGAGGGTGTAAGGCTGGTGGGCAAGTCCGGCGAAGTTCACCACCACCACGTGATAGGTGCCTGCGCTGGTGTCTGGACGCTTGCCGGCATCGAAGGGGTTCTTCAGGCCGTCATAGGCGATGCTCTCATCGCCGTCTTCCCGGCCGCTGGTCTGGCTGTTGGGTTCGATGTACTGCTGGAACTCCGGATCTGAGCTGGGGTTATCGACCCCTATGGTCTCCAGGTACTGGGGCAGGCGGTCCTTCATGGCGATGAGGTCGATGTCCACGCCGCCCGGGGTGGTGGACCAGATCACCAGGTTCTTGGCGCCGGAAGGCAGCGTGATGTGGAAATCCTGGAAGTCATCGTAGACGTTGCGCGTCAAGCTGCCTGATATGGTCACGCCGTCCGCGAGGCTGCCGGCCTCCAGGTAGAAGTACCGAGTCTCATCGCCGCCGCTGGCGGTGGTGAGGTGCAGCTTGAACAGCAGGGACTGGTTGCCGCCGATCGAGCCGAAGCTGGTCGCGAAGGACATGGTCGCGGTGCCGTCGATCACGTTCGGCGAAGTGCCGGTATGGGAGATGCCGCTGGTGACATCGACGGTGCCGCCAGTCACGGTGGCGAGGCCGTCGGAACCGGCGTAGCTCAAGGTGCCCTGCACATCCGTCTCGTCCGGACCCGCATTCGCCACGGTCACCTTTATGTCCGCAGTCTCGCCGGGATCGATCTCGCCGTCGTCGTCGCCTGAGGCGCTGTCATCGAGCGTCACGCCGCGCACCACCATCACGCCATGGGTCACATCCTGCATCGCCTGGTAGGCGTTCAGACGGCCGGTGGCGCTGCGTCCATCGATGGCGGCTGGAGCCGTTGCGTTCTGGCTGCGCTCCGAGCCGTTCAGGAGGTGGGCTTTCAGGTCATGCCAGTCAGGCTGGGCCGGATTTGAATTGAGTTGAAGGTACTGGCCCACCAGCGCAGCGGTGCCGGCGGTGATGGGTGATGAGAATGAGGTACCGGACACCAACGCGAGAGCCCCGTGGCCGCCCCGGGTGAGTGCCGTTATGGAGTCCCCCGGCGCGAGCAAGGTCACGTCGAAGGATCCCCACTGGCTCCAAACCGTCAGCTTATCCGTGCTGTCGCTGGCGCCCGCCGCGATCACGTTCGCCAAGCCGGGTTTGGTCGTCACTTTGCCGGGCGTCGGATCCCCCTGGGCATCGACGTGGGGAAAGATGACCGTCTGGCCCGCGTAGTTGGCAGGGTAGGCGGCGCCGGCCCGGTCGTTGTCCGAGTCGCTGTTACCGGCGGAGACCACCACCAGGATGCCGGCGTTCTGGGCATCCACGAGGGCATCGTATTCCGCCTGGGAGGGTATCGGTCCACCGAAGCTCTCGTTGATGACTTTCACGCCGCCGTAGTTCACCGCGTATTCGATGCCGGCCACGATGGAACTGTCCGTGAGATCGGACTTGATCGGCACGATCTTCGCGCTCCACAACACGCCCGCCATGGCTTCACCGTTGCTGCCCAATGCCGCCAGTGTGCTCGCCACGAAGGTGCCGTGGTCCTCGGTGCCGTCGGTCTTGGTGGCCCTGGCAGCGCTGCCGCTGGTGGCGACACAGCTCGAGCCGGTGCAGCTGGTACCGGGCAGGAAGTTGCTCTTCAGGTCCGGGTTGGTCAGATCGAAGCCGTCATCGATGATCGCGACCTTGAAACTGCTGACCTTGGAAGGGTTCCTGCTGCAGGTGCTCCCGGTGGGATCGCAGAAGAGCCCCCAGGCCGCGGTCAGACCAACGTCCGCGTGCGGTTCTGAGACGTTTTCCGCGTACCACTGCTGGCCGAACCCGGGGTCATTGGGGTAGACGCAAGCCGCGGGCGCGATGGCATAGCCGGGATGGGTGCAGACACCGAGACCCGTGGTCTTCACCGTGAACGTCACCGCGGTCGGATAACGGTAGTAGTTGGGTTCGGCGTATTCCACCGTGCCGCTGGCTTCGAGCTGGCGGACGCCCTGCATGACGTCGGTGCCTGCCGGCAACCGGACCAGGCTCATGCGCGATGAGCCGCCGAGATGGGGCTCCTCTTCCTGGGCGGTCAATGCATGCAGGGCCGAGCTGCGCTGGTCGGGGCGTGCATCGGCCTTGTATTTCACGATCAGTTCGCCCGGCACGTACAACGGGCGCTTCTGCTGGGCGCCCTGCATCGCGGCCGTGGCCGCGCAAGAAGCCAGGAGGAGGGCGGTACCGCAAAGGCGGAGGGCGAGATGGCTGTGTCTGGGGGTCATGGCGGCCAACCTGGTGGATGGGGGTGGGATGCCGTCCCTGTGGGCCCGGTCGAAGCCAGGGGCGGGTCTTGAGGGGCAAGCATAACCCGCGGCCGGGCAGCTGTCGTAGCTCGGTGGAGGGAAGCAGCCTCCATCAGGATGCTGGCTGTGCCGCGGGCCGGATGCTAGAATTGCGCCGCAAGTTTCGGGGCGGTAGCTCAGCTGGGAGAGCGTCGCGTTCGCAATGCGAAGGTCGGGAGTTCGATCCTCCTCCGCTCCACCAAAGCTTTCCAAGCCGGGCCCCGTGCCCGGCTTTGTGTTTGTGTCGTACAGTGACCGTAATCGAGGCCCCGGCAGCTCAGTTGGCTGAGGCCGAGAGGAACGCCGCAGGCGTTCCACAGGCCGAAGGCGAGGCAGGGATGCCGAGCTGGGAGGCCCACCAGGGATGGGAAAGCATCACAAGTTAAGATGACTGCGAGGCCCCGGTAGCTCAGTTGGATAGAGCGTGTGCCTCCTAAGCGCAAGGTCGGCGGTTCAACTCCGCCCCGGGGCACCATTCCCAAGGCTGGTATCATCGGTCCGCAAGCTAAGGGAGCCGCAGCATGTCCGTCGAGCGTGTGGATTTCCCCCTCTCCCTCGAAGACTTCTACCTTCGTTTCTACACCCGGCGCCAGCCTGCGGTGATCCGCACCCGATCCCTCGCCCAGCTCGGCTGGCAGACCCACCTTTGGACCAACGAATACCTGGCTTACAAGGCCGGCGTCCATGAAGTGCTGGTGCAGAAGCGGGGCGGCGCGGGATACAGTGCCGAAAGCTCGGCTTATGTGCCGATGCTATTCGTCGATTTCCTGCGCCAGGTGATGGCACGGCCTGGCGGCGATGAACGCACCTATCTCAACCTGCAGACTGACAACGTGCTGGAGCCGCCCCTACTACAGCTGCTGGGTGACTTCTCCATCCCGCCTCTCTTCAAGGATCTGACGCTGCGTTGCGTGAACCTGTGGATGGGCAATAGCGACAAGACCATCACCACGCCTCTGCATCACGACTTTAACGACAATCTGTATGTGGTGGTGGAAGGAAAGAAACGCTTCACCCTGTTCCCGCCGGAGCAGGCGCCGAACCTCTATCCCCGCGGCCAGCTCCAGGGTGTGGATCCGAACGGCATCATCCGGTATGCCACGCTCTCAGGCATGCCGCATCTGTCGCAAGTGGATATCGACGCCCCCGACCGGTTGCGGTTCCCGCGCTACGCCGAGGCCGAGCCGACGCGCCAGGACGTTGAGATCGGAGCGGGGGAGATGCTGTTCCTGCCGGCCGGCTGGTTCCACCAGGTGAGTTCCAGCGGGCGGCACATCGCAGTCAGCTTCTTCGCCGTAGTGCCGGATAGCCAGCAGCTCACGCATGGACGGGAACTGCTGGCGAAGCGCACGACTTCCGCCTGAGCGATCAGCCTTTCGAGGGTTCCATCCCGAGTGCGGCGAGCAACGGACCGAGGTCTGCGCCGTATTTCTTCCACCGCTGCACGGAAGTGTTGTAGAGGGGCTTGCGGACCTGCACCGCGCTCGCCGTGGTGATGCCGCGGGACACGTTCTGGAAATCCAGGCAGGAGGCCTCGAACTCGAGGCCGCAGAAGTCGAGTATCCGGCGCAATTCCTTCTCGGGCTCGACCACGAGCGACTCGTAGTCGACGTCGAGGATCCTCCCGGCCGGCAGCACGGAATGCCAGTGCTCCATCAGCCGCTGGTAAAGCCGGTGATACTGCCCGAGTTCCGACAGGTCATAGCAGTAGGGCACTTCCGAGCTGTAGAGACGCTGGTAGCTGCTCAGGCACGTGTCAACGGCATCCCGCCGGCTATGGATTATCCGGGCATTGGGGAAAGCCAGATGGATGAGGCCCAGGAACATGAAGTTGCCGGGGAGCTTGTCGGTGAAATGCGGTTCCTTGCCCTGCAGCTGCCGAGTGAATGCGGTATATTCAGCCGCGATCTGACGCAGGTCGCCGGTGACTTGCTCATCGCTGCCGGGAGACGCTTCGCCCCGGTCTCCCCATACGATGCCCACGCCGCGCGCGATCTCGGCCATGTGAGGTAATTCGCCGCCTCCTCTGACCTGGGAATGCCCCGCGAGCATCTGCTCCAGGACCGTGCTGCCGGAGCGCGGCATGCCGAGTATGAAGATGGGGGCGAGCTGAGCATCGCTCGCGCTGGCGAAACGCCGGAAGAAATCCTTCGTGAACAACGCGATGATCTTATCTGTGCGCTCACGGTCCGCGTCGATGTGGTAGTCGATGGTGCTGCGCTTGAGCCGGTTGGCTTCACGCAGGTGGGGGAACGCCCGGCCCGCATCGCCCGCATCGTCATAGGCTTTGGCCAAGGCGAACCCGGCATCTATACGCAGGCTGAGAGGCGCATCGTGATCCGCAGCCCTGGCTTCCAAGCCCGGGATACGCGGGTCATCGGGGGTCAAGGCGCCCAAGCTGGCGAGCTGGTAATAGACCGCCATCTCGGGTGAGATCCTCAAGGCCGTCTCGCAGGCCGTACGCGCTGCATCCAGCTTGCCCAAGACGGTCAGCGCTATGCATGCATTGAAATGGGCGGAAGGAGAGTTGGGGTCGCGGCGCAGAGCCATGTCGTAGAACGCGAGGGCATCCTTATGGCGCCCGTTCCGCATCAGTAGGTTGCCCAGCATGATGCATGGGTTCGGATCACGTGGGAACCGGTTGATGCTGCTCCGCATCACATCGACCGCTGAATCGAATTTGCCGCGGGTGGCGAGGATATCGGCGAATTCCTGCGCGTGCTCAGCCTCGCCAGGTTCGGCCATGAGGGCACGGCGGAACGCTTCTTCGGCCGCATCCAGGTTACCCGCCAGCTTGGCCATCCTTCCCAAGCCGTTCCAGCTTATCGCCTGGTCATGCGGCGCATGGGATGAGGCCAGCGCGCGGTTGTAGAACCGATCGGCATCGGCGAAGCGCTTCTGTGCCGTAGCGAGACCCGCCGCCAGGCACAACACGCCATGATGGCTGGGGTATTGCGCCAGGAGATCTTCCGAACGTTCCATGGCGCCTTGCACGTCGCCGATGTCGAACTGATGGAGGGCCTTCTCGATGGCGAGAGTGATGGTATCCACTGGATCCGGCGTGCTCATGTCTAGGTGCCTTGCCGCTGCTGCAGCTTACCTTCGACCATGCGGCGAAGTTCGATGGCCAGTTGCGGGAGGATGCGGAAGCTGGGGGTAGAGTTCGGGTTGATGCGGACACCCACATCCGGCGGCACCCCCAGCATTGCCCAACGGGCATCCACTTCCGCGGGATGGCGGAACTCGCCCATGTCCGCCGCCACGGCCTCGGCGTGGGCGCGATCGGTGAACACGGCGAGCATGGCCTGCTGCTTGTCCTCGCCGTCGCTCACGAACAACAGCCGCATCTCGGTGCTGGGCAAGGAGCGGCCGTCCCACGGTTGGTCCATGAGCACGAAGATGCGTGTGCTCATGAACTTCTCCAGCACCACGCGCCGTCCTTCGGCGGTGTCTTCGAAGTTTTCCAGCGCTTGTATGAGGGTCTCGGGCTTGGTTGTCATGTTGGCGCGATGCATAGTGGGTTAGAGGGACATTATATCAAGTGCGGCAGCCCCAAGGCTTCCTGCAGCGGTCTGAGATGGGTCGCGTATCGGCGCCAACGGCCGATCGCGGAATTATAGACGGGCTGGCGTACCTGATAGACGCTCGCCGTGCTCACAGCGCGGGGATTCTCCTCGAAGTGCAGGCATGCGGCATCCCATTCCAAGCCGCAGAAATCCAACAGCTTGCGCACCTCGGATTCCATGTCCCCGACCAGCGTCTCATACGTCACTTCGTACAGGTTGGCAGCCGGCAGCACGCCGCGCCAATAGTCCATGGCCTCCATATACAGACGGTAGTATTCCCCCAGTTCAGTCAGGTCATTGGTGAATTTCTGCCCTTGGCGGAAACTCGTGGTGAAGCACGAGACGCAGGTATCCAAGGGGTCACGCCGGCAATGGATGATCCGCGCATTGGGGAAGAGGGCGTGCAGTAGTCCCAGCATCATGAAGTTCGCGGGGAGCTTGTCGGTGACGCGAGCCGCGCCCGGAGCGATCCTGTCCAAGTGTTCGACGAGACTCGCTGCTATGCCCGCCAGTTCTGCGTCCGGAAGTCCGCTGATGGTTCCGGCGAAATCGTTCTGCAGCGCCGGGCCTATCCGGCGGCGGAACTCGGCTTGCAGGAAAGTCATCTCGCCGCCCCCGTGGACCGCCGGATGGCTGGAGAGGATCTGCTCAAGCAGGCTGGTGCCGGACCGCGGCATGCCGACGATGAATATCGGCTTGGAGGAGGGGT
Source organism: uncultured Gammaproteobacteria bacterium (assembly GCA_964584665.1). GTDB lineage: Bacteria > Pseudomonadota > Gammaproteobacteria > Natronospirales > REEB76 > DASUBN01. The sequence continues at coordinate 8,131 of CAZPAO010000055.1, forward strand.
TGCCGAACTTTGAAGCCCGTCCCAAGAACCCAGGGTCCCCGAAGACCGCTTGCATCGAATCCTGCAGCGACTTCTGGGAAGCCGTCGAATAGTGATGCGATTGGCGCTGCAGGCGGTTCGCTTCCAGGTGATGCCGGAAGGCGAGGTCGTACTGCTTGTCTTTGTCCAGCACGTACCCCAGCGTGAAATGCACGTTGGCACCCTGGGAAGGTTCGCGCCAGTCGTGCTGGGATGCGACTCCCAGCAAGCGGCGGACCAAAGGGTCGTCCGGTGGGAGCGGGGTGATGTATGCGTAGTAGAGGATGGCCTGATAGTAATCCGGCGCGAGCGCGATGGCGCGCTGCAGCGCCGAGCGCGCCGCCGGGAAGTCCCCCTTGTTCGCCAGCCACACACCACGGTTGTAATGCAGTTCCGGCATGTCCGGTGTCAGCGCCGTGAGCCGCGCCAATGCGGCTTCCACTTCCGCATCCACGCGCAACTCCATCAGCGAGATGAGTAGAGCCAGATGCAGGCGCGGCTCCGAGGGGGAGATGGAGAGCCCATGCCGGAAGGCTGCGATCGCCTCGGGAGTGAGGTTGAGGCCCTGCAGGCATTCGCCTAGTGCGAGCCAGGCGTCGCTGCGGCCCGGTTCCAGAGCCACGGTCCTCTGGAAACAGACCACCGCGTGCATGTCATGTTGCAGCGAATGCAGCACAGCGCCGAGCGCTTGCCAGGCATCCGTCGTGTCCGGCGCGATGTCCACCGTGCTCTGGAGTTCCTGGGCGGCTTCCTCGAGCCGGCCCAGGTCGATCAACGCCTTGGCATAGTTGAAATGGAAGTCAGGGCGTTGCGGCGCAAGCGAGAGGGCCTTCAGGAAGTATGACTCCGCCAGTTCCGGGCGTTCGGTCTGATAGGTGAGCATGCCCATGAACTGGAGCGCATCGATCTGCTTGGGATCGATGCCGAGGGCTTGCAGATACAACTGCTCGGCCTGTGCGTGTTCTCCGCGCTGCTGATGCTGCACCGCTCTGGAGATCAGCGCACGAAGCGAAGGGTCCATTCCGGTGCGGGCCAAGTCCGGATCACTCCGCCAGCGTATTCAACAAGGGCCCCAAGTGCCGTTGATAGTGCTGCCAGCGGCCGACCGATTGCGCATACAAGGGTTGACGCGCCTGCCAGACGCTGGCGGTCGAGATGGCGTCGGTTTGCTTGTCGAACCCCAGGCAGGCGGCGTCCCAGGGCAAATCAAGCGACGCCAGTAGCGACCGGGTCTCCCGCTCTTGCTCGGACACCAGGTCTTCATAGCGTACGGTGTGCATCATGCCGGCCGGGAGGACCCGTTCCCAATGCCGCATTATCCGCGCATAGCCATTGTGATAGTGCGCGATATCGGCGAGATCGTAGGCGTAGCTGTGCATGGAATGGGCGAAGTTCTGGAAATAGATCGACAGGCCCGTATCCCGCGCGTCGCGCACGCAGTGCACGATACGGGCTCCCGGGAACACCCGAGCGATCAAGCCGAGGTAGATGAAGTTGATCGGATTCTTGTCGACGAAATAGCGCGGCGCCTCGGATTTCGGCCAGCGGCGTTCATAATCACGGCGCACGTCCGCTATGTTGGATGCGGTGAGGGTCGAGAGTATCTCCGGGTAGAAGCGACCTGCCTCTTGAGTCAGGCGCGTTATCGCATCTGAGAGCCAGTCTATCTCTCCGAGACCCCTGACTTGAGGGTGACTGGCCAGGATGCGCTCGACCAGCGTGGTGCCGCTGCGCAGCATCCCGACCACGAACACAGGCGCGGGTCCGGCCGTGTCTTCGGCGGGCAACGCGGGGAGTTTCCCGACGCTTTCGATCCTCGTGACCAGCTCCTGCCACTGCATCGCCGAGAAGGACTGTTCCGAACGGCGCAGCCCATTGCCTTGCGTGAAGTAGTTGAATGCCTGGTCGTACTCTTCCAGGTCGTCATGGATCTTGCCCAGCGCGAAGTTGAGGCAGATGCGTGTCGTGCGGCTAGGCGATCCGGCGGCGATCGCTTGGGCGAAACGGCCCTGCAGAGCCTGATCCTCAGCGGAGCGGGTGAAGCGGTGGCTGTTGGCCAGGAGGAGATAGGCAGCCCCGGCATCGGGGTTGGCGTCGATGGCAGCCAGCAAGGAGCGTTCGGCGTCGTCATACCGCCCGATCTTCTGGTAGTACTGCCCGAGGCGGAGATGGTTGCGGGCCTGGGGCTCGCGTTCGATGATCCGCTCGTAGAGTTCGGCGGCATCCTTATAGAGGCCGAATTCCCCCATGAGGCCACCGGCCTTGTGCAGCGTCTCGGCGTCGCCGGCGAAATGGGCGCTCATCCGCCGCAGCTGGTCGGCGGCATCTTCTCGGCGTCCGGTCTCCTCATAGAGGAATGCCAGGCCGAACCAGGCAGGGGCCAGGTTGGGGTCCCGCTCCAGGGCGGCCTTGAAGGCCCCTTCGGCCCCCTCCGTGAGGCGGAGGCGGCGCAGGCAATTCCCCAGGAGGTAGTGCCCTTCGGCGGCCGTGGGGTCCAGGTCTATGGCCTGGGCCAATAGCCGTTGGGCGGCTTCCAGGTCTCCATTGCCGAAAAGCCCTTGGGCTTGGGCACGGAGGCGTCCGGCGGCCTCTTGGTTGGGGCTCTTTTGGGGCTGTGATGACACGGTATATAGGTAGGGGTGGCTGGCGGGCCGGCAGTTTACCGCCAAACTCCGCCCCTGACCACGGCTTGTCCCCCCTTTGGTAATAACCCACACATCCCGCCCCCTGTTGTTTCTTTTTGACAACAATAACTCCCTATACCCCCACAAGGCATGGGGGCCCTAGGGCCACGCGCCGCTAGAGTGTTACTCGTGAGCAACAATCGCCTTCCAATTCAATTTAACTGTGCTAGTATTCATACGTCTAAAAGGGGCGGGGACTATGCCCGTGACCTTTGAGGGCCTCGGTGATGCGGGTTTCCGCATCCAGGGGAGTTCAGGTACCAACTCTTAAAATTTCCTAGGAGTCTCGGATGAACAGCAACCAGATCAGCAAGGCTGTGCGTCTCGCCCTCGTGGCGGGCGCCGTGTCTGCTGTGGCGGCGCCGGCGGCCTTTGCCGCGGACGCGACCACGGACCAGACCAGCACGACGAGCCAGAACAACACCGCCCAGCTGGGCAAGATCGAAGTGACGGGC
>CAZPAO010000056.1:0-11096 GCA_964584665.1 uncultured Gammaproteobacteria bacterium
TGAGTGCGTCTTCCACGTTCTCCTTCTCGCCGAAGGAAGCCATGGAGCGCATCCAATTGAGATCACCACCGGCAGAGAAAGTGCGGCCGGCGCCGGTAAGCACTACCACCCGCACGGCGGCGTCGCCGTCCGCCTGCTTCAGCTTGGCGGTCAAGTCCGCGATGATGGCATCGTCGAAAGCGTTGTGCTTCTCGGCACGGTTGAGCGTGACGGTCGCGATGCCATGGGAATCGGTGTGGAGCAGGACGGTGTCTGTCATGGTTTTTGTTCCGTCATTCCGGCGAAGGCCGGAATCCAGTTATCCAAATCAAACAATATCCGGATAGAGATCACGCCATTCTGGATTCGATTCTTCGATTAGCCTTAACTTCCAATCACGCTTCCACTCTTTAATGGCTTTCTCGCGACTTATAGCCGATTCCATCGTCTCATGCTGTTCATGCCAAACCAGGATATGGACATCGTATTTCTTGGTGAAACCTTCGTTGGAGCTGTTCTTGTGCTCCCAGATACGCCTCACCAAGTCAGAAGTCACGCCAGTATATAAAGTCCCGTTCCGATCGCTTGCCAAGATATAGACGCAAGGTTGCATGGCTACATTCTAGAACTGGATCCCGGCCTTCGCCGGGATGACGAGGTGGAAGACCACCTCGTCACATCCTGAACACGCCGAACCGGCCGCCAGTCTCTAACGGCGCGTTCTCGGCGGTGGCAAGGGCGAGGCCCAGCACCCGGCGGGTATCGGCGGGGTCGATGATGCCGTCATCCCAGAGGCGGGCGCTGGCGTAGTAGGGGTGGCCTTGGGCTTCGTACTGGCCGCGGATGGGGGCCTTGAAGCTCTCTTCCTCTTCCTTGCTCCACTTGCCGCCCTTCAGTTCGATGCCGTCCCGCTTCACCGTGGCGAGCACCGAGGCCGCCTGTTCGCCGCCCATCACCGAGATGCGGGCGTTGGGCCACATCCACAGGAAGCGCCCGCCGTAGGCGCGGCCGCACATGGCGTAGTTGCCGGCGCCGAAGCTGCCGCCGATCACCACCGTGAACTTCGGCACCGTGGCGCAGGCCACGGCCGTCACCATCTTGGCGCCGTCCTTCGCGATGCCGCCGTGCTCGTACTTCTTGCCCACCATGAAGCCGGTGATGTTCTGCAGGAACACCAGTGGCAGGCGGCGCTGCTCGCAGAGCTCGATGAAGTGCGCGCCCTTCTGGGCGGACTCGGAGAAGAGGATGCCGTTGTTGGCGACGATGCCCACCGGCTTGCCGTAGAGGTGGGCGAAGCCAGTCACCAGGGTCTTGCCGTATTCCGCCTTGAACTCCTGGAACTCGGAGCCGTCCACCAGGCGCGCGATGATCTCGTGCACGTCGTAGGGGAAGCGGGTCTCCTGTGGCACCACACCGTAGAGCTCGTCCGAGGGGTAGCGCGGCTCGGCAGGTTCCCGCTGCACCAGCCAGTGGGGCTTCTGGTAGTTCATGTGGCCGAGGATGTCCCGTGCCATCTGCAGCGCATGGGCGTCGTTGTCCGCGAGGTGATCCGTGACGCCGGAGATCTTGCTGTGCACCTCGCCGCCGCCCAAGGTCTCCGCGTCCACCACCTCGCCGGTGGCGGCCTTCACCAGCGGCGGGCCGCCGAGGAAGATGGTGCCCTGGTTGCGCACGATGATGGCTTCGTCGCACATGGCGGGCACGTAGGCCCCGCCGGCGGTGCAGGAGCCCATCACCACCGCGATCTGCGGGATGCGTTCGCGGGAGAGCCGCGCCTGGTTGTAGAAGATGCGGCCGAAGTGCTCTTTGTCCGGGAACACCTCGTCCTGCAGCGGCAGGAAGGCGCCGCCGGAGTCCACGAGGTAGACGCAGGGCAGCCGGTTCTCCAGCGCCACTTCCTGCGCGCGCAGGTGCTTCTTCACCGTCATGGGGTAATAGGTGCCGCCCTTCACGGTGGCATCGTTCGCCACCACCAGCACCTCGCGGCCGTGTACCCGGCCGACGCCGGTCACGATGCCGGCGCAGGGCGCGTCGCCCTCGTACATGCCGTGGGCCGCCAGGGGCGAGAGTTCCAGGAAAGGGGAGCCCCGGTCCAGGAGCGCCTCGATGCGCTCGCGGGGCAGCAGCTTGCCGCGGTCCGTGTGCTTCTTGCGGGCTTTATCGTCGCCGCCGAGGGCCGCTTTTGCCTGTTGGGCGCGCAGGTCCTCCACGAGCTTCTGCATGTGCTCGCGGTTGGCGGCGAATTCCTTGGAGTTCCGGTCTATCGAAGACTTCAGGATGGGCATGGGTCCGTCCCCGCTTCAAGGCCTCCTATTATGAAGGCTCGCGGCGGGAATTGCCCGACCTTTGGCCTAGTAGCACACCCACTGGAGCTGGCCCACGAGCGCATGGCAGTGGACGTGCAGGCCCCGGCTGCCGCCCTGGTCATATTCGAAGTCGAGGCTGCTGGTCTTGGGGGTGTAGACGATCTTGGGTTCCGTGGGGAGCGCCGCCAGATATTTGGGCACCAGCACCTGCAGGTTCGGAGGCATGCGGCTGGTGTCGTCCATGTAGGAATGCACCGCCGTGAGCACTTCTTCACCGTCGCCCTGGAGCTTGCGGCCATAGTCATCCTCGCCGGGCCCGTAGGTGGAGCAGCCGGCGAGGGCGAGCAGCGCCGCGAGCATCAGGATGTTCTTCATAGCCGCTCCCCAGGGATGTAGCCAGGAGTATAGCTGTTCAGGAAAGGATGGGACGAGGTCTCGCATGGATCGAACCCGCAAACACCTCCAGGGTGTCGTGCAAGGTCTTGATGTTGGCGGTGTCCGCCAGGATGGGCGCCATCTCGGCGGGCTTCTTGCCGCGCAGATGCAGCGTCAGCGACGCCTCCGGTACCACCCGCATGGACATCGTCTTCAGTATCTCGCTGAGCGCGGCCTTGGCATGCTCGCCATAGACCGAGGCATGCCAGAGGGCGACGGGCGTCTCCGCCAGTTCGCCCCAGCCCACCACCCAATCCAGCAGGTTCTTCAGGCCACCCGGCACGCCGTGGGCGTATTCGGGCGCGGAGATGAGCAGCCCGTCGCTCGCCACCAATGCCGCGCGCAGTTCCGTGACGATGGCGGGCGGCTGCTCCGTATGGTCCGGGCTGAAGATGGGCAGGGCACCCATGCGCTCGTAGAGCATGAGTTCCACGCCCTGCGGCGCCGCTTTGGCGGCGGCACGCAGGAGCGCGGAGTTCGTGGAATCCTTCCGGACGCTTCCGGATAACGCAAATATCTTCATTGGTCTCTTATGGTGGCTGTCTTAGGAGCGTCGCGAGTCCGAAGCGCAACAAAGTTATGCGAGGCGTAGCAGCTCCTTCCGGGGTTTGCTTATAAACCACCAGCTAATGCCGCCTATTCCGCCGAGGCTGCTGAACAGCACGGACGCGATCATCAGCACCGGACCCTCATCGGGATTCGGGTGGCCGGCCTGGTGGCTGCGGTAGAAGGTGATGCCGAGGAAGATCATCCAGGGCAGGGCGCCCGTGATGCCGCCCGCGATGGCGGAGGTGAGCAGCGAGACCTTCCTGGAGCGGTTCAGGAGGAACGCCAGGGGGAGCCCCAGCACCAGCATCTGCAGGTACGCGAAGATCGTGGAGAAGATCAGCGGGCCCAAGGCAGGCCCGCCGAACAACAGCGTGTAGATCATGGATGACACCAGGGGGGCCAGCGCGAACGCCAGTACACCCCTGCGATCCCAGATGCTTCCTTCCCGGTATTGGGTTAGAAAGTTTCCCAAAGTGCTCTCTCTTTTAAGGCAGTCGACTTAGGAGCGTCGCGAGCCGAAGCAGAGCGAGGCGCGCGAGGTGAGCAGGAGGGAGTGCACTCTGATGTGCATGACCGACTGCGAGTCCGAAGCGCAACGACGCTATGCGAGGCGCAGCAGCTCCTACATAACCTCGATCGCGATAGCCGTAGCCTCGCCACCGCCAATACACAATGAGGCGACACCGCGCTTCAGGCCGCGGGCCTTGAGGGCGTGGATCAGGGTCACGATGATGCGCGCGCCGGAAGCGCCGATGGGGTGGCCGAGGGCGCAGGCACCGCCGTTCACGTTCAGCTTGGAATGGTCGATCTTGAGTTCGGTCATGGCGGCCATGGCCACCACGGCGAAGGCCTCGTTCACCTCGAAGAGGTCCACGTCCTTCACGGACCAGCCCACCTGCTTCAGGAGCTTGCTCATGGCGCCCACCGGAGCGGTGGTGAACCAGGCCGGGTCACCGGCGAAGGTGGCGTGGCCGACGATGCGGGCCAGGGGTTTCGAGTCCTGCTTCTTGGCCTCGGAGGCGCTCATCAGCACCAGCGCAGCGGCGCCGTCCGAGATGGAGGAGGAGGTGGCCGCCGTCACGGTACCGCCTTCCTTCTTGAAGGCGGGTTTCAGCGTCGGGATCTTCTTGATGTCGCACTTCACCGGCTCCTCGTCCTTGTCCACGAGGTAGTCGCCCTTGCGGCTCTTGACGGTGACGGGAACGGTCTCGGCCTTGAACAGGCCGTTGGCGAGCGCGAGCTGGGCGCGCTTCACGGACTCGATGGCGAACTTGTCCTGCTCCTCGCGGCTGAACTTGTACTTGTCGGCGCAGAGTTCGCCGAAGTTGCCCATCATCTCGCCGTCGTAGGGGTTCTGCAGGCCGTCGAAGAACATGTGGTCGATGAGCTTGCTGTGGCCCATGCGCAGGCCGGCGCGGGCGCCGGGGATCAAATAGGGAGCGTTGGTCATGGATTCCATGCCGCCCGCTACCACGATCTCGGCGGAGCCGGCCAGGATGAGGTCATGGGCCAGCATCACGGCCTTCATGCCGGAGCCGCAGACCTTGTTGATGGTGGTGCAGGGCAGGGACTTCGGCAGCTTCGCGCCCAGCGAGGCCTGGCGCGCCGGCGCCTGACCGAGGCCGGCCGGCAGCACGCAGCCCATGATCACTTCGGAGAGCTGTTCCTTCTGCACGCCTGCATCGGCCACGGCGGCCTCGATGGCGGCGGAGCCCAACTGCGTGGTGCTCACGTGGGAGAACTGGCCCTGGAAGGAACCGATGGCGGTGCGGCGGGCGGATACGATGACGACGTGGTCGGCCATTTCAAACTCCAAAAAGAGGACTTAATTTAAGTCAATTTTACAAGACTAGGGTGAATACCTGCCGTGACTTGGTTCACGGCTTGCTACTACTGCTCGTCCAAATAGAGGCTGCTCTTGGAATCTTTGTGTTCGCAACGGAGCAAATACTTTTTGCCGCCTGCTACCGTGGCCGTGAACTCGGGCGTGAAACCGACGGGTTCGTCGTACCGAGTCATTATGTAGAGAGCTCCATAGCAGCCAGCCCGAAATACATACGTCCCGGGGCTGAGAAAGAGCTTCCCGGGCCCTTTCTGGTAGAGGCCTCCGCCAAAGTATTTCGAACTAAACCCTGAATATGCGGCGACGCCTTCGATGGTCGCTTCAGGGGTATTGCCGTGGATGACCTGATCGACCTCGGCGTACTGGCTGAGATCCTTCGGTGATTCCGTCGTGATCGTGGAACAGCCGGAAAGCGCCAGGATAAGAAACAGCAATCCCTTGTTCATGGCTGGCTTAGAACTCAGCCACCATTAAACAGCTCTCTACCGATCAACATGCGTCTAATTTCATTCGTACCCGCCCCGATGTCATACAGCTTCGCATCCCGCAGGAGCCGGCCCGTGGGGTACTCGTTGATGTAGCCGTTGCCGCCCAGGCTCTGGATCGCCTCCAGCGCCACCTTGACGGCGCTCTCGGAGGAATAGAGCAGGGAAGCGGCGGCCTCGGTGCGGGAGGTCTCGCCCCGGTCGAAGCGCTCGCAGACCCTATATGCGAACGCCCGGGCCGATTGCAAGGCCACGAACATGTCCGCGATCTTGGCCTGCATCATCTCGAACTCGCCGATGGGCTTGCCGAACTGCTTGCGCTCGCGCACGTAGGGCAGCACCACGTCCATGGCGGCCTGCATGATGCCGATGGGGCCGCCGGAGAGCACCAGGCGCTCCGAGTCCAGGCCGCGCATCAATATATAGACGCCGCCGTTCACCTCGCCCAAGAGGTTCTCTTCCGGGATGGCGCAATCCTGGAACACCAGCTCGCAGGTGTGGGAGCCGCGCATGCCGAGCTTGTCCAGCTTCTGGGCGGTGCTGTAGCCCTTCAAGTCCTTCTCGACGATGAAGGCGCTCATGCACTTCGAACCCGCTTCCTTGCCGGCGGTGCGCATGTAGACGATGAGCACCTGGGCGTCCGGCCCGTTGGTGATCCACATCTTGTTGCCGTTGGCGATCCACTTCCCGTCCTTCTTCTCGGCGCGGCAGCTCATGGAGCCGACCACGTCGGAACCGGCGCCGGGCTCGGACATGGCGAGCGCGCCGATCCATTCGCCGCTGCAGAGCTTGGGCAGGAACTTCCTGCGCTGGGCTTCCGAGCCGTTGAGGTAGATGTTGTTGACGCAGAGGTTGGAGTGGGCGGCGTAGGAGAGGCCCACCGAGGCGGAGGCGCGGGAGATCTCTTCCATGGCGATCACGTGGGCGAGGTAGCTCATGCCGGAGCCGCCGTACTCGGCGGGCACCGTGATGCCGAGCAGGCCCAGCGCGCCCATCTTGGGCCACAGGTCCATGGGGAACTCGGCCTTCTCGTCCATCTCCGCGGCGCGGGGGGCGATCTCGGCCTCGGCGAAACGCCGCACGGTATCGCGAAGAAGATCCAGTTCCTCGCTGATGCGGATGCCGGTGTCGCTCACAGTCCTATCCATGGGATGCCTCTATATATAGATAGTGTACTGCTGCCCATCGTATATGCGCGCATATGACAACGGACACCGTCCCAACGCTCTAGACAGGCCTGCGTCCAGGGAGGGCGCAGCATCCCCGGCCGCCGGCCGGGGATGGAGCCCGGCGCGGATTCACTCCGGGCCGGGCGAGTGGCGAAAGGCCAGGACGGCCTTTCGCCAAGGAACTGGAGCTGCGCGCTTGGGCGCAGCGTCGTCAGTGTTTGCCGCCGCGGCGGCCCGAGAAGTGCCGCTCGTAGGGCTGGTTCACGGTGGGCATCTTCACCCGGCCGATGGCGGCGATGCGCTCCTCGGCCAGGCGGTCCGCCGCCACGTAGGTGGGGATGTTGTCCCGCTCGGCCACCTTGAAGATGTTGCCCATGATGTCGTAGATGCCGGTGACCATGCGGTTGGCCCGCTCGCGGTCGTAGCCCTGCAGCTCGATGGACACGTTCATCAGGCCGCCGGCATTGATGGAGTAGTCCGGGGCGTAGAGGATGCCCTTCTTGTGGATGATGTCGCCACACTCGTTGGTGGCCAGCTGGTTGTTGGCGGCACCGGCGATGATCTCGAACTTGAACTGCGGGATGGTCTTCTCGTTCACCGTGGCGCCGAGCGCGCAGGGCACGTAGACCTTGGCGTCCACCTTGTAGATGTCGTCCATGGACACGGCTTCGGCGCCGAGCTTCACGCACTCCTCGATGCGGTCCTTGTGCATGTCGGTCACGAACACCTTGGCGCCCGCGTCGCGCAGGTGCTTCACCACGTGGAAGCCCACGTGGCCGAGGCCCTGCACCGCGTAGCTCGCCTTGGCGAGGTCGGTGTGGCCGTACTTCTTCATGAGGCAGGCCTTGATGCCCTGGATGGTGCCGAACGCGGTGAAGGGCGAGGGGTCGCCGCTGCCGCCGTGCACCGGGTGCACGCCGGTCACGTAGTCCGTCTCCATGAAGATGTTGTCCATGTCGGAGATGCTGGTGTTCACGTCCTCGGCGGTGATGTAGCGCCCGCCGAGCGACTGCACGAAGCGGCCGAAGGCGCGGAACAGCGCCTCGGACTTCTGCGAGGGCTCGCCGATGATCACGGCCTTGCCGCCGCCCAGGTTCAGGCCCGAGACCGCGGCCTTGTAGGTCATGCCGCGGGAGAGGCGCAGCACGTCGGTGATCGCCTCGTCCTCGCTCTTGTAGGGCCACATGCGGCAGCCGCCGAGGGCGGGGCCGAGCACGGTGTTGTGGATGGCCACGATGGCCTTGAGGCCGGATTCCTTATGCTGGAAAAACACGACCTGCTCATGCCCCATCTTCTCGAGGGTGGCGAAAACTTCCATGGACTTCCTCCTGGACGGATTGCGAAGAAGGCGGCGGGATACGGGGCCTGGATACCAGACCTGACCCCTGTGACAGGGCCGTAAATTCCCATCCGCCATAAAAATCAGCCCCCGGGGGTCCGGGGGCGGCGGGATTATACGCGTCCGCCGTGTCCCTGGCACGGCTTCTAGAGCCCTGCCTGGACAGGGTCTATAGGGGGGCGACACCTTATAATGTGCGGGTATAGGCATTTACATCTGACCAATTCCATAAAACCATTGGCCACGTCTCCTGCTCGCCGAGGATCTGAATGAGCACCAGTCCGAAAAAGGTCGAAGCCGGCCTCGCCGCCGAGACCACTCCATTGCGGTTTGTGACTGCGGCGTCTCTTTTTGACGGCCATGATGCCGCCATCAACATCATGCGCCGGCTGATCCAGAGCCAGGGGGCGGAAGTCATCCACCTCGGCCACAACCGGGCGGTGGAGGACGTGGTGCGGGCGGCCCTGCAGGAGGATGCGGATGCGATAGCCGTCAGCTCCTACCAGGGCGGCCACATGGAATACTTCAAGTACATGGTGGACATGCTGAAGGAGCGGGGCGCGGGTCACATCCGCGTCTTCGGCGGCGGCGGCGGCACCATCACGCCGGAAGAGATCGCCGAACTGCACGCCTACGGCGTGGAGCGCATCTACCACCCGAACGACGGCATGCACATGGGCCTGGTGGAGATGATCCAGGACGTGGTGAAGCGCACCACCGAGCACCGCCGCGCCACGGAGCGCCCGGGCAAGGTGCAGCTGGACGACGAGATCTCCATCGGCAAGATGCTCTCCAACATCGAGGAGGGCACGCTCACCGAAGCGGAGCTGGCCAAGCTGCGCAAGGAATGGGAGATGGCCGGCAAGAAGACGCCGGTCATCGGCCTCACCGGCACCGGCGGCGCCGGCAAGTCCTCGGTGGTGGACGAGCTCCTGCTGCGCTTCCTCAACGCCTTCCCGGACATGCGCATCGCCGTGCTGGCGGTGGACCCCACCCGCCGGCGCACCGGCGGCGCGCTGCTCGGCGACCGCATCCGCATGAACGCGCTGCGTTCCAAGCGGGTGTTCATGCGTTCCATGGCCACCCGCCGCCAGAACGCCTCCATCAACGAGATGCTGCACGACTGCGTGGGCTTCCTGCGCGGCCAGGGCTATGACCTCGTCATCGTCGAGACCGCCGGCATCGGCCAGTCCGACTCCGAGATCGTGGACCTCGTCGATTTCCCGGTCTACGTCATGACCAGCGACTACGGCGCCGCGAGCCAGCTCGAGAAGATCGACATGATCGACTTCGCCGAGCTGATCGTGCTCAACAAGTTCGACCGCCGCGGCGCGGAGGATGCGCTGCGGGACGTGCGCAAGCAGTGGAAGCGCAACCGCACCGCCTTCAAGATGCCGGACGAGGAAGTGCCGGTGTACCCGACCATCGCCAGCCAGTTCAACGACCCGGGCGTCACCTGGATGTTCGTGAACCTGTGCCGGCTGCTCCGGGCCAAGCTCAAGCTGGCGGACGACAAGTTCACGCCCCATGTGGATACCAGCCTGAAGGAGCCCCGCGCCACGGTGCTCATCCCCGGTGCCCGGGTGCGCTATCTCGCGGAGATCGCCGAGCAGGGCCGCGGCATCAACGGCGGCATAGACCGCCAAGCGGAGGCGGCCGGCCGTGCCCAGCACTTCTGGCAGTCCCTGAAGGAATTGGAGGATCACCGGCTGCCCGAGCCGCTACACCTATATAAGGGTGGTGATGTGGAGTCCGTCACCCCGGCGAAGGCCGGGGTCCAGTCCAACTTGGATTCCCAGACCAAATCTGGGACCGTCGACCGTACTCTCATCCTTCTTCGCCAGCGCTACCAGGAGGCCGTGAAGGCCCTGTCCGCGGAGGCCCTGGACCTGCTGCGGGAATGGCCGCACCGGCTCAAGACCGTGACCGACCCGCACTACACCTATGAAGTGCGCGGCAAGGTGATCGAAGGCTCCAACTACGTGGAGTCCCTCTCGCACCAGAAGATCCCCAAGATCGCGGCGCCCAAGCACTTAGGGTGGAGTGAGCTGCTGCGCTTCCTCATGAAGGAGAACCTGCCGGGCCATTATCCCTATACCGGCGGCGTCTATCCTTATAGAAGGACGGGCGAAGACCCGACCCGCATGTTCGCCGGCGAAGGCACGCCGGAGCGGACCAACCGGCGCTTCCATTACTTGAGCCACGGCCAGAAGGGCGCGCGGCTCTCCACCGCCTTCGACTCCGTGACGCTCTACGGCGAAGACCCGGCCAAGCGGCCGGACATCTACGGCAAGGTGGGCAACTCCGGCGTCAGCATCGCCACGCTCGATGACATGAAGAAGCTGTACTCCGGCTTCGACCTCTGCGATCCCAGCACCTCCGTGTCCATGACCATCAACGGGCCCGCGCCCATGATCCTGGCCATGTTCATGAACACCGCTATCGACCAGCAGGTGGAGAAGCACCTGAAGCAAGACCCGAAACGCTGGGCGGAAGCTGAGAAGAAGATCGCGGACATATATAAGGGTAAGAAGCGCCCCGAATACCACGGCGAGCTGCCGCCGGACAGCGGCGGGCTTGGCCTCGCGCTCCTCGGCGTCACCGGCGATGAGCTGGTGGACGAGGTGACCTACGCCGGCATCAAGGCCCGGGTCATCACCACCGTGCGCGGCACGGTGCAGGCGGACATCCTGAAGGAAGACCAGGCCCAGAACACCTGCATCTTCTCCACCGAGTTCGCCCTGCGCATGATGGGCGATATCCAGCAGTATTTCGTGGAGAACAAGGTGCGGAACTTCTATTCCGTGTCCATCTCCGGTTATCACATCGCAGAAGCGGGGGCGAACCCGATATCGCAGCTGGCCTTCACCCTCTCCAACGGTTTCACCCTGGTGGAGTACTACCTCGCCCGCGGCATGAAGGTGGATGACTTCGCCCCCAACCTGAGCTTCTTCTTCTCGAACGGCATGGACCCGGAATACACCGTCATCG
>CAZPAO010000057.1:0-10441 GCA_964584665.1 uncultured Gammaproteobacteria bacterium
TCCAGGGGCGCAGTCTCATGGGGCCTCCGATGCGAGCAAGCGTTCCGCCAGGGCGGCGAAGCGTTCTGGTATCTCTTCGACTCTGAGGTCGCGGTATCGTTCCGCGAAGCCCCGGGCCGCCGCGGTGAACGCGGGCTCGGCCATGAGCCGCTGGAACTTCTGGCGCATACCCTCCGGAGCCAGCGCGGGGGCCGCGAGGCCCGCGCCCAGTTCCGCCACGCGCAGGGAAAGCATGCGCTGTTCCATATTGAGCGGCAATAGCAGGAGCGGCTTGCCTGCCAGGAGTGCCGCGCTGATGGTGCCGTGGCCTGAATGGCACACCACCAGTTCCGCCTCCGTCGCCGCGCGCTTCAGTTCCACGGGCTTGTCCGAGAAGCTGAGGTTGGGCGCATCCGCATATTTCTTGCGGACAGCCTCGGCGCCTTTGCTTAGATAGATCAGCATCGGGTGACCCGCCTGCTTGAAGGTCTCCAGCAGTGGCTCGAGGGTCTTGAAGGGCTTGAGATAGGCGAACACACGCCGTCCCGGTACCGCAGGCCAAGCCGGCACGACGCCGCCATCCTGACGTGTCGGCCCCCAGTAGTCCGCCGCTTCGCGTCCGGGGTAGTGGTCCAGTTCCTTGAAGGTGAAGAACACATCCGCCTGCGCACGGTAGAGATCCGCGAGCCGCGTGAGGGGCGGGACGTCGAGCCCGGCCAGGGCTTCGTTGACGCGGGCCCTGATGCCGTCTTCCATCTCCACGATACCTTCCGCCTTGTGGGGTTCAAAGGGGGGCAGCGGCGATGTGGAGGGCGGGATGCCGAAGCCCGTGCCCAGCACGATGCGCGGTGTCTTGAGGCCCTGTGCCGCCAGCATGGCGGTGGGGCTGTGGTCGAACACCAGCAGGTCGGGCTTGAGCAGCGCGTAGAGGTTGCGCCAGGCATGCAGCCGGCCGAGCAGGGCACGCGATGAGTTGAAACCGCAGTTGTGCATCACCGCCGCCATGGTCAGGGTCGGGCGGATGGGGTTAGGGATGCCTTCGCTCTGATAAGGGGCCTGGAACCAGCGGAACCGCTGCGGGTCCAGCAGCCGTTCCGCCGAGAGTGGCTCCCGCACGATGAAGCTGACCCGGTGCCCGCGTGCATGCAGCGCCTCCGCCAGCGGCTTCATGCGTGCCACGTGGCCGAGATCGCCGCCCAGTTCCCAGCACATCACCACCTTCGCCATGCTCAGGTCTCCGCCAGCAGGCGCTGCACCAGCGCCTGGAAGTTCCGCACCGGAGTCTCATCGTCCATGCCCACGTAGCGCGCCGCCAACTCACGGGCCTTGGTGGTGAAGCTTTCTTCGCTCAACACGCGTCCGAGCTTGCCCAGGATGCCCTCGAGCTTGAGCGCGGGAGCCGAGAGGCCGGCGCCGGCCTGCTCCACACACTGGGCGATGAGCAGCATCTCCAGGTGTTGCGGCAGGAGCACCACGGGCTTCCCTGCCAGCAGCATGGCGGAGGTGGTGCCGTGGCCATTCGTCATGACCGCGCAATCGCAGCTGTGGGTGACCGCGCGCATGTCCATGAGCACATCCGCGAAGGCGAGATGGGGTCCGGCGAGCTTGCGCAGCTCGGGTCCGGCCTTGGGCATGTAGACGAGCGTGCGGTGCGGTCCGCGCGCGAGCGCCGTGAGCACATCCGGCAGGCTGGGGTAGGGCTGGCCGTACATGAAGACGCGCTTGCCTTCGCCGGTGGGCCACTGCGGCGCCGCGCTGCCGGGTCCGGGCAGCGTGCCCCAATACTCCACGCCCTGGCGGGAGTCTGCATAGTTGTCCAGTTCCCGCAGTGTGAGCAGGGCGGGCGAGGCGGATCCGTACAGCTGGCCCAGCCGATCCAGCCGCGGTAGCTTGAGGCTGCGGGCCACGCCGTTGGCCATGTCGAGGGCGCGGTTCTCGGCGCGCTCCAGCACCGCCGGATCCTCGGGTTTCCAGCTGCGCAGCTCGGGCATCGGCGTGACATCCGGCGGGATCACGAAACCGTTGCCGGTCACGATGCACCGGATCCTGGTGCCGCGCGCGGCCAGCAGGGCGCTGGGCGCGTGGTCCGCCACCAGCAGGTCCGGTTCGAGCAGCGCGTAGAGCGACTGCCAGGCCCGCACCCGCGCGCGCAACTCGTCCTCGCTGTTGAAGGCGGTGCTGAGCAGGATCTGGGGGAAACTGTGGAGGGTCACGCCCCCCGAAGGGGAGAAGTTGGCGGGTGCCGGGTAGCAGGGGATGCCGCTGCCGCCCAGCACCGCCTCGGCCGACGCCACGTCGCGCACCACGAACGACACGTGGTGGCCCGCGGCCACCAGCGGGCGGGCGAGGGTCAGGAGCGGCGCCAGATGGCCGTAACCTGCACCCAATTCCCAGGCCATCAAGACACGTGCCACCAGCAGACCCCCATCGGCGCGGAGGCTCACTCTACCGGATTGGGGCGCCCGGGCGGCATGGTGTGGCACCCCCCTTTCCGGTATCATTTTCGGCCTCCAGAGAGGCGATTTTCCGCCCTCCGGCAGTATCCCAAGGAACATAGAGCGGGCGGCGGGTATCCCTCCGCCCCTTTGATTTTCACCAGCGGACACATCACCAAGCATGGGCAAGCGCACATCCCTCTATGACTCCCACGTGGCGGCCGGCGCCCGCATGGTGGACTTCGGCGGCTGGGACATGCCGGTGAACTACGGCTCCCAGATCGACGAGCACCACGCCGTGCGCAACGACGCCGGCATGTTCGACGTCTCGCACATGACCGTGGTGGACATGGAAGGGCCGCGGGTGCAGGAGTTCCTGCGCCATCTCCTGGCCAACGACGTGGCCAAGCTCAAGGAGCCCGGCAAGGCGCTCTACAGCTGCATGCTCAACAACCAGGCCGGCATCATCGACGACCTGATCGTCTACTTCATGCGCGACGGCTGGTTCCGCATGGTGGTGAACGCCGCCACCCACGACAAGGACCTGGCCTGGATCAACCAGCAGGCCCAGCCCTATGGGATCACGCTCACCGAGCGCAACGTGGGCATGATCGCGGTGCAGGGCCCGAACGCCCGCGAGAAAGCCGCTTCCGTGCTGCCCGCTTCCCTGCGCGCGCCGGCCCTGGCCCTGAAACCCTTCAGTGCCCTGGAAGGTGAAGGCCTCTTCGTCGCCCGCACCGGCTACACCGGCGAGGACGGCTTCGAGATCATGATGCCGGCGGAAGAAGCCGCCGCTTACTGGGACAAGTTCCTAAAGGCAGGCGTGAAGCCTGCCGGCCTCGGCGCGCGCGACACGCTGCGCCTTGAAGCCGCCATGAACCTCTACGGCTCCGACATGGACGAGGGCGTCACGCCGCTCGAGTCCGGCCTCGCCTGGACCATCGCCTGGGAACCCACCGACCGCGACTTCATCGGCCGCAAGGCGCTCATGTCGCAGCGCGACGCGGGCCCCCGCCGCAAGTTCGTCGGCCTCGTGCTCGAGGACAAGGGCGTGCTGCGCGGCCACCAGAAGGTGGTGTCCGCGGCGGGCGAGGGCGAGATCACCAGCGGCACCTTCTCGCCGACGCTGGACCGCTCCATCGCGCTCGCGCGCGTGCCCGTCGCCACCGGCGACGAAGTGCAGGTGGATATCCGCGGCAAGCTGCTCAAGGCGCGGGTGGTCAAACCGCCCTTCGCGCGCAACGGCAAGTCTTTGATCAAGGTCTGAACACGGAGAGGAACATGAGCAAGATCCCGGCCGACCTCAAGTACACCAAGAGCCACGAGTGGGTGAAGCTCGGCGCCGACGGCGTCGCCACCGTGGGCATCAGCGACCACGCCCAGGCCGCCTTGGGCGACCTCGTGTTCGTGGAGACGCCGAAGGCCGGCCGCCAGCTCAAGGCCGGCGAGTCCTGCGCCGTGGTGGAGTCGGTGAAGGCCGCCTCCGACGTCTACAGCCCCGTCGCCGGCCAGGTGGTGGAGGGCAACCCGGCCCTGAACGACACGCCGGAGATGATCAACAAGGACGCCTACGGCGCCTGGCTCATGAAGCTCAAACCCGCCAACCCCAAGGACGTGGACGGCCTCATGGACGCCAAGGCCTACGAGAAGTTCCTGGCGGACGAGGCCCACTGAGTCCGACAGGCAGGGGTGGTTGAAGCCCCCGGATCACACCTTATATATAGAGGGCCCTTCACCGGGCCCTCGCTACCCTAAAGAGACCCCCGGACAGCCATGACCGCCCGCACCCCGCTCAGCTCCCTGGAACAGCACGACGCCTTCAGCGGCCGCCACATCGGCCCGGATTCCGACGAACAGAAGGCCATGCTGAAGGAGCTGGGTTTCGCCAGCCGCGCCGCCCTCATGGACGCCATCGTCCCCGCCAACATCCGCCGCAAGGACAAGCTGCCCCTCGGTCCCTTCACCGAGCCGAAGTCCGAGCACGAGGCCCTGGCCCAGCTCAAGCTGCTCGCCGCCAAGAACAGCGTGTTCAAGACCTTCATCGGCCAGGGCTACTACGGCACCTACACGCCCGGCGTCATCCTGCGCAACGTGTTCGAGAACCCCGCATGGTACACGGCCTACACGCCTTACCAGCCGGAGATCTCGCAGGGTCGTCTCGAGGCGCTGCTCAACTTCCAGCAGATGGTGACGGACCTCACCGGCCTCGCCATCGCCAACGCCTCCATGCTGGACGAAGCCACTGCCGCCGCGGAAGCCATGACGCTGGTGAAGCGCATGTCCAGCTCCGCTTCCGACATCTTCTTCGTGGCGGACGACGTGCTGCCCCAGACCATCGAAGTGGTGCAGACCCGCGCCAAGCCTCTTAATATCAAGGTAGTGATCGGTAAGGCGGAAGACGCGGCCGGCACCGACTGCTTCGGCGCGCTGTTCCAGTATCCGGGTGTCGGCGGCGAAGTGCGGGATTACCGCGCCGTGGCCGAGGCCCTGCACAAGAAGGGCGCCGCGGTCATCGCCGCCGCCGATCTCCTGGCGCTCACCCTGCTCACGCCGCCGGGCGAGTGGGGCGCGGACGTGGCCGTCGGCAACAGCCAGCGCTTCGGCGTGCCCATGGGCTTCGGCGGCCCGCACGCGGCTTATCTCGCCACCAAGGACGACTTCAAGCGTTCCATGCCGGGACGCCTCGTGGGCGTCACCGTGGATGCCCAGGGCAAGCCGGCGCTGCGCCTCGCGCTGCAGACCCGCGAGCAGCACATCCGCCGCGAGAAGGCCACCTCCAACATCTGCACCGCCCAGGCGCTGCTCGCCATCATGGCCAGCATGTACGCCGTCTACCACGGCCCCCAGGGCCTGCGCACCATCGCCGAGCGCGTGCACCGCCTCACCAGCATATTGGCCGCGGGCCTGCAGCAGCTCGGTCTCGAGCCGCTGAACACCCACTTCTTCGACACCCTCACCGTGCGCACCGCTGGCAGCACCGCGGCCGTGCACCACGCCGCCAACGCCAAGCGCATGAACCTGCGGCAGGTGGATGATGCCCACGTGGGCATCTCCCTGGACGAGACCATCACCCGCAAGCACGTCGAGGCGCTCTGGTCCCTGCTCGCCAATGCCACCGGCAAGGCCGGCTCCCTGCCGGACTTCGAGGCGCTGGAGAAGGAAGCGAGCCATGCCTGGCCCGAGGCGCTGGAGCGCAAGAGCGCCTACCTCACCCACAAGATCTTCAACGTGCACCATTCCGAGCACGAGATGCTGCGCTACCTGCGCGAACTCGCGGACAAGGACCTGGCGCTGGACCGCAGCATGATCCCGCTCGGCTCCTGCACCATGAAGCTGAACGCGGTGTCCGAGATGCTGCCGGTCTCCTGGCCTGAGTTCGCCCACGTGCATCCCTTCGCACCCGAGAGCCAGACCGTGGGCTACCGCGACATGGTCGCCGAGCTGGAGCAGATGCTGGTGGCCTGCACCGGCTATGCAGCGGTCTCGCTGCAGCCCAACGCCGGTTCCCAGGGCGAGTACGCGGGCCTGCTCATCATCCAGGCTTACCACGCCTCCCGCGGCGAAGCGCACCGCGATGTGTGCCTCATCCCGTCCTCCGCCCACGGCACCAACCCCGCCTCGGCCCACATGGCCGGCATGCGCGTGGTGGTGGTGGCCTGCGACGACAAGGGCAACGTGGACCTCGCGGACCTGAAGGCCCGCGCCGAGGAGCACAAGGACAAGCTCGCCTGCATCATGATCACGTATCCGTCCACCCACGGCGTGTTCGAGGCCAAGGTGCGCGAGATGTGCGACATCGTGCACGCCAACGGCGGCCAGGTGTACGTGGACGGCGCCAACATGAACGCCATGGTGGGTCTCGCGGCTCCGGGCCAGTTCGGCGGCGATGTCTCGCACCTCAACCTGCACAAGACTTTCTGCATCCCCCACGGCGGCGGCGGCCCCGGTGTCGGCCCCGTGGCGGTGGGCGCGCACCTCGCCAAGTTCCTGCCCAACGTGCGTTCCGTGGGTTACGTGCGCGGCACGGAGGGCATCGGCGCCGTCTCGGCCACGCCCTACGGCTCCGCCTCCATCCTGCCCATCTCCTGGATGTACGTGGCCATGATGGGCGGCAGCGGGCTCATTGCCGCCACCGAGACCGCGATCCTGAACGCGAACTACCTGGCCAAGAGACTGAGCCCGCATTTCCCGGTGCTCTACAGCGGCCCCGGCGGCCTCGTGGCCCACGAGTGCATCCTGGACCTGCGGCCCATCAAGGATTCCAGCGGCATCACAGTGGACGACGTGGCCAAGCGCCTCACGGACTACGGCTTCCATGCCCCGACCATGAGCTTCCCGGTGCCGGGCACGCTGATGGTGGAACCCACCGAGTCCGAGTCCAAGCACGAGCTGGACCGCTTCATCGAGGCCATGATCGCCATCCGCGGCGAGATCCGCGCGGTGGAGGAGGGCAAGCTGGACCGGGAGGACAACCCCCTGCGCCACGCGCCCCACACCGCCGAGGTGGTGACGGCCGACGACTGGAAGCACAAGTACAGCCGCGAACAGGCGGCCTATCCCGTGGACTCGCTGCGCCGCCGCAAGTATTGGGCGCCGGTGGGCCGTGCGGACAACGTATACGGGGACCGCAATCTCTTTTGCAGCTGCCCGCCCCTGACCGACTACTGAATCAAGGAGAGAACATCATGACGACCATCGCACTGCGCGGAACCCCGGTCCACACCAGCGGCGACCTGCCCAAGGTGGGCAGCAAGGCCCCGGACTTCAAGCTCGTGAACAAGGACCTGAAGGACGTGTCCCTGGCGGACTTCAAGGGCAAGAAGAAGGTGCTGAACATCTATCCCAGCATCGACACGCCCGTGTGCGCGCTCTCCACCCGCAAGTTCAACGAGCACGCCAAGGCCCATGCCGACACCGTGATGCTCATGGTCTCCGCCGACCTGCCCTTCGCCCAGTCGCGTTTCTGCGGCAACGAGAACCTGCCGAACGTGATCACGCTCTCCATGATGCGCGGCCGCGAGTTCGGCGATGCCTATGGCGTGTGGCTGAAGGACGGCCCCCTCGCCGGCGTCACCGCCCGTGCCGTGGTGGTGCTGGACCAGGACGACAAGGTGATCCACGCGGAGATGGTGTCGGACATCGCCAATGAGCCGAACTACGACGCCGCCCTGAAGGCCCTCGGATGAGTGATTCAGGACGCGCCAGCGACGGCCTCTCCGGCATCGCGCGGCTCAACCGCGCCACCAAGGTCGGCTTCACTGCCCTGGCCTGGGCCTTCCGCAACGAGGAGGCCTTCAGGCTCGAGGTGCTGGGCGCCGTGGTGCTGGTGCCGCTCGGCCTCTGGCTGGGCCACGGTGGCGTGGAGCGGGCCCTGCTCGCCGCCGCCATCCTGCAGGTGATGATCGTGGAACTCCTCAACACCGGCATCGAGGTGGTGGTGGACCGCATCAGCATCGAGCGCCACCCCCTCTCGGGGCTCGCTAAGGATCTCGGCTCGGCGGCTGTAATGATTAGTCTGCTACTCGCTACGACCATTTGGGCTTCGATTCTTGTGCCCAGAGTCTTGAGTTAAACTGAATTTTCTTTTCCCGGCGAAGTCCGGAAGAACGCCTCTAAAAATAGGGGATTTTGACCCCTGGGTAGGCGCGGGCGCCCGAGGATACCGGAGCGTACTTTTGGTGTACGTGAGGATTCCGAGGGCGGCCGCAACACCGCCAGGAGGCAAAAGACCCATTTTTAGAGAAAGGTGACTACATGAGTGCTCTGATTTGTGGGTCCATGGCGTTCGATACAATCATGGTGTTCCCGGAGTCCTTCAAGGACCACATCCTGCCGGACAAGATCCACATCCTGAACGTCTGCTTCCAGGTGCCGCAGCTGCGCCGGGAGTTCGGCGGCACCGCCGGCAACATCGCCTACAACCTGAAGCTGCTCGGCGCCGAGGGCCTGCCCATGGCCACCGTGGGCGGCGACTTCGGCCCCTATGCGGAGTGGATGGGCAAGCAGGGCGTGCCGCGCCGCTATATAAAGGAGATCGCCGGGGCCTACACCGCCCAGGCCTTCATCACCACGGACGTGCAGGACAACCAGATCACCGCCTTCCACCCCGGCGCCATGGGCAACGCCCATGAGCAGAAGGTGCCGAAGGACGCTGGCATCACCCTCGGCATCGTCTCGCCGGACGGGCGCGACGCCATGCTCCAGCACGCGGAGCAGTTCCACGATGCCGGCATCCCCTTCATGTTCGACCCGGGGCAGGGCATGCCGCTCTTCTCCGGCGAGGAGTTGCTGCGCTTCATCGAACTCGCCAACTGGGTCGCCGTCAACGATTACGAGTCCCAGATGCTGGAGCACAAGACCGGCCTCACCGCCTACCAGATCGCCGAGCGCGTCGGCGCGCTCATCGTCACCTGGGGCAGCAAGGGCTCCGTCATCTATTCCGGCGGCCGCCGCGTGGATGTGCCGGTGGTGAAGGCCGACCAGGTGGTGGACCCCACCGGCTGCGGCGACGCCTTCCGCGCCGGCATCCTCTACGGCCTCATGCACGAGCTGGACTGGGAGACCACCGGTCAGATCGCGTCGCTCATGGGCTCCATCAAGATCGCCAGCCGCGGCACCCAGAACCACCGGTTCAGTCGTGCCGAGTTCGCCAAGCGCTTCGAGGAGGCGTTCGGTACGACACTTCCCGAACTTTCCTGACATCCTGCACTCGAATCCCCTAGACTCCGTCTCCCGCCCCCATCCCCACCGGACATCCCATGAAACGCCTGCTACCCCTCGTCTCACTGGTCTTCACTCTCTTCTTCGCCCAAGGCGCCTCCAGCGCCGACACACAGCAGGCATGGGACGCGACCCTGGCGAAAGTCTCCCCCTCGGTGGTATCCATCCGCGTGGATGCGCCCCGCGCCTTCGATACCGAGTGGAACCTCACGGGCCAGGCCACCGGTTTCGTGGTGGATGCGGAGCACGGCATCATCCTCACCAACCGGCACGTGGTGACCCCGGGCCCGGTGGTGGCGGAGGCGGTGTTCCAGGATCACGAGGTGGTGACGCTGAAGCCCCTGTACCACGACCCGGTGCATGACTTCGGCCTCTACCAGTACGACCCGGCCGCCTTGAAGTACATCCATCCCGTCTCGCTCAAGCTCGCGCCGGACCAGGCGCGGGTAGGGGCGGACATCCGCATCATCGGTAACGACGCGGGTGAACAGCTCTCCATCCTCTCCGGCACCCTGGCGCGGCTGGACCGCGACGCGCCGGCCTACGGCGGTGGCGGCTACAACGACTTCAACACCTTCTACTTCCAGGCGGTCTCCGGTTCCACCGGCGGCTCCTCCGGCTCGCCGGTCATCGACATCGACGGCGACGTGATCGCGCTCAACGCCGGCGCCCGCAACGACGCCGCCTCAAGTTATTTCCTGCCGCTCGACCGCATCGTGCCCGCGCTCGCGTTGGTGCAGGCGGGCAAGCCCGTGCCGCGCGGCACGCTGCAGGCCGTGTTCCAGCATGAGTACTACGATGAGCTGGAGCGCTTGGGGTTGCCGGCCGGCGTCGAGTCCGACCTGCGCAAGCAGTATCCGGATGCGACGGGCCTCCTGGTGGTGGACCAGGTGGTCCCCGCTGGCCCCGCCGATGGCGTGCTGCAACCGGGTGACATCCTGGTATCCGTGGCCGGCAAGGTGGTCTCGAGCTTCGTGCCCCTGGACGAGATCATGGATTCCTCCGTGGGCAAGACGCTGAACTTCCGCGTGCTGCGCGGCGGCAATCCCTTGAGCCTGGACATCAAGGTGCAGGACCTGGATGAATTGAGCCCCGTCTCCTATCTCGAGTTCGGTGGCGCCACCCTGAACGACCTCTCCCTGCAGGTGGCCCGCGGCTTCAACGCCAAGGTCGCCGGCGTCTACGTCGCGAACCCGGGCTATGTGTTCGGCACCGCCGGCATCCAGCGCGCCGCCGTCATCACCGAGCTGGACGGCCAGCCGGTGGCGGACCTGGACGACTTCCAGAAGGCCCTAACGGGTCTGCCG
>CAZPAO010000058.1:0-10343 GCA_964584665.1 uncultured Gammaproteobacteria bacterium
TGTCGTGTACGTCCTTGTGCTCCAGCGGCGGCATGTTGATGCGGCGCACGTCGCCATCCACGCGGATCATGGGCGGCACACCCGCGGAGAGGTGCAGGTCGGAGGCCTTGTTCTTGACGCCGAAGGCGAGCAATTGCGAGATGTCGGCTGCCATGTCTCTCCCCTGGACGCTGGAAGGTATACCCCTGTGGACCCCTGCCAAGCCTCGAAGGCCGGACAGGTGGGCTAGAGTATAACGGACTCATTTTGCATGCATATGCGTCCTGCCCCCTCTATAAAGGAGCCGGCCCTGGAAGACATAGCCCGGAATCTGGCCACGGTCCGCGCGCGCATCGCCGCGGCGGCGGCGCGTGCCGGCCGCGACCCGGCGACGGTCCGGCTCCTGGCGGTGAGCAAACACCAGCCACTGCCCGCCCTTGAAGCGGCCCTGACCGCCGGCCAGCAGGACTTCGGCGAGAACTACGTGCAGGAAGCCCTGCCGAAGATCGCGGCGCTCGGCCCCACGGCGGAATGGCACCTCATCGGCGCGCTGCAATCCAACAAATCGCGCGAGGTGGCGGAGCGCTTCCATTGGATGCACACCGTCGACCGGGAGGGCATCGCCCGGCGTCTCTCGGAGCAGCGCCCGGATACGCTGCCGCCGCTGCAGGTCTGCCTGCAGGTGAACATCTCCGACGAGTCCAGCAAGGGCGGCGTGATGCCGGAGCGGGTCGCCGAGCTGGCCGACGCGGTGGCGGGTCTGCCGCGCCTAAAGCTTCGCGGCCTCATGGCCATCCCCGCCCCCGCCACCGGCTTCGAGGCGCAGCGTCTGCCGTTCCGGCAACTGCGTGAGCTGCTGGACGAGCTGAAGCGTCGCGGCCATGGCCTGGATACGCTCTCCATGGGCATGTCCGAGGACCTGGAGGCCGCCATCACGGAAGGCGCCACCCTGGTGCGCGTCGGGACAGCCATCTTCGGTAAGAGGCCGCCAAAGTAGTTCGCCGTCGCGTACGCCCTTTCCGGCTGCGCAATCCTGCTCCGCCGGAAAGCCCAGGGCTGACATCCTGTCAGCCCGTTCACAGCCTCGCTGCTCACCCCTGTGCCGTAAAAGCGTCTTCTTCCCTACATTGCAGTATCCTTGCATCTATATAAGAACATTTGGAGTCGCACTTGCTCGACGACCTGCGCATCGCCTTCATCGGCGGCGGCAACATGGCCCGCAGCCTGGTGGGCGGGCTCATCGCACAGGGCTGCAAGCCCGGGCGCATCAGCGTCTCGGAACCGAATGCCGAGCAGCGCGCGCTCATGGCCAAGCGTTCGCCTGTGCGCATGAGCGCCGACGGCGCGGCAGCGGCCCAGGACGCGGACGTGCTGGTGTTCGCGGTGAAGCCGCAGGTGATGAAGCAAGCCGCCGAAGCGGTGGTCTCCGTGGTGCGGGCGAAGCGGCCGCTGGTGATCTCCATCGCCGCCGGCATCACGACGCCTGACCTCGACCGCTGGCTGGGCGGCGGTCTCGCCATCGTGCGGGTCATGCCCAACACACCGGCCCTGCTCGGCGCCGGCGCAGCGGGTCTCTACGCAAATCCCAAGGTCGACGCGGGCCAGCGCGCCACCGCCGGGGCCCTGATGCAGGCGGTGGGCACGGCGCTCTGGATAGACGACGAATCCCTGATGGACGCGGTCACCGCGCTCTCCGGCAGCGGACCCGCCTATTTCTTCCTGCTCATGGAATGCATGGAGGCGGCGGCCCTGGAACTGGGCCTCCCCGCCGACACGGCCCGCGCGCTGACCTTGCAGACCGCCGCCGGCGCCGCGCGCATGGCGCAGGAATCCGGC
This sequence comes from uncultured Gammaproteobacteria bacterium, assembly GCA_964584665.1. Classification (GTDB taxonomy): domain Bacteria; phylum Pseudomonadota; class Gammaproteobacteria; order Natronospirales; family REEB76; genus DASUBN01. The sequence goes on from CAZPAO010000058.1 coordinate 1,816, forward strand.
GAGGCGCCGGGGACCTTACGCAGACAGGTCACCTCCCCGGGCGGCACCACCGCCGCGGCCCTCCAGGCCTTCGAGGATGGGCGCTTCCAGGCACTGGTGCAGAAGGCGCTCACCGCCGCCCGTGACCGGGGCCGGCAACTCTCGCAGGAATCCGCCAAGGAAAAACCATGATCGCTTCCCGCTCCCTGATCGCGCTGGTCTTCGTCATCAACACGGTACTCGGCATCTACACCGGTGCGGTGCTGCTGCGCTTCCTGATGCAGCAGGTGCGTGCCGACTTCTACAACCCGCTGGCCCAGACGGTGATGCGGCTCACCAACCCGCTGCTCATGCCGCTGCGCCGGATCATCCCGCCCTGGCGCCGCATCGACCTGGCCTCGCTGCTGCTCGCGGCCGTGCTGCAGGCCGGCAACGTGGTGCTGGTGATCGCGCTGGCGGACACGCCGCTGCTCTCCGCCTGGGGTTACCTGATCTACTGGACGGTGCTGAAGCTCATCTTCATCCTGGTCAACCTCTATTTCTTCAGCGTGCTCATGGAGGCCCTGATGAGCTGGTTCTCCCAGGGGCGCAGCCCCATGGACGGCCTGCTCCGGCCCCTGAACGCGCCCCTGCTCCGCCCCGCGCGCCGGCTGCTGCCGCCCACCAGCGGCCTCGATTTCTCGCCGCTGCTCGTCATGCTGCTGCTGCAGGTCATCAACCTGCTGCTGCCCCTGGCCTGGCCGCTGGTATAGTTAATCCACTTCTGAAGAACCCTCTTGTTACCCTTGTTTTATAGGGGTTTTACTAACCATCCTGCCAACTTCCCAGCTCCGCCATCCCTGGCGGATCGTGCGTCGCATGCGGCGCACCCTATTTTCCCAGGCTCAAACGCACCCTCGTCTCAAAAAAAACGTGTTTTCCCCGGAAAATTCCTAACATTCCGGTCTCCCATGTGCTAAATTTCGCGGCGTGCATCTGCATTAGCCATCTACAGGAGACCTAAATGGCTGCAAAGAAAAAGGCTGTCGCCAAAGTCGCTGCCAAGGCCGCCAAGGCCCCGGCCGTCAACGCTGACAAGCCGTTCACCAAGTCCGAGACTTATGCCTACCTCGCCCACTCGACCGGCCTCAGCCGCAAGCAAGTGGCCTCGATCTTCGAGAACCTCGCTGGCCTCATCGGCAAGAGCCTGGGCAAGAAAGGCCCCGGACTCTACGTCGTGCCCGGCCTGATGAAGATCAAGGTGGTGCGCAAGCCCGCCACCAAGGAACGTGAGGGCATCAACCCCTTCACGGGCGAGAAGACCATCTTCAAGGCGAAGCCCGCCCGGAACGTGGTCAAGGTGCAGGCCCTCAAGGGCCTCAAGGACATGGTCAAGTAAGCCATTCCTGGCCGGAGCCGCACCGGGAGTGCGGCTCCGGCCCTTTAGGATGGCCCCGCCGCAGTCCGGCTCCTGAAGCCGGCAGTCTCTATCTCTCTCTCGATTTTTCCCGCGCTCTCTCTTTAAGACGCATCAGGTCCACCAGCGGCACGTACATGAGGTCCGCCAGCTTGTGCATGAGCGCGTCCTCGTGCTTGTCGATGCGCCCATCCGCGTAAGCCACGTCCCAGAGCATGCCCATGAGGGCGAGCTTGTCCGGCATGGTGAAGTGCTGGTTCACGAGGTGGGTGAAACGGAACAGCGAGACCGCATGGTCTGCCTCGCGCCGGGCGGCATCCAAGAGGCGCTCGGCATCCGGCGCATCCAGACCGTAGCGCTCGGTCAGCAACTCACGGGCCCGGGCCAGTTCCTCGGGGGATTCGTCGAAGTCCGCCCGCACCATCTCCACCAGGAGGGCTGCCGCGGCGATGCGCAGCTCATCCCGGGGGATCGGGGTGGCCTTGGGGTCGGCGGCGAGGCGTTCTTCGAGGAAGGAGACGAGGGAACTGAACATGGCGGTGTCTTCGCGCGGAAGGGGGAACCCCTCCGCCGGCGGTCCGGCGGAGGGGTCGACCGGATCAGAAGCCGAAGCCGAGCTTGAAGCTATAGGTGGTATTGCCCGCCATGTGCGCGTACTCGAGGGCGAGGTGCACGCCCAGGTTGAAGGTCACGCCGGCGAAGAACTGGGTGTCCGTGAAGTTCGCGCTCTTGAGGCCGGTGGAGGCGTCCGGGGTGCTGTCGGTCCACACCTCGCCCACGCCGGCATAGGGCGTCACGGGGCCGAAACCCTTGGAGATGGAGAGGTCCAGGGACTTGGTGTTGAAGGACAGGTCATCCACGCCGGTCAGGTGCGTGAAGGCCGCGCGCAGGCCGACGGCCGGCTCCGCGACGCCGCCGTCGAGGATCGCGTAGCGGGCCTCGAGGCCGTAGAGGTGGATGTTGGAGCCCGGCACGAAGCTGTACTCGCCGCCGATGTCGAAGCCGAGTGGCAGGCCCTTGGAGACGGTCACGTCGGCGAAGGGCACCGTGGAGACGCTGTCGCCCGTGGCATGGTCCCAGGCGTCCTGATGGCTCACCTGGGTGGCACCGGCGTTGAAGGACATGTCGAAGCCGGCGATGCCTTCCGAAGAGGAGCCCTGCAACTGCTTGTAGCTGGTGACGGCACCCAGATCCTCGGAGAGGTTGTTGAAATCGGTCTGCACGAGGCCGTTGACGTTGATGTCATCGGCTGCATAAGCGGCGCTGCTGAGCGCCAGGAGCCCGCAAGCGAGGATGAGATGGCGCATGGTCCTATACCCCTGTATCCGTTTGAAGACAGCTGAAGTCTAGCAAAACGCGGCATCGGCCACGCACCGCACACGAAATGAAGGCCTAGAAGCTCCTGACCACGGTCTCCCTGAGTTCGTTCAGGCGGCCATGGAAGAAGTGCCCGGCGCCGGCCATCACCTCGATCCGGGGCGGATGCTTCAGGCCGCGGGCCCAGTCGAGCACCGCCTGGGGCGGTACCACGTCGTCCGCGTCGCCCTGCACCAGCAGCCAGGGACAGGTGGGTTCCTGGATGGCGGTGGTGTCGAAACGCATCACTGCCGGCGCCACCGTGACGAGACGCTGCACCGGCCGCTCGCTCTGGGCGCGCAAGGCCACGTAGGAACCGAAGGAGAAGCCGCCGAGCCAGAGCGGCAGATTCGGGTGTTGCACGCTCATCCAGTCGATGGCCGCGAGCGCATCATCGGTCTCGCCCACTCCCTCGTCGAACTTCCCTTCGCTCCTGCCGACGCCGCGGAAGTTGAACCGCAGCGAGAGCGCGCCCATGTCGTTGAAGGCGCGCGCCAGCATGTAGGCCACCTTGTTCTGCATCGCGCCTCCCTGCAGGGGATGCGGATGGCAGACCACCGCGATGGCGGAGGCCGCGGCCACGGGATGATCCAACAGGCCTTCTATCAGTCCGGACGGACCGGTGAAGCTGCAAGGCTCGGTGTTGCGAGGGGCATCCATGGCGTTTCGGCGGTATCTCTGCGGGTTTTGGGGGTTAAGACGGATTGGCTGCCCCGGTATAATAGCGGTTTCGCCCGCTATCAATCACCGAGTCCCGCCATGAACAAGACCATCCAGCTCGAAGAACAGTACTGCGCCCACAACTACCACCCGCTGCCGGTGGTGCTCACCCGCGGCGAAGGTGTGCACGTGTGGGACGACGCGGGCAACAAGTACCTCGACATGATGAGCGCCTACTCCGCCGTGAGCCACGGCCACGCGCATCCGCGCCTGGTGAAGGCGCTCTCGGAGCAGGCTGCGAAGCTCGGCATCTGCTCCCGCGCCTTCCACAGCGAGAAGCTGGCGCCGTTCCTGCAGCGCTTGTGCGGCCTCACCGGCATGGACATGGCGCTCCCCATGAACACCGGTGCCGAAGCGGTGGAGACCGCGCTCAAGGCCGCGCGCAAGTGGGCCTACAAAGTGAAGGGCGTGCCGGCGGACAAGGCCGAGATCATCGCCTGCACCGGCAACTTCCACGGCCGCACCATCGCCATCGTGGCCATGTCGAGCGAGGCCCAGTACAAGGACGGCTTCGGCCCCTTCCCCAGCGGCATGAAACTCATCCCCTACGGCGATGCGGATGCGCTGGAGAAGGCGATCACCCCGAATACCGCCGCCTTCCTGGTGGAACCCATCCAGGGCGAGGCCGGCATCGTGGTGCCGCCCGCCGGTTATCTCAAGAAGGCCGCCGAGATCTGCAGGAAGCACAAGGTGCTGTTCATCGCCGACGAGATCCAGACCGGCCTCGGCCGCACCGGCAAGCTGCTCGCCTGCGAACATGAGGGCGTGCATCCGGACGGCCTGATCCTCGGCAAGGCCCTGGGCGGCGGTCTGCTGCCCGTGTCCGCGTTCCTGGCCAAGCGCGAGGTGATGGACGTATTCCACCCCGGCGACCACGGCAGCACCTTCGGCGGCAACCCGCTGGGCGCGGCTGTGGGCCTGGAGGCGCTGGACACGCTGGTGGATGAGAAGCTCGCGGAGCGCTCCTCGGAACTGGGCACGCACCTGCTGGACCGGCTCCACGGCCTGAAGAGCCCGCTCATCAAGAGCCTGCGCGGCAAGGGGCTGTTCGTCGGCATCGAGATCGACCCAAGCCAAGCCCGCGCGCGCGAGGTCTGCGAACGCCTGATGACCCAGGGCATCTTGAGCAAGGAGACCCACGAGACCGTGGTGCGCTTGGCGCCGCCCCTGGTCATCACCCGCGAGCAGATCGATTGGGCGGTGGAGCGCATCGCGCTGGTGCTGAAGGAGATGGCCCTGAAAGCCGCGTCCTGAAGCAGGACCGATTGATCAAAATAAAAAGGCCGGTCGAAGGACCGGCCTTTTTCATTCAGAGAGCCCGCTACTCAGATATAGCTGGTAGCCGACATCGGCTTGTCCGACGAGAGGTCGATGAGCCCCTTGATGTGCCGGTACAGGTACCAAAGCCAGGCGGCCAGCCCCAAGAGCCAGGCCAGCGGGATGCCGATGACGGTGACCACCAGCACGATGCAGGCCACGAAGGCCAGCAGCGTCAGCCAGAAGGTGCGGATCATCCAGGCGTGATGGCTCGCCATGAGTTCGCCATGGTCGTCCTTCGCCACGTAGTTAATGATGAGCGCGATGATGCTGAGGAAGCCGGTGCAGGCACCGATGAGGTGCAGCACGTAGGCGACGATGACCAGGGTACGGCCGTTATCGGAACTCATTTCCCCACTCCCCGTAAGAAAGGCCAGAAAAGAAGATACATCAAAAGCGTAGCGAGCGCAGGCGGGGCTAGGCGCACGAGGCGAGCAGGAGTGAGTGCACTCTTACGTGCATGACCGACTGCGAGCCGAAGTGCAACAACGCCCCGGCAAGCGCAGCAGCTTTTGAGGTTCTATGACGCCGAGGGGAACTCGAGCCTTACCCGGCGGTTCTGCTTCCCCTTCTTCTCCACCTTGGCGATGAGCACTTCGCCGATCTCGCCGATGCACCGCACGTGGGTCCCACCGCAGGGCTGGAGGTCGATACCCTCCACCTGCACCAGTCGGACCTTCCCCGCGCCACGGGGCGGCTGCACGGACATCGTCTTGACCAGTTCCGGATGGGCATCCAGCTCAGCGTCGGTGATCCAGCGGAAGGAGACGGGTGCGTCGCGGCGGATGAGGTCGTTCAGTTTCGCCTGCACCTCCTCCCGTTCGGGGCTCTCGGGCAGGTCGAAGTCCAGGCGTCCGTAGCCGTCGCCCACCGCGCCGCCGGTGACCGGGGCGATGATGATGGCGGAGAGGAGATGCAGGCAGGTGTGCATGCGCATGAGCCGGTGACGGCGCTCCCAATCTATCCGGCCTTGCAGCCGCATGCCGGGCGCGAGTTCCAGCGCCGCATCCTCCAGCACATGGGCCACGCTACCGGGCTCCTCGCCCTTGCGGGCATCGGTCACCTTGAGCCTGCGGCCGTCCGGCAGCGTCAGTGCGCCGGTATCACCCGGTTGCCCGCCGCCCTCCGGGTAGAAGAGCGTGCGGTCCAGCACCACCCGTCCCGGCACGGCACCGAGCACCGTGGCTTCGAAGTCCACGGCGTAGGCATCGTCCCGGAACAGGAGTTCGGTCATTTCTTGGCGTCCTTGTCGAAATCGAGGGAGCAGGAGTTGATGCAGTAGCGCAGGCCTTCCGGACCCGGGCCGTCCGGGAACACATGCCCCAGGTGCGCCTCGCACTTGGCGCAGACCACCTCGGTGCGTTCCATGAAGTGGCTGGAATCGTTGTGCATCTCGACGTTGCCCTTGGCGGCGGGCGCGGTGAAGCTAGGCCAGCCGGAGCCGGAGTCGTACTTGGTGTCGGAGGCGAACAGCGGGTTGCCGCAGCTGGCGCAGCGGTACATCCCGGCCTCATGGTTATCCACGTACTTGCCGGTGAAGGCCCGCTCGGTGCCCTTCTTGCGCATTACCGCGTACTGCTCGGGCGTGAGTTCTTTCTGCCACTCCGCATCGCTCTTCTTGATCTTGTCCATGTCCGGTTCCTCTTGCGAAATATTGCCAAAACCCGCCCCGAACCCCTAAGACCCGCCGCGAGGCCGGCCTATTACCAGCATACGCCCGCGGTCCACGGCTACAGGAAAGGCCCGGGGTTTGGTACTCTATGCGCCCTCGGGGAAGGCCTCTCAAGGCCCTCTCCAGCCATCACAAGTACGTCGTTAGGGAGAGAATCCGATGCGGACTCGCGCATACGCCCCGCGCCTCATGTTGGCCCTTGCCGCCCTGCTCGTGAGCTTAGGCGCCCAGGCCGACGGCGACGCCGCCAAGGGCAAGGTCGACGCCTACGCCTGTATCGGCTGCCACGGCGTGCCGAACTACACCAATAACTACCCGAACTACCGGGTGCCGCAACTGGCCGGACAGCATGCCGCCTACATCGTGCAGGCCCTCAAGGAATATAAGGCCGGCGACCGTGCGCACAAGACCATGCATGCCCAGGCCTCTTCCTTAAGCGATCAGCAGATGCAGGACATCGCCGCCTACTTCGAGAGCCTGGGTAAGACCCCGGCCGGCCAGTGAGGATAGACACCATGAAGAAGCACATGCTCCTCGCCGCCGCCCTGACGCTCGCCGCCCCGGCCGCCTTCGCCGATGGCAACGCCGCCGCCGGCAAAGAGATCGCCGAGCGCACCTGCGCCGCGTGCCACAACGCCAACGGCATCAGCAACAAGGGCCAGGACCCGCAGCCGCCGATCCTCGCCGGCCAGTACAAGGACTACATCATCCAGGCCCTGCACGAGTACAAGAAGAACGAACGCAAGGGCTCGCCCATGAACGCCATGGTGGCCCCGCTCTCGGAGCAGGACATCAAGGACGTGGCGGAGTACTTCGCGAGCCTGCCGGGCCCCCTGGGCACCCTGCCGGAAGGCGGCCACTGATCCGCGCTTCGATTTGACGATCCTGGAACACCCCGCTTCGGCGGGGTGTTTCGTTTTAGTATCTGCCCTATGGGCATTCTCACCGGCAAGAACATAGTCCTCACCGGCGCCTCCCAGGGCTTGGGCGCCGTGATGGCGCGCCAGCTCGCGGAAGCCGGCGCCGACCTCCTGCTCGCGGCCCGCTCCGCCGACAAGCTCGCGGAGGTGGCCCGGAGCGTGCCCGCCGGGACGCGTGTCTTCACCCAACCCACGGACGTGACTTCCGCCGCGGACCGGGAAGCGCTCATCGCCCGCGCGCGCAAGGAACTCGGTCCCGTCGACGTGTTCATCAACAACGCCGGCGTCGAGGACTTGGGCGTATTTGCCGAACAGGATCCTGCGGTGTTGCAACGCATCGTCGAGACCAACCTCATCGCACCCATGCTGCTGGCCCGGGCGGTGCTGCCGGAGATGCTGGCGCGGGGCGCGGGGCACCTCATCAACATCGCTTCCCTCGCCGGCCGCACCGGCATGCCCTTCGGCGCCGCCTATTCAGGCAGCAAGGGCGGGCTCGCGGAATGGAGCATCTCGCTCGCGGCAGAGATCCGCGACTCGGGCGTGGCGGTGTCGGTGATCTGCCCCGGCTTCGTGGACGAGACCGGCATGTTCTCCCGCAAGGGCGTCGCCGCTCCCCGCAGCATCGGCGCCTCCCACCCGGCCGATGTGGCCCGGGCGGTGCTGAAGGTGCTCGAGACCCGCAAGGTGGAAGTGGTGGTGAACCCCAAGCCGGTACGGCTGCTCATGGCCCTGAAGGCCCTCTCCCCGGAAGCCGCGCTGGCCGTGGGCCGGCGCCTCGGGCTGGTGGAATTCCTGCGGCGCATATCCACCCATCCCCCTGCATGACCGGAGGTTGTAAACCCCGTCCGGGATGCTAGACTCTTGGGGTACACGACAAAGGCAAACCCGTCCGAAAGGTGGGGGCGCAAAGTCACCGGTCTAAGGGGTGCAAACCCTACGATGGCGGGATTACCGAATGTGCCAACCCCTGTGTCTAGGCCCCTCCCTCTTGCCTAGACCGGCTTTCGGAACCCCTGACCCGTCGTCAATAAAGGTTTGCACCCCTTTCTATTTGGGGCGCCCGTATCGTCGTGCTGATAATCTCCCACCATGTCTGAACCGGCCATCAGGAATGTCTCCGACACCGCCCTCTGGGTCGCGGTCTATCGCGCCCAGGAGAGCGAGCGCA
>CAZPAO010000059.1:0-10051 GCA_964584665.1 uncultured Gammaproteobacteria bacterium
AGCGTCTTCACGCTGGCGTTGAGGGGATGGCTGTTCAGGGTGCGGTACGACATGGGGGAATCCTTGGGATCTTTGATTTAGTCATCCAGGGTTCAAAAAAAGAACGCCCCGGGGGAACCCGGGGCGTCCATCAACTTAGTCTCGTCAACCTCGACGGACCTGCGTGCTCAGAAGCAACCAGGCAGATCGAACAGGAGTTGAGTGGCCTTGGGCGTGCCCCAGCCGGTGGGATGATCCCAACCGGCACCGGCCGGGAAGCCGTTGCTGCCTGCGGTGATGTCGTTGAACTCGATGGCGTAATTGCCCGCATTGGTCACGGTGCAATAGAGCAATGCCGGGCCGGGACCCTCGAAGCCTGAGGCGGAGTTGGCGGCAATGTCGTTGCCGGCCAGGATGGCGAAGAAGCCCGCCAGTTCCGGCGCCACGAAGCTGGTGCCGCCGAACACTTCCCAACGGCCGTTGTAATAGATGGAATAGCCGGTGCCCGGGTTCGCATCCATGGACATGTCCGAACTCTGGCGGCTCGGTGCACCCGCGCTTACGCAACCAAAGTCCACGAAATCTAACGTGTGGTCATCGTCGCAGCCAGTGTTGGAGACCCAGCCCGGAGCAATGGTCTGATAGATGGGCTCGGCGAACAACTTGCTGTCCGCGCCACCCGCCCCACTCCAGGCCACTTCGGAGGTGTGATCACCGAGGTCCGGCAAGCTGGTACCGCCAGCAGCGATCACATAGGGATCGGAGGACGGGAAATCAGCGGCATCGTTGCTGGTGGTGCGGTCGGCAGCGCCATCATCACCCGCGGCCGCCAGGACCACCTGGCCCTGAGCTGCCATCTGCTGGAAGCTCTCATGCTCCGAGACAATGGAGGCATCCGGCACCAGGTGCGGATCGATACCGACCTGGCCGTCCCTCTCGGCTGCACCCCAGCTGGTGCTGACCACCTGGGCATCATCATCGGTGGCGATCTGCACGAACTCATCGTCGAAGCTGACGAAAGCCGGCGTGGAAGCCTCGTAGACCTTGATGGCGGCACCGGGGGCCATGGAGCTGGAGCGCTCGATGTCCAGGGTGGTCTCGCCGTTCAGCACGCGGGTGGCTCCGTCGATCTGCACGATGCTGATGGCATGAGTCGGGAGTCCGTAGGTGCTCCAGAACTTCTGGACGTCCTTCACACGGAAGGTGAAGGCCGTGCCGATGGCGATGGTCACGCCTGCACCGTTGGCGGTATCGGTGATATCCGGCCAGTCATAGAAGGTCGCGATCTGCTGGGGTGAATAGCCCGAAGGACCGGCGCCGGCTCTTGGCTGCGCGACCTTGGGACCCTGGATCGAGTGCGACGTCAGAGTCACGACGTTGTCCAAACCCATCACAGCGTGCACGGTGCCGACGATGCTCTCAGGCAAGCTGGGATCGCCGCTGGCGGAGTAGAAGGTGGTGCCCTGGTACTTGTAGTCGTTGATGGCCACGCCGAAGGCGCTCTCCAGCACGGCCGTGGTGGCGGTGCCGTGGATGCGGGTGCGGTTGGCGGAGACGGAGGTCACCTTGATGCCGTGGCTGGTGAGGAAGGCCTTCACCGCGTCCACCTGGGCCTGGGTCGGGCCGTAGGTGTCGCGGAACTGGGTCGGCGTCAGGAACTTGCGGTAGTTGGGGCTGTTCTTGTCATGCAGGCTGGCGATGAACGCATCCAGACCGGCAGAATCGCGCAGCTTCAGCGCCACGCTGATATCGAGTTTTGCACGCGGGTTGTGATGGCCCGTCATCTTGGAGGCACCCAATGCCGGGGCGTTGTTGTGCACCTGCACCATGGCCGAGGCCGAGGCTGCGCCGCTGAGGCTGACGCCGCCCAGCAGGGTGGCGGTGGCGACGATCTTGAGCAGGCCCGTTCCGATGTTCATGTGACTCTCCCGACTATGACTGTTTGTGCTTGGCTGCAGTGTTCAGAGGATCGGATGCCGCGGACGGTAGGCCGTCCGCGGCATCTCACATCACTTGCCTCCGGCCGAGCAGCGGTAGCTGCCGACGTCCGACTTGGCCAGGAGCGCCGTGCAACGGGCCGGCAGCGCCGCCGCGTAGGCGGTGCCGAGGTCCGAGGGCGTGAAGGTCGTGCCTAGCTGCGGTTGCGGCTGGCCGCCCTCGCCCATCAGCGTGACCAGATCCAGCACCAGGCCCTGGCTCTGTACGGTATCCAGCGCGGTGACCGCGGGGGCCGCGACCTGCACGCTGGTTCCGCTCACCGTGATGGCGGGGGCCACCGGCGCCGCCGCCGGAGTCACGCGCACACCTTCCGGCATGGCGCGCAGGCCTTCGGTGCCCAAGGCATGAGCCATGGGTGCGAAGCCCGTGGGAGCCACGCTGTGCGGATGGACACCGGCAGTGTGCAGGCCGACCAGATTGATGGTGGTATCCACCGTCAGACCGCCGGAGCTGAACACGGACCCGCCACTGCTCGGGGTCTCATTCAGGACGCCGTTCAAGGTCAGGCTGGTGGTGCCCTTGACGTTGATGGAACCGTTCACGGTCGCGGTCGCAGTGTTGTGGAAGCCGCTGGACTCCACCAAGGTGAAGCCGGTATTGGACGGGAAAGTGGTGGCATTGATGTTGCCGCTGCCGCCATCCGCCGTCAGAGTCACCTTGGCACCCGTCAGGTTGACGCTGCTGTCCACCGTGAGGGTGGCGGTATCGTTGCGGCCGTTGGAGGAGCCTCCCGTCGCGGTCACGAAAGCGCTGTCGCCGCCGCGGCTGCCGCCGAACAGGTTGATGTCCCCGCCTGCGCTCACCTTGAGGGTGGTGCCGGCGGTGAAGTTCACCTTGCCAGTGACGACGGCGGTGGCAGTGCCGCTGGTGGCGCCTACGGGGCCAGGCGCGAGGATGCTGCTCGACGCACCCGCGAGAACCGCGTTCGAGTTCATGGCGCCGGGGCCGCCGGCGACGTTGATGTCACCCGCCGCGCCGACGGTCACCGCTTTGCCAGCGGTCACATTGACGTCGGCATGAGCCGTGCCCACCGCGGTGTTGTCGGAGAACAAGGACCACACGCTGGCGCCACCGGCGCTGCCGCCGATGAAGGAAGCCGTGCCGGAACCGCTGTGGCCGACGCTGATGGCGACGTTGGTCTTGGCGACGATGGAGGCGTTCGCCTCGGCATCAGCCTTGGAGTTCACTTCCGCGCCGATGCCGAGAGCCTTCACCGTCTCCGCGCTGCCGCCGCGCACCAGGAGGTTGCCGCCGACGTTCAGCTTCACGTTGGTGCCCTTGATGAGCACGCTCGTGTCCGCGTTGACGGTGCCGGAGATGAAGGAGGCAGCGCTCAAGGAGGCCTTCGCCGTGAGGCTGTCGCCGCCCGCGATGACCGCATCCCCCGCCACTGTCACCGTCGCGGTCTTGCCGGCGGTGAGGCTGGCCTTGGCCTGCAGATCAGCGGTGCGCACACCGTTGGCGCTGCGGCCATTGGAGAAGGTATTGGTGATGGCTGCCGAGTTGAAGAGGCCGCCGCCCACGGTGAGGTCGCCGTCACCCACCAGGGTGAGGTTGTTGCCCGCCGTGATGCTGGCATTGGCCGTGGCCGTGGCGTGCTGGCTGGAAGCCAGACCCAGGGTCACCGCGCTCACGAACTGGCCACCCACCACGTTGATGGCGCCGCCGATGCTGCCGCTGCCCATGCGCACGTCGTGCCCGGCAGTGATGGCCGCATCCGCGTGGCCGGTGACGCTGGCGAAGCCCGCGTCCGCGTGCGCGTCCGCCAGGATCGAGCCCGCGTGGCTGGAGTTCACGTTCACGCCAGCCACCGTGAGGCTGCCGCCGATGCTGTCCACCACCACGTCGTGACCCGCCTTGAGGGTCGCGTCGGCTGAACCGAGGATGGTCACATGGCCAAGGGCGTGATCAGCACGCAGGTTGCCGAGCGCGCCGCCGACGATGGAGGCGTTGCTGCTCACGTCCAGCTTGATGTCGTTGACCGCGTTCAGCGCCACGTTGCCCTTGAGGCTCAGGTTCGCCACGGCGCTGCTGGAGCCACCGTTGACGTTGGCCTGGTTCTGCCCCTGCATGCCGAGCACCTGCAGGCTGCCGGCGGAGATGTTGATGTCATGGCCCGCCGAGACGGTCACGCCGGTATTGGCCGAGAGGTTCGCCGAGCCGCCGTTCCAATGCGCGCCGCGGAAGGCACCGCCTTCGCGGGTAGCGCCCACGAACAGCTGGTTGTTCGAGCCGCCCACTACCGCCAGGAAGCCGCCACCCAGGTCCACATCGGTGCCGGCAGTGATGCTGACAGCGGCGTTCACGCCCGCGGTCACCTTGCCGCCTGCGATGGAGTTGCTGGGGATGGCGTCGCTGGAGGTGCCAGCATGGGTGCCGAAGATTCCCGGGAAAGCATTGGCGGTCAGCTTGTTATTGGAACCGCCGACGATGATCACCCCGCTACCGCCGGAGACGGTGGCGCTGGTGCCGGCCTTGAGGGTCAGGCTGGCATCGTGGTTGAGCGCCGTGACACCGCCGGTCTGGGCGTTGGCGCTGGCGGAGTACTGGGAACCCGCTGCCAGGATCACTATCCCATCAGCGCCGATGGACAGGGCCTTGCCCGCCTGCAGGCTCACGCCCACAGCGGTGTTCTGGGTCACCGCAGCGTTGTGGCTGGCGGAGACGAGGCTGAAGTCCGAACTCGACGGCGAATGTTCGTTGCCGGCGCCGCCGCGCACGAAGACGTTGCCGCTGTTAGCCAGGATGTTCATGTTGCCGCCGGCCTTGAGGCTGACGGTGGCCGTCTCGGTGGCCACAGCCTGGCCGCTATGGGAACCGAACACGCCCTGGGAAGCCGCGGTGCGGAAGCCGCCGGACACGGACACGCCCTGAGTGCCGTTGAGCGAGAGGTTGCCGCCGGCGGTGATGCTGACGGAAGCGCCTTCCACAACCGTGGTCTTGGAGTTCTTGCCGTTGCCAGCGATCAGGTCATCGGAACCCAATTGACCACCCGCATCCACCCGGACCTCGTCATCCGCGTTGAAGGTGACGTTGGTCTTGGCGCTGAGGACGATGGACGCATCCTCGTTGGCGTTGATGATGGCGCCCGCATTGGAAGTCGTGAAGCGCTGGTGTGCGCCGTTGGAGCTGCCGGCGAAGATGCGGATGGCACCTTCGGAGGGACCATGGATGACCGGACCATGGGCCGTGAAGGTGATGGCCCCGGTGGTGGCGCTGATGCCGATGCCGCCGTTCAGGATCTCGGTGGCCTTGTCGCCCTTGCTGACGGCAACCACCGCCCCGGCGAAGCCGTCATGGCTCGCGCCTTCGATGAATATATGGCCATCGCCGGCGGTGAGCGCCACCGAGCCGGCCTTGATCTGGACCGTGGTGGTGCCAGTGAGCGTCGCCTGCGCGGCGCCCTGCAAGGCCACCACGCTCGCGCCGGCGCCCAGGAAGCCGGCGCCTACGCTGGATCCGCTGGCCGCACCAGCCACCACCTGAACGTCGGTGAGCGCATTGGCGGTGAAGGCACCCGTGGTATTGACGCGGAGCGCGGATTCCACGGTCGCGGCCGCGATGCCGCCATGAGAGCCCCCGATGGTGGCGTCTGCCGCGTCGTCGATGCCGCCGCCGGCGAGGACCATGGAGAAGCCGGTGAGGCCGACGCTGGCGGTGGTGATGTTCAGGTCACCGACGATGTTCGCATTCGCGGTGCCCTTGGCGGTTGCTTCCACGACCATGCCCGAACCTTCGCGGCTACCGCCGGTCAGGAGCAGCGTGGCATGGGAAGCGTCGATAGTGAGCGCACCACCGGCGGTGATGTTCAGGTTGCCGTTGCCGGTGAAGGTGGCAGTGCCGCCGCCCAGGCCCGCCTGCACCCTGGACGGATGCGGGTTGAAGTGCGAACCGGAAGTGCCGCTGGACACGGTGCCGTGGCTGCCACCCAAGCGCGAGCCTGCACCCAAGACCACGAGGCCGAGGCCGCCGTCATTCGTGAGAGTCACGCCGCCACCAGCCTTGAGGTTGACGCCGTCGTTGACGGTCATGGCAGCCTTGCCGCCATGGCTGGCTTCCACGTTCACCACGGCTGCGCCGCCGCCGCCGCCGATGATCACGTGGTCGCTGCCCGAACCCGTGGTGTGCACGGCGATGCCGGCAGCCGCCGTGAGGGAGACCACCGAGTTCACGGTCAGGCTGGCGGCGCCGCCGTTGGCCTTGACCTCTGCGCTGCCCGCCACGCTCTGGGAGGCGCCGCCGCCGAAGACCTCGGCGTTCACTTCCGCGCTGATGGCGATGTTCTTGGCGCTGATGTTGATGCCGTTGTTGATGGTGGACGCGGCTTTCACGCCCGCGGAGTTCTGCACGAGGGCCGCATAGCCCGCGGAGGCATCCGCGATGACCAAGGCACGGTGCGCGCCCTGCATGGTGAAGCCGTTCTTGGCGGTGATGCTGACGGAGGCATCCACGGTGCGGTTGGCGGAACCTCCATCGCTGGCGGCCGTGGAATTGCCAGCGCCCGCGCTGCGGCCGCCGGAGATGGACTGGTTGCCGCTCTCGCTGTTGCTGAACAGGACGGAACCGGCCTTGATGCTGACCGCGGCCCGGGTGGTATTGGCGGCCTTGGCGCCGGATCCGGCAAACACCTGGGTGGTGTTGATGATGACCGGCGAGGCACTGCTGCCGATGTTGATGAAGGAACCCGCGCCGGCGCGGAAGCCGCCGAACACATCGATGTTGCCGCCGCTCGCGCCGCCGTTGACGTGCAATGCGCCCGCGACATTGAGGTTGACGCCCGCATCGAAGCTGACGTTGGTCACCGCCGCCGCGCCAGCAGCGCTGATGCCTACATCGCTACCGGCGAAAGCGCCGGCGCCGATCTCGACGCCGCCGTGCCCATTGCCCGAGACGGTCATGGCCGCCGCGGTGATGTTGACGCTCGCGTCCACGGATTCGTTGACCGCGGTCGCGCCATAGCCCTGGCTCGACGCGCTCAGGCCTTCACCAACGCCCGCGTGCTGGCCGCCGGTGATGAACACGTTATGGGCCTGAGCGGTCAGGGTGCCGCCGGCGGTGATGTCCACCCGCCCGTTCGCGGTGTAGTTGATGGTGGCGCCCTGCAGGGCCTGCAGGCCATGATCGCCGCCGATCCGGTCACCGCCTTGGATGACCACTTCGTTGTTGAAGCCCGCGGAGATGCTGGGTTCAAAGCTGCCGCCGGTGAGGGTGATGTCACCGCCGGCCTTCATGCCGGCGCCGGCATCGACCGTGATGGTGTACTTGCCACCGCCGTCATTGCCGCCGACCGTGAGACCGAAGTCGCTGGCGGCGCCATAGCCGCCGCTGAAGCGGTTGGAGTGCTGGGCGCTGATGACGATGTTACCCGTCGCGTTGATGTCCACGCGCGAGCTCGCGGTCACTGCCATGCTGCCGGATGAAGCCAGCGGCAGGGAGAACGGCAAGGTGCCATTACCCAGGTCGTGCAGCGCCTGGAAGCCGCCGCGGATGTCCACGTTGTTGTTGCTGCCCTCACCGCCGGAACCGATGGTGACGTTGCCGCCCGTGATGACCACGCCGTTGTTGACGTTGAGCTTGGCCTTGCCCTTGGTCACGGCAAACAGGTCCGCAGACCGGCCGGCGCTGCGGCCGGCGGAGATGTCCACGAAGTGCTCGCCGGTGATGTTCAAAGCGCCGCCGGTGGTCAGGCTGACCACCGCATGCACGTTGCCGGTGGCCTTGGCGCCGGCGCCGAAGGCGCCCAGGATGGGCGCGTTCGGGCTGCTACCGCTGCTGCTGTGGTGGCTGTTGGCCCCGCGGCCGCCTTCGATGTTCACACCGGCTTCCGTCGAGCCTATGCCGGAGATGCTGATGCCGGTCTTGCCGGAGAGGTTCAGGTCGGCCTTGGCGGTGGCCGTGCCGGTGCCACCGGTGCCATGGGAATCCATGAGCACGATCACATCGCCGTAGCCGGCGCTCATCCGGACGTCGTGGCCGGAGACGCTGAGCAGCTTACCGGCGCTGAGGTTGACGCTGGCATCGGCGGTGACATTCACCTTGTCATGGCTGCCCAGGAAGCCTATCGCCATACCAGACCCCGCCGAGATGCGGGCCTGCTGGTCCGCGGCGATGGCCAGGTTCTTGCCAGCCACCAGGCTGACGTCAGCCAACGCGCTGCCTGTGGCGCTGGAGGAATTGTCGGGGTTCACGAACGCACTCGCCCTGCCACCCTGGATCTGGATAGCGTTCGCGTTCAGCGTGATGTTGCCGCCCGCCTGCAGGAGAATCGAATGATCCACCGTCTCGCCGGAGCCCGCATTGACGGCGCCAGCGCGGATGGAGATGTTGCCGGTCTCGTTACCGCTGCCGGCATGGATCGCGGTGAAGTTGATGTCCTTGCCCGCCTTCAGGGTGACGGCACCCATCTCCGAACTCGAGCCGCGGGCGTTGCCGATGCCGATGTTGAAGCCAGTGAAGGCGATGCTCTTGCCGGCCGAGAGGGTGACGGCACCGCCGTCATCATTGCCGACCAGCACGCCGCTGCCGGAGGATTCGGCGGCGACGATGTTGCCGGCGGTGAAGATTGAGTTCTCGATGCGGAGGATGCCACCGTGATCCGACAGGCCCACGGAATAGGCGACCGGCGCGCTGGCCTTGCCGATGGCCGCATCCAGGTCCACATAGCCATTGCTGGCGGAGATCTTGAAGCTGCTGCCGGCACCGGTATAGGCCAGGCTCTTGCCTTCGATGTCGATGTTCCTGGCGACGATGTTGTGATCGACCTTGATGTTGCCCTCGGCGAAGATGCCCAAGCTCGCACCGCCCAGGCCTTCCGTCGAGTTGCTGCCCAAGATGCCCTTGATGGTGATGTTGCCCGCACCGCCGTGGATATCCAGAGCGGTGGTCCCGCCATAGGCGAGGATGTGCGCGGCGGTGATGTTGACGCCCGCCTCACCGGCGACCGTGCCGGTGGACGCGCCCGCGATGGTGTAGTCGCTACCGGCATTCACGGTCACCAGCTTGCCGGCTCCTATGTTACCGGTCCTGATGCCGCGCTTGCTCGTGACGGTGACGTTGCTGTCCGCGCCGATGCCGCCGACGAAGACGCCGCCCTCACCGCTGGTGTCCGCGACGTTGACGTTGCCGACGGCGCTGAGGTTGCCGACGTTGATGTTGCCGCCCGTGGCGGTGAGGGTGATGTCTCCGCTATGAGCGATGACACCGCCGAGGTTCAAGCCGCCCCGGGTCTCGCTGACGGTCACGCTCTTGCCGTCGATGGTGTGGCCATTGTTGGAGACATATCCGTTGCTGGCGGTGACGAGCACATCGCCGGTGGCGAAGAGATCGCCGTTGTCCTCGATCGAGCTGCCGATGAGGGTGACCTTGCCGTTATAGCCCTCGGTGGTTCCGAAGCCGATATTGCCGTTTATGTTCAGCTGCTTGGCCGACTTGATGGCCATGTCGCCGTTTTCAGCGTCGCCCTGAGTGAAGATGTGGCCGGCCTGGATATCCACATAACCGCTGCTGCTGGCGGCAGCGCCGGTGGTCTGGACGGAATAGGTGAGTATCTTGCCCTTGGCGTTGCGGACCGCGTCCTGCAGGGTCAGGTTGGTGGCGGCGGCGATGTCCACGTCCCGGGCCTTGATGAAGCCGAAGGTGCCATAGCCCATGTTCGCGTTGAACGCGCCGCCGATGTTGATGTCGACGCCGGCAAGTTCGATACCGCCGCTGGCCACGTTCATGTTCAGGGTGCCGGTACCGGTGGCAGTGATGTCATGTACACCGCCAGAAGCATCGATGAGGTTGGTGGCGTCCAGCGTGACGGCAATGTTGCCGTTAAGCTGGGTCTCGATGAAGCCCACGCCCACGTAGCCAGTACTGGCGAGGGATGTGCCCGCATTATTGATGCTGCCCGTGACGAGCTGCAGATGTAGCGGATCGATGAGCAGATCGCCGCCCTTGCCCAGGCCCACGCCGCCGCGCACGCTCAAGGTGCTGCCGGAGAGTTCGAGATGACCGCCATGGGCACCGTTGCCGGCTGCCGTGATCTTGGAGGTCTCGGTGAGGGTGGTGCGGCCATCGCCCTTCAGCACGA
>CAZPAO010000060.1:0-9521 GCA_964584665.1 uncultured Gammaproteobacteria bacterium
TCTCGCGCATGGCGGAGCGGATGTCGTTGGAGATGCGCTGCATCTTGCCCTGGGCGGCCGCGTTCAGGTCCACCAGCAGCTGGAAGTGCACGCCGCCCTGCAGGTCCAGGCCCTTGGCCATGGGCTTCATGCCCATCGCCTGCATCCAGGCCGGCGTGCGCGGCGCCAGGTTCATGGCCGCCGTGTAGTCGGTGCCGAGGCTCTGGCGGATTGCATCGAGGCCATGCAGCTGCGCGTCGGTGTCGGGGAAACGCACCACCAGCGTCTTCTCCTCCAGCGCCGCGGACTTGAACTCCACGTTGGCGGACTTCAGCGCCTGCTCCACCTGCGCCTTGGCGTCCGCGGGCACCGCGGCGGCCTTGGTGGACACCTGCACCGAGGGATCCTCGCCGTAGAGGTTCGGCATCGCGTAGAACAGGCCCACGGCGGTGATCAGCACCACCAGGACGTTCTTCCACAAGGGATAACGGTTCATCATGGGACTGTCCTGAGGATCAGATGTTCTTGAGGGTGCCCTTGGGCAGCACGTTGCCCACGGCCTGCTTCTGCAGCTTCACTTCGACGCCCGAGGCGATCTCGAGGGTCACGTACTGCTCGCTCACGTCCTTGACGCGACCGAGGATGCCGCTGCCCGTCACCACCTCGTCGCCCTTGGCGAGACCGGCGACCATCGCCTGGTGCTCCTTCTGGCGCTTGTTCTGCGGGCGGATCATGAAGAAATACATGCCGGCGAAGAGGCCGCCCATGAGGAGGAGGAAAGTGAAGGGGTTGTCGCCCTGGGGAGCGGCGGCCAGGACCTCGGGGATGAAGGGACGCATGGTATTCCTGCTTTAAATACGGGGCGCAGGCCCGGTCCGGGCCGCGCGGGAAGGCGGATTCTACAACGTCAGGGGGTCTTAAGGGACCCCAAACCCCGCGAAAACCCTCAGGATTCGGCCTCCGGCAGGCCCCGACGGCGGGCCAGGAACTCGCCCGCCCAGGCGCTGAAACGCCCCGCCTCGATGGCCTCGCGCATGGCGCGCATCACGGACTGGTAGAAATACAGGTTGTGCAGGGTCATGAGGCGCGGCCCCAGGATCTCCCCGCACTTGTCCAGGTGCTTCAGGTAGGCGCGGCTGTAGTTGCGGCAGGTGTAGCAGCCGCAGGCCGGATCCAGGGGACGGGTGTCCTTCATATAGGTGCTGTTGCGGATGCGCACCACCCCCTCGCTGGTGAAGAGATGCCCGTTGCGCGCGTTGCGGGTGGGCATCACGCAGTCGAACATGTCCACGCCCCGGGCCACCGCCTCCACCAGGTCCTCCGGCGTGCCGACACCCATCAGGTAACGGGGCCGGTCCTTGGGCAGGTGAGGTTGCAGCGCCTCCAGCACCGCGAGCCGTTCCGCCTCCGTCTCCCCCACCGAGAGGCCGCCGATGGCGTAGCCGTCGAAGCCGATGCCGGTCAGTCCATCCAGGGACTCACGCCGGAGATCGCTGTGCATGCCGCCCTGCACGATGCCGAACAACGCCGAAGCGTGGTCGGCATGGGCCGCGCGGGAGCGCTTGGCCCAGCGCAGGGACAGCTCCATGGAGCTGCGCGCCTCCGCCTCCGTCGCCGGATAAGGCGTGCACTCATCGAACACCATGATGATGTCGGAACCGAGTTCGTGCTGGATGCGGATGGAATCCTCCGGCGAGAGGAACACCTTGTCGCCGTTCACCGGCGACTGGAAGCTCACCCCCTCCTCGCTGATCTTGCGCAGCTCGGCCAGGCTCCATACCTGGAAGCCGCCGGAATCAGTGAGGATCGGCCCCTCCCAGTGCATGAAGCCGTGCAGGTCGCCGTGGGCACGGATGATCTCGGTGCCGGGGCGGAGCATCAGGTGGAAGGTGTTGCCGAGGATGATCTCGGCGCCCACTTCCTTCAGCTCCTCCGGCGTCATGGCCTTGACCGTGCCGTAAGTGCCGACAGGCATGAAAGCCGGGGTTTGCACGGTGCCACGGTCGAAGACGAGGCGCCCCCTGCGGGCGCCGTCAGACTGGCTGAGAAGCTCGAATTTCATGGCACGGAGTTTATCAAGATATAAGGCATCCATGCCTTGTTCCGCGCCGTCCCACGGCGCGGGCGACTTTTGTCTTGGCAAAAGTCGCCAAAACCGTCCACCCGAAGCGCGGGGCGCGGAAGCCCGCGCCTACCCTGCGCTTCTCGCTCGCTGCGCAGCTTCACACACGGCACATCCCTGATGCCGCGTGTGAAGGCGCCGCCATCCTGGCGGCGCCCTTCGGCTTAGCTTGCTCGCTGCGATGCTCGGCTCGCGCTACGGGGAAAGAAAAGAGTCCACGTCGCGTCTAAAAACTTCCACGCGATCAATCATCTTCAATATCTCATTCTCAGTTCTCTCAAAATCATCTTTTCTATAACCGACCGCATCAGGCCAACGTCTCATTATTTCCATTAGATGAATCGCATCTAAACTGTGCTCGGCAAAATTAACTGTCCCTCGCCAATTCAACCACTCGCGAACATCCGTATAGAAAAGCGCATCTGGGTACTGCGGAGAAACTCCCCATACACCGTGCGCGACAACATTTCTTGAGCTGCCGTGCTCTCTAATCCATTTAAATATCGCGTTTAATTCTGCCTGCAAATTATCTGGCAATTTATCTTCAGCTAGAGCCCTAAGCATTGCTTGCTTAGCACCATCATTTTCTATTGCCGTATAAAGTCTCATCGCCGTAATCGCATCAACTCCGGCCAGCAATCCCAAAATCTCTTCAAGCAGCGTAACCATCTGCGCCCAAAGAGACGTAATCGTCGAAAGATGCGCCGCAAGCTCTGGCTTTTCTAAGAGAGCTTTGCCAGTCCGTATCTCAATGCCCCGGTCAGGAGTAAAAGTCATATATCGTCACCTTGTTATGCGCGCGCCTCAGGCGCGATCGAAACGAACATGGCGTCGCCGTAACTGAAGAAGCGGTACTGCTGCTCCACCGCGTGCCGGTAGGCGGCGAGCACCTGCTCCTGCCCGGCGAAAGCGCAGAGCAGCATCAGCAGCGTCGATTCCGGCAGATGGAAATTGGTGAGCATGGCGTCCACCACCCGGAAGCGGTAGCCGGGATAGATGAAGATATCGGTATCCTTATCCATCGGCGTGAGCGCGCCCCCCGCCGCCGCGGCCTCCAGACTCCGCACTGCCGTGGTCCCCACTGCCACCACCCTCTTGCCTGCGGCCCTGGTCTGCGCCACGGCGTCGCACACATCCTGTGCGACGACTGCCCGCTCGCTGTGCATCTTGTGGTCGCGGATGTCGTCCTCCCGCACCGGCTGGAAGGTGCCGGCCCCAACGTGCAGCGTCACCCGCGCGCTCCGCACGCCCTGGCGCTCGAGCGTCTCCAGCATGGCCGCATCGAAGTGCAGGCCTGCCGTCGGCGCCGCCACCGCGCCCGGCACCCGGGCGTATACCGTCTGGTAGCGCTCCTGATCCTCCGCCGCGTCGTCGCGCACTATATAAGGAGGCAGCGGCACGTGGCCGTGGGCATACAGGAACTCCGGCAGGGTCGCCCCCAGGAACTCCACCTTCAGCAGCGCCCCTTCCCGTTCCAGCAGCCGCGCCTCCACCCCATCGGCGAACAGCACCCGCATGCCGGTGCGCCAGGGCTTGCTGGCCCGGGCATGAACCAGCGCCGTGCGCGCATCCAGGATGCGCTCCACCAGGAACTCCACCGCGCCGCCGGTCTCCTTGCGGCCGTAGAGCCGCGCCGGCACCACCTTGGTGTCGTTGAACACCAGGAGGTCGCCCGGCTCCAGGAGCGAGGGCAGGTCCATGAACATGCGGTCCTTGAGCGCCCCGGAGGCGCCTTCCAGGCACAAGAGGCGGCTGGCGCTGCGCTCGGCCAGCGGATGCTGGGCGATGAGCCCCGGGGGCAGGTCGAAATGGAAGTCGCTGCGGCGCATGGCGCGCATGGTAGCAAGGCGGCGAAAAAAAGGGCGGTCTTTGCAGACCGCCCCAATCTCGGGGGTATCAACGTCGCTTGAAACAGCTATCGACCGTCAGCACTCTCGTCTTCATCGTCATCGCTGGACCAGGACCAGTTGAAGGCGTTGGAGTCATCATCCTTCTCCTTGGGCAGCACCACGTTCAGGGTCTGGGGCTTGCCCTTGCGCATGATGTCGATCTTCACGCTCTCGCCCGGGCCATAGGAACTCAGGATGCGCATGGCATGCGGCGCATTGCCGGGATCGCGGCCGCCCAACTGCGTGATCACGTCGCCTTCCTGCAGCTGCAGGGCCGAATCCTTGGGTGCATGCAGCACCAGTAGGCCCTTATCGGTGCCGAAGTACTGGCCCAGTCCCGGCGTCACATTGACCAGTTGCATCGTGCCCCAGCGGTTTCCCATGCTGTAGTACATGTTGAGTCCGGCCAGTGGCGCGAGCGCCGGCATGGGCGGGACCGGCGGCACAGGCGGTATCGGCGGGATGGCCATGCTGAAGGCGTCGAAGTCGCGCAGGGTGCCGGCGGTGACGGTGGCGGTGGCCGCCTTGCCGTCGCGGGTGTAGGCCACCTTCAGGCTGTCGCCGGGCTTGGTGGTGCGCATGAACTCCGAAAGCTTGTCGCCGGCGCTGTCGTCACCGGAGGCCTTGAAGGCGGTGCCGTTGATGGAAGTGATCACGTCGCCCTCCTGCAGGCCGGCCTTGTCCGCCGGGCCGTGGGGAGTGACACCGGAGATGGCGACACCCGCGGCGTCGCTATCGTCATCGTCCAGATCTATGCCCAGGAAGCCGCGGTGCTGCGCCTTCTCCATCCGTTCCCGCACCAGCTGCATTCGGTTCATCACGTCGCCGTTGATCTGCATGGAGAGGTCCGCCACCCGGCGCGCGTCTTCCTGCAGCTGCTGGCGCGCCCGGTCGAGCTGCTGCTCCAGCTGCGCCTGGTCCTTGGGGGACGCTTCGCCGGATTTCGCCGACGGTGCGGGGGTGGAACCGGGTGCTGCAGGCGCGGCCTTTGGAGCGCTGTCCGCGGCGGAAGCCGCCAGCGGCATGGCCGCGAGGGCCGTCACCATCAAGAGTATCTTCCAGGTCTTCATGTCACACCTCACTCGTAGTTCAGATGCCTTCGTTCGCCACCTGGGCGTAACGCACGGCTGCCAATGACTGCAGCAGGTCCACCCGCTGCTTCCACAATTCCGTCACACGCTGGCCGGCACCTTGCTTGCCGGACGCATCGTTGATCTCGTAATCCACCAGGGCGATGCGGTCCTCGAGGGCCGCGATGGTGCTGGCCGTGCCGGCGCTCACCGCCATGCTGTCCGCATGGCCATCGAGCTTCAGCACGGCCCGCTCCAGATAACGGGACTGGGCCATGAGTTGGGTCACGTCCGCGTTGCCGTTGGGGCTCAAGTTCGTCGCCGCCGCGGTGGCGTTTCCGCTCGCCGGCGCCGGCGTCAGGTGCAGGTTCACCAGGAACACCGCCGCGGTGATGGAAGCCACCAGGCCCACGCCCGCCGCCGGCAGCCAACGGCGCCGGCGGCGGGCACTTAGGTCGGCAGCCAAGACGATGCGCGACCAGGCATCCGCGGGGGGCAGCGGGTCCGGCACCGCGGTCAGCGCCTCGCGCGCCGCCAGGAGGCCGTTCAGGGCCTTGGCGCAGCGGCTGCAGCCGCGTACGTGCTGCTGCACCTCGACCGCCACCGGCTCCTCGTCCCGGAGCCCGATCAGTTGTTCAAGACTGGCATGCATGGTTCCACCTCGGGGGGCCCTCCGGCCCATTGCCGCATCCGCACGTAAGCCCGTGCCAGCTGCGACTTTGAAAAACTCGGAGTCGCGTCCATCAGCCGCGCGATCTCCACGTGCGTGTAGCCTTCCACGTCGTGCAGCCACACCACCGCGCGCGCCTCGGGCGAGAGCACATCCAGCGCCCGCTCCACGTCCAGGCCCTTGTCCGGCGGGGGTTCATCCGCCGTGAGCCACTCCTCCATCGAGGTGGACTCACCCTCGCCGCCCAGGGGCAGGCGGTAACGGTTCCAGTGGGAACGCAGGTGCATCAGGCATTCGTTCACCGCGATGCGGCGTATCCACATGCCCACCGGCGCCTCGCCGCGGAACTTGGGCAGGCTGCGCAAGACCTCGACGAAGGTCTCCTGCAGCACGTCATCCGCCAGGTCCGCGCGCCCCAGCATGCGGCGCGCGAGGCCGAACACCGGCTGGCCGAAGGCGTCGAACAGCTCCGCCTGCGCGGCGCGGTCGCCGGCCTTGGCCCGCTCCAGGACCGGGTCCGGGACGCTGTGGTCGAAACGGCTGCTCATGTACCTAAGGATGCGCCAGGAGGGAGAAAGGTCGCAAAGACGGATGAGGCGGGATATTCAGCCCCGCAGTAGGGCCTGGGCCACGAGCCAGGCACCCTTGAGCCCCAGCCGGTCATCGGCCGTCAGCTGGACCGGCACCTCTGCGAGTTGGGGGGAAAGACGGCCCTTGGCCTCGAAGCCCTGCAGGAAGGCCGGCGTGTCGAACAGCTCCTTCGAGCCTGCCAAAACCCCGCCCATGAGCCAGATACCGCCGGGCGCCGGCGCCGAGAGCACCAGGTCACCGGCGAACACCCCCAGCAGCCGTGAGAAGTGGCGCACCGCTTCCCGCGCCTCTGCGTCGCCAGCAGCGGCCCGCCGCACCACTTCCGCCGGCTGCATGGCCGGTGCCTGCCGTAGGTGCGCATCTATAGATGCGAGTCCCATGCCGGAGAGCACCCGTTCCCAGCTCACCCGCCCTGCATGGTGTCGTTCCAGGGTACGTAGGAACTCCACGTCCCAGTCCTCGCCCGGAGCGAAACCCGTGTGTCCCGCCTCCGAGGGCTCCACGTGCAGGACGCCCGCGGGCCGTGACCAATAGGCGACACCCAGACCCGTGCTCACGCTGAGCACCGCCGTGCGCCCCACGGCGATGCCGGCGCGCAGCACACGCGCATCCCCGGGCGGCGCTTCCGCCAACGCGCGCGCCGCCGCTTCCAGATCGTTCATGAACACGAGATGCCGCAAGCCGAAGCGCCGTCTCAACGCTTCGCCATCGCAGTCCCAGGAGAGGTTGGTGATGCTGGCGTGATCACCCTGCACCGGGCCCGCCAGCGCCAGCACCGCTGTGAGACCCTCGCCCGGGATGCCGAGATCCCGCAGTGCCGCCGTGAGCAACGCCTTGATGCCCGCATGATCGCGGGTCTGGAGTTCGAGCGTGCCATCGCCGCTTCGGAAGCGGGCACGGGTGCCGCCTATGTCTGCGGCGAGGATAGGGGACGCGGACTGCATGCACCTATTCTGTCATGCCGGCTTGCGGGCTGCCCCACCTCTATATATGTCACTTAGCGGGTCGCCCTCAGTCCTCTGGTGGCCTCATGCATGATGTGCTCGTAGAGGAGCCGGTAGCGGGTAGCCACCTGCCTGCCGAAAAGGGGATCGTCGACCCTCTCTATCTGGCCCGCCATGGCGACCCAGTCTCGCGGCTTCAGGGTCGCCAAGGCCTCGGGGAAGAGCATCCGTTCTTCGGTCTCTGAATGCTGCCGCTGCAACTGCAGGTAGCGGCGGCCCTGGGCCAGCAGTTCCGTCGAGTCTTCGCTGTCCGGCGGAGGGCCCTCCGAGATCGATTTGATGAGCCCTTCTTCCAGGGCATAGATCTCCTGATGCTGAGCCCGCACCTTGTCCACTTCCGCCTTCCAGGCGGCGTCAGCATGGGCGAGCCGGTCGAATATGAGGTCTTCCTTGGGATGATGCACATGTCCTGGGAAGTTGCGCATGTAATAGAGCGCATTGGCCAGGAGTACAGAATCAGTGGCATCCATCTTCTCTAGCTTGTCCATCTGCTCCGCTACCACCATCAGCACGCTGCGCATGTTCACATGCTCGCGTCGCAGGTCATCGATGGGAGTGGTGGATAGATGGCGCATCGACTCAGTCCTCGGGAGCACAGGCTCCGTCCTAATGAGCGATATCTTGAGACTTGGACTGGGTCCAAGTCTTGATCTAGGTCAGTTCAACGAAGACTAGCCATGCATCTCTTCCATGGAGCGGCCGAGGGCATGCAGCTTGGGCATGTCGTTCAGGCGCACCGAACGGCGGTCAACGCTGATCAGCTTCTCCTTCACGAAGCGTGCGAACACGCGGCTCACGGTCTCGGGAGCCAGGCGCAGGTAGTTGGCGATGTCCCGCCGCGACATGGTGAGGTTGAATTCCCTGGCGGACAAGCCCCGCTGCACGAAACGCGCTGATAGCCCCATGAGGAAGGCCGCGATGCGCTCCTCGGCGGTGTAATCCCCCGCCAGGGTGACCGCTTCCGCGAGATCGCGGCTCATGAGCCGGACCATCTGGGTCTGCAGGCTCGGGATCTTGATCGCCATCAGACCGAACTCGAGGAACGGGATGACGCAGATGGTGGCGGTGTCCAGCGCCATGGCATTCGTGATGTGCCGTTTCGGATAGATGGCCTTAAGGCCCATCAACTCGCCCGGCAGGTGGAAGCCCAGTACATGCTCACGACCTTCGGTGTCCACGGTGTAAATCTTGAAGGACCCGGATCGCACTGCGTAGACCGCGTCGAACGCATCTCCCACCCGGTATAGATGATCCCCTGCATGCATGGGCTCGGAACGGGTCACCAGGCTGTCCATGCGTGCCAGGTCGTCGGCCCCGAGACCCATGGGCAGGCACAGCCCAGCCAGCGAACAGGCGCTGCAACTCTGGATGACCGGCTGGCCCATGGCCGAGGGCCGGGCGATGTCGGATTCATTCGGTGGTAAAAGCATGGTCATTTCCCTGGTTCCTGATGAGAGCATCCTGCGCCGGTATCGCCCCTTGGCCCATCAGGGTTTCCCTTGTTGGAGGGCTGACATCCCCTGAAGAGCCCCTGGATCGGGGTCATCTGCGGTGGAACTGACCTGGATCAGGGTCTGCGCGCCCCGAAAGGCCTAATCTCCACCTGGTCCGCAGCCGGATTTCTGGAAGGCCCCGGCGTGTCCCGACGTACACCATTAGACCCGGAGCAAAGTGCCCTTGCCGAAGCGCGATACAATATGCCTCTGCTCCGTCTAGGGATCATGATGGATGCGAATCCGGCCAGCGCTCGGCGCCCGGAACACCGGCTGCGATATGAGATCGCCGTCGTATTGCTATTCAAGCTCGCCGCCATCACCCTGCTCTGGTACCTGTTCTTCGGCCCTGCCCATACCGTGGTGGTCACGCCCGCGAAGGTGGATGCCCGCCTCTTCTCCTCGATCCCGTCCCAACCCGCTTCCCGACCTGGGAGTTGATCCATGGATTCACTCGATCCGGTGTTCCTGTCGCGCCTGCAATTCGGCCTGACGGCGCTCTACCACTTCCTGTTCGTGCCGCTGACGCTCGGGCTCTCGTTCATCCTCGCCATCATGGAGTCGGTGTACGTCATGACCGGCCGCGAGATCTGGCGCGACATGACCCGCTTCTGGGGCAAGCTCTTCGGCATCAACTTCGCCATGGGCGTCGCCACCGGCATCACCATGGAGTTCCAGTTCGGCACCAACTGGGCCTACTACT
>CAZPAO010000061.1:0-8742 GCA_964584665.1 uncultured Gammaproteobacteria bacterium
GAGCGCTGCTTTCACACGGCAGAGGTCACAGGTTCGAGCCCTGTACCGCCCACCATCTATCCCCTGGATCCCGACCACAGACCCATCCCTGGGGTGCCTTCCAGTGCCGCCCGAGAGGCTGCGCCTCTCGGCCCAGGGCATGCATCCTGCATGCCCGCCGAAGCTCCGCTTCGGCCCCTGGCGGCCCGCGCGCCACATGTGGCGCGCCCTGTACCGCCCACCATCCCCGACCTTCCTTCTCATATATATAGAGTGGCCGACAGGCCACCCCCTGGCGCCCCTGGGGTCTTCAGCCCGCCAGCAACAGCACCAGGGCCAAGAGCGCCGGCAGGGCCTGCACCAGCAGGATGCGGCGGCTGGCGGTGAGCCCGCCGAACACCCCCGCCGCGAAGACGCAGAGCAGGAAGAAGATCTTCACTGCTCCCCCACCCGTCCCCAGGCACAGGCCCCAGATGAGGCCCGCCGCCAGGAAGCCGTTGTAGAGACCCTGGTTCGCGGCCAGCACCTTGGTGGCCGCGGCGGATTCCGGCGTGAGCCGGAACACGCGCCGGCCATAGGGCGTGTCCCAGAGGAACATCTCCAGCACCAGGAAATAGACGTGCAGGAGCGCCACCAGGGCGATGAGTATCTGTGCGAGCAGGTTCATGGTGCACCCATCTCCAGTTCCGCATGGCCCTTGGCCTTGAGCGCTGTGTTGAGCGCGGCGAGATCCTGCAGGCGCAGCTCGTCCCAGCTCTGCAATGCAGCATCCAGCCCCTTGCGGTAGTCATCGAAGGACTTGTGGTACTGGGCCGCGGGAGCGCGGTCGCCGTCGTCCACCTCGTTCACCAGACCCACGATGGAACCGTTGATGGCGGCGAAGCTGGCATGCTTGGGCGCCGTATCGGCGAGCGCCTCAGCCGTGGCATCCAGATCCGTGACCTGCTTCTGCAGGTCCGCATCGCCGGCCACTTCGGTCTTCAGCACCGCAAGCTGGGCGCGCAGTGCTTTCAGTGACTCGTGGGCGGCGAAACTGCGGGCCAGGGCCGCGTCCATCTGCTGTTCCAGGGCGAGCTGCTGCGGCAGGGCCTGCATCGCAGCCTTGGCCGGCACGCGCGGGTCGAGCATGACCTTGAAGGGCTGGGTCATGGTCTTGCCGCCGGCCGTGAGCTTCACGGTGTAGTCGCCGGGCAATGCCAGCGGACCCTGGGGCAGGATCGCCTCGCCCTTCTCGAACACGGCGGCGATGGAGTAGTCGTACTCCAGGGCCGGGGGACGCGGATAGCGCAGGTCCCAGACGAAGCGGTGCGCACCCGGCGTGCCGTCGAGCTTCTCCGGTGCCGAGAGCCAGGCATCCGTGAAGTAAGGCTCGGTCTTGAGCTGCGGCGGCTGCGCGTCGCTGGCGAAGCTACGCACCAGGCGGCCGCGCGCATCGTAGACCGCGAGGGTCACGGGTCCGGTGACGTCCTTGCCGACCCAGTAATCGAGGATGGCGCCTTCAGGCGGGTTCGGCGCGGCCGAGACTTCAGGCGGCAACGGCGTGTCCTTGTTCTCGTTGCGGCGCACGCGGATCGCCACGGCCGGAGCGAACAGATGCGCGGATTCGCGGGAGATGGAAGCCTCCAGACGGCGCAGCGGCGCCACGTCATCCAGCACCCATAGGCCGCGGCCGTGGGTGGCGGCGATCAGGTCATCACCGTGGACAGTGAGGTCACGCACCCGCACGTTAGGCAAACCGCCTTGCAGGGGCTGCCAATGATCACCTTCATCGAAGGACACGTAGACACCTGCATTGGTACCGGCGTAGAGGAGCCGCGCGTCCTTGGGGTCCTGGCGTACCACGAAGACGAACTGGTCCGCAGGGATGCCGTCGATGATCTTGTCCCAAGTCTCGCCGTAGTCGTGAGTCTTGAAGATGAAGGGCTGGAACTTGTCCTGGCGGTGGATATCCACCGCCACGTAAGCGGTGCCCGGGTCCGTGGGCGAAGCCTCCACTTGGTCCACGCGACCATAGAACGGCATGTCCGGCGGCATCACTTCCTTCCAATGCTTGCCGCCGTCCCGGGTGAGCTGTATCAGTCCGTCATCCGTGCCTACCCAGATCACCCCCTCTTTCAGGGGCGAGGGCGCGATGCTGAAGATGGCGCCGAACCCGCAGTAGCGGGCCTGTTCCAGGGTGAAACTCGTGTCGCCGCCGCAGCCGCTGGCCTTCTTGGGATCCGGCCCCGTGAGGTCGCCGCTGATGGCCTTCCAGTGCATGCCGCCGTCGCTGGTCTTATACACATACTGGGAACCCACGTAGAGCGTATGGCCCTTGCGCGGGTCCGCGACCACCGGATAGAACCAGGTGTAACGGTCCTTCACGGTGGTGGGCTGGCGCGCATAGCCTGCCAGCGGGGTGGCGGTGATGTTCTGCACCTGATGGGTGCGATCGTCGTAGCGGCTGATGTGGCCACCGAGGCCGCCCACGTACACGATGGCGGGATCCACCGGGTCGGGCACCACGTAGCTGCGCTCGTCGCCCCCCACCGGGTGCCACTCGCGGAAGCTGATCTCACCGAAGTCGCTGGCGCTCTCGGTCTCCACCGTGCCGCTGTCCTGCTGGCCGCTGTAGATGTGGTACGGGAAGCGGTTGTCGGTGGTCACGTGGTAGAACTGCCCGGTGGGCTGGTTGTACCAGGGGGACCAAGTCTTGCCGGCGTCCACGGTCACCGCAGTGCCCTGGTCGCTGGCGACTACCATGTAGCGGTCATCCTGGGGGTTGATCCACATGAAGTGGTAGTCATCGCCGCCCGGCGCGCCCTTGAACCACTTGAAGCTCTTGCCGCCGTCCTTGGACTGGGCCACGGAACGGTTCATCACGTACAGGGTGTCCGGGTCCTTGGGGTCCACGGTGAGGCGCTCGAAATAACCGCTCACCAGGTCAGCGCTGCCCATGTCCTTCCAGTGGGTGCCGCCGTCATCGGAGCGGTACAAGCCGTTATGGCCGTCGTCCTTCGCTTCGATGAGCGCATAGACGCGCTGCCCGCCGCTGCCGGGAGCCAGCGCGAGGCCGATGCGGCCCAGGGGGCCCTCCGGCAGGCCGCCGCCGGTGAGGCGTGTCCAGGTCTTGCCGTCATCGCCGGACTTCCAGATGCCGCTGCCCGGCCCGACCTGGGGCATGAAGTAGGAGAGCCAGGGCCAGGAGCGGCCCTGCCAGGTGGCGGCGAACATCACGCCGGGCTTGGCGGGGTCCGTCGCCAGGTCCACGGCGCCGGTATCTGCATCTATATATAGAGTCTTGGTCCAGTGGGCGCCGCCGTCCTCGCTGCGGAACACGCCGCGCTCCTCGTTGGAGCCGAACACATGGCCGAGGGCGGCCACCACCACCACGTCGGGATCCTTCGGGTCGACCCAGATGCGGCCGATGTGGCGGGTGTCCTTGAGACCGATGGGTTTCCAGGTCTCGCCGCCGTCGTCGGAACGGAACACGCCGTCGCCGTCCACCACGTCGTAACGGGACTGCTCAGGCTGACCGGTGCCGACATAAATGATGTCCGGGTTGCTGGGCGCGATGGCCAACGCACCGATGGAGATGGATCCACCCTGCTGGAACTGGGGCTTCCAGGTGAGACCGGCATCCACGCTCTTCCAGAGCCCACCATCTACCGCGCCGAAGTAGAACACATTGGGTTGGGAAGGCACGCCCTCCGCCATGGAGGACCAGCCGCCACGGAACGGCCCTACCAGGCGCCACTTGAGCTGGCTGTAGAGCGGCGTCACATCGTCGGTGGCGGCTCCTGCCGGCGTATATATGGAGAGGCCGGCGAGCGCCAGCACCAGGGAAGCTAAAGCATGGAGGCGGCGGGACATGGGTGGCTCCGGTGGGCGAGGCCGTCACATTAGAGCAGCCGGCAGCCCTACCGCAACCCCGCGATATCACGGGGCGCTCGCGTCTTCCCGCGGGCCTTCGCGCAACGCCAGGGGAAACCCGACCGCGAAGATGAGGATGGTGCCGAACACGCAGGCGAACACCACCGTGGGCAGTTCCTCCATGCCGCCGAGGCCGGCGGCCACCGGCAGGGTGGCCAACACGCCCGCGGCCACGCCCCGCGGCACACTGACGAAGACGATGTTCCGCTGCCGTGGATCCAGGGTGGATCGCAGCATGGCGAGCCAGACGCCCGGGAAGCGCGCCACCAAGAGCACCAGTGCCAGCAACGCGCCCGCGGCAGCATAGCCCCAAGGCGGCCCGAGCATGGCACCCACGAAGGTGAAGAAGAACGATTTGACGATGAACACCATCTGGCTGTGGAAACCGCGCACGTCATCATGCAGCGAGAGTTCACGGGGCACGTTCGCCAGACGGCCGAAATGGGCCGCGTTGCCCACCATCACGGCGAAGGCCAGCACCCCGAGCGCACCGGACCCACCGGCCGCCTCCACCAGCACATACAGGAGCAGGAGCGCTGAGAGAGTGATGGGATAGGCGTGCTCCCTCTCCTTGAGCCAATTGAGCAGCATCAGCCAGAGCATGCCGCCGGCGACGCCCATCACCACGCCCAGCCCCAGGGAACGCACCAGCGCGAGCCAGGGCGAGCCTTGCACCTCGGCCCCACCCTTGAAGATCCCCACCAGGGAACTCACCGCCACGATGCAGAACACGTCACTGAGCGCCGATTCCAGGCTGATGAGGTTGGCGGCTTCCCTGGGTACGCCCACCCGGGCGATTGCCGCCATGATGACGATGGGACTGGTGCCGCCGACGATGGCGCCGACCAGCAATTCCTGGTGCCAGGTCCAGTCCGCGGGTAACAATCCCCCTTCCACCATCAGGCGGCTCACCAGCATCACGGCGACGGTGGAGAGCAGGAAGGTCAGGACCGAGAGCAGCACGGAACGGGGCGTGGCCCGGTATAGCTCGGTGATGTCGAGACGCGAACCGCCCTCGAACAGCACGAACACCAGGGTGAGGGCCGAGAAATAAGGCGCGACCGTGAGGAGTTGGGCGCGGCTCACGAACCCGAACACGGGGCCGATGAATATGCCCACCAGGATCAGCCAGATGACATCCGGCACCTTGGTGCGGGAGAACACCAGCTCGCCGAAGGTGCCGATGAGGAAGATGGCCGCTATGCAGACCAGGAATAGCGTGACGGGCGACATGCGCTTCCCTGCCTTTGGGCGTGAGGCCCATTAGAGCATGGAGGTCAGGCCGATGAAATAGGGCTTCTGATCACTTGCTGCGATCGGATAGAGGGAGTCGCTGCCTGATGCTTGCCATCCGCCGCCAGGGGTCCTTGCGCAGTCGGCGCAAAGCGTCCTTGATGCCGAACTGATCCCCCCGCTTCAGCACCGTGAGTTCCTTCCAGTCGATGGGCAGGGATACCGGCGCACCGGGTCGCGCGCGCGTGGAATAAGGCGCGATGGCGCTGGCGCCGAGGCCATTGCGCAGATAGTCGATGTAGATGCGGCCGTGACGCTCCGCCTTGCGGCTGTTGATGGTGAACTCATCCGGCGCATCCTTGACCACTTCGGCGGCGAGCGCGCGGGACCAGGCTTTGACTTCATCCCAAGACGGGCCTTTCTGGAACGGCACCACCACGTGCAGTCCTTTGCCGCCGGTGGTCTTGAGGAAGGACTCCAGCTTCCGGTGCTTGAGGCGCGCGCGCAGATCCAAGGCGGCGCGCTTCACGGCGGCGAAAGCCACGTCCGGCGCGGGATCGAGGTCGAACACCGCCCGGTCGGGCGAAGCCGGCGCATCCGCCCGGGAGCCCCACATGTGGATCTCCAGCACGTCCCGCTGCACGAGCGCGATGAGCCCCTGCAGGTCCTCGATCATGACGTAGGGTTCAGGCTTGCCCTTGGTGGCGACCTTCACCGGCTGCAGATGCGGCGAGGCTCCCTCGCCCGCGTGCCGCTGAAAGAAGCAGCCATGCCCTTCCCCACCCGGGCAACGCAGCATGCTGATGGGCCGGCCGGCCACCTGCGCGAGCATCAGTGGCGCGATCTTCAGGTAATAGTCCACCAGCATGCCCTTGGTGATGTGGGCGTCCGGATACAGCTCCTTCTCCGGATGGGAGATCGCGACTCCGGCCACCACATGCTTCGCCGCGGTCTCGGCACGGCGGGGCTTGGCCTTGCGCAGGGGCCGTACCTTCGATCGGTCGGAGGGGCGTCGCTCTTTCTCTCGCATCACCTGGTCCGCCGGCTTGTCTTCGCGCAAGCCCTGGAAGGAAGGATGGCGCATGCGGCCTTCCGGAGTCCACTCGCTGAAGTTGACCTGCGCCACGAGCTTAGGCGTCACCCAGTTGGCCTGGTGGGCGGCCTCCGCCGGCACGGAGACGAAGGGCCTCGAATCACGGCGCAGCGCCTTCAGATGCTGCAAGAGCCGCCTGCCCTCCTCCTGGTCGAAACCGGTGCCGACCTTGCCGGAATAGACGAGCTTGCCTTTCTGGTAATAGCCCGTGAGCAGGGCGCCGAGCTGACCGGAGGAGTTCGCCTGCACGGTGTAGCCGCCGATGACGATCTCCTGTTCCTGTATGCACTTGGATTTCATCCAGTCCAGGCTGCGGCCCGAGTGGTAGGGACGGTCGGCGCGCTTGGAGACGATTCCCTCCAGCGCGATGTGGCAGGCATGGGCCAGCACCTCGTCCCCTGGGGCGGCGAAGTGTTCGCTGTAATGCAGCCGTGACGGCGCCCGGCGCAGCAGTTCCCGGAGCTTCTGCTTGCGCTCCAGGAGCGGCCGGTCGCGCCAGTCTTCTCCGTCCAGGAACAGGAGGTCGAAGACGTAGTAATGCAGACGCTGTTGGGCTTCCTCGCCGGAGGCATTCTGCAGGGCATGGAAGGACATGCTGCCATCCGATTCCTGGTGCACCACTTCCCCATCGAGGAGTGCATTGCCCACCTTGAGGCCCTTGAGGGCGGCAGCGATGGGCGGATAGCGTCCGGTCCAGTCGTTTGCGTCACGGGTGAGCAGCCGGACCTTACCTTCCTCGATGTGGGCCAGGAGCCGGTAGCCGTCGAACTTTATCTCGTGGACCCAGTTCTCTCCCTTGGGCGGCGCCTTGGTGAGGGTGGCGAGCTGCACCGCCACGAAGGCCGGCAGCGAGGTCGGACGCCGTGCCCGCGGCGCGGGCTTGCGCTTCGGTTTGACCGCCTTCAGCTTGGCCGCCGCACGCCCCCGCTGGCCGGCGATCTGTTCCATGGTGCGGCCGGTGGTGACGCTGCGCAGGTGATGCTCGAGTAAAAAATCGCCGCGCTTGGGCTTGGCGTATTGGTCCTTGGCCTTGATGAGGAGCCAGTTCTCCTTCTTGCCGGTGCTGGCCTTGCCCATGCGCACCAGGTCCCAGCGGCCCTTGAGGCGTTCGCCTTTCAGCTCGAAGCCGAGATGGCCCTTGCGGTAACCGAACTCGGGATCGCCCAAGGGCAGCCACTCACCCTTGTCCCAGAGCATGACGGTGCCACCGCCGTATTCGCCCTGCGGGATGGTGCCTTCGAAGCCGCCATAGGCGAGCGGGTGATCCTCGACGTGGACCGCAAGCCTCTTGTCCTCCGGATCCAGGCTCGGGCCCCGGGTCACGGCCCAGCTCTTCAGTACCCCGTCCATCTCCAGGCGGAAGTCATAGTGCAACCGCCGCGCGGCATGCTTCTGGATGAGATAGGAATGACCAGTGTTTCCCGCTTCGTCGCCCGTGGGCTCCGCTGTCTTCTTGAAGTCACGCTTGGAGCGGTAGGCCGCGAGCTTGCGCTTCTTGCGCTTCGGGCGAGGCGGCATCAGCGTGCCGTGCGGCGCTTGCCAGGCTTGCGCCGGGCCGCCGCGTGGGTACGGCCGCCGCCCGCCTTGCCCTTGGCATCCAGGCTCTTGCGCAGCGCATCCATGAAGTCCACCACCTTGGCCGGCGGCCTGGCCGCTTTGGGCAGGTTCGGCTTGCGGTGCGCCTTCTTGGCCTTGATGAGCTCCAGCAAGGCCTCGTGGTAATGATCATGGAAGCCGGAGAAATCCGGCGTCGCGGTGTTCTTCTCGATGAGCTGGTTGGCTAGCTCCACGTAGTCGCCCTTGAGTTTCCTGCGGCCGGTCTTAGGGAACACCTCTCCTGCATCCACCAGTTCCCGGTCATAGCGCAGCACCTCCAGCATCAGCCCGCCCTCTTCCGCCATCACGGCGCAGAGTTCTTCCCGGCCGCGCATGGCGATCTGACCGATGCCGGCCTTGCCGCTGTCCGCCAGCGCCTGGTGGAAGACCGAGTAGATCTCCCCCGCACCCTCGTCCTTGGGCAGGATGAAATAAGGCCGTTCGTACTGGGCCACGGGGATGGCCTCACGGTCCACGAAGGCCGCGAGGTCCAGCACATCGCTGGACGGGAGCTTGATGGCGCTGATCTCATCCGGTTCCAGGGTGATCTCGGTGCCATCCTGTGTGTAGCTCTTGATGATGTCCTCGCGGGCCACCTCTTCGCCGTCTTCCGTGACGTTGAGATGGTGGATGCGCGCGCCGCTGTCCCGGTCTATCTCATGCAGCGGTATCTGACTGCCCCGTTGCAGAGCGCTGCGCAGCGTGACCGGGAAAGACACCAGCGAGATGCGGATCTGACCGCTCCAATACGGATGCCCGGCCATGACTATGCCTTCCTCGTACTGTGCTTCTTGCGCCGTGCGCCGGACTTCTTCTTGCGCCGGCCCGTGGTTTTCTTGGGTACCTTCTTGCCTTCCTTGCGGGCCTCGGACAAGCCGATGGCGATGGCCTGCTTGCGGCTCTTGACCTTGCCGCCGCGCCCGCCCTTG
>CAZPAO010000062.1:0-8454 GCA_964584665.1 uncultured Gammaproteobacteria bacterium
CTCCCTCCTGCTCGCCTCGCGCGCCTAGCCCCGCCTTCGCTCGCGACGCTTTTGGCGCGTTCTTGCTTCTATTGTTTGATGACTAAAGGCTCGATGTGATCTTCGGCGAGCTTCGCTCTGATCGAGTTCAGCTGTTTCAGGTCTTTGATGGGCCCGATGCGCACCCGGTTCCAGGTGGAACCGTTGTTCACCTGCACCTGCTGGATGCTGGACTCGATGCCCTGCAGGGCCAGCGTCGCCTTCATCTTGTCCGCGTCGGCGAAGCTCGGGAAGGAGCCCACCTGCAGGATGTAGCTGCCCGGCTGGTTCACCTGGGTGGCGGGCGCCACGGACTTCACTTCCTTGTCCTGCCCCGGGATCACCACCTGGAAGGACGGCAGCATCTTGTAGAAATCGTAGTGGGGCGCGGTGGAGGCGGCAGGGGCCTTCACCACCGTGGCGGAAGCGGGGACGGCCTTCGCGCCGTGCTTGCCGGCCTCCATCTCCGCTTTCCACAGCAGCGGGCCACCCTTGATGAGGGCGATGGCCGCGACGATGCCCACGAAGAACCAGCCCCAGCCCGGGAAGCCGCCGGATTTCTTCTTCGGCTTGTCCTTCGGCTTGGGCGAATTTTTGTAGTCCTTGGCCATGGCTACATGCTATCCGGGGCCGAGACGCCTAACAATGCGAGGCCATTACGTAGCACCTGGCGGGTGGCGAGAGCCAGGGTCAGGCGCGCGTCTTTCAGGTCCGCATCGTCCACCAGGAAGGGGCAGTTGTCATAGAAGCCGTGGAAGGCGGCGGCCAGCTCCCGCAGGTACTGGGCCATGAGGTGCGGTTCCAGCGTGCGGGCAGCGGACTCCAGCAGTTCCGGATAACGTGACAGCTCGGTCATGAGCGCCTGCTCATGCACCGAGTCCAGGCGCGAGGCTTTGGCCAAGCCGTTGGCCTGGTCATAGCCGATGCCCTTCTCGGCGCGCTGGCGTTCCACGCTCATGATGCGGGCGTGGGCGTACTGGATGTAGAACACCGGGTTGTCGTTGCTCTTGGAGGTGGCCAGGTCCACGTCGAAGGTGAGCTGGGAGTCGGACTTGCGCGCGATGAGGAAGTAGCGCGTGGCGTCCTTCCCGGCCATGTCGATGAGGTCCCGCAGGGTCACGTAGCTGCCGGCGCGCTTGGAGAGCTTCACTTCCTCGCCGCCCTTCATCACCGTCACCATCTGGTGCAGCACGTATTCGGGCCAGCCCTTGGGGATGCCCATGTCCAGCGCCTGCAGGCCGATCTTCACCCGCGTGGTGGTGGAGTGGTGGTCGGCGCCATGCTCGTCGATGACGCGGTGGAAGCCGCGCTGCCACTTCTGCACGTGGTAGGCCACGTCCGGCAGGAAGTAGGTGTAGCTGCCGTCGGACTTGCGCATGACCCGGTCCTTGTCGTCGCCGAAGTCCGTGGTCTTGAGCCAGAGCGCGCCGTCTTTCTCATAAGTGTGGCCGTGCTTCACCAGTTCCTGTGCCGTCTCCTCCACCTTGCCCTCGGTGTAGAGGGAGGACTCGAGGAAGTACACGTCGAACTGCACGCCGAAGGCCTTGAGGTCCAGGTCCTGCTCGCGGCGGAGATACGCGACGGCGAACTCGCGGATGGCCGCGAGATCCTGCGCGTCGCCCTTGGCCACCACGTCCCGGTCGTCGGCGTGGGCGGTCTCTTTCCCTAGATACGCCTTGGCCACGTCCTTGATGTAATCGCCCCGGTAGCCGTCCTCCGGCCAGCCCGGTTGTTCGGGTTCCACGCCGAGGCAGCGGGCCTGCACGGATCTCGCGAGGTTATCTATCTGCGCGCCGGCGTCGTTGTAGTAGAACTCGCGGCACACGGACCAGCCGGTGGCCTCGAGCAGGCGCGCCACGCTGTCGCCCACGGCGCCGCCGCGGCCGTGGCCCACGTGCAGGGGGCCCGTCGGGTTGGCCGAGACGAACTCGATCATCACCTTGGCGCCCTTGCCCGACTCGGTGGTGCCGTACTTCCCGCCTTGGGCGAGGATGGTCTTTAGTTCCGCGTGGTAAGCCGTGGGGGCCAGGAAGAAGTTGATGAAGCCGGGACCGGCGATCTCGGTCTTGGCGACCAGATCGTTCTTCGGCAGCGCCTTGATGATCTCCTCAGCGAGGTCCCGCGGCTTCTTGCCGGCCGCCTTGGCGAGAGCCAGGGCCACGTTGGTGGCGAAGTCACCGTGCTTGCGGTCGCGGGTGCGCTCCACCAGCGGGACCTGATCAAAAGTAGGCGGGACCGTCTGTCCCATGGACTTCAGGGTGTCGCGGAGGAGCTGATCTAAAGCATGTTTCATAGCGCGCCGATTTTACCGGCTGCGCCACCGGAAAGCCCGTTCAATCGAGGCTGACCGGATCCACGTCCACTGACCATCTGACCCGGCGCGCTTCCTTGAGGCTATCCAGCTCCGGCAGCACCGCCGCCAGCAGGTTCTGCAGGGGCGCCCGCTGGGTCGCCTGCAACAAGAGATGCGCCCGGTAGCGACCGGCGCGCCGCTCCATGGGTGCGGGAGCCGGACCCAGCAACTGCACCCCGGCCATACGGCGCGCGGCGAGCAAGTCCCGGGCGGCCTCCAGAAAGGCCTGGGGTGCCGCAGCGGCGGGTGCCTCGGCCCTGAGCAGCACCAGGGCCGCATAGGGCGGCAGCGCCGCCTGGCGGCGTTCATCCAGTGCCGCCGCGGCGAAGCTCGCGTAACCCTCCCGCACCAGATGCACCAGCAAGGGATGCTGGGGCTGGTGGGTCTGGATCAGCACCTCGCCCGGCTTGTCGGCGCGCCCGGCCCGGCCCGCCACCTGGGTGATGAGCTGGGCCATGCGTTCGCTGGCGCGGAAGTCAGCGCTGAAGAGACCCTGGTCCGCGTCCAGCACGCCGACGAGCGTCACGTTGGGGAAATCGTGGCCCTTGGCCAGCATCTGCGTGCCCACGAGCAGCTTGCGCTCGCCCCGCTGCACTTCGCCGAGCAGCTTCTCCATGCTGCCCTTGCGGCGGGTACTGTCCCGGTCCACCCGCGCCACGCCCGCATCGGGGAAGAGTTCCATCAGGGCCTGTTCGATGCGCTCGGTGCCCTCGCCGAAGGCGCCGAAGGATGCGCTGCCGCAGTGGCTGCACTTCTGCGGCATGGGGCGCTCGGAACCGCAGTGGTGGCACACCAGGCGCTTGTTGCCGTGCAGGGTCATGCGCGCGTCGCAGCGCTTGCAGGCTTCCGGCGTGCCGCAGTCATGGCACATGAGCGTGGGCGCGTAGCCGCGGCGGTTGAGGAACAGCAGCACCTGGCCGCCGGCGGTGAGGTGGCGCTTCACCGCGTCCAGCAGCAGATCCGATAGCCCTTCCACGAGGGGCCGGCTGCGGATGTCCAGCAGCTTCATGCTGGGGTGGCGCGCGATGCCGGCCCGCTCCGGCAGCGAGAGCCGCGTGTAACGCTGCTGGGCCGCGTTGTGCAGGGACTCCAGCGAGGGCGTGGCGGAGCCGAGCACCACCGGTACGCCCGCGCGCTGGGCCCGCACCACCGCGAGATCCCGGGCCGAGTAGCGGAAGCCGTCCTGTTGCTTGAAGGAGGCGTCGTGCTCCTCGTCCACCACGAAGAGGCCCGGCGACATGAGCGGCAGCCAGGCGGCGGAGCGGGTGCCCACGATCACCCGGGCCGTGCCGTCCCGGGCGGCGAGCCAGGTGGCGAGGCGCTCGCCGTCGCTCAAGCCGGAATGGAAGGCCGCGACCTCGCCGAAGCGGGCGCGGAAGCGGGCCAGGGTCTGGGGCGTGAGGTTGATCTCCGGCAAGAGCACCAGCGCCTGGCGGCCTTGCTGCACCGCGGCGGCGATGGCCTCGAGGTAGACCTCGGTCTTGCCGCTGCCGGTGACGCCATCCAGCAGGAACGCCTTATATGAGCCGAGCGCGGCGATGACCGCGTCCGCCGCGGTCCGCTGTGCCGGGTTCAGGACTGCGCCGTCGGCGACAGAGGGCGAAGACGCCCGTGCAGCCGGGTCGATGGCGCTCTCGATCCAGCCGCGTTTCAGCAGCGCCTTGAGCGCGGGGCCTGCGCCCGGCAGTTCCTCGGCGATGGCGGAAGGCTCCAGGCCCTGCGGATGGCGCGCGAGCAGCCCGTGCAGCGACCGTTGCTTGGGTGCCCGGGCGAGGAGGCCAAGGTCCGCTTCGCGGCCCGTGCCGCTCAGACGCCACACCGGCGTGGCGGCGATGCTCGCGGGCTTGCCCTGGCGCAGCGGCACCGGCAGCAAGACCTGCACCACCTCGCCGATGGGGTGACGGTAGTAGTCCGCGGCCCAGCGGGCGAGGGCCAGCATGTCCGCCGGGATCACCGGCGTGGCGTCCAGCACGCGCCGCGCGGCCTTGAGCTTGCCGGCAGGCACCTCCGTGCTGGCGGAAGTCTCCAGCAGCACGCCCACCACCTCGCGCCGGCCGAAGGGCAGCTTCAGGCGCACGCCCGGCAGCAGCGCGGCGGGGTCCGCGTCGGCGGGCGGCAGGTAGTCGAAGTCGCGGTAGAGCGGCGAGGGCACCGCGACCTTGAGATAGAGGGGGACGCGCTTCACGCGGGCGATATGTTATCCACAGATTTTGTGGATAACCGTGTGGATGGATCGCGCTTGCAGGCACCCACGGTGCAGCGGCAGTGCACGCATGTCGGTTTGATGAAAATTTGTACGTCCGGCTGGGGCATGGGGAAGGTCGCGGCCTGCGGGGAGGCAGCGGCATGATACCCTTTCGGGCCGAGCGGGCGCAGGCGCCCGCCGTGGCAACCACCCGGCACCGCCGGCAGGGGTCCGTTCTCTGGATACCGCCCAAGAACTCAACCGTTTCCTCGCAGACGTGGAGCGACGCGCCTTCCGCATCGCCCAGATGCAGCTGCGCAGCGTCGAGGACGCCCAGGACGCGGTCCAGGAAGCCATGTTCCAGCTCGTCAAGAGCTACTCCGCCCGTCCGCCGGCGGAATGGACGCCGCTCTTCTACAAGATCCTCCAGAGCCGCATCCGCGACACCCAGCGCCGCCGCAAGGTGCGCAACCGGGTGCTGTCCTTCTTCGGCGGCCAGAACGAGGGCGGCGAAGACGACATGCCGGATCCCATCGCCAGCGCGGTGGATACCGCCGGGCGGGACCCCTCCGAGCAGGTGGCCCAGGGGGAGGCCATGGTGGCCCTCGAAGAAGCCTTAAGTGAGCTTCCGACGCGTCAACGGGAAGCCTTCATGCTGCGTATATTGGAAGGCCTGGACGTCGAACAGACGGCCAAGGCCATGGGATGCTCCGAAGGGAGCGTCAAAACCCATCTCTCGCGGGCTGTGCACAGCCTCCGAAAGACCTTGGGAGAGCATTGGCAATGAACGAGCAGGATATGGACGACATCTTCACGGAAAAGGCCAGGACAGCGTTCCGGGCCAGCCTGGGCTCCCTGGAGCCCAAGACCCTGGCGCGCCTGTCGGAGGCGCGACGTAAAGCCGTGGATATGGTCGGCCAGCCGCGACGCTTGTCCTGGGGCTGGCGCATGCCGGCCGGCGCCGTGGCGCTGGCCTTCGTGGCCGTGGTGGGAGGCGCCCTGCTGAGGAACGGTGGCGGCGGCACGCCCGCCCCGTCCGCGCCCTATAGTGCCGCCAACACCGACCCCCTGATGCTGACCGGCGACAACCTGGACATGTACGCGGACCTGGATTTCTATCAGTGGATGGAGACCGAGGACCAGCCGACCCCGGCTCCGGACGAGGACACCATCGACGACAGCGGGGACGATGACGACGACACCGGCGTGGGCGGCTGATGCATAAGCCTTCCTCGCGAGTGAGCCTGGCCTGGCTCCTGCCCCTCGCCCTCGTGGCCGGGTCCCTGCAGGCTTCCGATACCTCCGTCGCCCCGGCCGATCCCATGGTCCTGGATTTCATGGCCGACTGGCAGGGCAGCGACGGCCAGTGGGTGGACCCCATGACCTTCGCCCGCATCGATCCCGCCAAGGTGCGGGCCGATGACGCCAAACGCCACGGCAAGACCCCCATCCCCGCGCCCGTGAGCGATGGCGCCCCCGCCGCGGCCAGCCGCGCCGTCCGATGAAGCACCGGGTCCTCGCGTCCTCTCTCGTCGCCGCCCTCTGGGCCGGCAGCGTGCTGGCGGCTCCGACCGCGGGGCAACCGGTGGCCGCGCCCGCCACGAGTGTGGACAAGCCCATACCCTGGAGCGCCCTCAGTCCCGCCGAGCAGCAGGTGCTGGGTTACGACAAGGACAAGTGGTCCAGCCTGCCCGCCGCGCGCCAGCACAAGATGCAGGGCATCGCCGATCGCTGGCAGAAGATGAGCCCGGAGGAGCGCGAGCATTTCCGCCAGCGCCTCCAGCACTGGCAGCAGCTCACGCCGGAGGAGCGCGCGCGCCTGCGCCAGCGTTACGAAGCCTTCCAGAAGCTGCCGCCCGACGAACAGCAGCACATCCGCGACACCTTCAGGAAGTACCAGCAGATGCCGCCGGACAAGCAGCAGCAGCTCAAGGATCGCTACAAGAAGAACCATCCGGCCCAGGCCGCGCCGGCCGCCGCTTCCAAGCCCGCGCAGAAACCGCCCAGATGAAAAACCCCGCTCTCGCGGGGTTTTTTGTTTCAGGACAGCGTTCGCGCCGGAGGGCCGTTGGTCGGTGCGTGCCGCGGCAGGCTGATGGTGAAGACGCAGCCGCTCTCGGCCACGTCGCGCACGCTCAAGGTCCCGCCGTTCTTCTCGATGCTTTGGTGGCAGGTGGCGAGCCTGTGGCGGAAGGCGGGCCGGTCGTCGCCGTTCTGCTTCGGTATCATGAACATCTTCTGCGCCACGCCGGGCGCCAGGCCGCCGCAGTTGTCCGCCACGTCGATCAGGATGCGGTCACCGGCGGAGTAGGCGTTCAGGCTCACCTCGCTCAAGGGGTGGGTGAACTTGAAGGCGTTCTCCAGCAGCGACCCCACCACCGAGAACAGCACGTCCCGGTCCGCGTAGACCTCGAGCCCGGCGTCCACGTCCGACACCATGAACTTGCACCGGCGCGCCTTCGCTTCCGGCGCCGTGAAGGTCTTGACCTCGTTGATGAAGCCCGCCAGCGGGATCGATTCATGCCGCTCCGGCGCGACCGCCATGGGTT
This sequence comes from uncultured Gammaproteobacteria bacterium, assembly GCA_964584665.1. GTDB lineage: Bacteria > Pseudomonadota > Gammaproteobacteria > Natronospirales > REEB76 > DASUBN01. The sequence continues at coordinate 7,106 of CAZPAO010000062.1, forward strand.
TCACCGCGGCCAGGGGCCGCTCCAGCAGGTTCTTCATGGAGACCAGGCTCAGGTCGAGTATGGTGCCGGTGACGCCGTTCAGACCCACGTTGCCGGCCTTGATGGCGGCGATGGCGAGCGTCGCCGACCGCAGTTGCTTGCGCAGCTCCTGCAGCAGCACATGCACCCGCTCATCCGATATGCGGGCATCCCGCTCCGTCGCCAGGGTGCTCTGCTGGAAGGCGTATTCCGTGATGGCGTCGGCGGTGGCGTTATCCTGGCAGCGGTTGAGGGTCTTGAACTCGGCCGCATCGATGGGCGCCTTGCGCTCGTCCGCGAGTTCGGTGATGACCTGGCAGATGTCGCCATAGGAGCGGATCACCTGGTCGAAGCTGAAGCCCTGGCGGGACAGTTCGCGGCCGTGGCGCGCGGCCGTGGCGCCGATCTCGGAGCGCTCCGGCACCTTGCCGCCGGAGGCGCCGGAGACCTTGATGCTGAGCGCCTTCTCGGAAGCCTGTTCCGCCTCGAGTGTCCTGATGAGCTGATCGAAGAACAGCGGGACGCCCTGGTCCAGCTTGCCGTCGGACCCTTCCGGTTTGGTGCGTTGGTCCGTGCGGCTCTTGCAGCGGGCGATCAGCTCGGCTTTGTTCGCGGTGAGGAATTCATACAACATCCGCTTATGTTATGCGCATGCGGCGCGACCTTCTGTGCGGTCCCGTACATTGGGGGCCTGCAGCGGTGCGGGGGATTAGGGGGAAGCCCGGGGCTTTATACCCTGGTTTGACGGAAAGCCGTCATGTCTCAGTCACATGGGCCCATCAGGCGAACTCATCCAAGGCCGACTTCGTGGAGGCAAGCAGGGTTGCCTCGATGTATTCGCTGGACTTGTTCGCACCCATCGGGGAGATCGACATGCAGTCGGCGCCGGGGCCTGTCAGGGCTTCACGAACCGATAGGCGAAGCGATCGGTCTCGCCCTTGATCGAGGGATCGAACACCTTGATCGAGTGCAGATCGTCCTTGTGCGCGAGCAGGGTGCTTTCCGCGTCCAGTACGAAGCCGGCCGCCTCCACCTCCTCGCGAACGGATGCAGGCTCAATCCGATGCAGCGACTGGGCGTCGCTCGTGCCCGCCCCGACGGCGGCGGCGTGGTCTACGATGACGTAGGACCCACCGGGCTTCAGCCGCTCGTAGACAGCTCGATTGAAGTGGGCCGCCGTCGCGCCCCTGGCCTGGATCAGCGCGGTGTGGAGATCGTGGTAGAACAGGTGCAGCCACAGGACATCCGCTGGTTGCGTGGCCTCCGGCATCGCCACGAGGTCCGCCGAGACGGCTTCGACGTTCTCTCGGCCCGGCTCCTTCGCGAGCGTC
>CAZPAO010000063.1:0-7813 GCA_964584665.1 uncultured Gammaproteobacteria bacterium
CCGGCAACGGCGCCCATGGCGGGCACCTCGAACTCTCCGGCAGCACCTTGAGCGTGCGCGGCAGCGTGGGGCTGGGCCATGGCGGCGGCATGCTGCTGGACCCGGGCGTGATCCACCTGGTATTGGGCAGCATCGATAACGAAGGCAGTGCCGCCAACACCACCAGCAGCGGCTATGTGGGCGTCAGCTTCATCCAGGACACCCTGAACAGCGGCAACAGTGTGACGCTCTCGGCGACCCACACCATAGATGCCCTGGGCAGCGTGACCGCCATCAAGGCCACCAAGTCCGCGGCCAAGGGCGGCGGCGGTGCCTTGACCTTGAAGGTAGCGAGCGGCGGCATCATCGACCTGCAGGGCGTCTCCATCAACATCAGCGGTGAGTTCACCGCCAGCGGCAGTGGCGAAGGCGCCAACATGAGCTTCGCCCAGATCACCGCGAACGATATCTCGCTCAATGCCGGCAGCCACGCTGTGCAACTTGCCCCGGCCACCACCGTCAACGGCACCCTCAAACCGTCGCTGACGGCCGCGAACGGCATCAGCATCACGGCAGGCCAGATATCCAGTTATGGCGGCAGCAGCCTCAACATGCAGGCCGGCGGTTTCATCGGCATCCACGGCGAGATCAACAACACGGGCAACGTCAACCTGACGGTCACCAACGCCAGCGGTGAGGGCATCGGCGTCGGCAAGATCGTGTCCGGCAAGAACGTCACCTTGAGCGGCCCCCACATGTTCTCCGAGAGCCATGCGCTCTCCATCAGCGCCGCAGGCAACATCGAGATCGACGACGCCATCGGCAGCCAGGGTTCTCATTTCAATCCGGGCGTCTTCCTGGAAGCCGGCAAGACCATCACCCTGGACCACGGCATCTTCAGCAAGGGTGGTGTCACCCTCTCCGGCAAACATCTCAACTACACCGGCGCTGACAAGCTCCTCACCATCTCCGCCGGCTACGGCCAGCTTGTCCTCGATGCCGCCATCGGCAGCGCCGCGCACCACGCCAATTTCGGCGTGGACCTGGAGGCGGATAAGGGCTACGGCGTCTTCATCGAGAACTCCATCTATACCGACGCCAAGTCCGGCATCACGGCCCGCAGTCCGATCTCTAGCGGGAGCGTCGGTGTGCACGTGGGCGACGGCAGCAGCCAGGCCATCACCCTGTCCGCCAAGGGCAAGATCAAGCTCACGGGGTTCCGGGTGACGATCGGCAACGATGCGCCCGTCGCCATCATCGCCGATGACGGCGACGTCACCACCCACAACGACACGCTCACCATCAGCGGCAGCAGCACTGGGACCGGCAACGCGGTCTCCATCGGCGGCATGAGCGCCATCGCCTCGAACCACAGCCAGGCCGGTCTCAGCGTGGACCATTCCGTGAGTCTCGAAGCGGGCCAGGATGTGGTCATCAGCGGCCCCCGCATCCACATCGGCGGCGGTGAAGCTATCGCGGTGGCACACAGCGGCGGCGGCACCGCCACGGTTCTGAACACTGTAGACATCACGGCCGGCAACGATATCGACATCAACGGCGTGAACAAGCTCACCATCAAGGGAGGCGAGGCCATCGCCGACGCTTTCAGCGACAGCAAGTCCGTGGTCAGCGCCAAGGCGGATGCCGGCATCACCTTGAACGCCGGGCATGACGTCAACCTCTCCGCGGGAGTGGTGGACCTCTCGGCCGGGTACGCCTACGTCACGGCATACACCGTCGCCAGCCACCAGAAGGTCACGGCCACCGCCAATACCAGCCTCGCGGTCACGGCAGGCCACAACATCACGGTCAGCGCCGGCACCGCTTCGCTCCAGGCGGGCGACAGCATCGCCTCCGAAGCTTTCGTGGGCGCTGCCCAGAAGGGCGCTAAGGCCACCGGCACCGCCCGCGCCGATCTCTCCCTCGATGCCGCTTCGGCCGTCTCCATCAAGGCCACCGCGAACCTGAATGTCGATGCGGGTTACGGCGTGGCGGGCGGCTATGGCAGCTTCGCTGGCGTCAGCTCCGGTAGCTTCCATACCGGGCTGGATGCCGCGCATGTCGAGGCTACCGGCCAGGGCGCGAGCGCCAAGCTCACCGCCACAGCCAACGTGAACATCACGGCCGGCGCAGGTGGCATCAAGCTCACCGGCGGCAACGTCGGTCTCTCGGCGGGCTACGGCCTGGCACGGGGTCTCGAAGTCAGCGCCGGCACCCTCGGCGGCAACGCCGCGGCTGACACCCAGGCCCATGTCTCGCTCAGCACGACCGGCGCCATCAAGGTCAAGGGCAGCCAGGTCAACGTGGATGCCGGCTACGGCGTTGCCGCTTCCTTCTTCAGCTTCGCTGTCTCTCACGGCACACCGACTTTCAGCCATGAGGTACGGCCGCAGGCGCGGGCCGGTGCCGGCGGCACGGCCACCCTCAGTGCCGATGGTTCCGTGAACCTGACCGGCGGCGCTCTCAGCATCGCGGCGTCCAACGGCGACGTGAACCTCGATGGCGGCGAGAGCGATGGGCGCGGCGCTTCTGCGGAGGCCTTCGGCACGGGCGCCGTGGCGTCTGTGGACGTGAGCGCGGCCGTGAACCTCAAGGTCAGCTCCTTGACCATCACTGCCACCAACGGCAGGGTGCAATTGGAAGCCGGCGCGAGAGCCGCCGAAGAGGCGATCGCATCGGCCGGTTATGGCGGCGTGGCGACCCTCGCCGCGGATGGCGGCGTGCACGTCCAGGCCCAGGGGGCGGTGAAGCTCACCGCCACCGGCAGCATCGAAGTGGAAGGGTCGGATGAAGCGGCTTCCGAGGCCAGGGTCACGGCCTTCAGTTCCGGCGCCGCCACCTTGTCCGGCCTCTCCAACATCAGCATCACCGCCGGCACCGGCATCAGCATGACCGCCGGCACCAGCCTCTACATCACCGCCAGCGACGACGCCGCCTACGAGGGCTCGGTCAGCGCCCACGGCAAGGGTGCCACCGCCGCGCTCAGCGGCGACACCGGCGTGGCCCTCACCGCCGGCGGCGACATCACGCTGAAAGCCGCGGGCGGGCTCTACATCGAAGGCAGCGAGGCCGCCGCAGAGAGCGCCAGCGTGCTCGCGACTGCGGGAGGCAATGCGAAGCTCACCGGCCTCGCCAGCGTGCGGATCAAGGCCGGCGGCGACCTCCTCGCCAGCGCCGGTACCGGCAACCTCAGCATAGATGGCGGTGAGGATACGGGTTACAGGGCCAGCGCCAGCGCCTCCAACGGCGTGGCCACCATCAACGGCGATGGGGGTGTGCACATCGCTGTGGGCGGCGCCTTCACCGGCATCACCGGCCGGGAGCTCCTCGTCTTCGGCAGCGGCTATGGCGGCTATGGCGCCTCTGTCACGGCCAATCAGGGCGGCACCGCGAACATCAAGCTGGATGCCTCGGTGGACATCAGCGCCAAGAGCATCGCTCTCACCGCCGGCAGCGAGATGTCCATCTACGGCGGCTATGCCTCTGTGGGGGCTTTCACGCATGCCAGCGGCAGCAATGCAGGTGCAGCTGCCATCTCGACCGTCGCGGATGTGAGCTTCACTGCCACCGGCGCCTTCACCGCCGCCGCGGGCACGAACCTGAACATGTACGGCGGAGGCAATGACAATGCCTACGACGGAACGGAGACGGCCAAGCATCACGGCAAGGCTGCGCTCACCACCGATACGGGCGTCAGCGTCCGTGCCGATACCGTATCCCTCGCTGCCGGCGGCAACCTGCAGATCCACGGCGCGAGTTACGACCTGGCCGAGATCAACGGCGCCTTCGCCAGCGACTTCGGCCAGGCCACGGTGAAAGCCAACGGCGGCATCGATATCACGGCAGTGAGCAAGTTCAGCGCCGTCTTGACCGGCAGCGGCAGCCACCATTCATTGGAGATCCGCGGCGGGTCGGACGATGCCTACCAGGCACAGGCCTCGGCCCAGCATCATGGCGTCGCCAGCATCCTCGCGGATGAGAGCGTCAACATCGATGTGACGGGGGCCGGCGGCACCATCACCCTCAGCACCGGTAACAAGCAGCTCCTAACCTACCTGCTGGTCGGCGGTTACGACTACAACGCTTATTCCGCCCAGGTCAATGCCAGCCATGGCGGCGCGGCCACGCTGACGGCCGAGGCCGGCGTGAACCTTTCGGCCAAGGGCGACATCTCGATCAAGAGCGCACATGGCGACCTCTCCATCTATGGCGGTTACCGCAGCAACGGCTACAACGCTTCCGCCAGCGCTGATGGCGCGGGCGCGACAGCCAAGCTGGACGTGGACGGTTCCGTCAACATCAGCGGCGCCAACGTCGCCATCAGTGCCGCCACGTACATGGAGCTGCATGCGGGCTACTCCAATAATGGCCGGCACAGCGACGCCCATCGCGGGCATGCCGGCTCCGCTAGCAGCATCGACCTGAACGGCGGTGCGGTCGCGACGAGCAACGCCACTGCATCCGTCACGGTGGACGTCGGTCTCAACATCAAGGCCACCGGGAAGTTCAGCGCCAAGGGCAGCGGCATGTCCCTCTACGGCGGATATGAGTCGAACGGTTATGGTGCCTCTGCCTCCGCGGACCACGGCGGCAAGGCCACCTATAACGTGTTGGATGGTTTCACCCTCACTGCCGGTGGCGCGGTGAGCCTGACTGCCGTCTCCCACGGGCTCTCTGTCTATGGCGGCAGCCGTTACAACGGCCGGAGCGTCACTGCCCGGGCGGACAACGGCGGCGTGGCGGCGTTGAACGTCACCAACAGGGCGGTGATCACCGCCGGGGGTGCCTTCACCGCCAACGCGGCGGGCGCCCTGAGCATCTACGGGAACAACTATTACGAGGTGGCCGACGCTTCCATCGCCGCCGACCACGGAGCCAAAGCCAGCGTCGTGGGCGACGGTTCGGTGAGCATCACCGGCACTTCCCTGTCGCTCACGGCTGGGACGACACTTCAAGTCAACGGCGGCACCAGCTCCAACGGCGACTATGCCGAGATGCTGGCGAGCAACAGCGGCAACGTCGCGCTCACCGCCCTGGCGGGCGTGAAACTCACCGCCACGGCTGGCAATGTCACCGCCCAGGCCGGCGGCAACATGCAGATCTTCGGTGGTTCTGAGGTGGCCGAGAGCGATACGTTGCGCGCTACGCATCATGGCGTCGCGAGTCTCACGGCGGATACGGGTGTGACGATCACCGGCACCCAGGTGAACCTCACCGCCAGTGGCTCCGAGCTGGAGATCTCCGCCGGCGACTATGCGGGCTACAACGGCTACGGCAGCGCCGATGACGGCGGTGTCACGACTGAGACAGCGATCAGCCGCGTGAGCATCACCACCAAGAGCGGTTTCTCCGCCACCTTGAAGGGCAGCGCCAGCAATGGCTATGTCAATGTCAATGGCGGCGAGGAGCTGGATTCCGGCGGCACCATGCATGCCATCAGCGGGGCCAAGACCACTGAGACCGCCGATGCCAGCGTGAACATCAACGCCGGCACGGGGAGCCTCACCATCAAACTGGCCGGCACCCATGCGCACAGCGGTGGGCTGAGCATCTATGGCGGCAGCGATGCCGCTGAGGATGTGGTTATGAACGCCAGCGATGGCGCCGTGGCCAACGTCAGCACCAAGGCCGGTGTGAACCTGACTGCTGGCGGCAACGTCAGCATCACCGACACCACGCATTACGTGCATGTATACGGCGGTGCGAACGCGGCATACAACGCGTCGATCGAGGCCGCAGGCACTGGTGTCAAGGCCCAGATCACCGGTGATACTTCCGTGAACATCAAGGCCGGTGGAGCGGTGTCGGTGAATGCCGGGACCGATGCCTCGATCCATGCCGGCAACTATGCGGCCTACAGCGCTGGGGCGTCTGCCGACAGCGCAGCGGTGGCATCCGTCACAGGCATCAGCCAGGTGAACATCACGGCCGGCACCACCTTCATCGCCAAGGCGGGGGATGACCTCAGTATCTACGGTGCTCAGTCCGCGGGGCGCGCTGCTGAGGCCGAAGCCACCGGGGCCGCTGCCAGCGCCAAGGTCATGGCCACCGGCTCGGTGAGCGTGAAGGCTAGTGGCGCCGTGACCCTCGCGGCCGGCACCGGTTCCACTGCCACCCTCGAGCTGTATGGCCGCGTGCTCACCGGCGCCTATGGCTTCCTCACCGCTGACAGCGGTGGTGCGGCGACCCTGGCTGCCACCTCCAAGGTGGCCATCACCGCCGGCGGGGCGCTCACCGCCACCGCGGGCGGGAATATGGACATCAGTGCAGGCGATGAAGCGGCGAGCCATGCCGGCATCGGTGGCGACCACGGCACAGCCAAGGAGACCGCGGATGCTTCCGTCGCGCTCACGGCGAGCGCCGGACTGACGCTGACCTTGCACGGCCGTGACCTCACCATCAACGGCGGCAGTGTCGGTGGACGGAATGCGACCGTGGCGGGCACCAGCAACGGTGGTAAGGCCACCTTGAGCGCGATGCAGACCGTGTCCCTCGCGGCGACCGGAGCCTTCGCCGTCAACGGTGCCAACAACGTCAACGTCCTGGCAGGCGTGTTCGCCGCCACCGGTACCGACGCGGCGGTGACCACCAGCGGCGCCGGCGCGGCCAGCGTCGCCGTCAACAGCGGCATAACCGTGAAGGGCAGCTCCGTCACGGTGCACAAGACCGGCACCAAGACCGTGACTCCTGTCGTCGACCTCGCCGCCGGCGGCCTCACGGAGAAGGGTGACATCACCGTCATCGGTGCTGCTCATCTGGGCGCGGGCCTTACCAGCTTCACGCCTTCGGAACTTGGCTACGATCCGATGGGCGTGGGTTATGCCGGCATGATGGGCCTGTCAGCCTTCGGCAACGTAAGCCTCACTGCGGATGGAAGCTTGAACCTGTCGGGCGACTCCATGATGGTGCAGGGTTCGGCCGCTTCCGCGCTCTCCGGCATCGTGGAGCAGGGCCTCACCCTGCAACTGAGCCCGGTCATCGCGACCCAAGCGGTGAAGGCCGCGCCGCTCTCGGGCGTGCTCTACCATCCCGGCACCGCACGATTCAGCGGATTGGGATCAGACACTGCGCAGATCCGGGTGATCACCGAAGGCGGCATCTGCCGCATCGGTGCGGTGAGATGAGCGGCAACGTCTGCCGGTAATCTCGTTCCGGTATTTCGTAGGCGATCGAAAAGGGCCTGTGGATAACTCCACGGGCCCTTTGTTTTCAGGGGGCTTCGATCTCAGACCTCATGCCATACATTCGCTTCCATGAGTTATCCCTTGATCGGATAAGGGATTTTCAAAATCACTTTTCTCACGAAGCTTTCATGAGCCGGTCATCATGGCGCGCGATACTCGTGATCGAGCGTGATAGCCAGTTGGCATGCTGCTTGCAGCTACATATATGGTGCCAGCGTCCTGTCGATTTATTGCGCGAGAGCTGTGGGGACCATTTACGTAACGGCGAAGACGCAGTATTTTTTCGTCATAGCGGCAGGGATGAAATCGCTATGCTAGATTACGTTAACAAGAACCACAGGTACTACCTGTGGGCATGCGGCGTGTCGCACGCCGCAAGACATAGTAGAAACTGAATTCGCGATGGGAGGGGTGGGCGTGAAGACGCAAGTCGAACGCACTTTTTCGCGGGCTCAAAGCGCGGGGCGCATCGCTCCCGTGAGCGCGTATCCGTCTCTCATCTTTTCCTCTTCCGATCTTTTATGCGGCGTCGGTGATCGCAGTCTCATGCGTTCGCTGTCGTCGATCCCTGAGCAAATCTTTGGCGTGACTTTCTAAGGAACTCACCATGTCGTACCGCACCCTGAACAGCCATCCCCTCAACGCCAGCG
>CAZPAO010000064.1:0-7801 GCA_964584665.1 uncultured Gammaproteobacteria bacterium
CCCTGCAGCGCGCCGTAGTGGCGCTCGTTCAGGCGCCAGTCCTTGTGCACCGGTATCCACATGAGGTCGAGGCTCTCCTGCACCACCCAGAGGGTGCGGATGGCGCGCTTCAGGACCGAGGTGTAGGCCACGTCGAAGCCGAAACCTTCCTGCTTCAGCAGGCGCCCGGCTTCCTTGGCCTCGGCGATGCCTTCCGGCGCGAGATCCACATCAGTCCAACCGGTGAAGCGGTTTTCTTTGTTCCATTCGCTGAAGCCATGACGTAACAGTACGAGCCTTGGGGTGTTCTTGTTCATGGCCTTCTCAGTCGTCGTAGGAGGAGGAGAGGGTCTGCTCGTGCTGGAAGCGATCCATGGCGAGTTCGATCAAGCGGCTGATGAGTTGGCTGTAGCCGATGCCGCTCGCTTCCCAGAGCTTGGGATACATGCTGATCTTGGTGAAGCCGGGGATGGTGTTGATCTCGTTGACGAAGAGCTTCCCGTCCGCGGTCAGGAAGAAATCCACCCGGCCCATGCCCTCGCAGTTCAGCGCCTTGAAGGTCTTGACCGCCATCTCCTGCACGCGCTTCAGGGTCGCCGCGTCGATCTTGGCGGGGATCTCCAGGCGGGCGCCGTCCGCATCCAGGTACTTGGCGGCGTAGGAGTAGAACTCGTGGGTGGGGATGATCTCGCCGGCGATGGAGGCCTTCGGGTCCTCGTTGCCGAGCACCGCGCACTCGATCTCCCGGCCCGGGACGTTCTCCTCGACGATGATCTTGGTGTCGTAGCGGAAAGCTTCCTGCACAGCTTTCCCGAAGCCGGCCGCATCCTTGGCCTTGCTGATGCCGACCGAGGAGCCGAGGTTGGCGGGCTTCACGAACACGGGGGAACCGAGTTCCTTCGTGACCACGGCATAGTCGGGCTTCTGGCCGCGGCCGAACACCAGGAACTTGGACACCGGGATGCCCGAGTCCCTGAGCAGGCGCTTCATCACGTCCTTGTCCATGCCGACCGCCGAACCCAGCACGCCCGCGCCAACGAAGGGCACGCCGGCGAGCTTCAGGAGGCCCTGCACCGCGCCGTCTTCGCCCAGGGGTCCGTGCAGGATGGGGAAGACCACGTCCACGCTGCCGTCGAGGGCGCCGGCTTCCAGCGGGGTGAGGCGGCCCGCGCTCTGGGGGATGAGGGCCACGCTGGCGCTGGCCTCTTTGTTGAGCGCGATGAGCTTGGGGTCCGCGCTGTTGAGCAGGAACCTGGAGGGCTCGCTGGTGACCCAGCGGCCGGACTTGTCTATGCCGATGAGCACCGGCTCGTACTTGGAGCGGTCGAGGGCGTCGATGACGTTCTTGGCGGAGAGCAGGGAGATCTCGTGCTCCGCCGATTTGCCGCCGAACAGGATGCCGACCCGGATGCGTTTGTTTTCCATCGTGCGTGTTTTTTCGTGGGGGCGAAAGCGGGGGAGGTCATTATAACCGACTGATTCCCGCTGAAAAATCGCGTCCCTGGTTTTATTCCCCCGGGATTTTTTTATTCCCCGGGCGGGAAGCCGGAATAGCGCCACGGGGCGGCAGGTACTGGATGGAAACCCTTACTCAAGGGCCTTCTATCCAGGAGATCACATGCGCAAGACTGACAGGGGTGGTGACAAACTGAAGGACAGCGAGCGCAGGAAGCTCCTGACCTGCATGGCCTGGGCCGGCGGTGGCCTGCTCTGGACCATGAAGAGCGGTGTGCTGAGCGCCAAGACCCTTGACGGGGTGGCGGGCGCGGCGGACGCGGACTTCAGTTTCATACAGATCAGCGACACTCACGTGGGCTTCCATCAGGCCGCCAACCCGGACGTGCTGGCGACCTTGCAGAACGCCATCGGCCACGTGAACGGCCTCGGCCGCGCGCCGTCCTTCGTGCTGCACACGGGCGACGTGTCGCACCTTTCCAAGCCGGATCAATTCGATACAGCTCAGCAATATTTCAAGGGCATCAAGGCCGACAACTGGTTCTACACCCCCGGCGAGCACGACGTGATCGGCGACGGCGGCGCGGAGTTCTTCAAGCGCTTCGGCGGCGGCGTGAACGGCAAGGGTTACTACAGCTTCGACTACCGGGGCATGCACTGCCTCTGCCTCGTGAACGTGCTGGACTTCCAGAACGGCAGCCTGGTTACGCTGGGCGACGAGCAGCTGGAATGGGTGGAGAAGGACCTGAAGCACGTCTCCTCCAGCACGCCGATCCTGGTCTTCGCGCACATCCCGCTGTGGACGGTGTACGAACCTTGGGGCTGGGGCACGGCGGATGCGCCGCGGCTCTATACCTACCTGCGCCGTTTCGGCTCGGTGACGGTGCTGAACGGCCACATCCACCAGATCCAGCAGAAGATCGAAGGCAACATGACCTTCTACACCGCGCGCGGCACCGCCTATCCGCAGCCGCAGCCGGGCGCGGCGCCCAGCCCCGGGCCGCTGACGGTCCCGGCGGGGCAGCTGGGCAGCTATCTCGGCATACGCGAGGTGCATCACGTGGACATCAAGGGCCCGCTGGCAGTCACCGACACCAGCCTCGCCATCTGACCAACCAAATCTAGAGAGAATCAGACATGAAAAGTCTTTTCGGGATAGTGATAGCCGCCGTGGCCGTGACCAGCATGACCAGCATGGCGCGGGCGGACAGCGCACCTGCCGTGGTGCAGGTGAACATCTTCAACTACAAGTTCGATCCGGAGACCCTGACCGTGCCGGTGGGCACCACGGTGACCTGGACCAACAAGGATGAGATCCCTCACACGGTGGCGAGCACGGACAAGAGCTTCAAGGACTCACCAGGCCTGGATACGGGTGACAGCTATTCATACAAGTTCACCCAGGCCGGCACCTACAGCTACTACTGCACCCTGCACCCCTTCATGAAGGGCAAGGTGGTGGTGACCGCTGCGCCGTAACCAAAACTTCACGTTCAGGGTATAGGCTGGCGCGAGGGATCATCGGGAGTTTTGACATGCGACGTCTCTTGAGCATCTTCTTGTTGGCGGCCCTGGCCGCCACCCTGCCCCTGGGCAGGGGCCATGCCGAACCCGCCGCTGCGACGGCGCAGGTGAGCATCATCAACATGGCGTTCTCGCCGTCCACCCTGACAGTGGCGGCGGGCACCACCGTCACCTGGGTGAACCGGGATGGGGATGCCCACTCGGTGGAGAGCCGCGACAAGGGCTTCACTTCGTCCCCGCTGCTGAACACCGGGGACAAGTACTCCTACACCTTCACCACGCCCGGCACCTATGCGTACTACTGCGGTGTGCACGCGGCCATGACCGGGAAGATCGTGGTGACCGAGACGAAGAAAGACTAGGGTTGCTTGGTACCGGTGCCACTCAGCACCGTCTTCCACTGCTTCTGATCGGGCGAGACTTCGATCTTCACCGTCACTTGCGTGGGTGAGGCGTAGACGTAGCTGATGCGGTCGTAGCTCTTCTTGCCCTGGTCATCGTCCTCGCCGAGTTCGGTCCAGGTGTTGCCCTGGATGATCATCTTGGAGGAGAAGGGTTTCTCGCCGCTGTCGCCCACGGCGAAGAACTCGTAGTGCCAGTAGGCCTGGTCCTTGGCGTTCCAGGTGTCCACCACTTCGGACTGGACCTTCTCGCCGGACCAGTCGTTGTCGAAGCTGCAATTCAAGAACAACTTGTCAGAGGACCAGGAACAATGCTCGTCCCAGGTGAAGCTGCCGGTCTTGCCGGTGGCGCTGTCGGTGGTGGTGCCGTGGTAGACCCAGTGGCCGGACTGGACGTCGAGGGCCTTGAGCTGTGGTGCCACTGCCGGGAAGTCGGCAGCGAGAGCGGGGGTCAGAGCGAAGGCGGCGGCGATCAGGACGAGACGCATAGGAGCCTCCTGCTTAAGGTGCGCGACGTGAATCTTCGGGTATCCGTCCGAGTCTGCTCTCGGGCTGGCGCTGCAGCAGGCCGCTGATGAAAGCGCCGGCGGCCAGGAGCTTGCTCATGTCCACGCCGGTCTCGATGCCCATGCCCGTGAGCATGAACAGCACGTCTTCCGTGGCCACGTTGCCGGTGGCGCCCTTCGCATAGGGGCAGCCTCCCAAGCCCGAGGTGGAGCAATCCACCACCGCCACGCCGAGTTCAAGGCAGGCATGGATGTTGGCGAGCGCCTGGCCATAGGTGTCGTGGAAATGCACCGCTAATCTATCCATGGGCACTTCCGCCGCGGCGGCAGAGAGCATGGCCTGGGCCTTCACCGGCGTGCCGACGCCGATGGTGTCGCCAAGCGATATCTCGTAGCAGCCGATGGCCACCAGTTCCTTCGCCACCCGCGCCACCGCTTCCGGCCGGATGGCGCCCTCGTAGGGGCAGCCGATGACCGTGGAGACGTAGCCCCGCACCTTCACGTTCGCCTTCGCCGCCATGGCCATGACGGGCTTGAAGCGCTCGATGGATTCGGCGATGGAAGCGTTGATGTTCTTCTGGTTGAAGCTCTCGGAAGCCGCGGTGAACACCGCGATCTCCCGCACGCCCGCGGCCAGTGCCCGCTCCATGCCTTTCTCGTTGGGCACCAGCACCGGATAAGAGACCCCGGTTCTCTTCTGGATGCCCTTATAGACCTCTTCCGCGTCCGCGAGCTGGGGCACCCACTTGGGGCTCACGAAGCTCGTGGCTTCGATGGTCTTCAATCCGGTATCAGATAACAGGTCGATGAACCGGATCTTGTCCGCGGCGGGGATCACGCCCTTCTCGTTCTGCAGGCCGTCACGGGGGCCCACTTCGACGATCTTCACGGATTTCGGTAGCGAGGCCATCTCAGGTATCCGGCTTTATATGGGCTAAAGGCGCTTCAGCATCCACCATGGAACCTTCAGTCGCCATGACCTTCTCGACGGTGCCGGCGACCGCAGCCTTCACGGTGTATTCCATCTTCATGCCTTCCAGCACCATGAGCGCCTGGCCCGGTTCCACTCTATCACCGGTCTTCACGTGCACCGCCACCACCCGGCCCGGCATGGGGCTCAAGGGGTGCGTGGCCGCATCCGCCACGCGGCCGGCTTTCGGCGCGTGGGCGCCGGTGAGGGTGAAGTTATAGGCGATGCCCGCGACCTGCGCCTGCCACTCGTTCCCCGCGTTCATCAGCATCGCATGCGGAGGGGTGAGGGTACGGGCCGTGCCATCCATCTCCAGGGTCAGCTGTCCGTCGGCGACCATTGCCCGCAGTGCATGCTCGGTGCCGTCCTGCTCCCGCGCGAGGAAGCGCACGCCCTGGGATCCGCCCAGGCGCCAGCCGTCGCTGGACCAGGCTGAGTCCGGATCGGGCAAGAGTTCGTCCGAGATCACGGACGCCAGCACCTCGGCGGTGAGGCGCGGGCGCAGGAGCAGCGCCTTCAATTCCCGTTCGATGAAGCCCGTGTCCACGGAGCCCTTGGCGAACTCCGGGTGGCGGGCGATGCCGCGCAGGAGCGGCAGGTTGGTGGTGAGGCCGAAGACGGCTGTCTCCGCCAGCGACAGCTGGAGCTGCGCGATGGCCTCCGCCCTGTCCTCGCCCTGGACGACGATCTTCGCGATCATCGGATCGTAGAAAACGCTGATCTCGTCGCCGCTGCGCACGCCGGTATCCACCCGCGCGTCGCGCGGCGTGAAGAAGGCTTCGATGCGGCCGGTGGCGGGCAGGAAACCCTTGTCCGGGTTCTCCGCGTAGAGCCGCACCTCGATGGCGTGGCCCCGCTGCACGATCTCCTCCTGCTTCAGCGGCAGCTTGCCGCCGGCGGCCACGTGCAGCTGCCATTCCACCAGGTCCACGCCCGTGGTCTCCTCGGTGATGGGGTGCTCCACCTGCAGGCGCGTGTTCATCTCCATGAAGTAGAAGGACTTGTCCGCGCCCACGATGAACTCGATGGTGCCGGCGTTCACGTACTTCACGGCCCGGGCGGCGGCCACCGCCGCCTCGCCCATCTGCTTGCGCATGGCCGCGTCGAGGAAGGGCGAGGGCGTCTCCTCCAGCACCTTCTGGAAGCGGCGTTGGAGCGAGCATTCCCGTTCGAAGAGGTGCACCACGTTGCCGTGGGAATCCCCGAAAACCTGGAACTCGATGTGGCGAGGCTGCTGCAGGTAGCGCTCCAGCAATACGTGGTCGTCGCCGAAGGCGGCCTTGGCCTCCCGCTGGGCGCCGGCCAGGGCCTCCTTGAATTCACCGGCGGCATGCACGATGCGCATGCCCTTGCCGCCGCCGCCGGCGACGGCCTTGATGAGGAGCGGGTAACCGATGCGCTTGGCTTCCGTCTCAAGCTTGGCAAGGCTCTGGTCGTCGCCGTGGTAGCCCGGCGTCACCGGCACTCCCGCCTTCTCCATGAGGGACTTGGCGGCGCTCTTGGAGCCCATCAGGTCGATGGCCTCCGGCGTGGGGCCGATGAAGACGATGTCCGCCTTCTTGCACTCAGTGGCGAAGTCGGTGTTCTCCGAGAGGAAACCGTAACCCGGGTGCACCGCTTCCGCGCCGGTGTCCTTCGCCGCCTTCAGGATGCGCTTCCAGTCCAGGTAGGACTCCGCCGCCTTGGCGGGGCCGATGTGCACGGCCTCATCCGCCAGCTGCGTGTGCAGGGCATGGCGGTCCGCATCGGAATACACCGCGACGGTCTTGATGCCGAGCCGCTTGCAGGTACGCATGACGCGGCAGGCGATCTCGCCGCGGTTGGCGATGAGTATCTTCTTGAACATCTATAGTCCCATCGTTCCTAAGTCATTAACTGCTTAAAGCGTCGCGAGTGAAGGCGGGGCTAGGCGCGCGAGGCGAGCAGGAGGGAGCGTACCCTTATTGTACGTGACCGACCGCGAGTCCGAAGCGCAACAACGCCCCGCCAAACGCAGCAGCTTTAAGCCGGTTTGTGGCAGACGACTTCCACGTTATGCCCATCCGGGTCCAGCACGAAGGCGCCGTAGTAGTTCTCGTGATAGTGAGGCCGCAGGCCCGGCGCACCGTTGTCCTTGCCGCCAGCCTGTAGGGCCGCCTTGTAGAAATCGTCCACGGTCTTGCGGTCCTGGGTGACGAAGGCCACGTGTAGGCTGCCCATCAGGGGTTGGCCGTTGCCGATCCAGAAGAAGGGCTTGTGGTCCTTGCCGAAGCCGTAGCCAGCATAGCCGCCGGTCTGTTCCCTCGTCACTTCCATCACCACGCCGATGCCGAGGGGGGCCAATGCCTTCCGGTAGAAAGCATGGCTGCGATCCAAGTCCGAGACACCGAGGCCGACATGGTCGAGCATCATTTGCTCCAATCCGGGGGGCGTTTCTCCAGGAAAGCTGAGAGTCCTTCCTGGCCTTCTTTGGAGACACGCAGCTCAGCGATCAACTGGGCCGTCTTTTTCTTGAGGGCCTTGCGGTCACCGGGGCTCTGCTCCGCGATGAAGCGTTTGGCAGCGATCAGCGCCTTGGGGCCGCCCTTCAGCAGCGAGCGGGCGAGGGTGTCCACCGTCTCGTCCAGGATGTCTGGCGTCACCACCTCATGCACCAGGCCCATGTGATAGGCCTCCTTGGCCTCGATGGGTTCGGCGCTGAGGAAGTAGCGGCGCGCCTGGCGCGGTCCGATGGCGGCGATCACGTAGGGGGAGATCACGGCGGGGATGAGCCCGAGGCGTACCTCGGTCAAGGCGAACTTGGCGGCTTCCGTGCAGATGGCCACGTCGCAGCAGGCCACCAGGCCCACGCCGCCGCCGTAGGCGGGGCCGTTCACCTTGGCGATGGTGGGCTTGCTTAAGGTATCCAGGGTCTCCATCAGTTCCGCGAGCTTGAGTGCGTCTTCCACGTTCTCCTTCTCGCCGAAGGAAGCCATGGAGCGCATCCA
>CAZPAO010000065.1:0-7282 GCA_964584665.1 uncultured Gammaproteobacteria bacterium
GGCGGCGGCAGCGACACCCTGGATCTGTCTGCCTATAACACGGCGACCAATGTGACCCTGACGGGTTCGGGCGCGAACGGCTATGCGGGCGGCGTGGGCGCCGTGACCGGCGGCTTCAGCGGCATCGATGTGCTCACGGGCGGTTCCGCCTCGAACACCCTCACGGGTGAGAACACGGCCAACACCTGGACCGTGACCGGCTCCAACAGCGGTACGCTGAACGACAGCACCGCGAGCCTGACCTGGAGCGGTTTCGGCAGCCTCACCGGCGGCAGCAGCACTGATGCGTTCACCCTGAACGGCGGCACGCTCTCCGGTTCCATCAACGGTGGCACGGGCAGCAACACCCTGACCGGCGACAACGTCGCCAACAGCTGGACCGTGACCGGTGCCAACACTGGCACCGTCACCGGCGTGGGGGGCACGTTCTCTAACATCGGCACCCTCGTGGGCGGCAACAACACCGACAGCTTCACCTTCAGTGATGGCGCCACGCTCTCCGGCACCCTGAGCGGCGGGGCAGGGACGGACACCCTGAGCTTCGCGGCCTACACCACGGCCACCAACGTGACCCTGAACGGCGGCGTCGCGAACGGCCTGTCCGGCACCGACGGCGGCATCACCGGCGGCTTCAGCGGCATCGATACCCTCATCGGCAGCAGCACCGCGACCAACACCCTCACGGGCGAGAACACGGCCAACACCTGGAGTGTCACGGGCGGCAACAGCGGTACGTTGAATGACGGCACCGCGACGCTCACCTGGAGCAACTTCGGCAGCTTGACCGGCGGCAGCAGCACCGATGCCTTCACTCTGAACGGCGGCACGCTCACTGGTTCCATCAACGGTGGCGCCGGCAGCAATACCCTGACCGGCGACAACGTGGCGAATAGCTGGACCGTGACCGGTGCCAACACCGGCACCGTCACCGGCGTGGGCGGCACGTTCACCAACATCGGCAACCTGGTGGGCGGCAGCAACACGGATGACTTCGTGTTCAGCGATGGCGCGACCCTCTCCGGCAGCCTGGCTGGCGGCGGCGGCAGCGATACCCTCGATCTGTCCGCTTACACCACGGCGACCAACGTGACCCTGACGGGTTCGGGCGCCAATGGCTACGCGGGCAACACCGGTTCCATCACCGGCGGCTTCACTGGCATCGACAGCATCAGCGGCAGCAGCACGGCTGCGAGCACCCTCACGGGCGAGAACACGGCCAATACCTGGACCGTGACCGGCGCCAACAGCGGTTCCCTGAATGACAGCACCGCGACCCTGGCCTGGAGCAACTTCCGCAGCCTGACGGGCGGCAGCAGCACCGATGCCTTCACCCTGAACGGCGGCACGCTCTCCGGCTCCATCAATGGCGCCGGCGGCAGCAACACCCTCACTGCCGATAACGTGGCCAACACTTGGAACGTGACCGGCAACGATGCCGGCAACGTGACCGGCGTCGGCTCGTTCTCGAACATCGGCAACCTGGTGGGCGGCAGCAACACGGATGACTTCGTGTTCAGCGACGGCAAGACCCTCTCCGGCAGCCTGAGCGGCGGCGGCGGCAGCGATACCCTCGATCTGTCCGCTTACACCACGGCGACCAACGTGACCCTGACGGGTTCGGGCGCCAACGGCTATGCGGGCGGCGTGGGCGCCGTGACCGGGGGCTTCATCGGCATCGATAGCATCAGCGGCAGCAGCACGGCTGCGAGCACCCTCACGGGCGAGAACACTGCCAACACCTGGAGCATCACGGGCAACGACAGCGGTACGCTGAACGACAGCACTGCGACGCTGACTTGGAGCAACTTCAGCGGCCTGACGGGCGGCAGCAGCACCGACAGCTTCGTGTTCAGCAACGGCAAGACCCTCTCCGGCGCCCTGAGCGGCGGCGGCGGCAGTGACACCCTGGATCTGTCTGCTTACAACACTGCGACCAACGTGACCCTGACGGGCTCGGGCGCGAACGGCTATGCGGGTAGCGTGGGCGCCGTGACCGGTGGTTTCAGCGGCATCGACTTACTGGTGGGTGGTTCAGCCTCGAACACCCTCACGGGTGAGAACACGGCCAACACATGGACCGTGACCGGCTCCAACAGCGGTACGCTGAACGACAGCACCGCGAGCCTGACCTGGAGCGGTTTCGGCAGCCTCACCGGCGGCAGCAGCACTGATGCGTTCACCCTGAACGGCGGCACCTTGTCCGGCAACGTCAACGGCGCCGGCGGCAGCGATACTCTGACGGGCGACAACGGCAGCAACACCTGGCACATCAATAGCGCCAACGGCGGTACGGCCACGGGCGTGGGCGGCAGCTTCAGCAACATCGAGACCCTCGATGGCGGCACCGGCGGCGACAGCTTCATCTTCGGCGCTGCCGGTTCCATCGTGAACATCAACGGCAACACCGGTTCCGACAGCATCGATCTGTCCGCGCTGGCCGCGGCCAACATCAGCCTCACGGCTTCGGGCGCCAGCGGCTATAGCGGCACCTCGAGCGTCGGCATCAGCGGCAGCTTCAGCAACATCGACAGCCTGACCAGCGCCGCTGGCGGCACCCTGTCCTCGAGCCTCAGCGGTTCCACCACCTGGAACATCACCGGCGCCGATCAGGGCAACCTGGTCAACGCGGCCCACACCTTGGACTTTGCCGGCTTCGGCAACCTCACCGGCGGAGCGGGCGCGGATAGCTTCGTCCTCGGCGCCGCGGGCACAGTCAGCGGAGCCATCGATGGCTCCGGCGGCAGCGACACCCTGCAGGGCAACGATGCGGGCGACTACTATGCGATCACGGGCGCCAATTCCGGCAGCGTGGGCACGAGTTCCGGCAGCCAGACCGACCTCGTGGGAAGCTTCACGGGCATCGAGAACCTGACCGGCGGCACGGGTGATGACACCTTCGCCTTCGGCAACTCGGGCTCCATCTCCGGCCTCATCGACGGCGGCAACGGCACCGATTCTGCGGATTACAGCAACGTCACCGGCACCGTCACCATCGATGTGGGCGGCGTCCTCGGCGGCATCACACACGTCGAGAGCCTGGTGGGCAACGGTGCCAACAGCACCATCACGGGCGGCAACGACTTCGATATCACGGGCACCGACAGCGGCAGCGTGATCGGCGCGGGCGGTACCTTCGGGTACAGCGGCTTCGACAACCTGAGCGGCACCACGGGCGCCGACCACTTCCTGTTCGACGGCGGCTCCGTCAGCGGCAACGTGGATGGCCTCGGCGGCACCGACCAGCTGGATTACAGCAGCGCCACGGGTCCCATCACCGTCAACCTGCAGACGGGCACCGCCAGCTTCATCGGCGGAACCTTCGCCAACTTCGAGGACCTGGTGGGTACCGGCGACGCCGCCGACAAGCTCATCGGCGCCAACGGTGCCAACACCTGGACCATTAGCGGCACCGACAGCGGCAGCGTCAATAGCTTCACCTTCAGCGCCATTGCCAACCTGCAGGGCGGTACCGCCGCGGATAGCTTCGTGCTCTCTGGCGGCACGCTCTCCGGCAACATCAACGGTGCCGGCGGCAGCGACAGCCTGACCGGCGATGCCGGCGGCAACGCCTGGCAGATCGACGCCGTCAACGGCGGCACGGTGACCGGGATCGGCGGCACATTCAGCAGCATCGAGACCCTGAACGCCGGCTCCGGCGGCGACAGCTTCGTGTTCGTCACGGGCGGTTCCGTCGGCACGATCAACGGCGGTGCGGGCACCGACACCATAGATCTGTCCGGCCTTTCGGCCGCCACCGTGAGCCTCAGCGCTTCGGGCGCCAACGGCTACAGCGGCACCTCCAGCGTCGGCATGACCAACTTCAGCAACATCGACAGTCTGACGAGTGCTGCGGGCGGCACCCTGAGTTCGAGCCTTGCTGGCTCGACCGGCTGGACCATCAACGGTGGCGACCAGGGCAGCGTGGTCAATGCAGCCCATACCCTGAACTTCGATGGCTTCGGCACCCTGAACGGCGGCGCGGGCAACGACACCTTCACTCTCGTGGCGGGCGGCAGCCTGAGCGGCGGCGTCGCCGGCGGCGGTGGCAGCGACACCCTGGTGGGTGACGACAACGGCGATACCTTCCACATCACGGGCAGCGGCAGCGGCAGCCTCAAGGATGGCGCTGACACCGGCACCCTGGTCGGCAGCTATAGCGGCATCGAGAACCTCACCGGTGGTACCGGAAACGACAGTTTCAACTTCGCCAACGGCGGCGCCATCTCGGGCCTCATCGACGGCGGCAACGGCACCGACACCGTGGACTATTCCGCGGTCACCGGCGCCATCACCGTCACCCTCGGCAGCGGCGTGGCCAACATCGAGGATCTCATCGGTAATGGCAATGCCGGTTCCACCCTCGCCGGCGGCGTCACCTGGAGCATCACCGGGGCTGACAGCGGCACGGTGGACGGCTTCACCTATTCCGACTTCGCCAACCTCAAGGGCACCACGGGTGCCGACACCTTCACCCTGATCGCGGGTGGTTCCGTGTCCGGCAACATCGACGGCCTGGGCGGCAACGACACCCTGCAGGGTGACGACAATGGCGATTACTACGCCATCACCGGCTCCAATGCGGGTAGCGTGGGCACCAGCTCCGGCAGCCCGACCGATCTCGTGGGCAGCTTCACCGGCATCGAGAACCTGACCGGCGGCACGGGTGATGACACCTTCGCCTTCGGCAACTCCGGCGCCATCAGCGGCACCATCGACGGCGGCAACGGCACCGATTCGGCCGACTACAGCAACGTCACCGGTCCCCTCACCATCAACGTGAGCGGCGGCCTGGGCGGCATCATCAACGTCGAGAGCCTGGTGGGCAACGGTGCCAACGGCACCCTCGCGGGTGGTTTCGATTGGGACATCACCGGCACCGACAGCGGCACCGTCATCGGCAGCGGCGGCACCTTCAACTACAGCGGCTTCGACAACCTGAGCGGCACCACGGGCGCCGATCACTTCCTGTTCGACGGCGGCTCCGTCAGCGGCAACGTGGATGGCCTCGGCGGCACCGACCAGCTGGATTACAGCAGCGCCACGGGTCCCATCACCGTCAACCTGCAGACGGGCACCGCCAGCTTCATCGGCGGAACCTTCGCCAACTTCGAGGACCTGGTGGGTACCGGCGACGCCGCCGACAAACTCATCGGCGCCAACGGTAGCAATACCTGGACCATCAGCGGCACCGACAGCGGCGATGTGAACGGCTTCACCTTCAGCGCCATCGCCAACCTGCAGGGCGGTACCGCGGCGGATAGCTTCGTGCTCTCCGGCGGCACGCTCTCCGGCAACATCAACGGCGCCGGCGGCAGTGACACGTTGACAGGCGACAACGTCGTCAATACCTGGACCATCAACGCGGCCAACGGCGGCAGTGTCACGGGCCTGGGCGGCAGCTTCAGCAACATCGAGAATCTGGTGGGCGGCAGCAATACGGATAGCTTCACGCTGTCCGGCGGCACCCTCACAGGCAGCATCACCGGTGGCAGCGGCACCGATACCCTCACCGCCGATGGCGTGGCAAACACCTGGACCATCACCGGCGTGAACACAGGCACCGTCACCGGCACGGGCGGCTTCAGCGGGGTGGAGGACCTGGTTGGCGGCAACAGCACGGACAGCTTCACGCTCTCCGGCGGCACCATCGTGTCCATCGATGGTGGAGCCGGTACAAACAGCTTGATCGGCGACAGCGCGGGTGACACCTTCGACATCACTGGCTCTGACAGCGGCAGCGTCACCGGCAAGGTCACCGGCTTCAGCAATATCGCCAATCTCACGGGCGGCACCGGCAACGACAGCTTCGTATTCAGCAATGGCGCGACCCTGTCTGGCACCGTCAACGGCGTCTCGGGCAGCGATAGCATCGACTACAGCGCCTATGCCTCCGGCATCGGCGTGATCCTGACCGGCTCCACCGCCAACGGCGTGGCCGGCACGGACGGCGGCATCACCGGCGGCTTCAGCAACATCGACACCATCACGGCCAGCAACGGCAGCACCCTCACCGGGCGCAACGTGGCCAGCACCTGGTCCATCACCGGCACGGACAGCGGCACCTATAACGACGGCACCGCGACCCTGAACTGGAACAACTTCGCCGACATCACCGGCGGCACGGCGGCGGATGGCTTCACTATCGTCGGCGGCGGCAGCTTGAGCGGCACGCTCGACGGCGGTACCGGCACCGATACCCTCACGGGCGACAACGGCGGCGATGCCTTCAACATCAGCGGCACCAATAGCGGCAGCGTCGCCACGCTGGTGAGCGCCTTCACCAGCATTGAGAACCTGACCGGTGGCACAGGTGCGGACAGCTTCACGTTCAGCGGCACCGGCCATATCACCGGTACCCTGACCGGCGGCGCCGGCACCGACACCCTCACGGGCAACAACCTGGCCACGGCTTGGTCACTCACCGGCGTTAACGCCGGGAACCTGACCGATGCTAACGGCACGGATGCCTTCACCGGCATCGAAGACTTGGTGGGCGGTTCTAGCACCGATGGCTTCACTATCAATGGCGGCACCATCGCCTCCATCGATGGCGGCGCCGGTACCAACAGCCTCACCGGCGACAGCGCGGGCGATGCCTTCGTCATCAACGGCACGGATAGTGGCAGCGTCACCGCCAAGGTCACGGCCTTCAGCAACATCGAGAACCTCACGGGCGGCACGGGTGCCGATACCTTCACCTTCAGCGGCACCGGCAGCCTGAGCGGCACGCTGGATGGCGGCACCGGCAGCGACACCCTCACGGGCAATAACCTGGCCACCACTTGGTCCGTCACCGGTTCCAATGCCGGCAGCTTGGCGGACGCCAATGGCACCGACAACTTCATCGGCATCGAGAACCTCACGGGCGGCAGCAATGCCGATGCCTTCACCTTGAACGGCGGCACGCTCTCCGGCGCCATCAATGGCGGCGGCGGCACCGACACCCTCACGGGTGACAACGTGGCCAACACCTGGACCATCAGCGGCGTCAACACCGGTTCGGTGACGGGCGTCACCGGCGGCTTCAGTAACGTCGAGGATCTGGTCGGCGGCAGCGGCACCGACAGCTTCACCCTGACCGGCGGCACCATCGTTTCCATAGACGGCGGCGCTGGCACGAACAGCCTGACCGGCGACAATGCCGGTGACGCTTTCATCATCAGCGGCACCGACAGCGGCAGCGTCACCGGCAAGGTGACTGGCTTCAGTAACATCGCCAACCTCACGGGCGGCACGGCGGCGGACAGCTTCGTGATCTCTGGCGGGACGCTCAGCGGCTCCA
>CAZPAO010000066.1:0-6996 GCA_964584665.1 uncultured Gammaproteobacteria bacterium
CGTTGCGCCGGCCTTCCACGCTGGGGTTGCGGCTGCCCACCATGGCGAGCTGCGGTGCGCCGAGCAGGGTGAGGTCGCCCCGCGCGAATAGCGCGTAAGGAGGGTCGGGTATCTGCTTCAGCAGCGGCGGGTAATCGGGGCCGGTGACCGGCACGAGCCGTGCGCCGGAGCGCCGCATCCAGGCGAGATCCTGCTCGGCCGCGGAACGGTCGGGGGCGCGGAGGTACGCGCGGGTCTCGGGGTGCAGTTCGAGGGAAGCGGGCAGGTCTTTGGAGGTGAAGCAGTCCGCCGCGCTGCCGCAGTGCTGCAGCAGCCGGAGAGCACCGGCCGGACCGAGCCGCGGAGCGCGGATCAGGGCAAGCCAGTCCAGTGCATCCTGTGGGTCTATCGCCGTCCCCTCAGGTGGCCGACCGCCGGTTCGAAGGCGGTCCGGTGTACCTAACCCAGTCTCAGCGCGTCTCTACTCTCGCACCATACGAGGTCGGATTTCAAGGATTGGCCACCATGTCTTCCACGTGGATCTCGTGGGTCGCCTGCATCACCAGGGCATAGCTGACCCGGTCGAAGGTCCGGAACACCATCAGGGTGCCGCTGCGTTCCACGGGCAGCGTGATGTTGCTGCTGCTGAAGAAGCTGGCGTTGAGGTCCTTGACTTGGGTGCCCTTGCGGTAGATGCCGAGCACGGTGCCCGGATCCAGCCCGTCGGCGTTGCCGCGGTTCAGCACCACCACGTCATATTGGCCGATCTGCCCGACGCCGCCCGAGACAGCCATGATCTGTCCGTCGACGGTCTTTCCCGGCCGGTGCGGCAGGAAGTTGAGGTTCACGTTGTCCGTGCTCGAGGGCAGGAAGCGGTCACCCGCGATGGCTTCCTGGACCGAGTCGGTGATCATGAGCTTGGCGGGATCGGTCCAGGCTTCCACCGTGGCGTCGCCGATGTACATGGCTTCGTAGCCCAGGGTATCGCCGCTGTCCGGGTCCACGTATTTCTGGCCCTTGCGGAAGATCTCGTAGCGCGCGCCCTGCTCGGGCTTCAGGTTCCGGGCATAGACCTCGCCACCGCCGCCGCTGGCGGGGCCGCCCTGGAAGGAGGAGAGCAGGTAGCCGGCGTCATCCAGTTCGCTGCCGCTCGCCACGCGGGTCTTGGAGAGGAATGGGCGCAGCCCGTCCAGCGGGATGGCGGTCACCGCCGCTGAGAGCGGCTGGTAATGCACCTGGGGTTCGATCCTGGTCACCGGCAGCGCGGGACCGGAGACCGCCGCGGCGGTCGGCGCAGCGGCCACGGGCGCGGTGCCGGTCACGGGAGCGGCTCCAGGGGTGACGGACGCCGCCATGACCGGTGCGGCGCTGGCTTCGGTCACGGTCTCGCCGTTGCGCTCGACGCTCAAGGTCGGACGCCCCTGGCTGGTGTAGCCGAGGATCAGCACGTCACCCGGATAGATGAGGTGCGGGTTCTTGATGTCCGGGTTGGCGTACCAGATGTCCGGCCAGGCCCAGGCCTGGCGCAGGTACATGGAGGCGATGCCCCAGAGGGTGTCACCCTTCTTCACGGTGTAGCGCTGCGGCGCCGAGGGCTGCATCAGCGGCGCGGCGGTGGCCGCTGCGGGTGCCGCCACCGTGGCGGTCGCCGGCGCTGTCACCGGCGCGGGCGCCGGAGCGGGTTTCTTGTGGAAGAGGGCGCAGGCGCTCAGCAGGGCGATGGCCAGCCCAGTAGCGACGACGCGGGGGACGTTATAATGGTTCATCGATGCGGTCTCCACGACTCGCCTGTGGCGTGCCCAGCCCAAAGTCCGACACCCATCCGAAAGGCTCGTTTTTGGACCCCTATGCGGCCTGAGGCCGCTGGGCGACTTTTCAACAGTATCATAACTTTAGCAGTCTTTTATGCAAAAGTGCGTGAGGATTTGGCCCGCCGCCCGGGTCCGCTTGAGAACCCCCTCCCCGGGCCCCAACTTTAGATAAGCCCCTGTTGTAATCTAACCACTATGGCACTCCTGGACATCCTGCACTTCCCCGACCCCCGGTTGCGCGTCAAGGCGAAGCCCGTGGCGGAGGTCACCGACCAGCACCGGCGGCTCATCGCCGACATGCTGGAGACCATGTACGCCGCTCCGGGCATCGGCCTGGCGGCGGTCCAGGTCGGGGTGCACGAGCGCATCATCGTGGTGGACGTCTCGGACGACAGCGACCAGCCCCAGGCCTTCATCAACCCGGAGATCCTCAGCAAGGAGGGCACCGAGGTGATGCAGGAGGGCTGCCTGTCGGTGCCGGGCGTATATGAGGATGTGGAGCGGGCCGAACGCATCCGGGTGCGGGCGCGGGACCGCCAGGGCCGGCCCCTGGAGTTCGACGCGGACGGCCTGCTGGCCGTCTGCATCCAGCACGAGATCGACCACCTCGACGGCAAGCTCTTCGTGGATTACCTCTCGGACCTGAAGCGCCAGCGCATCCGCAAGCGCATCGAGAAGGAAGAGCGCGAGCGCCAGGAGCGCCGCTCCGAAACTTCGACCCGCGCGTGACGCCGCCCGGCGTCTCCATGTCTGCACCCCTGCGTATCGCCTTCGCCGGCACCCCGGAGTTCTCGCTCGCGGCGCTGGACGCCATCACCGTTTCGCGCCACAGGCTCGTGGGCGCATGGACCCAGCCGGACCGGCCCGCGGGCCGCGGCCGCAAGCTCACGCCCTCCCCGGTGAAAGCGCGCGCTTTGGGACTCGGCATCCCGGTGCATCAGCCGGAGAAACTGAGGTCCGAGGAAGCCAAGCAGGCGCTGCGCGACGCGCAGCCGGACGTGATGGTGGTGGTGGCCTACGGCCTCATCCTGCCCGCCTCGGTACTCGCCATCCCGCGCTACGGTTGCCTCAACATCCACGCTTCACTCCTGCCGCGCTGGCGCGGCGCGGCGCCCATCCAGCGCGCGCTACTGGCGGGCGACGCGGAGACCGGCGTCGGCATCATGCAGATGGACAAGGGGCTCGATACCGGCGACGTGCTGCTCGAGAAGCGCACACCCATCAGCGATGCCGACACTGCCCAGACCCTGCACGACCGGCTCGCGCAGTTGGGCGCCGATGCCTTGATGCAGGTGCTGGACGCCTTGCCCGAAACGCATCCGCGCAGACAGGATGCCGCCGCTGTCACTTACGCGGAGAAGCTCACGAAAGAAGAGGCGCTGCTCGACTGGAGCAGGAGCGCCGCAGAGCTGGCGCGGGCCGTGCGGGGCTACAACCCCTGGCCTGTGGCGTATACCCGGTACCAGGGCCAGCCCCTGCGGGTCTGGCGTGCAATACCCCTGGATTCCCCGGGGAAAACTGCGCCGGGCACGGTGCTGGCGGTGGGACGCGAGGGCATCGATGTCGCCACCGGCGCGGGCGTGTTGCGCATGCTGGAACTGCAGCCCGCCGGCGGACGCGTGCAGGATGCGGCAGCCTTCGCCAATGGCCGCGACCTCAGCCAGGCACGGTTCGGATGATGGCGGCGAAGCCCACCCGCGTGCTCGCGGTGCAGGCGCTGCTCGCGGTGCTGAAGGACGGACAGACGCTCACCCAGGCCGCCGACAAGGCCGCGGTGGAATGCGCCGACCCCCGCGACGCGGCCCTGGTGAAGGAACTCTGCTACGGCACCCTGCGCTGGCAGCCGCGCCTCGAGGCCTGGCTCGCGCGGCTGGTGGAACGCCCCATCAAGGCCGCGGACCTCGACATCAAGCTTCTGCTGCTGCTCGGCCTCTACCAGCTCGCCTACATGCGCGTGCCGCCTCATGCGGCGGTGCAGCAGACGGTGGAAGCCTGTCGTGCGCTGGACAAGTCATGGGCGGCGGGCCTGCTCAACGCCGTGCTGCGCCGCTTCCAGCGCGAGCAGGCAGCCTTGGAAGCCGCCACTGCGGACGACCCCCAGGCGCGCTACGCGCACCCGAAGTGGTTCATCGAAGAGTTGCAGAAGGATTGGCCGGAGCACTGGCAGGCGATGCTGGAGTCGGGGAACGAACGGCCGCCGTTCACGCTCCGGGTGAACCGGCGTGAAGTGAGCCGCGATGCCTACCTCGTGGAACTCACCGCTGCCGGTATGCCGGGCAAGGCCTGCGTGCATTCCGACGACGGCATCACCCTGGATGCGGCGGTGGATGTCACTGCCTTGCCGGGTTTCGCGGAAGGACGCGTCTCCGTGCAGGATGAAGGCGCGCAGCTCGCAGCTTCGCTCCTCGACGCAGAGGACGGCATGCGCGTGCTGGATGCCTGCGCTGCTCCAGGCGGCAAGACCTGCCATCTGCTCGAGCGTCACGACCTCAAGCACCTGACGGCGGTGGAACTGGAATCCCGCCGCGCCCAGCGCATCAACGACAACCTGCGGCGCCTGAAGCTCACCGCCGAACTGAAGGTGGCGGACGCGGCCGAGGTGCAGAGCTGGTGGGACGGCACGCCCTATGAGCGCATCCTGCTGGACGCCCCGTGCAGCGCCAGCGGGGTGGTGCGGCGCCATCCGGACGTGAAGGCGCGGCGCACGCCGGCGGAAGTGTCCGCCGCCGTCGGCTTGCAGGCGCGGCTCCTGGCCGCGCTCTGGCCGCTGCTGGCCCCCGGGGGTAAGCTCCTGTACGTGACCTGTTCCGTGTTCCAGCGGGAGAATGCCGCCCAAGTCGCGGCCTTCCTCGCCGGTCATCCGGATGCCTCGGCGCTGCCCCTGGATGTCTCCTGGGGCGTGGCCGCGGGTGCCGGCCGGCAGGTGCTCACCGGCGAAGGCGGGATGGATGGTTTCTACTATGCCTGTCTCGAGAAGCGCGGCTGACGCATGATGCGCCCCCGCGCCCTCAGCGTCCTGCAGCGCGGCCTCGCGGGCTTCGGCCTCGCCGCCGTGCTCGCGCTCGCCGGGGGTGTGCCGGCGCAGGCGGACGAGCAGCCGGGCTTCATCATCCACACCGCCTACACCGAACTCGTCAACGGCGTGTACTACCTCAACGCCGACCTGGGGCTCAACCTCTCCGACGACGCCATCAATGCCCTCGAGAACGGTCTGCCGCTCACGGTGGAACTCCAGATAGAGATCATCAAGCACCGGAGCTGGTGGCTCGACAAGCAGGCCGCCTATCTCGAGCAGCGCTACCAGATCAGCTACCACGAACTCACCCGCCGTTTCATCGTCACCAACCTGAACAGCGGCGACCAGAAGAGCTACTCCACCTACCGCGAAGCCATCATCGACCTCGGCCAGGTGAGCGACCTGCCGATCCTGGATGAGAAGCTGCTGGATCCGGGCGCGCGCTACAACGTGCGCATGCGCGCGGTGCTGGACGTGAAGAGCTTCCCGGGACCGCTGCAGCTCATCGCCTCCCTGTTCAAGGGCTGGGACCTGTCGAGTGACTGGTACCAGTGGGTCATGGTGTCGCCATGAGACGCTACGGCATGGTGTTCCTGATCGGTTTCGGCATGATCGTCATGCTGGCCTCGCTCATCACCCTCGCCAAGAGCACCTCCAACTCCGCCTCCTTCGAGAGCATGCACGTGTGGCTGGTGCTGCTGAACGCGGGCGCGGCGGTAGCGCTGTTCATCATCATCGGCTACAACCTGACGCGGCTCTTGGTGCAGCGCGCGCGCAACGTGCCCGGCTCGCGCCTCACGCTGCGGCTGGTGGGCACCTTCGGCCTGCTCGCCATCATGCCGGTGGTGCTGGTCTACTACTTCTCCTACCAGTTCATCAGCCGCGGCATCGACAGCTGGTTCGACGTGCGCGTGGAGAGCGCGCTGACGGATGCCATGGAGCTGTCGCGCACCGCGCTGGACATGCGGGTGCGGGACCTCCTGGTGCGCACCGAGCGCATGGGCCACACCCTCACCAGTACCGACCCGCACCAGCTCTCCTACCAGCTCGACGTGCTGCGCCGCCTGAACGGCGCCAGCGAACTCACGGTGCTGGGCGGCTTCAACAACCACATCGTCGCCACCAGCTCCGCCACCCAGGGCGCGCTGATGCCGGACATGCCGGGCCCCGACGTGATGCTGCAGGTGCGCGCCGGCAACGAGTACGTGGGCCTGGACCCGGTGGGCCAGGGCGGCCTGCACATCCGCGCGGTGGTGCCGCTCGCCACCGGCAATGCCTGGTGGAACCGGCAGAGCCTGCAGGCGCTGTATCCGGTGGGCGGCGACCAGAGCGGCCTCGCGGACCGGGTGCAGCAGGCCTATTCCAACTACCGCGAACTCACGGTGCTGCGCACGCCGCTCAAGCTCATGTTCAACCTGACGCTGCTCCTGGTGCTGCTGCTGTCGGTGCTGATGGCGGTGTGGGGCGCCTTCGTCGCGGCCCGCACCCTGGTGCAGCCGATCCAGGACCTGGTGGAGGGCACCCGTGCGGTGGCGCGCGGCGACTTCACCACGCGCCTGCCGCTGCCGTCGCGGGACGAGGTGGGCTACCTCGTGTCCTCCTTCAACGAGATGACCCAGCGCCTGGCGGAGGCGCGCGAGGCCGCGCGCAAGAGCCGCGAGCAGGTGGAGAACGAGCGCAGTTACCTGGGTGCGGTGCTGACGCGCCTCTCGTCCGGCGTGGTGTCCTTCAACGCGGCGCTGGTGCTGAAGACCGCCAACCCCACCGCCAGCGCCATCCTCGAGACCGACCTGCACCAGTACATGGGCCGCTCGCTGGTGGAACTCGCCGGCCAGGACACGCTGCTCGGCCAGTTCGTGGCGGCCTGCCGGCGCCACCTGGACGCGGATGACAAGGAGTGGCGCGAGGAGATGGTGCTGAACAGCCCCGGCGGGCGGCGCATCTTCATGGTGAGCTGCGCCATGCTGCCCTCGACGGGCGAGGTGCCGCCGGGCCGCGTGGTGGTGTTCGACGACCTCACCCTGCTCATCGACGCGCAGCGCAACGCCGCCTGGGGCGAGGTGGCGCGCCGGCTCGCCCACGAGATCAAGAACCCCCTCACGCCCATCCAGCTCGCCGCCGAGCGCATGCGCCGGCGCTACCTCGGCGACCTCAAGGGCGAGGACGCGGACGTGATGGACCGCGCCACCA
>CAZPAO010000067.1:0-5453 GCA_964584665.1 uncultured Gammaproteobacteria bacterium
CGAACCAGCGCGGCGTGCTCGCCACCATGGCCGCCGCCATCGCCGACATGGGCTCGAACATCGAGCACGTGAACCAGCAGCAGCGCGACGACCTGACCTCGGTGCTGAACTTCGTCATCGGGGTGCGGGATCGCACCCATCTCGCGCGGACGCTACGACGCCTTCGCGGATTACCTCAGGTCCTGAAGGTATCGCGCACTAAAGCCTGAGGCTAAGCCGGTCACGGCACACTTCCTTGTGTGCCATTCCGGGCATCATCAACCCTGGCCGTTATCGACCACCTTGGCATCGTCCGGCAGCCGCGCCAGCAGCGCCTGCAGGTTGCCGCCGTTGATGGGCACGTGCAGACGGTGGTTGGGCTGGGAGGCGACCAGGCCGTCGAAGTCCTGCTGCAGGGAATCGCCGCCGCCAGTGGGCAGGCCGGTGCGGCGCGCCAGCATCTGCTCCTGGTTGTATTCGTGGCGAGCACTCAGGTCGTGATTGGTGGCGCAGTCCAGGTATTCGAGCATCTCACCGGTGTTCTTGTTGATGCGGCAGACCACTGCATTGGCCTTGGCCGGATCGTCGGACAGCGGTTCGCGCAAGGCCACCTTGATCGCGAGCAGGGTGTCCACGATCTTCTGTTGCCCCGTGATGGGGAGCTTGCCGAGATACAGGATGGGCACATCGCCCTGGGGCGCCGTGTCATCCGCCTGGACCGGCTGGCTGGACAGCAGCACGAGCATCGCCGTGCCGGCCAGGGCCGCTTTCAACTTAGTCTGGGTATCCATGTGTGTACTCCGAGTTGTGTGATGTCCTCGGATACCGGTTTAGCAGGCTTCGGGCGCGGCAGGCATGGCCGATTTCTGAATCATTTCTTAGCCATGGGCAGGCGGCGGGAGCCCCCGTGCCGCGCGGGGGTGAGAGGCATTCAGCGCGGCGTCGAGCCGTTCGGCGCCGTCGCGGCGGAAGGCGCGGGGGTGCCATGCAGGTCGTCCACCACCTGCACGTCACCCTTGCCGGTCTCCGGCAGCACGCCCAGCATCTTGCGCAGGGCCGCCAGCTGCTCATGGTCCAGCAGGCGTTCCACGTGCCAGGGGTGGCCGAGGGCCGGAGTGGTGGTGAGGCTGGCGTCTTCGGTCACGCTCATGTCGCGGTTGTGTATCTCGCGTTGCATGCCGAACCAACCCTGGGTGCCGCATTCCAGCACCATGCCCTGGGCGCGGAAACCATCGTTGTCCTTGAGCAGGCACACCATGTCGTCGTAATGGGCCGGATCGTTGTCGAAGGGCCGTTTGATGGCGGTCTTCATCTCCTCCAGCAGTTCCACGGTGGCGCGCAGGCTCTTCACCTCCACGTCACCGAGCTGCAGCGTGCCGGTGACGGCGGCAGGCGCCGGCGTGACGGGCGCGGCAGCCTGTGCGGAGGCGATGCAGAGGGCCGTGCCGGCCAGCATGCAGAGGGCAGTTGTGCGCATGTCGTACTCGCGTCTAGCGGTCATGCATAAGTCTAGTCCAGCCTCGGGGCGGCGGTCATCCGCCGAAGCGTGAGGCAGTCAGAAGTCACCCCCTAACTATCCGGACCCCCTTGGAGTCTCAGGGTTATTTCACCCCAGCGCGCTGTAATATTGCCCATCGAAATCCCTTCCCCGAGGTCTCCCGATGGCGCGCACCAGCATCTTCACCGACCAGGCCCCCAAGGCCATCGGCCCCTATTCCCAGGCGGTCCGCGCCGGCGATACCGTGTATCTCTCCGGCCAGATCCCGCTCGACCCCAAGAGCGGCGAACTCGTCTCCGGCGACATCAAGCTGGAGATCCGCCGGGTCTTCGACAATCTCAAGGCCGTCACCGAGGCCGCCGGCGGCGGGCTCAAGGACGTGGCGCGGGTCACCATCTTCCTCACCGACCTCGGCCACTTCCCGCAGGTGAACGAAGTGATGGCGGAGTATTTCCAGGAACCCTATCCGGCGCGGGCCACGGTGGGTGTGGCGGCGCTGCCGCGCGGCGTGCGTGTCGAGATCGACGCGGTGATGGTGCTGGCCTAAAGCCCGGTCTACGTGAAACCTGACGCTACTGCCAGCCCCGCCGCGCCGGTGATGCGCCTGCGCGGCGTCGGCCCGCAGGTGGCCGAGCGCCTGGAGCGGCTCGGCATCCGCACCGTCGAGGACCTCCTGTTCCACCTGCCGGTCCGTTACGAGGACCGTACCCGCATCACGCCCATCGGTGCGCTGCGCCCCGGCCTGCACGCCACGGTGGAAGGCACGGTGGAACTCACGGAGGTGGCGTTCCGCGGCCGGCGCATGCTGCTCACGCGCATCAGCGACGGCACCGGCGCCATGACCCTGCGCTTCTTCCACTTCAATGCACAGCAGCAGGCCATGCTCGCGCGCGGCGCGCGCTTGCGTTGCTATGGCGAGGCGCGGCCCGGCAAGACCACGCTCGAGATGGTGCATCCGGAGTACAAGGTCCTCGGCAAGGATGACCTCCTGCCCCAGGCACCGGCGCTGACTCCCGTCTATCCCGCCACCGAGGGCGTGCAGCAGATGAAGCTGCGTGCGCTCACGGACCAGGCCCTGTCCTGGCTCGCCCACGGCAACACTGCGCTGGAAGAACTCCTGCCGCCGGAGCTGCTGGGCAAGGGCCTGCCGCCGCTCGCGGAGGCGCTGCGTTACGTGCATCGTCCGCCGCCGGACGCGCCCCTGGACCTGCTCATGGACGGTAGCCACCCCGCCCAGCAACGGCTCGCCTTCGAGGAACTGCTGGCCCATCACCTGAGCCTGCGCCGCCTGCGCCTGGCGGAGGACAAGAGCCGCGCCGTGCCGCTCGCGGGCGGCGGCAAGCTGGCGGAACGCTTCCTCGCGGCGCTGCCCTTCAAGCTCACTGGCGCACAGCAGCGGGTGGCGGCTGAGATCGGGAAAGATATCGCCCGGCCTCATCCCATGATGCGGCTGGTGCAGGGTGACGTGGGCAGCGGCAAGACCGTGGTGGCAGCCCTCGCCGCGCTGGCCTGCATCGAAGCGGGCAAGCAGGCGGCGCTGATGGCGCCCACGGAGCTGCTGGCGGAACAGCACTGCCGCAATTTCTCCGACTGGCTCATGCCCTTGGGACTAGAACCGGTGTGGCTCTCGGGCCGCTCCAAGCCGGCGGAACGGCAGGCGGCCATGGGCAAGCTCGCGTCGGGAGAGGCTCCGCTCGCCATCGGCACCCATGCGCTGTTCCAGGAAGAGGTGCGCTTCAAGGACCTCGCTCTCGTCATCATCGACGAGCAGCACCGCTTCGGTGTGCATCAGCGCCTCGCGCTCAGGGAGAAGGGCCCAGGCGGCGGTGTGCATCCGCACCAGCTCATCATGACCGCGACGCCCATACCGCGGACCCTCGCCATGACCGCCTATGCCGATCTCGACGTCTCCTCTATCGATGAGCTGCCGCCTTCCCGCAAACCGGTGAAGACCGTGGCCCTCACCGAGAGCAAGCGCGCGGAGGTGGTGGCGCGGGTGGAGCAGGTGTGCCGCGAGGGACGCCAGGTCTACTGGGTGTGTCCGCTCATCGAGGAATCGGAACTGCTGCAGGCCCAGGCGGCGGAGGACACGGCCGCTGCGCTCGCCGTGGCGCTGCCCATGCTGAAGGTCGGGCTCCTGCATGGGCGCCTCAAGCCCAAGGAGAGGGACGTGATCATGGGCCAGTTCAAGCAGGGCACGTTGCATCTCCTGGTGGCCACCACCGTGGTGGAAGTGGGGGTGGACGTACCCAACGCCAGCCTCATGATCATCGAGAACGCGGAGCGCCTCGGCCTCTCCCAGCTGCACCAGCTGCGGGGGCGGGTGGGGCGTGGCGCGGCGGAGTCCAGCTGCGTCCTCTTATATAAGCCGCCGCTCGGCTCCGGTGCCCGGGCCCGCCTAGCGGTCATGCGCGAGACCAACGACGGCTTCGAGATCGCCCGCAAGGACCTGGAACTGCGCGGTCCCGGCGAACTCCTGGGCACCCGCCAGGCAGGCGAGGTGAACCTGCGCATCGCGGACCTCCTGCGGGACGCGCCGCTCATCCCGGAAGTGCAGCGGACGGCCGCGCTGCTGCTGGAGCGATACCCGGAGCGTGTGAATGCCATCGTGCGCAGGTGGCTGGGTGAGACGGAAAGGTACGGACACGCTTGACCCGCTACAATCTCTCCATGACAAGGGGACGGGTTTGAACAGCGCAGCCCATGCAGAGGCCTGGAAGCCGGTGGCGGACTGGCCCGCCGCTGCGCGCCCGGCGGCGCTATGGTCCTATCTCGCGGAAGCCGGTTCCCTCACGGAGCGCCTGCGGGTGAAGGCCGGCAGCGCTTTCCATGTGCAACTCCTGAACCAGGGGCACTTCGCGCTCAGTGACGAAGACATGGCTCTGCTGGGCGCCAAACCCGAGGAAGCGGGTTTCGTGCGCCAGGTATATCTCTGCGGCCGTGCGCCCCTGGTCTATGCCCGTTCCCTCGCGGTGGGCGCGGCGGAACACTGGCTGAAGGAGCTGGGCGAGCAGCCCCTGGGCGAGCGGGTGTTCGCGGAAGCGGACGCGAGTCGCGGCCCCATCCAGGTGGCGGAACTCGGTCCACGGCACGCTCTATATAGAGAGGCGGTGGCGGGCCTGAAGCCCCAGCCCCAGGGCACGCTCTGGGCACGTCGCTCCCTGCTCACGGTGAGCGGCGCCGGCATCCTCATCTATGAATGCTTCCTGCCTGAACTGGCCGGCTGAATGATGGACCCGAGACTCAAACCCCTCTGGCTGAAGTTCCGCTACAGCAGGCCGCTCAAAGAGTGGTGGCCGCTGATACGGAACGGCTTCTCCGCCTATGGGCGGCTGATGCGCCTCAACCGGCCCATCGGCACCTTCCTCCTGCTCTGGCCCACTCTCTGGGCGCTCTGGCTCGCCACCGCCGGCCATCCCACGCCGAAGCTGTTCACGGTGTTCGTGGCGGGCGTGTTCGTCATGCGCGCCGCGGGCTGCATCATCAACGACTACGCGGACCGGCGTTACGATCCGCACGTGGGCCGCACCCGCGAGCGGCCGCTCGCCACCGGCGAGGTGAGCGTCACGGAGGCACTGGTGCTGTTCGTGATCCTCGGTCTCATCGCCTTCGGCCTCGTGCTCACCCTGAACGCCCTTTGCATCGAGCTTGCCTTCGTCGGCCTCGCGCTCGCCATGAGCTACCCGTTCATGAAGCGCTACACCTACCTGCCGCAACCTTACTTGGGGCTCGCCTTCGGCTGGGGCATCCCCATGGCCTATGCGGCCGCTACCGGCGCTGTGCCGCCGGAGGCCTGGCTCATCTTCATCGCCAACATCCTCTGGGCCACGGTCTACGACACCATGTATGCCATGGTGGACCGCGCCGATGACTTGAAGATCGGCGTGAAATCCACGGCCATCCTCTTCGGCTCAATGGACCGGGCCATCCTCGCCATCCTCCAGTTGCTGCTGCTCGGCAACCTCGTGCTCATCGG
>CAZPAO010000067.1:5553-6774 GCA_964584665.1 uncultured Gammaproteobacteria bacterium
GGCGAAGATCAGCGTCTTCGCCGTGGCGACCTTCGACACGGATTACATCCTGGTGCGGGAAGCGGATCTGGAGCGGGCCATCGCGGCCCTGGAAGTCTCGAACCGGGTGGAACGCTAGCGCACTACGGCCAGTTCCGTCTGCGTGGCAGGACAGCTCAGGGGATATTTCTTATAAGGCTTGGCGGAATAGCAGTAGCCTTCCCGGCAGGGATCGGCACCCAGGGCCCGCGCCTTGGCCTGCCACTCGGGTCCGTGCTCCACGGTGGAATCCTGCAGCAGGCCCGGGCCGTTCATGGCCACGAGCTGCATGCCCTTGGCGGTGTTGAGCAGGGCCGTCTGCGGCGGACCGTACTTGTCGTAGTAGACGAAGAGATGCGCCAGCTCGTGGGCGAGCGCCTCGTGGTCCACGGTGCAAGGGTCTTTCAGTACCCACAGACGATTGATGTGCACGGTCCAGGCTGAATACTCGGCGGCGCTCACCACCGTGGGCCGGGAAGACATGTCTTCGATGCTGAGATGCGGAACCGGGTAGTGGGTTCCGTAGCGTTGGTTATAGGTCTCGGTGAGGTGCGTCATGCGCTGCGCGAACAGCGCGCCTGCCGGGTTCAGCCGCGGATCCAGGTTGCTGCAGGCCGATAGACCTAAGCAGCATGCCACCATCAACCATCCCAAGCGCATATCGGGCCGTCCACATCCATGTCGTGTACGGTCTCAATATGGGTCGCATCTTCCCCGCCAGGAATCGGGCCAACACCGTAGCTTGAGCACACGCGATGCCCGAGCTGTTTAAACGCATGTAAAAATGCACGTGGACCGCGTGACGCAGCGCACGCTTCTCGCGCTTATGGAAGGTCGGCGGCCGTCATCGGTAAAGTGATCAGATCGCTGCGGCGCGGCTCACGCTCCACACCGTCACGCGCGCGGCACCCGCATCCTTCAGTGCGCGGGTCAGCATCTCCACCGTGGTGCCGGTGGTGATCACATCGTCGAGGAGTGCGAGATGCTTGCCTTGGACGCCGCCCGTCACCGTGAAGGCATCTTTCAGGTTCTTGCGCCGTTCCGCCGCATCCAGCTTGGATTGCACTTCCGTGGCGCGCACCCGTGCGCAGAGGTCGAGACGCACCTTGATCTTCAATCGCTTCGACAAGGGCCGCGCCAGTTCCACCGCCTGGTTGAAACCGCGCTCTTTCAGGCGCGAGGGATGCAGCGGCACCGGCACGA
>CAZPAO010000068.1:0-6614 GCA_964584665.1 uncultured Gammaproteobacteria bacterium
ACAAGGACCGCAAGAAGACCACCACGCCCAAGCAGGCCATGGTGCAGAAGCGCGAACGGCGCCTGGACAAGGACCGTAAGAAGCGCACCGACCGCAAAGGCCCGGCGAAGGGTTCGTCCAAAGGCCAGTCCAAAGGTCCATCCAAGGGACCGCGGCGGCCCGCGAAGAAGAAACCTGTCCGGAAGAAGCGCTAGGATCCGCGTACGGCGCGGCTATACTTGACCGCATCCGCCATAGGAGAGAAGGACATGCGCAGACGCCTGTTGCATTCGCTCTATGCCAGCCTGATCGTGGGCGTGGTGTTCACGCTGTTTTCCGGCTTCGATTTCGGCTTCGACGCGAAGGAGATGCATGCGGGTTTCAACTTCAGCACCAGTACCGGCCTGCGAAGCTTCGGCCTCTATACGCTGGTGGGTTTCTGCGCGAGCCTCTTGACCCTGAAGTTCCTCGCGCCGAAGCGCTGAACTCTCCGGTCCCGTCACAAAGAAAAAGCCGGCTTCGAGCCGGCTTTTTCGTCACGCAATAGACGCGTTCAGGTCAGTGGTCGTGACCATGGGCGCCGTGGACATG
The DNA here is from genome assembly GCA_964584665.1 of uncultured Gammaproteobacteria bacterium. GTDB lineage: Bacteria > Pseudomonadota > Gammaproteobacteria > Natronospirales > REEB76 > DASUBN01. The sequence goes on from CAZPAO010000068.1 coordinate 571, forward strand.
ACCGTGGGACAGTTCCTGCTGGGTGGCGGGACGCACATCCACGATCTTCACGTCGAAGTTGAGGGTCTGGCCGGCCAGGGGATGGTTGGCGTCCACGGTCACGCTCTCCATGTCCACAGCGGTCACGGTGACGACGTGGGTGCCGTGCTCGCCCTCGGCGTGGAAGCGCATGCCCGGCTCGATCTCGTCCATGTCGAACATGGCGCGCGGCACCTTCTGGGACAGGGACTCCTCGCGCTCGCCATAGCCCTTGGCGGGCGGCACGCTCACCTGCACGCTCGCGCCCTTCTCCTTGCCCTCCAGCGCTTCCTCGAGGCCGGGCACGATGCTGCCGGTGCCCTGGATGTAAGCCAGGGGCTCGCGTCCCTTGGAGCTGTCCAGCACCTCGCCGTCCGCGCCGGTCAGGGTGTAATCGATGGAGACGACGCTGTGCTTGCCGATACGCATGGGGATTCCTCGGAAATTAAGCGGCGCATTCTACCTGCAGAGGCGGGTCTTGGCCAGAATTTGACCGATTTTAATCCAGCCGTTTGTGGAACTTCAGGACTGCCAAGGTCATGGTCACGGCGAAGAAGGCCAACAAGGGCCAGATGTCCGGCCAGAGGCCGCTGAGTTCCGCTCCCCTGAGCAGCACGCCCCGCACAAGCCGCACGAAGTGGGTGAGGGGCAGCAGCTCGCCTATCCAGCGGGCGAAGGCAGGCATGCCGTCGAAGGGGAACATGAAGCCCGACAGCAGGATGGACGGCAGGAAGGTGAACACCGTGAGCTGCATGGCCTGGAACTGGGTCTTGGCCAGGGTGGAGATGAGCAGGCCCAGCCCCAGGCTGGAGGCGATGAACAACAGGGCCGCGAGATACAGGCTGAGCAGGCTGCCCTGCACCGGCACGGAGAAGAGGTACCAGCCCAAGAGCAGCACGATGGTGACCTGGATGAGGCCGATGACGATATAAGGCACGATCTTGCCCACCATCAGTTCCACGGTGCTCACGGGCGTGGTGATGAGCAACTCCAGGTTGCCGCGCTCGCGTTCGCGCACGATGGCGACGGCGGTGAAGAGCACCATGGTGAGGGTGAGGATCACGCCGATGAGCCCGGGGACGATGGCCACCGCCGAACGCCGCTCCGGGTTGTAGTAGTCCCGGATCTCGAAGATCGGCGCTGGCACCGTGCGCGGAAGACCGCGCAGGGCCAGCGGCATCCGGGCGAGGCCTTGGGCGACCCCGAGCAGGGTGGGGTCGCTGCCGTCCACCATGAGCTGCGCGGCAGGCTGGGCACCGGTAGCCACACGCCGGTCGAAGTCAGGCGGGATGTAGATGCCCACGGAGACGCGGCCGTCCTGGATGAGCTTCTCCAGCGCCGGCGCCGAGGGCGCCGTGGCGACCACGTCCACCACCTGGCTCGCTTCCGCCTGGGCCACCAGCGTGCGTGAGAGCTGGGTATTGGCCATGTCAGTGACGGCAGCCCGCATGTGGCGCACGTCGGTGTTGATGGCGTAGCCGAACAGGATGACCTGCAAGAGCGGGATGCCGACGATCATGCCGAAGGTGAGCCGGTCCCGCAGCAGCTGGCGTACTTCCTTGGCGCCGATGGCGCGGGTGCGGCGCAGGGAATCAGGCAGCATGCTTGTCCCCCGATTCCCGGTCGAAACCGGTGGTGGCGACGAATACGTCCTCCAGGTTGGCAGGAGTCTCCCGCACTTGCGCTTCCAGACCGGCGCCCTTCAGGAGCTCGGCCACGCGCTTCGTACCGCCGCGCATGTCCTTGTCCAGGAGCGCATGCAGGCGGGTGCCGATCTGGGTGACGCTCTTCACATAGGGCTGATCCTTGAGCAGGGCCGCGGCACGGCGCGGATCCGGCGCATCGATCTCCAGCACCAGGGCATCGATGCCCTGCATCAGTGCCTGAGGGCTGCCCTCGGCCACCAGCTTGCCGTGGCTGATGATGGCGAGACTGTGGCAACGCTCCGCCTCGTCCATGAGGTGGGTCGAGACCAGGATGGTGGCGCCCTCGGCGGCGAGGTCGAAGAGCCGGTCCCAGAAGTCGCGGCGGCTCTGGGGATCCACGGCGCTGGTGGGCTCATCGAGGAAGAGCATCTCGGGCTTGTGCAGGGTGGCGGCGGCGAGCGCGAGGCGCTGCCTCTGGCCGCCGCTCAAGGTGCCGGCGCGCTGGTCCTTGAGGTCCGTGAGGAAATAACGTTCCGTGGCTTCGCGGATCCGCTGCCTGAGCGCCTTGGCCGGCAAGGAGAACACTTCACCCATGAATCCCAGGTTCTCCTGCACCGTGAGGTCGCCGTAGAGGGAGAACTGCTGGGTCATGTAACCGATCTTGCGGCGCAGGGCTTCGGCCTGGCGCGGGATGTCGTAACCCAACACCTTCACCTCGCCGCCGCTGGGTTCGAGCAGGCCGCAGAGCATGCGGATGGTGGTGGATTTGCCGGCACCGTTGGGCCCGAGGAACCCGTAGATCTGGCCGCGGGGAATGTTGAGATCCACTCCGTCCACGGCGGTGAAGCTTCCGAACCGGCGGGTGAGACCCCGGGTCTCGATGGCGTTGTCTTCGGCCATGTCAGTGGTGCAGGCTCGGGAAGTCCACGCTCACGGGCGCGCCGCTCGGCAGCGATGCCGCATCGCCCGGCTGCAGATAGACCTTGGCGAGGTAGGCGAGGCGGCTGCGGTCCCGTTCCGTCAGGGAGTAATAGGGCGTGAAGGCCGCGTCCTGGGAGATGAAGCGCAGGGTGCCGGTGTAGGCCTTGTCCACGCCATCGAAGCGCAGGGTGGCCTGGGTGCCGGCGACGGCGCGGGCACGCAGCGGCTCGGGGATATAGACCTGCGCATAGGCGTCCACGGCATCCAGCAAAACCGCGACGGTGGCGTGCGCCGGAGGACGTTCACCCAGGTGGTAAGGGAGGGAATCCACGATGGCGTCACGGGGCGCGCGTACGCTCAGGCGATCGGCGCTGATCTGCATGTCGTCGAGGGAGGCTTGGGCCTGATCCAAGGCGGCACCGGCGGCCCTGCGCGTGGCGCGAGCGTTGTCCAGCGCGGCCTTGTCCTGGTCCAGTTCTGATTCCGCGCGGGTGCCTTGCTTCACCAGGATCAGACTGCGGTCGTAGTCTTTCTGGGCCTGCACCAGCGTGGCTTCGGCCCCGGGGATGCGGGCCGCGGCCTGGTCCCGCGCGGCCTGGGCCTGGGCGAGTTGGGCGGCATAGCTCTCGGTGCCGAGCTGCAGGATGACCTGGCCGGCCTTGACCCGGTCACCTTCGTGGACGGGGATCTCCACGATGGGTTCCTGGGCTTCCGCCACGAGTTCGATGCGGTCCCGCTCCAGGGTGCCGGTGAGGGGCAGGGCGGTATCGTCGCCGCAGGCGGTGAGGGTGAGCGAGAGCGCGGCAAGAGAGAGGATACGGCCGTTCACGGCGCGACTCCTTGCAGGAACACGCGCTCGGTGTGGGCGATGAGCCGGTCCAGGTAATCGGTCTTCACTCGCATGCCGAAGACCTCGCGGGTCACGGGCATGGCGACGAAGGGGAACACCGCCAGGCTGACCATGGAGAGCGCGGTGAGAGTGGGGTCCGCGTCTGTGCGGATGCGCCCCGCCGCCTGCTCGCGCTCGATGAGCTTGGTGAGCATGCCACCGCCCTTGGAAGCGAACTGCTGGATGAACCAGCCCCGCAGCCGGCCGCCTTCCGCCACCACTTCCCGCAGGATCAGCGGGGGCATCCAGGGGTTGGCGCCGAGGGTGTGCATGTAGAGCTTGAAGAAGTTGCGCAGGGCTTGCGGGTCGTCGCTGCCGGCGGCCAGCACGGATCCCAGGCGCTCGATGAGCGGGGTGAAGGTATCGGTGAGCATGGCCTCGTAGAGGCCCTGCTTGCTGCCGAAGTAGTAGTGGATCATGGCCGGGTTCACCTGGGCGTCCTCGGCCACCGCGCGGATGGAGACGGCGTCATAGCCCTGCTTCGCGAAGAGCCCGCGGGCGGCATCCAGGAGCTGCTGGCGGACGGTCTGATCGGCTGCGGCAGGGGGGCGGCCTGGCTGTTTGCGTGTAGTGTTCATGATTTTATTTAATCATACGTTTAATTAAATAACAAGAACTTTAACCCCTTATATATCAGGCGTTTGGGTCCTCTGGAGGGCTAATTACTCCGCTGTATAGTGGGCAGTCCAAAAAATCGGGGAAGGGAAATGCAGATCGGCATCCTGGGCAGCGGGGAAGTGGGCCAGGCCTTAGGCCTGGGCTTCATCAAGTTCGGCCACGAGGTGAAGATCGGGAGCCGCGACCCGGATTCGGACAAGCTCAAGCCCTGGCTCGCCAAGGCGGGCAAGAAGGCCTCAACCGGCAGCTTCGAGGATACGGCGCGCTTCGCGGACATCGCGGTGCTGGCGACGCTCTGGTCCGGCACCGAGAGCGCCCTCAAGCTCGCCGGTGCCCCCGCGAGCCTCGCGGGCAAGCTGGTGATGGACGTGACCAACCCCCTCATCTATGAACCCGGCAAGTCGCCGCGCCTGGCCCTGGGGCTCGACGATTCCGGTGGCGAGCAGGTGCAGCGCTGGCTGCCCCAGTCCAAGGTGGTGAAGGCCTTCAACACCGTGGGCCACGCCCACATGGTGGATCCCAAGTTCCCGGGCGGCCCGCCGGACATGTTCATCTGCGGCGAAGACGCTTCCGCCAAGCAGGTGGTGGCGGGCATCTGCAAGAACTTCGGCTGGGGGGTGGTGGACGCGGGCGGCATCGCCGGTGCCCGGCAACTGGAGCCTCTATGCATCCTGTGGGTGCAGTACGGCCTCAGCACCGGCCGCTGGGCCCATGCCTTCAAGTTGTTGCGGGGCTGAACCCGCCTATAATCCCTGCGGGGTCATCGTCCGAAATCACTTCCTCTCAAGGAGACATACGTGTCCTTCTCCCTCTCGCGCCTTGCGCTTCTCATGTTCAGCCTCGCCTTCCCGTTCATGGCCGTCGCCTCGCCCTCGGACAAGCTGCCGCGTCCGCAGCACGTGGTGGTGGTGATAGAGGAGAACCGCTCCTTCAAGAGCATGTTCAACAACCCGGAAGTGCAGTACATCAACGAGCTGGCGGCCCGCGGCGCGCTGCTCACCCAGTCCTTCGCCATCGCCCATCCCAGCGAGCCCAACTACGTGGCGCTGTTCTCCGGCGACACCCAGGGCGTGAAGGACGACGCCTGCCCCCACTCCTATACGGCGCCGGATCTGGCGAGCGCCCTGGCGGAGGCCAAGCTGAGCTTCGCCATCTACTCCGAAGGCCTGCCTAGCGCGGGCTTCAACGACTGCGGCAGCAAGGATGGGTTGTACCGCCGCAAGCACAACCCGGTGCCAGACTTCACGGCGGTGCCGGCCTCGGCCAACCAACCCTTCAGCGCTTTCCCCATCAAGGACAAGGGTTTCGCCAAGCTCCCGACCGTGTCCTTCGTGGTGCCGAACATGATGAACGACATGCATGACGGCACGGCGGCCCAGGCGGACGCCTGGCTCAAGGTCAACATGGAGAAGTACATCAGTTGGGCCCAGCACAACCACAGCCTGCTGATCCTGACCTGGGACGAGGACGACGGCACCCAGGACAACCAGGTCATGACCATCATCCTGGGCCAGGGCGTGAAGCCCGGCAGCTACAACCAGCACGTGAGCCACTACGACGTGCTGCACACCATCATGCACATGTATGGCGTGAAGCCCATCGGCCACGCGGCGGAAGGCGAAGACCTGGACGGCATGTGGCGCTGAGCGGATGCTGAGACCCCTCGAGACGCGCCAGGGCGAGTACCTGATCTCCACGGAACCCGCACGGCTGGACCGGGCCGCGGTGCACGCTTTCCTGAGCAACGTGTACTGGTGCCAGGGCATACCGCGCGCGGTGCTGGACAAGGCGCTCGCCAACTCCCTCTGCTTCGGTCTCTATCACCGGGAGCGGGAGCAGGTGGGCCTCTCCCGGGTGGTGACGGACTACGCTACCTATGCCTACCTCTGCGACGTGTACGTGCTGGAGGCGTACCGGGGCAAGGGGCTCGGTCACTGGATGGTGGAGTGCGT
>CAZPAO010000069.1:0-6104 GCA_964584665.1 uncultured Gammaproteobacteria bacterium
AAGCAGAACCCCAGCTACTCGCCCCACAGCGAGGATCCGACCGGCGTGCCCATCTCGGCCATCGTGTTCGGCGGCCGCCGCGCGGACGTGGCACCGCTGGTGTACGAAGCCCGGGACTGGAACCACGGCGTGCTGGTGGGCGCGAGCGTCGCCTCAGAGACCACCGCCGCGGCCACGGGCCAGGTGGGCGTGGTGCGCCGCGACCCCATGGCCATGAAGCCTTTCTGTGGTTATAACTTTGCCGATTATTGGTCCCACTGGCTCTCCTTCGGCCAGAAGTCCGGCAAGCTGCCGAAGATCTTCCACGTGAACTGGTTCCGCCAGGACGCGGACGGCAAGTTCATGTGGCCCGGCTTCGGCGAGAACCTCAGGGTGCTGCACTGGATCCTGGACCGTTGCGAAGGCAAGGCGGATGCGGTCGAGACCCCCATCGGCTTCGTGCCCACGGACAAGTCCATCGACACCCATGAGCTGGACATCGATCCCGCCACCCTCCACACCCTGCTCAACATCGACACGGGCAAGTGGAAGAAGGAGATGGCGGACCTGGGCGAGTACTTCAAGACCTTCGGCAAGCGCGTGCCGGCAGGCCTGGAGAAGGAACATGCCCGGGTGAGCAAGGCCTTGGAAGGCTAAGCCCCCCTCTCCCCTGAAAAGAAAAGCCCCGCGAGAGCGGGGCTTTTTTTGTCCTTAAGAATACCGTTAATGCATACGATTTGACTTGGTGCCGGTATCTAGGCGTTCCAGGAGTTCCGGCGGCAGGTAGGTGCCGCGGGATGAGAGGTCCGTGAGTCTCAAGTGATGGTTCACGGTCATCTCGATCAGGAGATGCTGGCGGGAGATATCCCCGCTGGCGGAATCCAGGCAGACCTCGCACTGGGCCGAGCGGCCCACCATGGTGCGGCCGGGGCGCAGCTCATAGCTGATGCCTTCCGGCTGCTGCAGCATGACGTGGCCTTCCGCGAACTTCAGCACGAAGCGGTTGCGGGCGAGGTAGACGGTGATGTCCGGATGGGTGTTGAGATCCAGGTTCACGGCGCGGCGGCGCGGCAGGCGCGCGTACAGCTGGTTCAGGCGCGTGGTGAAGCGGGAGGAAGGGGGCACCACGTCGGCGCGCATGGCCCGCGGCATCACCGGCCGGGGCGAGCCGCTCTCGCGCACGCCGGCGCGCCATTCGCGCCCGATGGTCTCCAGGATGTCGCGGCGCGATTCCAGGTAATGGATGTAATGGGTGAGTGTCAGGCGCAGGGCCGTATCCGATATGCGGTCCGCGCTGCCGGCCGCGAACAGGATGGAGGGCCAGTCGTGCTCGTCCGGCACCTTGTCCACATCCAGCATGCCCCAGAGGTGGCGCAGGCGCGCACGGGTCTCCATGGCGCGCACCAGGATGTCCACGGAGTTCTTGTGGGAGCGGCGGGTATGGCGGAGCTGCCGCTGCACGCCGTGACCGTCCAGCTGGGCCAGGGTCTCGATGCTCTCGGCGGAGACTTCGATGCGGGAGGTCAGGAAGCGGTCATAGTCCTGCTCGCTGCCGAACAGCTGCCATTGGCCGCGGATCTCCAGGCGCAGAGGCCAAGTACGGCGCAGACCATGGGTGAAGGACCTGAGTGCGGTGAGCATGTTCCCCTGCTTCCTGCGGTTTCCCACCAAGGAGTCTAGCCCCCCGCAGGGGGCTAAACCTTGATGTGCCTCACACTTTCCGGGCGGTCAGCCCCCCGGGATCACTGGCCGCAGCCGGCGCCGGAGGTGCTCTCTTCCTCGCACTGGTCGCCCGGCAGCTGGATGCCGCTACCGTTCACGTCGTACAGCGATATCTGCTGGAACACCGAGACGTCGATGAAGCCGCTGCCCAGGAGACCGCCGGTCTGCTGGTTGGCGGCAGCCTGCTGGCCGGAGTTCGAAGCCTGCGAGTTCTTGTTCACGTTCACATCGAGGTCCGTGGCGTACTGCAGGGTCTCCGGATCCGGGCCCTGCGCCACGGTGATCCCGGGCAGGTTGAACACGGCCTTGCTGCTGGTGGTGGCGAAGTGCAGCTGCCCCGCACCCGAGAGCGGGCCGCCCGAGATGTCGTTGCCGGTCTCGCCGATGGTGCCGCCGATGACCTCGATGTTGTCACCGGTCACGGTGCCGGCATTGTTGGGGTTGAACACCCCGACCGTGCCGCCCAGCACCATGTCGGTGGCCTGGACCGTGGCGTTGATGTTCAGCGTGCCGGTGGTCGCCAGCACCAGGGTGGCGCCGTTGCCCATGACGATGTCGCTATCCACGTTGATGTCACCGCTGACCGGGCTGACGATCCCCGCGGTGACGTCCCCGAAAGTGCGCGGTGTGGCGCCGATGAACAAGGTGCCTTCATATCCGCTCAAGGCCGAACCGCTCAAGTCGAGGGTTCCCGCACTGCTGCCGCCGATGACGATGGCGCGGCTGAGGGTCTCCGGCATCAGCACGAGGGTCGCGCCGTTGCCGGTGTCCACGCTGCTGTTGCCGCCAGTCAGGCTGATGCGGTCAGCGGTGATCGTCAGGTTCTTGCGGATGTCGAGCTTGCCGCCGAAGGTGATGCCGCCGCTCAGGCTGGTGATGTCCGCATTGGCGGCCACGCTGCCGGAGTAGCTCTGGTCCTGGACCGTGTGCACGGTGCCGCCGAGCACGATGCCGCCGCCGGCCGCCGTCAGGCTCACCAAGGCTGTGGTCCCGCCGATGTTGCCGGTCACGTCCACCTGGCCGGAACCGGCGTTCAGCTTGAGCTGCTGATGGCCGTCCACCACGCCGGTGACGTCGATGGCGCCGCCGCCCGCGTTGCTGATGGTGGACGCGCCGCCCAGGGTCACGTCGCCGGTGATGCTGACGTCACCGGAGCCGTTGTTGGCAAGGGTGCCGCGCAGGGTCAGCGTGCCGGTGTAGTTCTGGCCCGCCGCCGTGGTCACATCGCCCGCATGGATGCTGCCGCCCGTGACGTTCAGGGCCTTCAGGGCCACGCTCTGACCCACCGGGGCCAGGATCACCGTGCCGCCGTTACCGTTCAGGTTCAGGGTCTGGGAGCCGGCGACCTTGCCATCGATGCCGCTGGTCTTGCTGAAGTCGAGACCCGTGGCCTTGATGGTCACGCCGGAGATGCCCACCACCACGCCGCCCTGCAGGTGGCTCATGTCCAGGGTTGTGGTGCTCACATTGCCGTTGAACTGCACCTTGCCCGTGACCGCATCGCTGAGGCTCAGGGTGGTGAGGTTCACGGTGCCCAGGGTCACGAGGCCCGTGCCGAAGGTGCTGAGGGCCAGGGTATCGCCCGTGACGGGGCCGAGCGTGATGCCGGCGTTGCCGCTGGTGGTGATGGAGGCATTAGTCGCCACCAGGTTGTTGGCCGAGACGCTACCCGCGACGGACAGGCTGCCGTTCAGGTTGAACTGGCCGCTCGACGTGGTCAGCGTTAGACCACCGCCCTGCACACTCACGCCGCCGCTGAAGTCGATGTCCGCCGAGCCGGTGGTCGCCAGCGTGACACCGCTGCTGTTCGATTTGAACGTCGAACCCGATGCCGTGATGTTGCCGGTGGACGTGATGCCGATACGGCCACTTGTGGCGGTCAGATTGCCCAGGTCCAGCGTGCCAGTGTTGGATACGAAGATGCCAGCCGGTGCCGTTGCGATCAAGGTACCGGAAATCGCGGTATTCAGGGCACTGCCACTGCTGCCGATGCTCTTGCCAGCACCCGCAGTCAGGGTCACTGCCCCAGCCGTGATGTCGGTACCGGCCGCACCGGTGATGTTGCCCCCGGTAGCGATCAGGGTGAAGCTGCCACTGCCCATATTCACGCCGCTCAAGGCGACGTCGCCGGTGGCCGTGATGGTGGCCGCGCTGCCGGCTCCGCCGGTGACGGTGAGGGTGTTCGTATCGACATTGGCCGTTATGGTGACACCGCCAAGCAGATCCACTGTGCCAGCCTGGAACACACCGCTGCCGTTGGTGGTGATGGACTCGACGCCAGTGATAGTCAGGGTTGCACCAGTGGAATTCACTACGCCGGTATTAGCTACGGTGAGCACATCGTTGCCGCCACCGCCGGTGATGGACGTAAAGGTCGTGGTACCGCCGCCGATGGCGAAGGTATCGACGCCACTGCCACCCACCAGCTTGTTGAAGCCGCTGAAGGTAAGCGGTGTGGGCGCATTGCCATCATCATAGACGTCGTTGCCGGAACTATTGATGGACCAATTGACAGCGCTATTCTCACCGTTCAGGGCACTGTTGTTGGAACCGTTGCCCACCAGGACATTGATGCCCTTGAACAAGGTCGCGATGGCGTCCGAACCGGTGTAGCCGCTGGCAGAACCGCTCGTGATGCTCACGCTCAGGGTGCCACCGACCGCACTGTAATCCAGGGTGTCGTTGCCCGAGCCGCCGTCGATCTGGCCGTCGATCGTGCCTCCAGCGAACACGAAATCATCGGCACCATTGTTGCCCTGCAGGTTGTTGATGTTGGTGAACGCGAGGCCGTTCACATCGCCCGCATCGGCACCGCTCACGGTCCAGGTGTTGGCACCGGTATCGCCATCGATCTCATTGATACCTGCACCGCCGCCGCCGTTGATGCCGCCGGTGAGGTTGCCGCCGGAGATCACGAAGGTGTCGCTGGCGCCGGTACCTTTCAGGTTGGCGATCTGGCTGAAGTCGAAGCTGCCATCCAGGTCACCGCTGTCGGTGCCACTGATGGTCCAGGTATGGCTGCCGCTGGAACCGAAGCCGGTCAGGGTGTCCCCCGCGCCGGTGCCGATCAGGGTATCGATGCCACTGAAGGTGCCACCGATGTCGTCGCCGGAGCCAGCGTTGGCGCCGGAGAGGACGATCGAGATCGGACCGGCCGCGCCGGAGTAATCCAGCGTGTTGGTGCCGCCACCGCCACCGACGATGTTGCCGGACAGGTCGCCGCCGGTGAACTGGAAGCTGTCGTTCGCCGTGCCGCCGGTCAAATTGCCGACGTTGACGAATGCGTTCACGTTGGTGACGCTGCCGCTGTCGGTGCCCGAGATGGTCCAGGTGTTGGCGCCGTTGTTGCCCACGAGAGTGTTGGTGCCGGTGCCGCCATCGATGGTGCCGGAGATGGAACCGCCCGAGACGGTGAACGTGTCGCTGGCCGCCGTGCCGTTCAGGTTGGCGATGGCGCTGAAGGCGAAGGTGCCATCGAGGTTGCCGCTGTCGGCCCCGCTGATGGTCCAGGCGCGGCTGCTGGCGCCGCCGCCATAACCGGTCAGGGAGTCGCCCGCGCCGGTGCCGATCAGCTTGTTGATGCCGCTGAAGGTACCGCCGACGTCATCGCCGGAGCCGGCGTTGGCGCCGGACAGGACGATCGAGATCGGGCCGGCCGCGCCGGAGTAATCGAGGGTGTTGGTGGTGCCACCGCCGCCGACGACGTTGCCGGACACGGAGCCGCCGGTGAACTGGAACGTGTCGTTCGCCGTGCCGCCGGTCAGGTTGCCGATGTTGGCGAAGGCGTTCACGTTGGTGACGCTGCCGCTATCGGTGCCCGAGATGGTCCAGGTGTTGGCGCCGTTGTTGCCCACCAGGGTGTTGGTGCCGGTGCCACCGTCGATGGTGCCGGAGATGGAACCGCCCGAGACGGTGAACGTATCGTTGCCCGAGCCGCCCGTCAGGTTGGCGATGGCGCTGAAGTTGAACGTTCCCACGCTACCGCCGTCCGCCGCGTTGATGGTCCACGCGATGGTGGTGGCCGCACCGGTCAGGGTGTCGCCATTGCCGGTGCCGATCAGCGTGTTGATGCCGCTGAAGGTGGTGCCGATGTCGTCGGCCGAGCCGGCGTTCGCGCCGGACAGGGTCACGGAGATCGGGCCCGCCACGCCGGAGTAATCCAGCGTATTGGTGGCGCCGCCGCCGCCCACGATGGCGCCGGACACGGAGCCGCCGGTGAACTGGAAGCTGTCGTTCGCTGTGCCGCCGGTCAGGTTGCCGATGTTGCTGAAGTTGATGGTGCCGTTGGTATCCGCCAGCGTTCCGCCATCGGAAGCGCTGATGGTCCAGGTGGTGGCCAGGTTGTTCCCGGTGAGCGTATTGGTGCCGGTGCCGCCGTCGATCGAGGTGACGTGGCCGGTGGC
>CAZPAO010000070.1:0-5407 GCA_964584665.1 uncultured Gammaproteobacteria bacterium
GGCACATGGTGGGCAACATCCAGACCGACATCTGGGTGCGCTACCAGAACATGGCGGGCAACCGCTGCCTGTTCGTCTCGGCGGACGATGCCCACGGCACCCCGATCATGCTGAAGGCCCGCGAGCAGGGCATCAGCCCCGAAGAACTCATCGCCGGCGTGGGCGTGGACCACCAACGGGACTTCAAGGACTTCCACATCCGCTTCGAGAACTACCACAGCACCCATTCCGACGAGAACCGGGAGCTGGCGACGCTCATCTACAAGAACCTGCGGGACGCGAAGCCGAGCCACATCGCGGTGCGCACCATCCAGCAGATGTACGACGAGCAGGCCAAGATGTTCCTGCCGGACCGCTTCATCAAGGGCGAATGTCCGCGCTGCGGCACCGCGGACCAGTACGGCGATTCCTGCGAGAACTGCGGCGCCACCTACAGCCCGGCGGACCTCAAGCACCCGGTGTCGGTGCTCTCCGGTACGCCGCCGGTGCAGCGCGAATCGCAGCACTACTTCTTCAAGCTGGGCGATTTCGAACAGATGCTGCGGGACTGGACCCGCGCGCCGGGTCACCTGCATGAGGCGGTGACCCGCAAGCTGGACGAGTGGTTCGCCGCCGGCCTGCAGGACTGGGACATCTCCCGTGACGCGCCCTACTTCGGCTTCGAGATACCGGACGCACCGGGCAAGTACTTCTACGTCTGGCTGGATGCACCCATCGGCTACATGGCGAGCTTCAAGAACCTCTGCGCCAGGCGCAAGGACCTGAAGTTCGACGACTTCTGGGGCAAGGATAGCCAGGCCGAGGTCTACCATTTCATCGGCAAGGACATCATCTACTTCCATTCGCTGTTCTGGCCGGCGATGCTGGACGGCGCCGGTTTCCGCACGCCCTCGGCGGTATATGCCCACGGCTTCCTGACGGTGAACGGCCAGAAGATGTCCAAGTCCCGCGGCACCTTCATCAAGGCGCGCACGTACCTGGATGCGGGTCTCGACCCGGAATACCTGCGGTACTACTTCGCGGCCAAGCTCGGCCCCGGCATCGACGACATCGACCTCAACCTGGACGACTTCCTACAGCGGGTGAACTCCGACCTCGTCGGCAAGCTGGTGAACATCGCCAGCCGCTGCGCGGGCTTCATCGAGACCCACTACCAGGGCAAGCTCGCGAAGACTCTCACGGACGACGAGTTGTTCCGCAAGGCCGTCGCCGCGAAGGACAGCATCGCTTCGGCCTACGAGAACCGCGAATACTCCCGCGCCATCCGCGAAGTGATGGAGATCGCCGACCGGGTGAACGAGTACATCGACGCGAAGAAGCCCTGGTCGCTGGCCAAGCAGCAACCGGTGCCCGCGGAAGTGCAGCAGATCTGCAGTCTCGGCATCAACCTGTTCCGGGTGATGGCGATCTATCTCAAGCCGGTGCTGCCGGAACTCGCCACCAAGACCGAGGCTTTCCTCGACGTGCCGGCACTCAGCTGGAAGGACCTGGAGCAGCCGCTGCTGGACCACAAGATCAACCATTTCACGCCGATGATGTCGCGCGTCGACAAGACACGCATCGAAGCCATGGTCGAATCCTCCAAGGAAGACCTGAACAAGAGCGCGCAGAAGGCATCGAACATGGACCCCATCGCCGCCGAGATCAGTTACGACGACTTCGCCAAGATCGACCTGCGCATCGCGCGCATCGCGAAGGCGGAACACGTTGAGGGCGCGGACAAGCTCCTGCGCCTGACCCTGGACCTCGGCGACGGCACCCGCAACGTGTTCGCCGGCATCAAGAGCGCCTACGCGCCGGAACAGCTGGAAGGCAAGCTCACGGTGATGGTGGCGAACCTGGCGCCCCGCAAGATGAAGTTCGGCATGTCGGAAGGCATGGTGCTGGCGGCCGGCCCCGGCGGCAAGGACCTCTGGATACTGGAACCGCATACAGGCGCCCAACCCGGGATGCGCGTCAAATAACCCCTGAAACGGGTCTTTTCGTCTCAGGCGTTGTTGCGCATGCCCTCGGACTCCTCACGTACACTAAGAGTACGTTCCGGGTCCTCGATCATGCGCGCCTAGCCTGAGCCAAAAAATCCCTCGTTTCAGGAGTGCATTCTTTCAACTTATGAATGCATTAGCCGAAAAAATCGACGCGCTCTTACCCCAGACGCAGTGCACGCGCTGCGGCTACGCAGATTGCCGCGCCTACGCGGAAGCATTGGCGCGCGGCGAGACGGATATCGACCGATGCCCGCCCGGGGGCGATGCAGCCATCGGCGCTCTTTCGGGATTGCTGCATCGGCCCTCGAAGCCCCTCGCGCCCGAGGTCGGGACTTTCATCCCCGGCACCGTGGCCTTCATCGAAGAGCCCTTCTGCATCGGCTGCACCAAGTGCATCCAGGCCTGCCCGGTGGATGCCATCACCGGCGCACAGAAACAAATGCACACGGTCATCGAAGCCCTCTGCACCGGCTGCGGCCTATGCCTGCCGCCCTGTCCGGTGGACTGCATCAAGCTCGAACCGGCCCAGGGGGTGACGGAAGGTCTGGAGGGCTGGCAGTTCCCCATGTCCGGGGCCGAACGGGCCGATGCCCTGCGGGGACGCTACCGTATATATAGACGGCACCGGATGCAGAAGACGGGGGCGGCGACTCCGAGGCCCGCGTCCACCGCGGAGCGGAAGGCCCATCACCAGGCGGAGATCGCCGCAGCGCTGGCGCGGGTAAAGTCCCGGCGTGCCCAGGACAAGAAGCACTGACATGACGCCCGCGAAGCGCAGGAAGATATTCGAGCGGTTGAAGGCCGTGAATCCGCAGCCCACCACGGAACTGCATTACCGCACGCCCTATGAGCTGCTGGTGGCGGTCTCCCTCTCGGCCCAGGCCACGGACAAGAGTGTGAACCTGGCCACCGCCAGGCTCTTCCCGGCCGCCAACACGCCTTCGGCCATGCTGGCGCTGGGGGAGACAGGCCTCAAGGACTACATCAAGACCATCGGCCTCTTCAACACCAAAGCGAAGAACGTGATCGCCGCCGCACGCCTGCTGCTGGAGAAGCACGGCGGCGAGGTGCCGGATACCCGCGAGGAACTAGAAGCGCTGCCGGGCGTCGGCCGCAAGACCGCCAACGTGGTGCTGAACACCGCCTTCGGCGAGCCCACCATCGCGGTGGACACCCACATCTTCCGGGTCGCCAACCGCACCGGTCTCGCTCCCGGCAAGGACGAACGGCAGGTGGAGGACGGCCTCACCCGAACCACGCCGGATGAGTTCAAGCAGGACGCGCACCACTGGCTGATCCTGCATGGGCGCTACGTGTGCGTCGCGCGCAAACCCAAGTGCCCTACTTGCGTGATCCGCGACCTCTGCGAGTACAAGCAGAAGACCAAGCCTGAGTCGAAAGTGCCGTTGGCGCTGAAGCCACCCGCCAAGAAGAAGGGGAAGCGCGCATGAGCATCCACGGCGAGAGCCGCAGCGACACGCGCCAGACCTTCTTCGACGTGTGGAAGAAGATGCAGGACGGCCTGCCCATGACGGCGCTGGAGACGCTCATCGGCGACGTGATCCGGGCGCACCCGGAATACCATACCCTGCTGGAGCGAGGTGAGGCACTGGACAAGGACTGGCTACCGGAAGGCGGCGAGACCAACCCCTTCCTGCACATGGGGATGCACATCGCCATCCGCGAGCAGCTCTCCATCGACCGGCCGCGCGGGATCAAGGCAGCCTACGAGGCGCTGCTCGTGAAGACCCGCGACCCGATGCGCGCCGAACACGAGATGCTGGAGTGCCTGGGAGAGACCCTGTGGCGCGCGCAACGGGAACGGCGCATGCCCGACGAGCAGCTCTATCTGCGGCTCGTCAGGGAGCGCGCGGGCACCCCCTGACCTTGTCTATCAGGTAGGTCTAGCCAAAAGCATCAGCAAAGCGACAGCCACCGGACCCTCCGGCGCCTTCTCGATGCGTTTCTGGAAGTCCTCGATGCGGCCGATGCGATTGTTGCTCGAGCTGTAAACGTCCGCGTCCCGCAGGTAGGCCATGCGCCGGTTGGTGGCATCGTAGATGTCGTTGCCCCGCACGTAGCCCATGCGCCGGTTCACGGAGTCGAACACCGTGCTCTCGCGCACGTAGCCCAAGCGGTTCTTGTTGCGGTCGCAGAGGTCGACGCCCTGCATGCGGTATTCAGCCACGGCGCCGCCTCAGTGCTTGGCCGCCGCGAGCTGTGAGTCGATGAGCGCCTTCAGGTCCGCGTAGGACGCGCCGCCCACCACCGCCTGATCGTTCACCGCGAAGGTGGGGGTGGAGTGCATCCCCATGGCCTCGCCGTAAGCCTGGCTGCGCACCACATCCTGGTGCATGGCGCCCGTGCGGATGCAGCCCATCATCCTGCCGTTGTCTAACCCTAAGCCGGTGCCGTAGGTGAGGAAGGTGTCCATGGGATCCTTGGACTCACCCCACTCCGCCTGTTTGGCGTAGAGGAGGTCGTGCATCTGCCAGTAGTGCTGCTGGGTGCCCGCACAGCGCGCCACCTGGGCGGCGATCATGGCGTTCTTGTGGATGTCTTCCAAAGGCAGGTCGAAGAACACGAAGCGGACCTTGCCGGTATCCACGTAATCCTTGCGCATCTGCTCCAGCACCGGCTCGAAACCGCCGCAGGCAGGACACTGGAAGTCGGCGAACTCCCGCACCACCACCGGCGCATTGGCTTCGCCGGAAGCGATCCCCAGATCATCATGGCTCGCATCGAACTGGAGGGGGCTGACTTCCAACGCGGTGACGGCACTGGAGCGTGCCTTGGCGCGGACCAACAGCACGCCGCTGTAGACCAGCGCCACCACCAGCAGGGCTACGCCGATGAAGAGCCACTGGCGGGAAGCGCCCTTGTCCTTCTCGTAGTGCTGGGCATGGATGTGCACATGCTCGCGCTTGTGGTCAGGGTCGTGGTGCTTGTGCGGATTCATGGATCACCCCCGTGTTCGTTATCCAGAGTAAATTACTCGGGTATTGCTCCCCCTGCCATCGCAAGGCCCCCGGGGGCTTTTTAATATATAGCCCAAAAGAATATGTCGCACCGAACCAGGCATAGCAAGTCCTGGCCTAAACATGTAATAAATAGCCCTCCATCGGGTCTTGAGTACACCTCAAGGGCAGTGAAAAGGCGCTTCGATAACGCCTCCAATCGCCCCGATGGTCCGTATCCAGTGCGGGACCGGCCTTGCCGGGACCTCCCTGAGATGGGGAAACGCGAGCAACCAGCTCCCGTACAAGGGGATCAGGTTCTCCGACCGGTGGTGGAGTCATCCAAAACCGGGGTGCTTGGATGTGATTTTGGATATGAATAACCAACTCTATAGAGGACTCCTATCATGAACACGACCAAAGTCTCCGGTATCGCCATCGCCGCCGTCGCCGCCAGCCTGT
>CAZPAO010000071.1:0-5053 GCA_964584665.1 uncultured Gammaproteobacteria bacterium
TTCATGAGGTGCCAGGCGGCGGTCCAGTTGCAGTGGCAATCCAGCAGCGAGCCGATGATGCCGCCGTTCAAGACACCCGGGAAAGCTTCGTGGTGGGTCTCCGCCTCCCACTCCGCCACCAACTCGGTGCCCTTGGGGAAGCTGCGCACGTGCAGGCCCTTCTCATTGGCCGGGCCACAGCCGAAACAAGCGTTGTGGGGGGCGTAGGTCTCCTGCAGGGATTTTTCCATCTTCATCATCCTTATATAAAAGAACCTCAAAGCGTCGCGAGCGAGTCCGCGGCATGCCGCGGACGCCTGTGCAGGAAAGCACAGGCCAGGCCTGCCCGCCGCACATGGATGTGCGGCGGGGAAGGTGACGCAGTCACCCAGTTGCTTCGTTCTTGCTTCCGGCACTGCGAGTCCGAAGCCCAATAACGCCCTGCCGAGCGCAGCAGCTTTGAGGATAGTCTAAACCCTCGGGAGATGGATTTCGGCCAGCATGCAGCGCACGCTGCCGCCGGCGCAATCTTCGATGGTATCTATGGGACTGGAGACGATGCGGGCGTGCTTCTCCAGCGCCGCACGCTGGTTCGGGTTCAGGGCGCGCTCGGCGCGGGCCGACATGGCGAGCACGGTCTCGCCATAGCGTCCCGCGAGTTCCAGCATGTTCCCGGCGAAGGATTCCATCTGATAGGGACTGATGGCGATCCCCTCGTGGCCGGTGGCGGCGAGGCGTTGGGTGACCCGCTCCCGCTCGGCGACGTCGGCGATGCAGTCGAAGCAGCCAAGGGCGAAACCAGCGCCGATGCATAGCATGACGTTGGTGTGGTATATGAGCCGGCCCTTGGTGTCCCGCGGATGGAAACTCACTACTTCGTAGCCCGCACGCCCGGCCCAATCCTGCAGCAGGCGGCCGTCGGTGCGCGGCGAGAGGCCGGCGTAGGCGACGCGGTTCACCCGGTCCAGCACCAGGCTGCCGGTGCCTTCGAGGTAGCGGCCATCCAGTTCCGAATAGGAGAGATCATGCACGTCCGTGAGGGCGTAACCGCGCTCGGACTTGAGCGCATCCAGGATGTCCTGGCGACGCTCCCAGCGGCGGTTGAGCGCGAGCATCGGGTAGAGCCAGGCGCTGCCGTCTGCGTGGAAGCTCACCCAGTTGTTGGGGAAGACCGCATCGGGGGTTACAGGCTCAGGCCGATCCTCGAACAGCTCCACCACCACGCCGGCGGCGCGCAGGGCTTCCGCCAGCGCATCGAACTCCGCGAGCGCACGGGACTGCGCCGTGGCGCCGGACTCGGCGCTCTTCTGGAAGGCATTGGACTGCGCCGTCTCCGGGTTGGCGCCGAAGTTGGCGGGCCGGATCATGAGCACGGCGGAGGCGCTCTGCTTTTCGGGGGTCGCAGCCATAGCGGACCTGGGGAGACCGGATGGGTCGCATCTTAACCCAGGGTGCTTGCTCCCGCGCCCCGCTTATGTCGAACAGGATGCTAAAGTATGGGCGGATTTCCCCAGGGTTTTCAGGAGCTTTCGGCATGGCGGGCCTCACGCCGGGCGAGCGCATACCGGACTTCGGACGGCTCGACGCCGCCGGCAAACAATGCCTGTTCCTGGACCTGCACCACGGCCAGCCCATGGTGCTGTTCCTCTGTGGCCGTGCCGCCGATGCCGGCACCCGCGCGGAGCTTGTCGCGCTCGCGGACACCTCCATCAGCTGGGGCCAGGTCACCCGCGTCGCATTGGTGCTCGGCACGCCCACCGAAGTGACCGCGGCCGGATCAACCCCGGTCAAGGACCTGGTGCTGCTCTCGGACGATGGCGCCCTCACCCAACATCTCCTCGGCAGCACGCCTGCCACCATGGTCGCGCTGGTGCTGGACGACAACCTGCGCATCGTGGAGAAGCTCGAGCGCAGCGGGGATGCGGGCGAGTTCGTACGGCGCGTGGCGGGGCTCTATGCCGCGCGGCCGAAACCCCAGTCCCGCACCCTGCACCAGCAGGCACCGGTGCTCTTCATCCCACGCGCGCTGGACGAGCAGTTCTGCCGCGACCTGATCGCCCACTTCGAGGAGACCGGCGGCACGCCCTCCGGCACCGCCTACGTGGAGGGCGACAAGGCCCTCTGGAAACCGGACCCAAGCGTGAAGATGCGCCGCGACGTCTATATAGACGGCGGCGTGTGGCTGGACCGGGTGAAGGATGCCTTGGTCAGGCGCGTGCTGCCGGAGATACAGCGCTGCTTCAGCTTCCAGGTTACCCAGCACGAAGTGTTCAAGCTCATCCGCTACGACGCCGGCGCGGGCTACTTCAACGCGCACCGGGACAACGAATCCCGCGACACCCAGCACCGCCGCTTCGCCATGACCATCAATCTCAACCCCGGCGAGTACGAGGGCGGCGAGCTGCGCTTCCCTGAGTTCGGCCCGGACCTGTACGTGCCCGAGCGCGGCGGCGCAGTGATCTTCTCCTGTTCGCTCTTGCACGAAGTCACGCCCGTGACCCGCGGCAGCCGCTACGGACTCCTGGGCTTCTTCTACGGCGAAGGCCAGAAGATGGCACAGGTGCAGTACCAGAGGGGACGTTGACCGGGCGGACACGCGCCCTTGCCGGCCCATCTCAAAAAACCCCTATAAAATGAGCCTATTTCCGCGCTCCTAAATTCGGAGTCCGCCCATGGACAGCTTGAACCCCACGAACTTCACCCAGGCCCTCGAATCCATCACCGAGCATTGGTCGCCCAAGGTCATCGGCCGGGTCAACGACCAGTACGTGAAGGTGGCCAAGGTGAAGGGCCAGTTGGTCTGGCACAAGCATGACCACGAAGACGAGATGTTCCTGGTGGTCTACGGCCGGCTCAAGATCGAGCTGGAGGGCCGCTCCGTGACGCTGAACCCGGGCGACTTCTACGTGATCCCCAAGGACACCCTGCATAACCCGGTGGCCGAGGAGGAATGCGGTCTGGTGCTCATCGAGACCGTGAGCACCAAACACACGGGGGATGTGGTGGATGCGAGGACCAAGACGATAGAGAAGCAACTGGAAGCTTAGCCCAAAGCAGCCGCAGCAGCCTGACCTATCGCCACATCCTGTTCACCACTGCCGCCGGAGATGCCGACGGCACCGACGGTCTCACCTTGCACCTGCAGCGGCACTCCTCCCTGGAAAGCACAGACCTCCGGCAGCGACAGGGCGTGAGATACGAGCCCTGGTGAAAGGGTCTTCACGAACTCCGCGGTCTTGTGGGTGGCTACCCGATAGCGGGCAGCGCCTTTGGCCTTCATCAAAGAAGCCTCGACCGAGCCCGGCGCGGCACCATCCTGGGTCTCGACCAACAACAGCAGGCCGGCACGATCCACGATCACGACACAGATGGCGACCCCTAGCTTGGCCGCTTCTGCGAGCGCGGCGTCTCGTGCCCGTCTTGCGCCAGCCAAGGTGAGATTGCGGAAAGTCTTGGTGAATTCGCTCATGGGGTTTCTCCTGTTTCAGAAATGGAAACCCCGAAGGCCGGAGCCGTCGGGGTCAGATTTGGAATCAAGAATCAACGCGGCTTAGTCGATATGAGGTGGCCCTGCTTTCGCATCAACGCATGCTTTCGCATGCGGGCTCGTCGCGCAGCGACGAGCGGGCATACAGGGATGTATGCCCTGGGCCGGTGAGCGGAGCGGGATGCGTAGCGAGACGGGCCGCGCGGGAAGCACCGCGACCGCGAGCGAAGCAGGAGGCGTAGCGAGCGGGGGACGGTGACGCGACCGCAAACACCCAATAGGTGTCTCCGCTGCGAAAGTAGGACTTCGCCAGGCCACAAAGAAAAACCCCGTCATGTTTTCACATGACGGGGTTTTATATATAGAGCCTGGCGATGTCCTACTTTCGCATGCGGAGACCGCAAACTAGCATCGGCGCTGAGCAGTTTCACTTCCGAGTTCGGGATGGGATCGGGTGGTTCCCACTCGCTATGGTCGCCAGGCAAACCGGTTTCACTGTTGCGCGCGCCCATGGCGCACGCAGTGAGGAAAGTTGTTGTCGCTTAAGTATGTCAGTCTCTCATAGAGACGCAGAATCAAATCTTGTGCCATACAAACCACTTGAGGTTATATGGCCAAGCCGCACGGCCAATTAGTACTGGTTAGCTAAACGCATTACTGCGCGTACACACCCAGCCTATCAACGTCGTAGTCTTCGACGGGCCTTTAGGGACTTCAAGAGTCCAGGGAGATCTAATCTTGGGGTGGGCTTCCCGCTTAGATGCTTTCAGCGGTTATCCCGTCCGTATATAGCTACCCGGCAATGCCACTGGCGTGACAACCGGTACACCAGAGATACGTCCACTCCGGTCCTCTCGTACTAGGAGCAGCTCCCCTCAAATCTCCAACGCCCATGGCAGATAGGGACCGAACTGTCTCACGACGTTCTGAACCCAGCTCGCGTACCACTTTAAATGGCGAACAGCCATACCCTTGGGACCTGCTACAGCCCCAGGATGTGATGAGCCGACATCGAGGTGCCAAACTCCATCGTCGATATGGACTCTTGGATGGAATCAGCCTGTTATCCCCAGAGTACCTTTTATCCGTTGAGCGATGACCCTTCCATACAGAATCACCGGATCACTATGACCTACTTTCGTACCTGCTCGACATGTACGTCTCGCAGTCAAGCACCCTTGTGCCATTGCACGCCGTGCGCGATTTCCGACCGCGCTGAGGGTACCTTTGTGCTCCTCCGTTACACTTTAGGAGGAGACCGCCCCAGTCAAACTCCCCACCATACACTGTTCCCGATCCGGATTACGGACCTAGGTTAGAACTCCGAACAGACCAGGCTGGTATTTCAACGGTGGCTCCATCCGATCTAGCGACCGGACTTCAAAGCCTCCCAGCTATCCTACACAAGTATGTTCAAAGTTCAGTGTAAAGTTAGAGTAAAGGTTCATGGGGTCTTTCCGTCTTGCCACGGGAACGCAGCATCTTCACTGCGATTTCAATTTCACTGAGTTTTGGGTGGAGACAGTGGAGCTATCGTTACGCCATTCGTGCAGGTCGGAACTTACCCGACAAGGAATTTCGCTACCT
>CAZPAO010000072.1:0-4957 GCA_964584665.1 uncultured Gammaproteobacteria bacterium
AGGGGCGCGAAGGGCGGGCACTTTACCGGCCCATGCCTCATGTGTCAATGTTCGCTACCCACCTAGGCCCTTGAAGCGGCTATAAAAATGCCCATCTCAGGACCGGGGGGTCTTCCCCTTTCGACCAATCAGAATGAAACGCAAAAAAACCCGTAACCAGCCTTCCCGTCGTCGCGCCAAGAGTGGCGCTGACCCATACGCCCAGCGCGAAGCCCTCAAATACGAACGCCCCATCGCCAGCCGCGAGGCCATCCTGGAGTGGCTGACGGAGGCGGATCAGCCTCTGTCCTTCGAGCGCCTGACCCACGACCTCAAGCTCCACGACGCCGTGGACGTCGAGGCCCTGAACCGGCGCCTGGGCGCCATGTTGCGGGACGGTCAGTTGGTGCAGAACCGGCGCGGTGAATACTGCCTGGTGAAGCGCCTGCCGCTCATCGCCGGCACCGTCATCGGCCACCGGGATGGCTTCGGCTTCCTCAAGCCCGACGAGGGTGGCGACGACATCTTCCTGCCGCCGCGCCAGATGCGCGAGCTCATGCATGGCGACCGGGCCATGGTGCGGGTGCAGGGCGTGGACCGCCGCGGCCGCCCCGAGGGCTCCCTGGTGGACGTGCTGGAGCGCAACACCAGCGAACTCGCCGGTCGCTACGTCGAGGAACACGGCGTCAGCTTCGTGGCGCCCGACAATGCCCGCATCTCCCACACTATCCAGATCCCCGTGGCCGAGCGGGGCGGAGCCCGCTCCGGCCAGATGGTGGTGGTGCAGATCACCCAGCAGCCCGGCAAGCAGAGCGAGGTCATCGGCCGCGTCAGCCGCGTCATGGGTGAGCGCAACGCCGCCGGGATGGCCACGGAACTCGCCATCCATGCCCATGCGCTGCCCCATGCCTTCCCACCGGAGGTGGAGGCCGAGGTGCGCGGGCTCGGGCCGGAAGTGCCGGAGCAGGCCAAGCAGGGCCGGCTCGATCTCCGTTCCACGCCCCTCGTCACCATCGACGGCGAGGATGCCCGCGACTTCGACGACGCCGTGTTCTGCGAGCGCGACGGTCAGGGCTTCCGCCTGCTGGTGGCCATCGCCGACGTCTCCCATTACGTGCGGCCCAGCACCTCGCTGGACCGTGAAGGCCAGAAGCGCGGCAACTCGGTGTACTTCGCCGACCGGGTCATCCCCATGCTGCCGGAGGTGCTGTCCAACGGCCTCTGCTCCATCAACCCGCAGGTGGACCGGCTGTGCCTGGTCTGCGAGATGCATGTGGACAAGGATGGCGAGGTCAGCCGCGCCAAGTTCCATGAGGCGGTGATGCGCTCCGCCGCGCGCTTCACCTACACCAAGGTGGCGAACATCCTGGTGGACAAGGACCCGGCCCTGCGCCGCGAATACGCGTCATTGGTGCCGCACCTGGAGGACCTGTACGCGCTCTACCACGTGCTCGCCAAGGCGCGGCACCGCCGCGGCGCCATCGACTTCGAGACCACCGAGACCAAGGTGGTGTTCAATGCCGACGGGCGCATCGACGCCATCCGCCCGACGGTGCGTAACGACGCCCACAAGCTCATCGAGGAGTGCATGATCGCGGCCAACGTGCAGGCGGGCAAGTTCCTGACCAAGCACAAGCTTGCCGGCCTCTACCGCGTGCACGCCGGCCCGAAAGAGGAGGGCCTGGAGAAGCTGCGTGCCTTCCTCGGCACGCTCGGCCTCAAGTTCGGCGGCGGCATGAAACCCGAACCCAAGGATTACGCCAAGCTGCTGGAGAAGGTGCAAGACCGGCCCGACAAGCACCTCATCCAGACGGTGTTGCTGCGCTCCCTGTCCCAGGCGGTGTATACGCCGGAGAACGTCGGCCACTTCGGCCTGGCACTGCCTTTCTACGCGCACTTCACCTCGCCCATCCGGCGCTACCCGGATCTCCTGGTGCACCGCGCCATACGCCACGTGGTGCGGGGCGGCGACGCCCGCAGTTTCGGCTATTCCGGCGGCCAGATGGAACAACTCGGCTCCCACTGCTCCATGACCGAGCGGCGCGCCGACGAGGCCACCCGTGACGCGCTCGACCGTCTCAAGGCCGAGTACATGCGGGACAAGCAGGGCGAGGAGTTCGAAGGCCTGGTCACCGGCGTCACCAACTTCGGCCTGTTCGTGCAGATAAAAGACCTGTACGTGGAGGGCCTGGTGCACATCACTTCCCTGCCCAACGATTACTACGACCACGACGCCGTCGGGCACCGCCTGGTGGGCGAACGCTCCGGCCGGGTGTTCCGCCTCACCGATCAGGTGCGGGTGCGGGTCGCCGCCGTGAACGTGGACGAACGCAAGATCGACTTCGAGCTGGCGGCCCTGCCCGAGCCCGGCCGCGGCGGCGGCCACAAGCCACGGCCGCCCAAGAGGAAGCGATGAAGGAACGGGAGCTGATCTACGGCCTGCATGCCGTAACCGCTCTCCTGGAGGGCGGTGGCACGGTGCATTCCCTGTGGATGCTCGACAGCCGGCACGATGACCGCCTCACCCGCGTGGCTGAGCTGGCCCAGAAGGCCGGGGTGAAGGTGCTGCGGGTGCCGCGCAACGAGCTCGACCGGCTCACCCACGATGCCCGCCACCAGGGCGTGGCGGCGGAAGCGGAGGGCGCGGAACTCCGGGACGAGGGCGGCCTCATGCCGCTCCTGGACCGGCTGGATGTGCCGCCGTTCCTGCTGGTGCTGGACGGCGTGCAGGATCCGCACAACCTCGGGGCCTGCCTGCGCTCGGCCAATGCCGCCGGCGTGCACGCGGTGATCGCGCCCAAGGACCGGTCTGCCGGCCTCACGGCCGTGGCCCGCAAGGTGGCCTCCGGCGCCGCGGAGATGACGCCCTTCTTCCAGGTCACGAACCTTGCCCGCACCCTGCGGGAACTCAAGGACCGTAACATCTGGTTCGTCGGCCTCGCCGGCGAAGCGGACCAGTCGATCTACGACCTGGATCTCAAGGGGCCCATCGCCATCGTCATGGGCGCGGAAGGAGACGGCATGCGCCGGCTCACCAAGGAACACTGCGACTTCCTCGCCAAGATCCCCATGGCGGGCAGCGTCGAGAGCCTGAACGTGTCGGTGGCCACCGGCGTCTCATTATTTGAGGCGCTACGCCAACGGCAAGCGAAGAAGAAATAGCCATCCAATGAAAAGGCGCACCTCCGTGAGGAGGTGCGCCTTTTGCGTCTCTGTCTCAGTTAGCTTTCTGCGCTGTGCCGTGCTTCACGAACAGGCAGTC
The DNA here is from genome assembly GCA_964584665.1 of uncultured Gammaproteobacteria bacterium. Taxonomy (GTDB): domain Bacteria; phylum Pseudomonadota; class Gammaproteobacteria; order Natronospirales; family REEB76; genus DASUBN01. The sequence goes on from CAZPAO010000072.1 coordinate 3,242, forward strand.
GAACTCCGGGGCCCAGGTCTTGCCGCCGTCCTTCGAGGCCACCGAGGTCTCCCGCACCCCATCACCTTGCTTGGCCCAGGTGATCTTGTGGTGCACTTCGCTGCCATCCTTGCTGATGGTGGTGGCGGTCAGCGTCATCACGCCGTCCTTGAAGTCGCCGTCCTGCAGCCACAGGCCGGCGCCGTTGTTCACCCAGCTCTGGTGCCAGTGTTTCAGGCTCGGCACGTAGAGCGTGTAGCTCTCGCCGATCAGGCCATCCACCTGCTCGTATTTCTCATGCAGCGCGCAACCGTCCAGTACCGGCGTGATCACCGCGTGGGCGATGGAAGGTCCCTTGCCGTCCGGGTGGTCGCCCATGTCGATGGTGTCCCAATCGCCGATCCAGAAATCCAGCAGGTGGTATTCGGGCGTATCGCAGTAGTGGTGGGGCACCGGCACCGGTGCCGCCGTGGCGGAGAGGGGTAGGGCGGCGCTGAGCAGTGCCAGGGTGAGCAGGGGTCTAAGCATGGTCGAATCTCCCGGTTGACGAGGCCCTACGAATAACACGGCCCAGGCCCGGGCTCCGGCCGTTTTCGGACTTGGTCAACCCGGAGGTCAGGTCAGCTTGGCAAGCCCGTCCAGGATGCCGGCCCAGCCGCCCTGGGTCGCCTTCTCGTATTCCGGCAGAACGCCTGTATGGGTGAGAGTGAGTTCGCAGCCGCCGCCCGCAGGCACGATGTCCACGCTCACCCGGCTCTTCTGCTGGGAGGATTTCGGCACCATGAAATCGAATACCAGGCGCCGGGGGCGGTCCAGTTCCAGGTACTCGCCCCGGTGTTCGATGTCCTCACCCTCGCGCCGGTCCACGATCAGGAAACCGCCGCCCACTCGCGGGTCGATCTCGGTCTTCACAACCGCACCTGTGGGCGTGGCGAACAGGAATAGACGTGCCTGGGCTGGATCCAGCCAGGCATCGAATACCCGTTCCAGGGAGGCTTTGAAGCGACGGGTGACTTTCACATCCACGGTTGGTTTCATGGTCATATCTCCGCCCCTTCGTGGACGGGGGCAGCATCTTCAGCCTCCAGGAGCGCCTCCAGGACGTCGAGACGGGCATTCCAGATATTGCGTTGGGTAGCCATCCAGGCCGCTGCTTCCTCAAGGGGCTGCTGGTCCAGGCTCAGCAGGTGTTCCCGACCCGCCCGGCGCCGACGCACCAGCCGGGCCCGCTCCAAGATACGGATGTGCTTGGAAACGGAGTTGAGAGAGATAGGGAAGGGGGCCGCCAGTTCCGTGACCCGGGCCTCGCCACGGGACAGACGCTGCAGGATGGCCCGGCGCGTGGGATCCGCCAGGGCCAGGAGAGTCATATCCAGAGGTTTAGCTATAGTAGTCATTATTAACCCTTATAGGTTAATGATAGACCTCGGGATGGCCCTGTCAAGGCAGCACCGGGCGGGCTAAGCCACTGAATTTGCAAGCCGCGCCGGCCTTAAGGCATAATGCGCGCCCTTCCGTCGTGACCCGCCGGAAGCCCTTGCTACACCGCTTTGACGGGTAGCCGGTCAGTCCATAAGGAGCTTCGATTGAGACACTACGAGATCGTGTTTCTGGTCCACCCTGACCAGAGTGAACAGGTGCCTGCGATGGTCGAGCGTTACCGCTCGATGATCGAGTCCGAAGGCGGCAAAGTGCACCGCATGGAAGACTGGGGCCGCCGCCAGCTCGCCTATCCCA
>CAZPAO010000073.1:0-4792 GCA_964584665.1 uncultured Gammaproteobacteria bacterium
GAATAGAGCCAGTCCATCTGCACCATGTTCTCGTCGAAGAGTTGCGCCTCGATGCCTTCCGCCGATAGGCGGCCGAGGGCGATATGGGCGTCGATGGACTTGTCGTAGGTGGCGACGGTGACGAACTCATCCATGGAGAGGGCGGCATCCGGTGTGGTGAGGACCGGCCGCTGCGCATCCGCCTCCGCAAGGAAGGCAGGCTGGAGCAGGCGGACCATGGCGGCGAAGCTCAACACGGGAACACCCCCGCGCGTCTTCAAAGGGGACCAAGATGGTCTCAGAGAGGATTATAGAGGCAAAAAAAACCCCGGCGGCAAGGGGATACCGCCGGGGAGAGCCTTCTTGGCTGGAGGTGATTGGTGCTACTAAGTCGCACCAACGATGGGCGTTCGTCCTTGGTCCTAACCCGCGCCCCGGTCCTCGTTCATCCTTGACCCGTCATCCATGACGGTTCGGGCAAGGGCTAATTTGCGCCTATATGCCCCGTCGGGATGCCAGCCAATGCCTACAGAACGTGTAGGACAATCCCTACAGATACAGCCCACCCCCCGCCCCTTGCGGGCCCGGCAGGCCGCTAGAATGGGGCAAGGGCTCCAAAGCCCCCTTTACGATCCGGAGCCCCCAGCCATGGCCGAGCTTTACCCCGCCCTGGAGCCCTATGCCACGCACCGCCTGCCGGTGGGGGACGGCCATGAGCTCTACGTCGAGGAGTGCGGCAACCCGGTCGGCCTCCCGGCGGTGTTCGTGCACGGTGGGCCCGGCGGCGGCTGCAACGCCGACAGCCGGCGCTTCTTCGATCCCAAGCGCTACCGCATCGTGCTCTTCGACCAGCGCGGCTGCGGCCGCTCGCGTCCCCACGCGGAACTCGCCCACAACACCAGCCAGGCGCTGGTGGCGGACATGGAGAAGATCCGCGCCATGCTGCACATCGAGCGCTGGCTCGTGTTCGGCGGCTCCTGGGGCTCCACCCTCGCGCTGCTCTATGGGGAGACCCATCCGGAACGCACGCTCGCGCTGGTGCTGCGCGGCATCTTCCTCGCCACCCAGCAGGAGCTGGACTGGTTCTACCGCGGCGGCATCGCCCATATCTTCCCGGACCATTTCGCGGAGTTCATCGCGCCCATCCCGCCGGCGGAGCGGGGTGACCTGGTGCATGCCTATCACAAGCGCCTCACGGACCCGGACCTGGACGTGCAGCGCCGCGCCGCCGAAGCCTGGTCGCTGTTCGAAGCCCGGTGTTCGACGCTCTTGCCCAGCGAGTCGCTGGTGAGCTATTTCACCGAGCCGGACGTGGCCATCGCCGTGTCGCGCATCGAGTGTCACTACTTCATCAACGATTGTTTCCTCGCGCCCGACCAGTTGGTGCGGGACGTGGGCCGCGTGCGCGACATCCCCGGCGTCATCATCCAGGGCCGCTACGACGTGGTGTGCCCGCCCACCGCCGCCTGGCGCCTGCACCAGGCCTGGCCCGAGTCGGAGTTGAAGTTCATCCCGGACTCGGGTCATTCCGCCAGCGAGCCTGCCACGCGCTCGGCGCTGGTGGAGGCCACGGATGCATTCGCCCGGAAACTGGCGGCCGCGTGATCGCGCTCTTGCAGCGGGTGAGTGAGGCCTCCGTCAGCGTGGACGGCGCGCGCGTGGCGGCCATCGGCCGTGGCCTGCTGGTGCTCATCGGCGTGGAGCAGGGCGACACGGAAGCCCAGGCGGACCGGCTGCTGGAGCGCTTGCTGGCCTACCGGGTGTTCGGAGATGCGGAAGGGCGCATGAACCTGGACCTCAAGGCGGTACAGGGTGGGCTGCTGCTGGTGCCCCAGTTCACCCTGGCGGCGGACACCCGTAAGGGCAACCGGCCGAGCTTCACCCCCGCCGCGGCGACCGAGGACGGGGCACGGTTGTTCAACTATATAAGCGTGCAAGCGGCCGCCCGGCACGCGCCGGTGGCTTATGGTGTCTTCGGCGCGGATATGCAGGTGGCACTGGTCAACGACGGGCCGGTCACCTTCTGGCTCCAGGTGGCATAAAGAGGCATCCCCCCGCATTGACGGCCGCGCCCTTTGGCCTATGCTATAGGTAACGACACCCGGGACCGCCTTCAGCTACGCGCCCCAGCTCCACATCATGCTCCTCATACCCTCCCTCGAGATCAAAGGCGGCAAGTGCGTGCGCAGGCCTGTGGCTTCGACGCATGCCAAACCATCCGACTACATCAGCTACGCCGACGATCCGGTGGCGCAAGCCCAGAAGTGGGTGAAGGCCGGCGCGCGCCGACTGCATGTGGTGGACGTGGACAGCCAGGCCGGTGGCAAACCGGTGCAGGCCGCGCTGGTGCAGCGCATCGTCTCCGCCTGTCCGGGCGTGCCGGTGCAGGTGGCCGGCGGCATGCGCAGCGAGGAAGCGGTGCTCGCCTACATCGAAGCGGGCGCGGACTTCGTGGTTCTGGGCATGCGCGCGCTCACCGCCGCGCACCTCGTCAACGATCTCTGCCTCGAATACCCCGGCCACATCGTGGTGGCGCTGGACGTGAAGGACGGCAAGGTCGCCACCGAAGGCGGCTGGTCCAAGCTCGCCCACACGGACATGACCGAAGCCGCCGAACACTTCCAGCGGGAAGGCGTGGCCGCGCTCATCTACTGCGCCGCCGGCGGCGTGGACAAGGATTATCTGGGTTCAGCCGCCACCCTCGGCCGTGCCGTCGCCACTCCGGTGATCGCCGCGGGCGGCGTGATGAAGCTGGAGGACGTGCGCGCCGCCTGCGCCGCGGGCGGAGAGGACCTCCTGGGTGTCATCGTCTGCGAGGCGCTGCACGAGGGCCTGGACTTGGCTGCTGCGCAGAAACTCGCAGATACGCTCGCGCGCTAAGGCGCACTCGCTCCATTCCGGTCAGAAAGGCCTCCTGGCCTTTCTGCCTCGCTCGCCCGGTGCGGGCCCGGGCTCGCACCGTTCCCGAGCAGGATCGAGAACGCTGCGCATATCCCTATGCGCAGGCTTAAAGTGCTGATTTCAGGCTTTTATTCCATCATCTCTGTTATTCCCGGCCGTCCCCGGGCCGCCTGCGCGGAGTAAAATACGCTCCCTCAATCACTCTCTGTCACGGGCCAAGAGCCCGCGGGAAACCCCATGGAATTCAGCTTCGGCAAACTCCTCCTGCTCCTCATCATCATCGTGCTGGTGTTCGGCACCAGCAAGCTGCCCAAGATCGGCGAGGACCTCGGTAAGGCCGTGCGTGGCTTCAAGAAGGCCATGCACGAGGGCGACAGCCACGGCGGCAACACCGGCGACGGCAAGCCCGGCACCGACATCAACGACAAGCGCTGAACCAAGGTAGCGGCCGCGAGCCATGTTCGAAGGCAGCTTCTGGGAGCTATCGCTCATCTTCGTGCTGGCGCTGGTGGTGTTCGGACCGGAGCGCCTGCCCGGGCTCGCCCGCAGCGTCGGCCTGTGGGTGGGCCGCGCCCGCGCCGTGATGCGCAACTTCAACGAACAGATCGAGCGTGAGCTGGCCGCCGAGGAGATGCGACGCGCCGCTTCGGCGGCGCGGGAATCTGTCGAAGGCGCTGCATCCGCCGCGCGCGACGGCATCAAGGACGCGGTGAAGTCCGCGGACAAGCCCGGTGACGGGAGATGAGCACGCCGGAAGATGACGTCCCGGGCGACTCCATCGTCAGCCCCAAGCTCATCGCCCACCTGCTGGAACTGCGCCGCCGCCTGCTGAACTCGGTGGCGACGCTGCTCCTGATCTTCTTCTGCATGTTCCCGTTCCAGAACCAGGTCTTCACCTGGATCGCCCGGCCCATGATCGAGCGTCTGCCTGCGGGCAGCAGCATGATCGCGACGGGCGTGGCCTCGCCCTTCATGACGCCCATGAAGCTCACCCTGGTGGCGGCGCTGTTCCTGGCGGTGCCGGTGTTCCTCTATCACCTGTGGCGCTTCATCTCGCCGGCGCTCTACAAGCGCGAGCGGCGCATGTTCCTGCCGCTGCTAGTCTCCAGCGTGGTGCTGTTCTATTCCGGCGTCGCCTTCGCCTACTTCATCCTGTTCCCGGTGGCTTTCGCCTTCCTCGCGACCGCCGCGCCCGCGGGCGTGAAGGTGATGACGGACATCAACGCCTACCTCGACTTCGTGCTCACCATCTTCTTCGCCTTCGGCGTGGCCTTCGAGGTGCCGGTGGCCATCGTGCTCATGGTGTGGGCCGGCTTCACCTCGCCCGGACGCCTCAAGAAGGGACGGCCCTACGCGCTGGTGGGCGCCTTCGTGGTCGGCATGATCCTGGCGCCGCCGGACGTGGTGTCCATGACGCTGCTCGCGGTGCCGGTGTACCTCCTGTTCGAACTCGGCATCATCATGGCGAAGATCATGGTGCCGGGCTCCCGCGAAGTGGACGCCCAGCACGAGCAGGGCGGAGTGTGAACGTGAAGGTGCGTGCGCCGGCCGAGACGGATGCAGACGCGTTCGCCTCGCTGGTGACGCAGCTCGGCTATACCAGTACCCCGGCCCAGGTGGTGGCGCGGCTCCGGCACCTCGCGGACCGCACGGACATCCGCGCTTTCGTGGCCGAGCAGCAAGGCCGCGTGGTGGGCATGATCGGCGTCGAAGCGTTCCCCGCCTTCCATCGCGACGGCCTGCACGGCTACGTCACCGCCCTGGTGGTGGACGAAGACGTGCGTGGTGGCGGCGTGGGCGCGGCCCTGATGGCGGCGGCCGAAGCCTGGTTCGCGGAACAGGGCGTGAAGCGCGTGAACCTCACCACCGCCCTGCACCGGGAGGAGGCCCACGCCTTCTACGAGAGACTGGG
>CAZPAO010000074.1:0-4751 GCA_964584665.1 uncultured Gammaproteobacteria bacterium
GCCGCCGTGAAATCCTTCGAGCCTGCTTCGGCCCGCGCGAGCCAGACATGTGTCTCGGCCCGCCCCCAATCGGGCGCCTGATCATCCGGCAGACGGTAGGTGTCGAACGCCGCCAACGCAGCGCGGAACTCCGCCATGGCGCGCTTCTTGTCGCCGCCGTAAGCTTCGGGCGTCTCATAGTCCGAGATCCCCTGCAGCAGCGACACGCGCGGATTCCCCGGCGCGAGCCGGGCAGCATGGTCCAGGTGGCTCGTGACCTGGGAGCCCAGGAACATGCCTTTGATGGGGTGCAGGCCGATCTCGACCCCGTAGCTCGAACCCAGCAGGGCCTCGGCCTCGGCGAAGGCCGGATCCAGCTTCAGGGCCGCCTGCAAGGCATCCTCGGCGGCGTCGATGTAGTCCGAAACCTTGCCCTCGTCCTCATCGAGGATGGCCAATTCGTAGTCCGAGAGACCCAGATAGTAATAGCCGTACTTGTCCGGATGGCCGGTCTTGATACCCGCTTCCAGGCCCGCGCGCACTTTAAGCAAGGCTGCTTCATCGCCCCGCTGCAAGGCGCGTTCGATAGTTTCGCTCGTATCCTTCTGCGACAGGCCTTCCGCTCGCACCCGCGTCGCCAAGGGCAGGATGGAAAGACACAGCAGCGGGATTAATTTCACGATATCGATACGCATAAAACCCTCCCATAATTCTGTGAATCCAATGTATGAGTGGGTATGTGAAGCGGCAAGTGACGTGTGTCATCAATCCAGGATGACATCTCGATGGATCGCGGTGTCCAAGCGCAGGCCCCTTCCTGCCCTCAGGAAGAAGCTAATCCTCTATCAGGGCACTGCGCGCCTCGACGGCGCGGATCACCGCCACCATGTCGGCTGCGCCGAGGCCCAAGGCTTCGGTCTCGGCATAGAGCGCATGGCAGACATCGAGAAGCGGCGAGGCGATGCCGGCCGAGCGTGCGGCCTCTGCGATCAGCCGGTTGTTGTAGAGGACATTGGCGATCGCGGCTTGCGCAGCGAAATCATGCGCGAGGAGCTTCGCCGCCTTGACGCGCGACACGTCGCTCGCCATCGGACTCGACTCCAGCACTTGGGTGAACCGGCCGAGATTAAGGTCATGGGCTGCAGCGAAATGCATGGCTTCGGCGAGTCCCGTGACCATGTTGATCATGAACAGGTTCACCGCAAGCTTCATATGCAGTGCCCCCGGCACGTCTCCGCAAGGGAAGGCCTCCCGGCACATGGGGAGGATGAGCGGGCGCACCCGGGCCAGATCGTCCGCCTCGCCCGCGAGCATCGCGACCAATTGGCCTGCTTCCGCAGGCCGGCGCGACCCGGAGACCGGCGCCTCCACATAGCAGCCGCCGGCGCCGCGCACCTCTGCCGCGAGCGCCTTCGAATAGTCCGGCGTCATGGTCCCCATGTTGATCAGTGTGTGACCCCGGACCCGGCCGAGGAAGGCGGGGGAATGCCTCTCGAGCACCTCATCGACCACGGGGCCGTCGAGAAGCATCAGGATCACCGTCTCGCAGCGAGCGAATACTTCCGCCACATCCTCAGCCACTGCCGCTCCGGCAGCCTCGAGCGATCCGCATCTGGAGCGAGTGCGGTTCCAGACCACGAGCGGCGTGCCAGACCTCAAGAGATTGCGCGCCATGGGTTCGCCCATGAGCCCAAGACCTATGAAACCGATGGAGGCGGACATAAAACCCTCGCAGCGGGAGGTCAGTTGCGGAGATATTTCGTCCAGGTGACCGACAGGATCTTCCACTGCCCGTCGATCTTGCGGACCTGCCAGTGTTCCAGGCCGGAATGGTGGACTTTGCCGTTGATGATGAAATCGTAGTTGAACGTCACCAGACCCAGGTCGCCGTCCTGGCGAATCTCGGTGTTGTAGACCGTCTCCTCGAGCCTGTCCTTCGAGGTGGCGAGCAGGGTCAGAAATCCCCCGAATGCGCTCGGGCCTATGCCATCGAACTGGGGGTCGAGTTTTCGAGCATCATTGACCGATTGCTGATCGTCAATCGAATGAAAGAGTCCGTTGGGGTTCAGCAGGAGCTTCTTCAGTGCGTCTCCATCCTTATGGATGACGTCCTGGCGGAAGTCCTCCAGCAAGGCGCTGATCTTGCCGATGTCATCCGCATCGGAGTGGAATCTGGGCCCCTGATCCTGCGCGAATGCCTGGGTGGCCAAGCCGCAAGCAAGGAGCACCATGATTGCAGTTGCCGCTGTCTTCTTGTCCATCTGATTTCCTCCCATCAGGTATCGCGTGGCCGAGCCCGCTGGAAGATCCCTGCGGGCTCTTCCAGCGGGCATGGCATCACTTGAATGTGATCTCACGAGTCACTTCGGTGCCCAGGACTTTCCTGATCTCATTCCGGTGCACCCTGGCCTGGTCCTGGCACGCGCTGCTGCAGATCACTCTCTCAGTCACCGCTTCGAATGCGGCGGCCTGGTCGCCGATGTCCCCGGCGTAAGCCGCCATGTTCTTGAAAGTGATCTCGAGATACACGTTGGCGTCATCCGGCGATTTCGGCGAGGACTGGAAGACCTTGTAATCGACGATCAGCCCGGCTTGCTTCGCGGCTTGCATGGTCGGCACCCAGGTCGAGGTCACCCATGCCATGTAGTCATCGAAATGCCCGTATTCGACGTGGATGTAGTCCACCTCGGTGACCGGGCCGTAGGCATACGCGGGCGCAGCCTTGGCGGTCGTGTCCGCGGCGTTCGCCCCGGAGACGAGCGCGACGATTCCGATCACGGCGGCCATGGTCTTCAGCAGGAATCTCATATGCATTCTCCTTTCGTAGGTACCCTGTGAAATTACTCTGCGACGCGCCTCAGGCCTTGACGATGAGATCGATCTCGACGCGGGCTCCCAGCGGCAGGGCGGCCACTCCGATGGTGGTGCGGGCGGGAAAAGGCTGGCTGAAGTGCCTGGCGTAGATGGCGTTCATGGCCGCGAAGTCAGCGATGCTGGTGAGATACACCCCGACGCGCACCACGTCATCGAAACCCCTGCCGGCCGCCTTGAGCAGCGCCGCGATATTCTGGAAGACGCGCTCCGTCTCAGCCTCGATGCCCCCTTCGACCACCTTGCCCGTGGCCGGGTCCTGGCCGACCTGGCCGCTGAAGTAGATGAAGCCATCCACCTTGACCGCCTGGGAAAACGGGCCCACCGGCGGCGAAAGTTCGGACGAGGTGATCGCGGTCTTGCTCATGACTGACTCCTGCGGACGATGGATCCAGCGACTTCGATGCCCCGCCGCTTCATTCGGCGGCACGACGCCAGACGGAGTAGGCGACGGTGCCGCCGCCGTACGCGGGTACCGCGTAAGTCAGCACTCCGTCCTGGTAGGTGTAATCGCGCACCTGGCGCTTGCCCTCCCAGTTGGGGAAGGAGGCGGCCTCCACGTCGAAGATGAGCTGGTGGTGAGCCTGGTCGATGCTCACCTTGCCGATGTGGGTACTGATCCCCACCAGGGCGGCACGGTATTCCTCGGCTGTGCCACTCGCCCTGTCGCCGCTGGCGAAGGCCGGACGACCGAGCTTGAAGACCTGCAGGCTGTAATGCCCGGTGGCGTCCACCATGAACGCCCCAGCAGGGTGCTCGCCATAGTTGGTGGTGCGCGTGCCGTCTGCGCGGATCTCGTAGGCGGACACCATGACCCAGCTGCCCCGGAGGGAGGTGAGGTCCTCCGCGTGGGCGCTTCCAAGTCCCGCGACCGTGAGGGTGGCGGTATACAACAGGCTGCCATATCCCCGGAATCCCATGACCACTCTCCCCGTAACTGGTTGAACAGGTTACGACCCCAATCTTGCCACCACGCCGGGAAACCTGTCAAATGGGTTACGTGAGCGCCAAGGAACTACCCGAGGATCGAGACGGCTTCCGCTTCCGCGGGGGTTCTTGCGTGGTCGACCTCGCCGCCACGCTGCGGGCCAGGCTCAGCCCCGCGCCCCTGGAACTGCTGGGCACGCCGGCGGACCTGGGCCGCTGGTTGGTGTCGTCGGGGATGGCGGAATCGACGCCGGAAACGACCCCGGACGACCTCCTGGCCGCCAAGGTGTTGCGCGAGGCGATCTATACCCTCGCCGCGCGCAAGGGCGGGGCCAAGATCAAGGAAGCGCGGCAGACCTTGAACCAGATCGCCGCGGGCTCACCGGCGGTGCCCCAGTTCAAGAGCGATGGCACAGCGGTGCTGACCGGCCCCGCCAGCGCCCTGCTGGTGAGCTTGGCGCGCGAAGCCGTGCAGCTCTTCGGCAGCGATATGGCCGAACTGGTCCGGAAATGCGAATCGCCCGTCTGCGGCCTCTATTTCGTCGACACCTCCCGCAAGGGCGACCGGCGCTGGTGCTCGATGTCGGGATGCGGCAACAAGGCCAAGGTTGCGGACTTCCGGCGGCGCCAGCGCCGCTCCGCGAAAGCGGGCAAGCGTAAGTGAGCATCAATCCAAGATGACATCTCGACTAAGTGCAGCCGAGAGAACACTCGTGCGGGATAGAGGTATAAGGACGGCAGGCCTTATCAATAGACCCAAGGAATGAGGCGCTTGGTGCGGCGGCGGTAGTCCACGTAGCGATCGCCCAGGCCTTTCACCAGAGCCTTCTCTTCGACGTGGATGCGGTAGCCATAGGAGATGAGCGCCGCTACCAGCACCACCAGCGCCGAGATCCAGTTGCCGAGTGCGAGACCAAAGCCCAGCAAGGCCAGGATGGCGCCGAGATAGCTCGGGTGACGCACCCGGGAATAGA
>CAZPAO010000075.1:0-4746 GCA_964584665.1 uncultured Gammaproteobacteria bacterium
GCCGATGCCGTGCAGCGACACGGCCCAGGGGAACAGGAAGGCGATCTCGAGATCGAAGATGATGAACAGGATGGCGACGAGGTAGTAGCGCACGTCGAACTTCATGCGCGTGTCCTCGAACGGGTCGAAGCCGCACTCATAGGGCGACTGCTTCTCTGCGTCCGGGCGGCGGGCGCCCAGGAAGCTGCTGGCCAGGAACCCGGCACCGAGCAGCACGCAGCCGAAGAGCAGGCCGCCGACGAGGAAGATCAGGATCGGGACGTAATTCTCGAGCATGCTCTCCAACCTTAGGGGTGAGGCGCCGCCCCATCTCGCGGGGGCCGGCGCTGCTGGCCTACCTATATATAGGCCAGCGGCATCTCAAAGGGATTCTGGTGCCGACGAGAGGACTCGAACCTCCACGGATTTCTCCACTACCACCTCAAAGTAGCGTGTCTACCAATTCCACCACGTCGGCGAAACTCAAATCGCGCAAGGCTGTCGGCCGCCCGGCGCAAAGCCCGGCAATTTTAACGTATCGAGGGCCTGAAAAGCGATGCCGGAAGGTCGTGCTCAGTGCGTACCGGCTGAGGGCGCGGGGCTCGTCGGCGCCGCCGGAGCGGTGGCGGCGGCCGGCGCGGCCTGCTGCTGTGCCTGCTCGACGATGCTCGTGGGCGTCGCGCTGGTGTGTCGCGCGAGGTAGGCCATGCCGAGCGCCAGCAAGAAGAACACACCGGCGAGCACCCAGGTGAGACGGCTCAGGAAACCGCCCGCGCCCGCGGCGCCGAACACGGTGCCGGATGACCCGCTGCCGAAGGCGGCGCCGGCATCGGCACCCTTGCCCTGCTGCAGCAGGATGAGGCCGATGAGCAACAGCGCGACGATGACCAGGATGAGCGTGAGTACGTTATAGAGGAGCATGGGATGACTCGATTGATCCGGTTATGGGGTCTTCAGGCCGCCGCGGCGCAGATGGCCAGGAACTCGGCGGCATCCAACGAGGCGCCGCCCACCAGCCCGCCATCGATGTCCGGCATGCCGAACAGTTCGGCGGCGTTGGCGGCCTTGACGCTGCCGCCGTAGAGCAGCCGCGTCGCGGCGGCTATCTTAGCATCCTCGGCCGCGAGCAGGCCTCGGATCAGGGCGTGCACTTCCTGGGCCTGGTCCGATTTGGCGGTGCGGCCGGTACCGATGGCCCAGACCGGCTCATAGGCCACCACCGCCTTGGCGAAAGCGGCGATGCCCGCGGCATCCAGCACCGCCTTCAGCTGGCGGCTGACCACCGCCGAGGTGGTGCCGGCCTCGCGCTCGGAAAGGGTCTCGCCGACGCAGAGCACGGGCGTGAGCCCCGCCTTCTGCGCCGCCATGAACTTGCGTGCGACCCAGGCATCCGTCTCGCCGAACAAGGCCCGTCGCTCGGAGTGGCCCACGATCACGTAACCGCAGTCGAAGTCCCGCAACATGGTGCCGGAGACCTCGCCGGTGAAGGCGCCGTTCTCCTCCGCACAGAGGTCCTGTGCGCCGAGCGCGACGCCGCTGCCCTTCAGGGTGCGGGCCACGTCGGCCAGGTAAACGAACGGGGGGCAGAGCAGCACTTCGGCGGAAGCGCGGTCCGGGGCCTGGAGGATGGCTTCGGCGAGCTTCACCGCGCTGTCGCGGCTGCCGTTCATCTTCCAGTTGCCGGCGACCAGGGGCTGGCGCATGTGCTTGGGATCCTTGGAGGAAAGGCCGGCCCCCAGGGGCCGGTCACGCGGCGCGCACTTTACGGCCCCAAGGCCCGGAAATCAAATGCCTGCGGCGGTCCTGACGGCGGCGGCGATATCCTCCGCCAGGGCACTCACGGCCTGGGCTTCCTCCCCCTCCACCATCACCCGTATCACGGGTTCGGTGCCGGAAGCCCGCAGCAGCACCCGGCCCCTGCCATCCAGTTTCTTCTCCACGGCGGCGACCGCCGCCTGCACCGGGGCGGCCTTCAGGTCCACCCGGGCCGGCGTCTTCACGTTCACCAGCACCTGGGGGTATTTCTTCACCGGCGCGCGCGCATCAGCGAGAGTCCGGCCGGATACGTGCAGGGCCTGAAGCACCTGCAAAGCGGCGACGATGCCATCGCCGGTGGTGGCACGGTCCAGGCAGACGATGTGGCCGGAGTTCTCGCCGCCGAGGATGCCACCCTGCTCCTCCATCATGGCGAGCACGTAGCGGTCACCCACCGCGGCGCGGCGGAACTCGATGCCTTCCTGCTTGAGGGCCTGTTCCAGCCCCAGGTTGCTCATGAGCGTGCCCACCACCGGGCCCTTCAGGCTGCCCTCGGCCTTGCGCGCCATGGCGATGATGTAGAGGAGTTCATCTCCATCCACCAGTTCGCCCTTGTGGTCCACCATCATCACTCGGTCGCCGTCGCCATCGAAGGCGATGCCGAAGTCCGCGCTCAGCTCCAGCACTTTCCTGCGCAGGCCTTCCGGATAAGTGGACCCGCAATCCTGGTTGATGTTGAGACCGTCCGGGTTCACGCCGATGCAGGTGAGCTTGGCCCCGAGGTCCTCGAACACGCCGGGCGCCGCCTTGTAGGTGGCGCCATTGGCGCAATCCAGCACCACCTTGAGGCCCGCGAGCTTGAGCCCGTAGGGCACCGTGGACTTGCAGAACTCCACGTAGCGCGCCGGCGCGTCGGCGATGCGCTTGGCATTGCCGAGTTCTCCCGACTCCACCGTCTCGAAGGGACGCTCCAGCTCGGCCTCGATGCTCAACTCCACTTCGTCCGGCAGCTTGCGGCCATCGGCGGAGAAGAACTTGATGCCGTTGTCGTAATAGGGGTTGTGGGATGCGCTGATGACGATGCCCGCCTGGGCGCCGAGGCTGCGGGTGAGATGCGCGATGGCCGGCGTCGGCATGGGGCCGAGCAGCCGCGTGTTCACGCCCGCGGCGGAGAGTCCTGCCTCCAGCGCCGACTCGAACATGTAACCGGAGATGCGCGTGTCCTTGCCCACTAGCACGGTGCTCTCGCCGCCCGCGGCGCGCTTCGCCAGCACGCGTCCCGCGGCGCGACCGAGGCGCAGCACGAACTCCGCGTTCATGTGGGCGCTGCCCACGCGGCCGCGTACGCCGTCGGTGCCAAAGTATTTCCTATTCATAGCCTGTGATTTTAACAAACAAGAAGCGCACAGGTACGTGCGCCGTAAATTAAGGAGAGCATAAATCAGTTAAGTGCTGCGCCTGGCGCGGACATGTGCCGCGCCAGGCAGGCTGAAAAGCCCGGGATGGGTCTTTCAGCTCGGATTGGAGGGAGGCTTTGCGACCGCTGCGGCTATCTTCAGGGCTTCGACCGTCGGCGCCACGTCATGACAGCGGACGATGGAGGCGCCGTTAAGCACCGCGATGAGCGCAGCCGCCACGCTGCCCTGCACCCGCTCTTCCGCTGGCTTGCCGCCGAGGAGCGTGCCGATCATGGCCTTGCGGGACAGGCCCACCAACAGCGGATAACCCAGCTCGGTGAGGGGGCGCAGGCCTCTCAATAGAGAAAGATTATGTTCAAGGTTCTTGCCGAAGCCGAAGCCCGGATCCAGCACGATGCGGTCCCGGGGCACGCCGTCCGCCTGCAAGGCCTCCGCCCGCTGCTTGAGGAAGGCCTTCACTTCCGCCACCACATCACCGTAATGCGGCGCCTTCTGCATGGTGCGCGGCTCGCCCTGCATGTGCATGAGGCAGAGCGCGGCGCCGGAACCGGCCGCCGCCTCCTGCGCGCCGGGGCGGCGCAGGGCATAGACGTCGTTGATCATCACCGCGCCGGCGGCGATGGCAGCGCGCATCACCTCGGGCTTGCTGGTATCCACCGAGACCGCGGCACCGAGGCCGGTCGAGAGCTTCTCGATGAGCGGGATCACCCGGTCCAGTTCCTCCTGCACGCCCACCTCTTCCGCGCCAGGCCGCGTGGACTCGCCGCCCACGTCGATGATGTCGGCACCCTCGCCCAGCATGCGTTCCACCTGGGCCAGGGCCGCGTCGAAGCCGGTGAAACGGCCGCCGTCGGAGAAGGAATCGGGCGTGCGGTTCAGCACTCCCATGATGCGGGGCTGGTCCAGGTCCAGCAGCTTGCTGCCGAGCGTGAGCTTCAAGGGGATGCTCCAAGAAAAAGGCCGATACCCCGGGGGATATCGGCCTCTATTCTATAGGGCGGGAAGCCCGTTCAGTGCTGGCTGGCCGGCGTCAGGCCGCCGTCGTCCGGCTCCGGCGCGATGACCTTGCCCTTCACCGGCACCGTGGTCGGGCCGCCGCCGTCCACGTCGTTCCAGCCTTCCGGCGGGCGCGGTTCGCGGTCAGACATGATGTCGTCGATCTGGGTCGCGTCGAGGGTCTCGTACTTGATGAGCGCCTTGGCCATGAGGTGCAGCTTGTCCTGGTTCTCCTGCAGCAGGCCGCGGGTGCGCTGGTAGTTGCGCTCGATCACGCTGCGCACCTCCTCGTCGATGATGCGCTGGGTGTCGCCGGAGATGTTCTTGTGGCGCGTCACGGAGTGGCCCAGGAACACCTCGCCGTCCTCCTCGTCGTAGGACAGGGGGCCGAGCTTCTCGGACAGGCCCCACTTGGTGACCATATTGCGCGCGATCTGGGTGGCGCGCTCGATGTCGTTGGAGGCGCCGGTGGTGACGTGCTCCAGGCCGAAGATCAGCTCTTCGGCGACGCGTCCGCCGAACAGGCTGGAGAGCTGGCTCTCCAGGCGGCGCTTGCTGTAGCTGTAGCGGTCGTCCTCCGGCAGGAACATGGTGACGC
>CAZPAO010000076.1:0-4575 GCA_964584665.1 uncultured Gammaproteobacteria bacterium
TCCTCGTCCACGTACAGGTCGCTGTTGCGGGTGACGCGGAACTGGTAGCAGCCCGTCACCTTCATGCCCGGGAACAGCTCTTCCACGTGGGCGTGGATGACCGAGGACAGCAGCACGAAGGCATGGCCTTCCTTCGCGTCAGCGGGGATCTGGATCACCCGCGGCAGGGAGCGGGGCGCCTGCACCACCGCCATGCCGCTGTTGCGGCCGAAGGCGTCCTTGCCCTCCAGTGAGACGATGAAGTTGAGGCTCTTGTTCAGGATGCGGGGGAAGGGGTGGGAGGGGTCGAGGCCCATGGGGCTCAAGACCGGCAACACCTCGTCCTGGAAATACTTGCGCACCCAGTCTTCCTGGGCCGAGTTCCACTCGTCGCGCTTCAGCACCCGGATGGCGGACTTCTCCATGGCCGGGATCAGCAGCTCGTTGAGGGTGCGGTACTGCTGGCTGACGAGGTCGCGGGCCTCGACGCTGATGTCCCGCAGGGCTTCCGACTCCGGCAGGTCGTCCGGCCCCACCGGGGCGGTGCGCAGCTCCAGGCGCTGCTTCAGGCCCGCCAGGCGGATCTCGTAGAACTCGTCCAGGTTGGTGCAGGAGATGCAGAGGAAGCGCAGCCGCTCCAGCAGCGGCACGGAGGCGTCCTGCGCGAGGTCCAGCACCCGGCGGTTGAACGCCAGCTGGCTCAACTCGCGGTTGATATAGAGGCCGGGTTGGTTGAGGTCCACGCTGTCCACGCCGCTTATATACGCATCCAGGTTGACAAGCATATGACAGAAGCCGGGAGCAGGCTCTTGTTACAGCTGGGGACCTGCCCGCGATGCGGCCCGGCAACATATCGCGAGGCCATCTACCGGACCCCGCGCCGTGCGCGGCCTCGGACGGCTCCCGATCATCTCCCGCTTGTGGCTTTTTAACCTGTCATATCAGATTCGCGGTTCTGTCACAGACCTGCAATGCGGCATACGTAACCTTGCCGCCATTCCGGCCTAGGGGGTCGGCTGATTTCGACGGTTTGAAAGACGTTACCTCAATCCTTTTAAGGGAGATTCTTGTCATGCGTAAGTCCCACCTGATCACCCTGGCCGTCGCGGCGGCCCTGGCTGCCCCCCTGGCGGCCCACGCTGACGCGGGTGACACCACCCTCGGCGGCACGATGTTCCTCGACTTCACCAGCGTCAATAACCAGGTCTCCGGCAAGGACGCGGATCCGAACGGCTTCGGTATCGACGTGAAGCGCGCCTACCTCATCGTGAACCACACCTTCGACGACGTGTGGTCCATGAACGTGACCACCGACTTCAACTTCCCGAAGCTCTCGGTCACCGGCAAGGACTCCACCGGCGCCACCGTGGCCTCCACCGGCAACGCCCCTGAGACCCAGGTCTTCATCAAGAAGGCCTATGTGCAGGGCAAGTTCAGCGACATGACCGTGCTGCGCCTCGGCGCCTCCGACATGCCCTGGATCCCCTACGCTGAAGGCATCTACGGCTACCGCTTCCTCGAGAACACCCTGATCGACCGCAGCGAGATCGGCGGCATCGGCAGCTTCGGCAACTCCTCCGACTGGGGTGCGAACCTGAGCGGTGGCAACGGCACGATCAACTACGCCGCGGCCCTGGTCGAAGGCGCCGGCTACAAGACCCCGATCCGCAGCAAGACCATGGACTTCGAAGGTCGCCTGGCCTTCGTGCCGGTTGACGGCCTGAACATCGCCGTGGGCTACTACACGGGCGAGCTGGGCCAGGACACGGAGGCCAACGAGGCCACCGCTTCCGCCGCCCTCCCGAGCGTCACCAAGCAGACCGCCACCCGTACCGACTTCCTGGCTGCCTGGAAGGCGAACGGCCTGACCGTGGGCCTCGAGTACTTCACCGCCGATGACTTCGGTTCCAAGCTGATCTTCACCAACACGGAAGACAAGGCCGACGGCTACTCGCTGTACGGTTCCTATGACTTCCCGGGCACCGATTGGAGCCTGTTCGGCCGCTACGACAACGTGAAGCCGAAAAAGGACACCGACAACTCGCTGGAAGACAAGTACTACAACGCCGGCGTGGCCGTGAAGACCAACAAGAACATCACCTGGGCGTTCGCCTACAAGAGCGAGAAGCTGAGCGACAGCGCTGTCGCCCCGATCGACGTCAAGGCTGACGAGTTCGGCGTGTGGGCCCAGATCAAGTTCTGATCTAGTTCAAGTCCAATCTCCTAGAGAGCGTTAGGGGGTGAACCGCAAGGTTCACCCCCTTTTTTCGTGCCTCATAAAAGCTGCTGCGCTCGGCATAGCTTTGTTGCGGTCCGGCTCCCGCTCCTCACGTACCGAAGAGTACGTTCCGGGCGCTCGCCTCCCGCGCCTCGCTCTGCCTTCGCTCGCTACGCTTTTATGAGGCACGAATTTCGGGCACAAAACCCGTAGCTTCACTGGGCGGAGCCCAGTGAAGGGCCAGCCAGTAATGACTGTGGCAACAAAAAGCCCACGGCCATAAGCACCGTGGGCTGGGGTAACCGGGAGGTTGGGGACTAGGCGGCTTTCTTGGGAGTCGTGCCCTGGGGGGTGTTGCCCTTGGGGTGGTTGTTATTGGCGGCATCGCGGCGGCGGCGGTGATGGCGGCCTGAGGCGAGCCGATCCAGGCGGCTGGCCAGGGTATAGGTGTCGGTGTTGATGAGCTTCATGGCGACAGTTCCTTTGACGTGGGGCTTTTGGGGTTCGAGGGGCATTCTGGCGGGGCAATCTTTCGCCCATGTGAAAGGGCCATTAAGTTCCCGCGAAAACCGCTGTTTTCCCATGGACTTGCCTCATTTCCGGCAGCCCGTCACGTCATGTGACGCCCCGCAAGGCGCCGCCCCTGGGCCTGTCATAAAATTGAAATCATCCAGTCATTGTGTCGTCACGCCCTGAACCTACATTGGCGGCCATCCCGGCCCAGGGGCGCGGGGGCCAAAACGACCCAATCTTTTAGGAGTCATGACATGTCATCCAAATCCATCATGAAAGCGGCCCTGGCGGCCGCGATGTTCCTGACTGCTTTCGGCGCCTATGCCGCCGACCAGCAGCAGCTCACCGGCGCCGGCGGCACCGCCATCTATCCGCTGCTGTCCGACTGGGCCAACACCTACCAGAAGACCGCCAACGTGGCGGTGAACTACCAGGCCATCGGCTCCGGCGGCGGCATCCAGCAGATCGAAGCCAAGACCGTACAATTCGCCAACAGCGACAAGCCCCTCACCCCGGACGTGCTGAGCCAGAACGGCCTGGTGCAGTTCCCGGCCGTGATCATCGGCATCACCCCGGTGGTGAACATCCCCGGCGTGACCCCCGGCCAGATGACGCTGAACGGCCAGGTGCTGGCTGACATCTTCATGGGCAAGATCAACAACTGGAACGACAAGGCCATCGCCGCCCTGAACCCGGGCGTGACCCTGCCGGACATGACCATCGCCGTGGTGCACCGTTCCGACGGTTCAGGCACGACCTTCAACTTCACCAACTATCTGTCCAAGGTTTCCGACGACTGGAAGACCAAGGTGGGCTCCGACACCGCCGTCTCCTGGCCGACCGGCCTCGGCGGCAAGGGCAACGCGGGCGTCGCCAACTTCGTGAACCAGATCAAGGGTTCCATCGGCTACGTCGAGTTCGCCTATGCCAAGCAGAACAACATGACCTTCACGAAGCTCGTGAACCATGACGGCAAGACGGTCGCCCCGGAGCTGAAGAGCTTCCAGGCCGCCGCCGCCAACGCTGACTTCAGCAAGGTGCAGGACTTCTACCTGATCCTGACGGACCAGAACGGCCCGGACGTCTGGCCGATCACCGCCGGCACCTACATGCTGATGCGCAAGGACTACCCGGTCGCCCAGAACACGGACGTGCTGAAGTTCTTCAACTGGTTCCTGACCAAGGGTCAGGACGCCGCCCAGAAGCTGGACTACGTCCCGCTGCCTGAGAAGACCGTGGCCCTGATCCAGGACTACTGGAAGAAGCAGCTGAACATCACGCTCAACAGCCACCAGAACTTCCATTGATGGTTTGAGGGGTCCGGGCGCCCTTCGGGGCGCCCGGACAGGCCCCTTGAAACGACGGCGGCCGGGCAACAGAGCCTTGGCCGCCGTCGCTTTTTTAGCCAGGGCTCGAAGCGAAGCTTCGGACGGGCATCCGGGAAGGGTGCCCCGGCTACCCATATAAGGGGTTCCCGCCCTTAAATTGGCCCCTCCTATGCTTTAGGCAGGGGCGGCTGGGAAGGCCCCGGAGAAATGTCGTGCGGGAGCTGGTTGGTGACCGGGGCTCGACCCCCTGGAACCCGCGCCATTCCTGGGCTTTAAGTTGACACGTATCAGCCACTTATCGCACAATTACCGGCTTCGCCTGTGGAGGGGTACTCAAGCGGCCAACGAGGGCAGACTGTAAATCTGCTGGCTTTACGCCTACGAAGGTTCGAATCCTTCCCCCTCCACCAGACAGTGCAGCGCGAGAACCACCGGAACCCTCGTTGGCAGGGCAGACCGGCGCGCCGGACTCAACGCCTAAAGCGGGTGTAGTTCAATGGTAGAACCTCAGCCTTCCAAGCTGATGGTGTGGGTTCG
>CAZPAO010000077.1:0-4261 GCA_964584665.1 uncultured Gammaproteobacteria bacterium
CACTGAGGAGATAACCCATGGAAGTCATCCTCCTGCAGAAGGTCGAGAACCTCGGCAACCTGGGCGACAAGGTCAAGGTGCGTGCCGGCTACGGCCGCAACTTCCTCATCCCGCAGGGCAAGGCCAAGCCTGCCACGGCCAAGAACATCGAGGAGTTCGAGAAGCGTCGTGCCGAGCTGGAGAAGCTCGCCAACGAGCAGCTGGCCGAGGCGCAGTCGCGCAAGGCCGGTCTCGACGGCAAGGTCATCACCATCAACTCCAAGGCTGGCCAGGAAGGCAAGCTGTTCGGTTCCGTGGGCACGGTGGACATCGCCGAAGCCTTCAGCGCGGCAGGCCTCAAGGTCGAGCGCAAGGAAGTGCGCATGCCGCAGGGCCCGATCCGCACTGCCGGCGAGCACAAGGTGGAGATCCACCTGCACACCGACGTGAACGTGGAAGTCACCATCAACGTCGTTGCCGAAGAGTAAGCATTCCACTCGGGATGTTTGAAAGCGGGGGCGCAGCCCCCGTTTTCTTTTTTGGAGCTCAAAACCTGCTGCGCTCGGCAGGGCGTTGTTGCACTTCGGACTCGCAGTCGGTCATGCACATCAGAGTGCACTCTCTCCTGCTCGCCTCGTGCGCCTAGCCCTGACTTCGCTCGCGATGGTTTTGAGGTAGCTGAAGAGCAGGAAAAGAGATTGGCTATTTTTTGGCCAACCCTGGAATTCTTGCGCGTGGCGGCCGATAGCTTTCGGTCAGGAGGCCGCTTTTGGCGGTCTGGCGAGGCACGCCTTGCCGGTCAGTAGATGGCTTTTGTACAGTCTGAAATTGAGATTCGGGGTTCTCTCATGGTCACCGCCGTTAAATCCATAGATCAGGTCGCGACCTCCGCGCTGGAGGCCATGCGCACTCCGCCGCACTCCATCGAAGCGGAGCAGGCGGTGCTGGGTGGCCTGATGCTGGATAACGGCACTTGGGAGCAGGTGGCGGACCGGCTGGTGGAAGAGGACTTCTATAGGCAGGACCACAAGCTCATCTTCCGCGCCATGGCCGAGCTTTCGGCCCAGAGCCAGCCCTTCGACGCCGTCACCCTGTCCGAGTGGCTGCAGGCCCGCGGCAAGCTGGACCAGGCGGGCGGCCTCGCCAACCTCGCCACGCTCGCCCGCGATACCCCCACCGCCGCCAACGTGCGTGCCTACGCCGACATCGTGCGCGAGCGCTCGGTCATGCGCCAGCTCATCCGGGTCGGCGGTCAGCTCGCCGAGTCCGCTTTCCGTCCGGAAGGGCGCTCCGTCGCGGAACTGGTGGACGAGGCGGAACGCTCCGTGTTCGAGATCGCCGAGCGTGGTGACCGTGCCGGACGCAGCTACGTGCCCATCAACGAACTCATGGCCAAGGCCGTGGACCGGCTCGACACGCTGCTGCACGCAGACAGCCACGTCACCGGGGTCGCCACCGGCATCAACTACTTCGACGAGATGACCGCGGGCCTGCAGCCCGGCGACCTCGTCATCGTCGCGGGCCGCCCCTCCATGGGCAAGACCAGCTTCGCCATGAACATCGCCGAGAATGCCGCCATCGGCAAGGGCGTGCCCACCGGCATCTTCAGCATGGAGATGTCGGGCGAGCAGCTCGCGTTGCGCCTCATCTCCTCGCTGGGCCGCATCGACCAGCAGAAGGTGCGCACCGGCAAGCTGGATGACACCGACTGGAAGCGGGTGAGTTCGGCCATCTCCATCATGTCCAAGGCGCCCATGTTCATCGACGATACCGGCGGCCTCTCGCCCACGGAACTCCGCGCCCGCGCCCGGCGCCTCAAGCGCGACCACAACCTCGGCCTCATGGTGGTGGATTACCTGCAGCTCATGCAGGTGCCCGGCACCCGCGAGAACCGCGCCACCGAGATATCCGAGATCTGCCGCGGCCTGAAATCCCTGGCCCGCGAGCTCAAGGTGCCCGTGATCGCCCTGTCCCAGCTCAACCGCAGCGTCGAGCAGCGGGACGACAAGCGCCCCATCATGTCCGACCTGCGTGAATCCGGCTCCATCGAGCAGGACGCGGACCTCATCGTGTTCATCTACCGCGACGAGGTCTACAACAAGGAGAGCCCCGACAAGGGCACCGCCGAGATCATCATCGGCAAGCAGCGTAACGGCCCCACCGGCACGGTGCGCACCACCTTCCTCGGCCAGTTCACCCGCTTCGAGAACTACACCGCCGACGACGGCGGTGGCTACGCATGAGCCGCGCCACCGGCGCGATCATCGATCTCGCCGCGCTCCGCCATAACCTGAAGCGGGTCCGCGCGCTCGCACCCAAGTCCCGCGTCATGGCGGTGGTCAAGGCCAACGCCTACGGCCACGGCCTCGCGCTCACCGCCCAGGCCCTGTCTGATGCGGATGCTTTCGCCGTGGCGGGCCTCGACGAGGCCCAGATCGTCCGCCGCGCCGGGCTCTCCCATCCCATCGTGCTGCTCGAAGGCGTCTTCGGGACCGAGGAGCTGGAGGAGGCCGTGCGCTGGAGCTGCGAGGTGGTGGTGCACGACGCCTACCAGCTGAAGCTCATCGAGAACTCCAAGCTCAAGTCCGAGATCAGCGTCTGGCTCAAAGTGGACACCGGCATGAACCGGCTCGGGTTCGCCCCCGCCGCGGTGCAGGACGCCTGGAAGCGGCTCAACAAGGCGCGCGCGGTACAGAAGCCGGTGCGCCTCATGACCCACTTCGCTTCCGCCGACGAGATATCCAACCCCAAGACCCTGGCCCAGCTCGAAGCCTTCGCTGCAGCCACCGCGGGCATCGAGGCCGAGCGCAGCATCGCCAACTCCGCCGGTATCCTCGCCTGGCCCCAGAGCCATGCGGACTGGGTACGTCCGGGCTCCATGCTCTACGGCGCCTCGCCTTTCTCCATGAAGTGCGGCGCGGACGACGGCCTGAAACCCGTCATGACCATGGAGACCACTCTCATCGCCGTGAAGACCCTGAAGGAAGGGGAGAGCGTCGGCTACGGCGGCTCCTTCGTGGCGCCGGAGGACATGACCCTGGGGATAGCCGCCATCGGCTACGGCGACGGCTACCCGCGCCATGCCCCCAGCGGCACGCCGGTGCTGGTGAAAGGCGTGCGCGTGCCGCTCGTCGGCCGCGTGGCCATGGACATGATCGCCCTGGACCTGCGCGGCGTGTCGCGGCCCGCGGTGGGGGATCCAGTGGTGGCCTGGGGGCCGGAACTGCCGGTGGAGGAGATCGCCCGCGCCGCCGGCACCATCCCGCTGGAGCTGCTCTGCGGCGTGACGCAGCGGGTGAAGTTCAGCGTCATCGATCCCAAAGAAAAAGCCCGTCGGTAAGACGGGCTTTTTTCTTCAGGAAGCTTTTCTAGAGCTTCACTTCATCTCGTAGAAGCCCATCTTCACGCCCGCCAGCTCGATGACGTCGTTGTCGTTGAGCTTCTGCGCCTGGGCGCCGATGTCCTTGCCGTTCACGGTGGGGAAGCCCTGGCCCTGGCCGCTCTCCACGTGCACCACGAAGAAGCCGTCGGCGCGGCGCGTCACGGCCGCCACCTGCACGCCCGGGCGTCCCAGGGTGGTGAGCGCCTTGTTCAGTTCCAGTTCCTTGCCGGCGAAGCCGCCGGAGAGCACCTGCAGCTTGGCCTTCGGCAGCGCCGCGGCCTTGCCGTCACCGCCGATGGGCGCGCCGCCGGCATCGGAGATCGCCTTGTTGACGCTGTCCATGCTCGGCACGCCGGTCTGGCTCTTGGTGCCGGGACGGATGATCATGGTCTTCTCGAAATCGTCGGCATCGCCGCCGCCGCCCGCAGCCGCCGCCTTGCCGCTCACGTACTTGAGCGCGTGCCGGCCGATGGTGATCACGTCGGCTTCCTGGAGAGCATGCTTCTTGACCAGCTTGCCGTTGACGTAGGTGCCGTTGGTGCTGTTCAGGTCTTCGAGGAAGGAATCCTTGAGGATGTTGATGATGAGCGCATGGTGGCCGGAGACCGCCATGTTGTCGATATGGATGTCGTTATCCGCCAGCCGGCCGATCGTGTACCGCTCTTTCTCGAGCTCGTACTGCGCCAGTTCCTGGCCGTCTAGTGTGAGTATCAACTTGCCCATGGGTCTGCCTCTTAGTGATTCATTCTCATTCAGCGCGCCATAACCCCTACGACGCTCACGAGAACCAGTCGGTCAATCGGTCAAAGAAGCCTCTCTGGGCTTCGAACGACTTGAGCGGCTGCACCAGGACCACGGAGACGTTGTCACGTCCGCCGTTGTCGCAGGCCAGCTTGACCA
>CAZPAO010000078.1:0-4130 GCA_964584665.1 uncultured Gammaproteobacteria bacterium
AGGTCACCACGTGGAACACGTGGAAAGCCGGGAAGGTGCGGCTCAGGTAGTCGGCGAGCAGCAGCAACATCTCAGTGGCCTCCGTTGGCGGTCTTGGGTGCGGATGACGGGCGCAATGCTTCCACCACGCGCTCCATGCGCATCGAACGGGAACCTTTCACCAGCAGGGTCACGCCGGCTTCGGCTTCCGCCTTGAGTGCGCGGATCAGTGCGTCCAGGTCCTCGAACCAGCGGGCGCCGGCGCCGAAAGCGTCGGCGGCATGGCGGCTCATGGGGCCGAAGGCATAGAGCCGCTCCACGCCGAGAGCGCGCAGCTTGGCGCCGCTCTCCGCGTGTAGGCGCTCGGCGGAGGCGCCGAGTTCGCCCATGTCACCGAGTGCGAGCCAGGCGTGGCCGCCCAGACTCACCGCGAACTCCGCGGCGGCCATGAGCGAGAGAGGGTTGGCATTGTAGGTGTCGTCGATGAGCCGCGCGCCGTTCACGCCGCGGCCCACGATGAGCCGCCCGGCAGTGACCGGTGCCTCCGCGAGACCGGCGCGCACTTCGGCCAGCGTCGCGCCGGCGGCGGTGGCGGCCGCGGCGGCGGCGAGCGCGTTGCTCACGTTATGGCGGCCCGGCAGCGAGACCGAGAGGTCCGCCTCGCCGAGGGGCGAGACCAACCGGAAACGCCAGCCGCCGGCATCGCCCTGCTGCAGGGAACCGGGCAAGGGATGGAAGTCCGCCTCCGGACCGAAACCGAAAGTGCGTACGGTTCGCTCGCCCGCCATGCCGCGCCAAAGGGAAACATAGGCGTCGTCCGCGTTGATGACTGCGACGCCATCGGCGGCGAGATGGGTGTAGATGGCGCCCTTCTCCCGCGCCACGCCGGCGATGTCCTTCAGGAACTCGAGATGGGCCGGACCCGCGTTGGTGATGACCGATACGGTGGGAGCCGCCAGCTCCGCGAGGTAGCCGATCTCCCCCGGATGGTTGGTGCCCATCTCGATGACCGCGTGGCGGCAGGAGGCATCCAGCTCCAAGAGCGTCAACGGCATGCCGATGTCGTTGTTGAGATTGCCTGCGGTCGCGAGTGTGGCGCCGCGGACCTTGAGGATACTGGCAACCATCTCCTTCAGCGTGGTCTTGCCGCTGGAGCCGGTGACGCCCACGAGCGGCAGGGTGAACTGCCGGCGCCAGTGGGCGGCGTAGGCGCCGAGCGCCTTGCGCGTGTCCGCCACCACCACTTGAGAGAGAGATGAGGAAGACGGTTTCTGCACCAGCGCGCCGGCGGCACCGAGCTTCTCCGCCTGGGCCAGGAACTCATGGCCGTCGAAATGCTCGCCCTTGATGGCGACGAAGAGCTGGCCTTTCCCCAGCTTGCGGGTGTCCTGGATCACGCGGCCGAACTCAGCGTCCGCGCCCTGGAGCCTGCCGCCGGTGGCGGCCGCCACGTCCGAGAGGTGCCGCGTCATGGCGCGGCCTCCCCGGTGAGCCGCGCCGCGGTCTCGCGGTCGCTGTAGTGCAGTTTCTGCGTGCCGATGACCTGCTCGGTCTCGTGGCCCTTGCCGGCCACCAGCACCACGTCGCCCGGTTGGGCGCCGCGCACCGCGCGCTCCACGGCACGCTCGCGCTCGCGCTGCACCGTCACGCGGCTGTGGTCATGGATGCCCGCCAGCACTTCCGCCACGATGGCATCGCCGTCTTCGCCGCGGGGATTGTCGTCGGTCACCACGATGCGGTCCGCGAGCCGTTCGGCGATGGCGCCCATCTGCGGACGCTTGCCCCGGTCCCGCTCGCCGCCGCAGCCGAACACGCACCAGAGCTTGCCGCGGCAGTGGGCGCGGGCCGCCGCCAGGGATTTCTCCAGGGCGTCGGGCGTATGGGCGTAGTCCACTACCACCAGCGGCTGCTTCAGGCCGCCGCCGAAACATTCCATGCGGCCCGGCACGGTGCGGGCCCGGTCCAGCGCCAGCAGCGCCTCGTCGAACTTCATGCCGAGAGCGAGCAGCACGCCCAGCACAGCCAGCAGGTTCTCCGCGTTGAAGCGGGCCAGCAGGCGCGAATCCACATGGCCGCCGCCCGCCTCGCTCGCCACGTCGAAACTCAGGCCGCCGCTGCCGAGGCTGAGGTTCGAACCCTTGAGCGTGGTGCCGCGGGGGCTCGACCGTCCCTCCAGCGTGTACCCGATGCAGGCGACACCCGCCGGCAAGCTGGCCGCGAGTCCCCGGCCGAACTCGTCATCGAGATTGATGACTGCATGCTTGAGGCCGGGGCGCTCGAACAGCCGGCGCTTGGCGGCGCCGTAGCTCTGCATGTCGCCGTGGTAATCCAGGTGGTCGCGGGTGAGGTTGGTGAACACCGCCACCTCGAAGTGCACGCCGTCCACGCGGCCCTGGTGCAGCGCGTGGCTGGAAGCCTCCATGCTCACGCGCCCCATGCCCTGCTCGCGGAAGCGCGCCAGCCAGGCCTGGGTCGCCACCGGATCCGGCGTGGTATGGGTCGGCGTCTCGAGCTTGCCGTAGGCGCCGAAGCCCACGGTGCCGAGCACGCCGCAGGGCTTGCCCGTCTCGCTCAGGGATTGGGCGGTGATGAGGCTCACGGAAGTCTTGCCGTTGGTGCCGGTCACCGCCACCACCCGTTGGTGGGCGGAGGGATCGCCGTAGAAGCGTCCGGCGATGGCGCTGGCCTTGCGGCTGAGCTCAGGTACCGCCACCGCCGGCAGGCCCGCGGGCAACGGTATATAAGATGCGGCACCCTCCGGGTCATAGGCCACCGCCACGGCACCACGGGCGCGTGCGTCCGCCAGATGCTTCAGGCCGTGGTGGTCGTGGCCGTTGCAGGCCAGGAACAGGTAACCGGGACCGATGGAACGGCTGTCCAGCGCGAGACCGCGGATGGAAGTGTCGCCGCCCGAGGGCAACTCGCCTTCACCCAGCAGCAGGTCCGCGAGACGCATGCCGGAGAGGTCGCGGGCTTCGGCCATCACGGCGCGGCTCCCAGGCTCACGGCATAGGCGCTGGCGGGCAGGCTCTGCATGTCGTCCGGCGCCACGTTGAGCAGGCGCAGCGCACCGCGCATCACCTCGGCGAACACCGGCGCCGAGACCTTGCCGCCCATGTAGTTGCCGTGGCTCGGCTGGTTGATGACCACCACCGCGACGAGGCGCGGGTCGCTAGCCGGCGCCATGCCGGCGAATACCGAGATGTACTTGTCCGTGGAGTAACCGCCGTTCGCGGCGATGTGCGCGGTGCCGGTCTTGCCCGCCACGTGGTAACCCTCGATGTCGGCGAGCTTGCCGGTGCCCTCGCTCGAGACCACCGACTCGAGGATGCCGCGCAAGGTGCTGGAGAGTTGCGGCGTGATCACAGGCTGCGCCACCGGTGCGTCGCTCAACCGCATGAAACTCGGCGGCGTGTGCACGCCGGAGTTGGCGAGGGTGTCGTAGGCGTCCGCCAGTTGCAGCGCAGTGATGGAGAGACCGTAGCCGTAGGAGATGGTGGCCTGCCGCGTCGGGTTCCAGGCGCGGAAGGCCGGCAGGCTGCCTGGCGCCTCGCCCGGGAAGCCGCTGCCGGTGCTCTTGCCGAAGCCGAAGGCGTCCAGGGTGTGCCACATGAACTCGGAGGGCAGCGACAGCGCGATCTTGCTCGCGCCCACGTTGCTGGATTTCTGGATGATGGTGGTGAGGTCTATGCGGCCGTAGTCGTTGCCATCGTCATGGATGGTGTAACCCGCGAGCTTGAGCGTGCCCGGCGAGGTGTCGATCACGGAGTTGAGCTGGTACTTGCCGGAGAGCAGCGCCGACACGATGGTGAAGGGCTTCATGCTGGAGCCGGGCTCGAACTGGTCCGTCACCGCGCGGTTGCGGAAGTCGTCGCCATCGGCGCCAGCCCGGTTGTTGGGGTTGAAGGAGGGCTGGTTGGCCATGGCCAGCACTTCGCCGGTGCGGGAATCCATCACCACGATGGAGCCGGATTTGGCGCCCTGGGCCAGCACCGCCTGCTTGAGGGCGCGATAGGCCAGGTACTGGATGCGCAGGTCGATGCTGGTACTCAGGTCCTGGCCGGCGCGGGGCGCACGGATGTTCTCCACGTCCTGTACCGACTTGCCGTAGCGGTCCACGATCACGCGCTCGGCTCCGGGCACGCCCTTCA
>CAZPAO010000079.1:0-4072 GCA_964584665.1 uncultured Gammaproteobacteria bacterium
TGGCGGCCACCTCCATCACCACGCTCATCGCGCTGCGCCTCGGCGGCGACCAGGCCGTGGCCGTGGCGGGCGGCCTGCTGATCCTGGCCCTGCTGGTGTTCTCGGAGATCACGCCCAAGACCCTGGCGGCGCTCTACCCGGAACGCATCGGTTTCCCGGCCGCGTACATCTACTGGCCGCTGCTGAAGCTCCTGTGGCCGCTGGTATGGCTGCTGAACAGCTTTACCCGCGGCATCTTCCGGCTCATGCGCATCAGCTCCGACGAGGCGCCGCTCCAGTCCATGAGCAGCGAGGAACTGCGCAGCGTGGTGACGGAGGCCGGCGCGCTCATCCCCAAGCGCCACCAACGCATGCTGCTCAGCATCCTCGATCTCGAGAAGATCACCGTCGAGGACATCATGGTGCCGCGCAACGAGATCAGCGGCGTGGACATGGAGGCGGAGTGGGACGACATAGTGCGCCAGCTCCACAGCAGCCAGCACACGCGCATGCCGGTCTACGACGGCAGCATCGACAACGTATTGGGTTTCGTGCACGCCCGCCAGGCTCTGCACCTCCTGTCCCGCGAGGACGCAGGCAAGGAAGGCCTGAAGGATATCCTGCGTGAGGCGCTGTTCGTGCCCGAGGGCACCTCGCTGCAACGGCAGCTCTTCAACTTCCAGAACGCGAAGAAACGCATCGGCCTGGTGGTGGACGAGTACGGCGACATCCAGGGCCTGGTCACGCTGGAGGACATCCTCGAGGAGATCGTGGGCGAGTTCACCAGCGATCCGGCGGCGCAGCACAAGGACGTCTACAAGGAGAGCGAGACGAGCTGCCTCGTGAACGGCAGCGCCAACGTGCGCAGCCTGAACCGGGTGATGCACCTCAAGCTGCCCACCGACGGCCCCAAGACCCTCAACGGGCTGATACTCGAGTTCCTCGAGACCATCCCGCAGCCCGGCACCGCCTTCAAACTGGCGGGCCATTCCTTCGAGGTGGTGCAGACCAGCGGCAACGCGGTGAAGACCGTGCGCCTCTTCACGCCGCCCCAGGTCGAAGCGCCGAAGAAGACGAAGAGCAAAGGCAAGAAGACTAGATAGACGCGATCGCTTCGGCGAGCCGCGTGACGCCGGTCACTTCCAAGCCCTCTATGGACCCTTTCTTGGGCGCATTCGCCCGCGGCACGATGGCGCGCTTGAAGCCGTGCTTGGCGGCTTCCCTGAGACGCTCCTCGCCGTTGTAGACGGGACGGATCTCGCCCGCCAAGCCCACCTCGCCGAACACGATGAGTTCCGGCGGCAGCGGCTTGTCCCGGAAACTGGAGAGCGCCGCCAGGAGCACCGCGAGATCCGCCGCGGTCTCGCTCACGCGCAGGCCGCCCACCACGTTCAGGAACACGTCATGGCCGAACATGGCGATGCCGCCGTGACGGTGCATGACCGCGAGCAGCATGGAGAGGCGGTTGGGGTCCATGCCCACGGCGACGCGCCGTGGGTTGTTCAAGGGGCTCTCGTCCACCAGCGCCTGCACCTCGATGAGCATGGGACGGGTGCCTTCGCGGATCACCGTGACGGCGGAACCCGAGACCGGCTCGCCGTGGCGCGAGAGGAAGATGGCGGAAGGGTTCTTCACTTCCTTGAGGCCCGTCTCGGTCATGGCGAACACGCCGAGTTCATTGGCGGCGCCGAAGCGGTTCTTGACGGAGCGGATGACGCGGTAGCGGCTGCCGGCGTCGTTCTCGAAATACAGCACGGTGTCGACCATGTGCTCCAACACCCGGGGACCGGCGATGACGCCTTCCTTGGTGACGTGACCGACCAGCAGCACAGCGGTACCGCTCTGCTTGGCGTAGCGTGTGAAGAGCGCGGTGCACTCGCGCAGCTGGGCAACGGCCCCGGGGGCGGATTGCAGGCTGACGGTGAAGACGGTCTGGATGGAATCCACCACCAGTACGCCGGGCTTGGCCTGGTGGGCCGCCTCCAGGATGCGTTCGACGCAGGTCTCGGCGGCGAGGGTCACGGGGGCGTCCGCCACCTCCAGGCGCCGGGCCCTCAAGCCCACCTGGCTGAGCGATTCTTCGCCACTCACATAGAGGGTGGGCCGGCCCCGGGCCAGGCTCGCGGTGGCCTGCAACAGGAGCGTGGACTTGCCGATCCCCGGGTCGCCGCCGATGAGGGTGACGGACCCCGGCACCAACCCCCCACCCAGCACCCGGTCCAGTTCATCCAGGCCGGTGGGGAAACGGGGAGTGTCCCGGTCCCGGGCCTGGCCCAGGCTTTCCAGCACAGCCGGTCCGCCGGGCGCCGCGGGTGCGGCAGCCAGGGGTCCCGATAGGGTCTGGGTCTCGGTGAGGGTGTTCCAGGCACCGCAGTCGGGACACTGCCCGGCCCAGCGCAGGGATTTGCCGCCGCAGGAATCGCAGACGTAGACGGTCTTGGTCTTCTTCATGGGGTCCGGGGAACTCGATTGGGCGGCATGGTAGCACGGGCCCCAGCCCGGTTATTCCCGGGGTTTTCGCTTCCATTTCCATGAAAATTCAAGGTACTATGGACCATGCTTGATAGAGCCTCTTAGGGAGAGGACGGGGTGAAAAAGGGCTTCTGGACCACCGACTGGTTCGCCGGGTTGGCGTACGGACTGGTCTTCATCCTCGTTGCTTATGTCATCTTCGCGTCCGGTTTCGACCGGACCGAGACGGCAGCCTATGACCTCGGCATGAGCATGACTTCGGCGGCTCCGGATCCGGACATCGCCGTCATCGCCATCGACGACGCCAGCATCAATACCCTCGGCCGTTGGCCCTGGCCCCGCGACTACCACGCGGAGCTGATACACAAGCTCGCCCAGGATGGCGCCAAGGTCATCGGCTTCACGGTGCTGGTATCGGAAGCGCAGGCGGATGCAGGCAGCATCTATATCAAGGACATGATGAATTTCTACGATTCATCCTCCCTGAACGCCGCCGCCCCCTTCAACGCCCCCGCCTCCGGTACCGCCGCCCCCGCTCCCCGCTCCCCGACCATCGCGGTCCCGGGCAACGTGCGCACGGACCTCGAGGACTTGCGCAAGCGCCTGCAGGATGCGGACGACGTCACGGATACGGACAGCAAGCTCGCCGCTTCCATGCAGCAAGCCGGCAACGTGGTGATCCCGATGATGTTCACGCTGGGCGACCCGCTCGGCAACCAGGGCGAGGCGACGCCGGACTACATCCAGCGCAATGCGCTCTCGCAGGTGGTGAACGCGCCGGACGGCGAGCAGCCCTACCCCACCAAGGCCATGACGCCGCCGCTCTCGGACTTCGCCAAGGTCGCCAGCACCGGCCACCTGGTGGAACTGCCGGACAACGACGGCGTGCTGCGCACCGAACCCCTGGCGCTGCGCTACTACAACTACTACTACCCCTCCATGTCGCTCCTCATCGCCATGAAGAGCTTGAACCTTAGCCCCTCTGACGTGCAGGTCCAGCCGGGCAAGGGCATCAAGATCGGCAAGCTCTTCATCGGCACCGACCCCGGCATGCTGATGCGCAACTTCTATTACAGCGGCACCAACGGCAACCCGGCCTTCCCGGTGTATTCCTACGCCGACGTGAAGCAGGGCAAGGTTCCGCCCGAGGCCTTCCGCGGCAAGATCGTGCTGATCGGTGCCACCGCCTTCGGCGTGGGCACGAGCTTCCCGACTCCCGCCTCGCCCACCATGTCCCCGGCGCTGGTGCAGGCGAACGTGATCTCCTCGATCCTGCAGCAGAACTTCTTCAGCAAGCCCTCCTGGGCGGGCTGGGTCACGCTGCTCGCGCTGCTCGCGATCATCGCTTATCTCAGCGTAGGCCTGCCGCGCCTGAAGCCCGGTATCGCCGCGATGGTGAGCGTCGGTGTCATCGTGCTGATGCTCGTGATCGAGTTCGGCCTGATGAAGAGCAAGTTCGTGTGGGTGCCGCTGATGGTGCCCGTGCTGATGCTGGTGGTCGGCCACCTGGTGGTGACCATCATCCGTTCCGGCATGCTGAACAAGATGCTGGTGCGCAGCGAAGCGGACAGCGCCGAGAGCAACAAGATGCTGGGCCTCGCCTTCCAGGGCCAGGGCCAGC
>CAZPAO010000080.1:0-4009 GCA_964584665.1 uncultured Gammaproteobacteria bacterium
AGGATCTGCTCGCGGCCCACGCGGCGGTTGAACTTCATGCGGCCCACGGCCGACAGGTCGTAACGCTCGAGCGTGAAGAACAGGTTGTGGAACAGCGTCTCGGAAGCCTCGTTGGTCGGGGGCTCGCCCGGGCGCATCATGCGGTAGATCTCGATCAGCGCCTCGCGCGGCGAGTGGGTCGAATCCACGCGCAGCGTGTTGGAGACGAACGGGCCGCGGTCCAGGTCGTTCACGTAGAGCGTGCGGATGGTCTGCACGTTGCTCTTCTGCAGGGCCTCGACCTTCTCCAGCGTCAGCTCGTCATTGGCCTTGGCCAGCAGCTCGCCGGTCGGTCGGGTGACCACGTCATGCGCCAGCACCTTGCCGACCAGGTACTGGGGCGGCACCGTGAGCGACTTGATCTCGGCCTTCTCCAGCTCGCGGATGTGGCGGGCGGTGATGCGGCGGCCTTCCTCGACGATGGTCTTGCCTTTGACCTTGATGTCGAACGCCGCGGTCTCGCCGCGCAGGCGCTCGGGGATGAGGTCGAGCTTGATCTCGTCCTTGCTGAGATGGACGGTGTTGGTCTCGAAGAACAACGCGAGGATCTGCTCGTCGTTGTAGCCGAGCGCGCGCAGCAGCACGGTGGCCGGCAGCTTGCGGCGGCGGTCGATGCGCACGAACACGCCGTCCTTGGCATCGAACTCGAAGTCCAGCCAGGAGCCGCGATAAGGGATCACGCGCGCGGAGAACAGGAGCTTGCCCGAGGAATGGGTCTTGCCCTTGTCATGGTCGAAGAACACGCCCGGCGAACGGTGCAGCTGCGAGACGATGACGCGCTCGGTGCCGTTGATGACGAAGGTGCCGTTCTCGGTCATGAGCGGCAGTTCGCCCATGTAGACTTCCTGTTCCTTCACTTCCTTGGGGCGGCGGTTCTCGACCGGTGCTTCCTTGTCATACAAGGCCAGGCGCACGAGCACGCGCAGGGGCGCGGCGAACGTCAGGCCGCGCATGATGCATTCCTTCACGTCGAACGGCGGCTCGCCGAGCTTGTACTCGACGTATTCCAGCGCCGCGTTGCCGGAATAGCTGGAGATCGGGAACACGGACTTGAACGCCGCGTGCAGGCCGATGTCGCCGCGCTGCTTGGGAGTCTTGTCCTCCTGCAGGAACTGGCGGTAGGATTCCAGCTGGATGGCCAGAAGATACGGGACCTCGAGCACGCTCGGGCGCTTGCCGAAGTCCTTGCGGATACGTTTCTTCTCGGTGAATGAATAAGCCATCTGCAGTGCCCTCTAGCCGTCGCCGCTTGCGCGGCGGTTGATCTGGGAATTCCTGAAACTTTCTCTATCTCGTCCGGCGCGCCGGCCCGGTGAGGCGCCGCGCTGCCATGTGAAAACGGGAAAAGGCCGGTGGCTCCATAGCCACCAGCCGTTTTCCTTGTTTAGCGGAGCGGATTTACCGCGCCGTACACTCTTGCTCCTGACGGTTACTTGACTTCGACCGTCGCACCAGCCGCTTCCAGGTCCTTCTTGAACTTGGCGGCGTCGTCCTTCGACACGCCTTCCTTCACGGTCTGGGGAGCGCCCTCGACCAGGTCCTTGGCTTCCTTCAAGCCCAGGCTGGTGATGGCACGGACCACCTTGATGACCTCGACCTTCTTCTCGCCGGCGGCCTTCAGCACCACGGCGAACTCGGTCTTCTCTTCGGCGGCAGCGGCACCGCCAGCAGCGGGACCGGCAGCCACGGCCACGGCAGCAGCCGCGGACACGCCGAACTTCTCTTCCATCGCGGAGATCAGGTCGACGACCTCCATCACGGTCATCTTGGAAATGGTTTCCAGAATGTCATCTTTCGAAACAGCCATTGTCATCTCCTCAAATAAGGTCTAATCGAATCGGTTTCAAGCAGCCTGCTTCTGATCACGTACCGCAGCTACGGTGCGGACCAGCTTGGCGTGAGGTTCGGCCAGGGTACGGACGAACTTGGTGATCGGCGCCTTCATGACGGCCATGAGCGTGGCGATAGCCTGCTCACGGGTCGGCAATTTGGCCAGACGATCGAGGTCGGACTTGGGCAGGAGCTTCCCGCCGAAGGCGACTGCGGTCACCACCAGTTTCTCGTTATCCTTGGCGAAATCCTTCAACACCCGTGCGGCTGCGCCTGGATCTTCCTTCGAGAACGCCAGGATCAGCGGTCCCTTGAGAGAATCCGATAGGCACTCGAACGACGTGCCTGCGACGGCACGGCGCGCCAAAGTGTTCTTGACCACCTTCATGAAGACGCCGCTGTTGCGGGCCTGCATGCGCAGCTTCGTCAGCTGGTCGACGGTCATGCCGCGGTATTCGGCGGCGATGGCGGAATGCGCCGTCGCTGCCACCGCAGCCACTTCGGCGACGAGAGCCTGTTTCTCTTCGAGTCGCATCGTCACGGAGTACTACCTCCTGATTTGTACCGTTGAACACAGGACACCCTTCCCTAGGCATCCCACCCTTGCCCGTTGGTCCCGGGCCACGGTGCCAAACCAGATGAACCTGATTCGGACGCACCGTCTGCGTGAGCTGAGCCTCGCGGCCCGATTAAGGGTTGGATCCTCCTGGATCCGCGCCACTCACGGTCTTTGACGTACTGAGCCCTAGGCGCTCAGTTGCATCAAAACTTGTCGCGCGCTGCTTAGAGAGCCAGCGTGCTCGGATCGATCACGATGCCCGGGCCCATGGTCGAGCTCACGGTCACCTTCTGCATGTAGATGCCCTTCGCGGTCGCCGGCTTCACCTTGTTGATGTCAGCCAGCAGCGCGTGCAGGTTCTCGTTCAGGGCCTTCACGTCGAAGTCGGACTTGCCGATGGTGCAATGCACGATGCCCGCCTTGTCGGCGCGGTACTGCACCTGGCCGGCCTTGGCGTTCTTCACCGCACCGGCCACGTCGGCGGTCACGGTGCCCATCTTCGGGTTCGGCATCAGGCCGCGGGGACCCAGGATCTGGCCGAGCTGGCCGACGATGCGCATCGCATCGGGGCTCGCGATCACGCGGTCAAAGTCCATCTGGCCGGCCTTGATCTTCTCCGCCAGGTCCTCGAAGCCCACCACATCGGCGCCCGCCTGACGGGCCGCCTCGGCGTTGTTGCCCTGGGCGAACACCGCCACGCGCAGGCTCTTGCCGGTGCCGTGGGGCAGCACGGTGGAACCGCGCACCACCTGGTCCGACTTCTTGGCGTCGATGCCGAGGTTCACGGCCACGTCCACCGATTCCTTGAACTTCACGGTGGCGAACTTCTTGAGCAGGTTCAATGCATCCTGCACCGGATACTGCTTGCCCGGGGGCAGCTGCTCACGGGCAGCCTTCATACGCTTGCCGATTGCCATGTTAGAGGCCCTCCACGTCGACGCCCATGCTGCGGGCGCTGCCAGCGATGGTGCGCACCGCGGCTTCCAGGTCAGCGGCCGTGATGTCCGGCATCTTGACCTTGGCGATCTCTTCGAGCTGCTTGCGCGTGATCTTGCCCACCTTGTTGGTGTTAGGCGTCGCGCTGCCCTTCTCGAGGCCCAACGCCTTCCGGATGAGCACGGAAGCCGGCGGGGTCTTGGTGATGAAGGTGAAGCTGCGGTCGCTGTAGACCGAGATCACGACCGGGATCGGCAGACCCGGCTCGAGCTTCTGCGTCTGGGCGTTGAACGCCTTGCAGAACTCCATGATGTTCACGCCCTGCTGGCCCAAGGCGGGCCCGACCGGGGGGGCCGGGTTCGCCTGGCCTGCAGGGATCTGCAGCTTCACGTAGGCTTGAAGTTTCTTGGCCATGTTTACTCCTGGTGGGTGCTAGCGCCTGTTTTGCAGGCTCCCCGTTGCTTCCCTTCGGTTGCAGTGACCTATCCTTAGGTCACTCAAAAAATCTCTTACGACTTCTCGACCTGGCCGAACTCCAGCTCCACCGGAGTGGAACGGCCGAAGATCAGCACCGCCACACGCAGGCGGTTCTTCTCGTAGTTCACTTCCTCGACCACGCCGTTGAAGTCGTTGAACGGCCCGTGG
>CAZPAO010000081.1:0-3928 GCA_964584665.1 uncultured Gammaproteobacteria bacterium
GGGCTTGGAGAGCTTCTTCAGCTCGGCCACGGCCTGGATGACGGCCTTGTCGATGCCGCGCTTCAGGTCCATGGGGTTCATGCCGGCGGCGACGGCCTTGAGGCCCTCGCGCATGATGGCCTGGGCCAAGACGGTGGCGGTGGTGGTGCCGTCGCCCGCCTCGTCGGAGGTGTGGGAAGCGACTTCCTTCACCATCTGGGCGCCCATGTTCTCGAACTTGTCCTTGAGCTCGATCTCCTTGGCGACGGAGACGCCGTCCTTGGTGATCGTGGGGGCGCCGAAGCTCTTGTCCAGCACCACGTTGCGGCCCTTGGGACCGAGGGTGACCTTGACCGCGTTCGCCAGGATGTTGACGCCGCGGAACATGCGCTGGCGAGCGTCGTCGCCGAATTTGACTTCTTTAGCAGCCATTTTCTATATCCTCTGAAAAAGTATTCTTGGGACTGAGTGTGGGAAAGGGGACCGGGAATTACTTCTCGATCACGCCCATGATGTCTTCCTCGCGGAGCACCACGAGCTCATCCTTGCCGTCCTTGATCTCGTTGCCGCTGTACTTGCCGAACAGCACTTCGTCGCCGACCTTCACGTCGAGCGGGCGCACGCTGCCGTCTTCCAGCACCTTGCCCTTGCCGATGGCCAGGACCTTGCCCTTGCTGGGCTTCTCGGTGGCGCTGTCCGGGATCAGGATGCCGCCGGCGGTCTTGGTCTCCGACTCGAGGCGCTTGATGATCACCCGGTCATGCAGTGGACGAATCTTCATGGGATCGCTCTCCTGACGAAATCATTTACAGGTTGAAGGGGTCATAATTGGAACCGAGGAAAAGGCTGTTAGCACTCACCCCGGTTGACTGCTAATAATAAGTGCAAATGGAAATAAGGGCAAATCGCCCCATTTGCAAACGGCCTAGACTAGAGTGATGGATGCCCGGTAAGCTCTAAGATAATGCAAGAAAATCATATAGTTATACTCTGTACCGTGCCTGACCGTGGGTCAGGGGAAGAGATCGCCCGAGCCCTGGTGGAAGAGCGTTTGGCCGCCTGCGTGAATGTCGTGCCCGGGCTCCTGTCTACCTACAGGTGGCAGGGTAAGGTGGAGCAAGCCGAAGAGTGCCAGCTCATCATCAAGACCATGGTGAGCCGGTTCGAGGCGGTGCGGGACCGGATCAAGACCCTGCACTCGTATGAATTGCCGGAAATAATCGCGCTGCCGATCGCGTCTGCATCTTCTGACTACATCAAATGGTTAACGGAAAACTCGAAATGAAACAGACCTATCTGGACCTGGATACCGGCCTCCGCCGGTATGACGGAAAGAGGATGCGCGGCTTCAAGAGTCTCTTGGCTCTCGTAGGAGCGCTGTTCCTTTCCACCCCCCTGCTCGCCTCCGCGGCCAGCCAAGAACCGCTGCCCCCGGACCAGGTCTATAAGGTGAACGCCACGGCGGCCCCGGGCAGCCTCTCGGTGCATTGGGACATCCTGCCGGGCTACTACCTATATAAGGACAAGTTCCAGTTCGTGAGCCACATCACGGGCATACGCCTCGGCAAGCCGGAGTTCCCGGAAGGGGAAATCAAGCAAGACCAGTTCTTCGGCAAGCAGACCATCTACCGCAAGTCGGTGACGGTGACGATCCCCTACACCGGCCTCGGCAAGCTGGACCTGGAACTCGTGTACCAGGGCTGCGCGGAAGTGGGCTTCTGCTACCCGCCCCAGCGCAAGCACGTGAACGTGATGCTGGAGGCACCAGCTGCTGACACGGCGGCTGCATCCGCCAAGGTGACGCCTCCGGATCTCGAAGCGCTGGTGAACGGCGGCGCCGGCGGCGACCAGAGCAAGTTCCCGCCCCCGGACCAGGTGTTCCACTTCAGCGCCGCCACCAAGGACGCGAAGACCCTGGAGTTGCGCTGGCAGATCACGCCGGGCTACTACCTCTACCGGCAGAAGTTCGACATCTCCAGCGACAACCCGGACGTGCAGCTCGGCACGCCGGACTTCCCCCAGGGGGAGATCAAGAACGACCAGTATCTCGGCACCAGCGAGATCTACAAGCAGGACATCGACGTCCTGATCCCGCTCACGGTCAATAACGGCGCCACGGCCTTCAAGCTGGTGGTGACTTACCAGGGCTGCGCGGAAGCGGGCCTGTGCTACCCGCCCATCAGCAAGAGCCAGCAGATCGACCTCGGCGGCGCCGCGCCGCCGACGGAACGCGCGGGCATGAGCGCGAACTACGGCGCGCCGCCCCTGGCGGAGCAGGACCAGCTGGCGCTCCTGCTGCGTGACGGCAACCTGGCCTGGGTGATCCTCACCTTCATCGGCTTCGGCCTGCTGCTCGCCTTCACGCCCTGCGTGCTGCCCATGATCCCGATCCTCTCCGGCATCATCGTGGGCCAGGGCAAGAAGCTGACCACGGGCCGCGCCTTCCTGCTCTCGCTCACCTACGTGCTCGCCATGGCGCTCGCCTATGCGGTGGTGGGCGTGGTGGTGGGACTCCTGGGATCGAACATACAGCTGGCATTGCAGAACCCCTACGTGCTGGGGGCGTTCAGCTTCATCTTCGTGGCGCTGGCGCTCTCCATGTTCGGGCTCTATGAGCTGCAGATGCCGAGCGCCATCCAGACTCGCCTGACCCAGCACAGCAATGCGCAGAAGTCCGGCGCCTTCGTGGGCGTGGCCATCATGGGCGTGCTCTCGGCGCTGATCTGCGGCCCCTGCATCACGGCGCCGCTGGTGGCGGTGCTGGTGTTCATAGGCAAGAGCGGCTCCGCGGTGCGGGGCGGCCTCGCCCTGTTCTCGCTCGGCCTCGGCATGGGCATACCCCTGCTCGCCATCGGCACTTCCGCCGGGAAGCTGGTGCCCAAGGCCGGCGCCTGGATGAACACGGTGAAGGCGGTGTTCGGCGTGATGCTGCTCGGCCTCGCCATCTGGTTCCTGAGCCGCGTGATCTCGGCGCCGCTGACGCTCGCCCTGTGGGCGGGCCTCGCCATCATCTGCGGCATCTACCTGGGGGCGCTCGAGCCCTTGCAGGCCAAGACCGGCGGCTGGAAGCACCTGTGGAAAGGCTTAGGCCTGATCGCTCTCTTATATGGGTTGATCCTGTTGGTAGGCGCGGCCATGGGCGGCGATGACCCCTTCCGGCCCCTGGCGAAGTTCGCGATGCCGGCCAGCGCCACCGCGGCGGCGGGCGCCCCGGCGAAAGCCGTGAACGGGCTGCCTTTCAAACGCATCAAGACCAGCGCCGATCTCGACCGTGAGATCGCGGCGGCCGGCGGCAAGCCGGTGATGCTGGATTTCTCGGCGGAGTGGTGCGTGGCCTGCAAGGAGCTGGACCATGACACCTATACGGATCCCAAGGTGCAGGCGGCGCTTAGCGGTGCGGTGCTGCTGCAGGCGGACGTGACCGCCAACGATGCGGATGACAAGGCTCTCTACGACCGCTTCGGTATCTTCGGGCCGCCGGGTGTCATATTCTTCGGCGCCGACGGCAAGGAACTGGCCCCCGAGCGGGTGGTCGGTTACTTGGGGCCGGATGATTTTCTGAAGCGCGTACAAGCCGCGTTTGGGAAGAGCTAAGAACTCAAGGATCAAGAAACCAATCTGGACTGGATACCGGCCTTCGCCGGTATGACGGAATTTGGAGATCGCTCGTGCAGAAGACCCGCCACGCTCCCATCATCGTGCTCCTGCTGGTGGCCGCCGGCGCCGCCGGTTTCGGCGTGTACCAGTGGCTCGCCCCCAGTACCGGCCCGAAGCCCGCCGACGGCACGCCGGTGCAACAACAGCAGGCGGCGCTCACGCCCATGACGCCGGAGGAGGCATTAAGCGTGAAGTACGAGGGCCTGAGCGAGAGCGGCACCCACGCGCTGAACGACTGGCACGGCAAGGTGGTGCTGGTGAACTTCTGGGCCACCTGGTGCGGCCCCTGCCG
>CAZPAO010000082.1:0-3878 GCA_964584665.1 uncultured Gammaproteobacteria bacterium
GCTAGCCGGGATTAGGCGGCTAGGGCGTAGTTGCTATCGTTCGCAGCTAAGCGTTTTTGCAAGACAGTTTAACGAGGAATCATGCACCTCGGCATGCACTTCAGGTTTCACGACCCACGTCGAAGCCAAGTCGCCCCCAAATGCAGGAGTCATTCTACAGTATCGGAGATATGGCCGTTTCCGGCCTGGGACAAGGCCTTATGTGTGCCTCAAGAGCCGGCCCTTCTGGCGCTTCCAGTCCCGTTCCTTCTCGGTGGCCCGCTTGTCGTGGGCCTGCTTGCCCTTGGCCAGGCCGATCTCGAGCTTGGCCCGGCCCTTGCTCCAGTACATGGCCGTCGGGACGATGGTGTAGCCCTTGCGTTCCACGGCGCCGATGAGCCGCGCCAGCTGCTCCCGGTGCAGCAGGAGCTTGCGGGTGCGGGTCGGGTCCGGATGGATGTGGGTGGAGGCGGTCATGAGCGGGGTGATGAGGGCGCCCAGGAGGAAGGCTTCCTCGTCCTTGATGATCACGTAGCTCTCGGCGATCTGGACCTTGCCGGCGCGCAGGCTCTTCACTTCCCAGCCTTCCAGGGAGATGCCGGCCTCGAAGCGGTCCTCGATGAAGTAGTCGAAGCGAGCGCGCTTGTTGAGCGCGATGGTGGACTGGCCCGGCTTCTTGTCGTCCTCTTTCTTCGCCATGCGGCCATTATATAGAGCCGGTGGGTTAGGTGCAGGGATGCACCTAACGCGGATCAGGCTTTAGCCTGATTCGACGGAGGCGAGTACGGGCGTGGACCGGGCTCGCCGAGGTCCGAGAAACCTGGGATGGTTTCTCGGACTGGGAATGGAGCGGCGCTAGGCGGTTGTACCCGATGGTCCCATGCCGCAAAATTACGCTATGGATAAAATGACTGGGCCATATCTATGCGCCGCGTGAACAAGAGCGCGCTCGTCCCTTACCCGGCGGCCGATATGTATGGGCTCGTGAACGACGTGGCCCGCTACCCGGAGTTCCTGCCCTGGTGCCGCGGCTCGCAGGTGCTGGAGGAGAGCGAGACCCTGATGCGCGCGCGGTTGGACCTCACACGGGGCCGGTTCAGCCGGAGCTTCACCACGCGCAACTACCTGACCCCCGGCAGCGCCATCACCATGACCCTGGAGGACGGACCCTTCAAGCACCTGGAGGGCCGCTGGCAGTTCACGGACCTGGGGCCGGAAGGCTCCAAGGTGGTGCTGGACATGGAGTTCCAGTTCGACAGCATGCTGCTGGACATGGTGGCGGGTCCGGTGTTCGAGGACATCTGCAACTCGCTGGTGGACGCCTTCATCCGCCGCGCGACGGCCCTGCATGGCGGCTGAGGCCATCCGGGTGGAGGTCTGCTACGCCCGGGAGGAGGTGCAGGCCATGGTGGCGCTGACGCTGCCCGCCGGCAGCACGGCGCGGCAGGCGGCGGAGGAGTCCGGTCTCGGGGCGCGGTTCCCGGAGATCGATCTCGCGGTGATGCCGCTCGGCATCCGGGGCAAGCGCGTCGAAGCAGGACACGTGCTGGAAGAGGGCGACCGGGTGGAGATACTGAGGCCACTTACAGCCGATCCCAAGGAGACGCGCCGACGGCTCGCCCGCAAGGGTAAAACGATGGGCCGACGCAGCTAGGCTTTCGCTTCGGCCTTGTTGGAGCGCCGGAGCGGGATCTCCTTGAGGAAGAAGGTGGAGACCAGGATCACGCAGATCAGTCCCGCCGCCACGTAGAAGATGTGGCTGAGGGCCGCCGGCATGCCGAGCACCGGTGTCTGGGCCGCCAGGATGCTGCCGTACACCGCCACGCCCACCGAACCTGCCATCAGGCGCATGAAATAGACCATGGACGTGACCACGCCCAGGCTCTGCACCGGCGCGGCGTTCTGCACGGCGATGTTGTAGATGGGCATGCATATCGCCAGGCCGAAACCCGTCAGCATGGAATAGAGCAGCAGGGCGAGGCGGGAGACCTCCGCCGTGGTCTGGGCCAGCAACAGGCAGCCCAGCACGCCGATGGCGGCACCCGCGAGGGCCAGGTAGCGGTAGCGGTGGATCTTGCCCACCAGCAGCCCCGTGGCGGTGGCGGTGATGCCGAAGGTGGCGGTCAGGGGCAGCAGGATCTCGCCGCTCAGCTGGGCGCTGGTGTGCAGCACGCTCTGCATGAACAGCGGCACGAACAGCGTGACGCTGTAGATGGCGGCCATGGAGAGCGCGGTGTTGAGCAGGCCGATGGCGATGATGGAGTCCTTGAACACCGGCAGCGGCACGATGGGGTGCGCGGCCCTGGTCTCCACGAACAGGAACACGCCCACGAAGGCCGCGCCCAGCGCCAACAGGCCCAAAGTGGTGCCATCCCAGCCGCCTTTCTCGCCGATGTCGTGCAAGGCCAGCAGCATGGGCACCACGCCGAGCGCGAGGGTCAGCGCGCCCCAGTAATCGATGCGGAAGTCCTCGACCTTGGTGCGCTGGATGCGCGGGAAGTAGCGCCACGTCACCGCGGCGCCGATGAGGCCCACCGGCAGGTTGATGAGGAACACGTAGCGCCAGCCGGGTCCGTCGGCGAGGTAGCCGCCCAGCACCGGACCGATGACGCTGGCCAGCACCGAGAGGGTGGAGAGCAGGCCGATGGCGCGGCCGCGCTTCGCCGGCGGGTAGAGGTCGGCGATGGTGGTGGTGGCCGCGGCCTGCATCAGGCCGGCGCCCAGGCCCTTCACGGCCCGGAACACGATGAGTTGGGTCATGGAACCGGCCACGCCGCAGAGCGCGCTGGCGGCGGTGAACCAGAGCATGCCGATGATGAGCACGCGCTTGCGGCCGTACACGTCCGAGAGCTTGCCGCCGATGGGCAGCATCACGGTGGAGGCGATGAGGTAGGCGCTGAACACGCCGGAGTAGCTGCTGAAGCCGTGCAGGGAGCGGACGATGGCCGGCATGGCCGTGGCCACGATGGTCTGGTCGAGGGCGCCCATGAAGATGGCGGTGAGCACGCCCACCATGGTGAGGGCTACCGCTCGGGGTTCGAGTTCGTGGAAGCGGATGCGGGGCTTATCCAGTCGACTCGATCCTGGCTGGAGAGAGGTTGATGCTAAATCAGAGTGGAGGCGGCGGTGAATTTTCGCCGGGCGAATCCGGCAGTTCCGAAGCGTCT
Organism: uncultured Gammaproteobacteria bacterium; assembly: GCA_964584665.1. GTDB lineage: Bacteria > Pseudomonadota > Gammaproteobacteria > Natronospirales > REEB76 > DASUBN01. The sequence goes on from CAZPAO010000082.1 coordinate 3,147, forward strand.
TTCACGGTCGGCATCTGCAGCTGCTGTTCCTTGTTCTTCACTTCCGGCTGGTCGATGCGGGTGACCTTGCCGCCGTCGAAGTAGACGATGACATGCCAGTTCTGCTCGGGGTCGCCGTTGTTCGGGTTCACGTACCGCAGGTAGTCCCAACGGTTCGGATGGAAGGGGTCCAGCACCATCGGCTTGCCCAACACGAACTGCACCTGGGTCTGGCTCATGCCCACCTTCACCAGGGCGATCTTGTCGTCCGAAAGGAAGTTGCCCTGGCGGATCTCGGGCTTGAAGCAGCCGGAGAGGCTCAAGGCGGAAGCGGCGAGTAGGAAGAGGGGCAGGGCGCGCATGCGTTGAGCCAGGTTGCGTTGCTTGACTGGGGGAGCATAATACCTGACAGCCCCGCCATTAACTACCCGTGAAGCCCGTGAGCCAAGCCTCAGCCGAGAACCAGGAACTGCGCAACGCCGGCCTCAAGGTCACGCTGCCGCGCGTCAAGATCCTCGAGATACTGGAGCGCAGCAACCCCCGGCACATCAGCGCGGAAGACATGTACAAGGCCCTGCTGGAGTCCGGGGAGGACATCGGCCTCGCCACGGTCTACCGGGTCCTGACCCAGTTCGAGACCGCCGGCCTCGTGACCCGCCACCACTTCGAGGGCGGCCATTCGGTGTTCGAGCTGAACCAGGGCGCCCACCACGACCATATCCTGTGCGTGAAATGCGGGCGGGTGGATGAGTT
>CAZPAO010000083.1:0-3760 GCA_964584665.1 uncultured Gammaproteobacteria bacterium
CCGCCTTCAAGCTCATCATCCCGGCCCTCACGGCGGTGCTGCTCATCGCCTCCGGTTTCCACTCGGAGAACTTCAGCGTCGGTACCCACGGCGGCGAGAAGGTCACGGACTTCGCCGCGATCCTCACGGCGGTGGCCACCGCCGGCATCGTATTCAGCTTCAACGGCTTCCAGAGCCCTGTGAACCTGGCGGGCGAATCCAAGAACCCGAGCCGCGACGTGCCCATCGCCGTGATCGGCTCCATCTTGATCTGTGCGGTCATCTACATCCTGTTGCAGACCGCATTCCTGGGTGCGGTGTCGCCGGAATCCCTGGCTGCCGCGGGCTGGAGCGGCATCAAGTTCAGCTCCCCCTACGCGCAGCTGGCGCTGGCGGCGAACCTGAACTTCTTGGCGATCCTGCTCTATGTCGACGCCTTCGTGAGCCCGAGCGGCACCGGCTCCACCTACACCGCCTCCAGCTCGCGCATGCTCTACGGCATGGAGAAGAACGGCATCCTGCCGAAGATCTTCGGCACGGTGCACCCGGTGTACGGCATCCCGCGCCCGGCCATGTGGCTGAACCTGGCAGTGGCGTTCATCTTCTTCTTCTGGTTCCAGGGCTGGGACAAGGGCGCGGACGTGACCTCGGTCGCCTGCGTGCTCTCCTACCTCATCGGTCCGGTGAGCGTGGCTGTGCTGCGCGACATCGCTCCGGAGAAGGCGCGGCCCCTGAAGTTGCCGGCCCTGAAGTGGCTGGCGGGCATCGCCTTCACACTCGGCACCCTGGTGCTGTATTGGGCGCGTTGGCCCCTCACCGGCAAGGTGCTGGTCACGTTGTTACCGGTGCTCCTGCTGTGGGGTTACTACGAGGCCCAGAACGGCTGGAAGGATTTCAGCCAGCACATGCGCGGCGCGCTCTGGCTGGTGATCTACCTGCCGGGCGTGGCACTGCTGTCTTATATCGGCAGCGACCAGTTCGGCGGCATCGGCTTGCTGCCCTTCGGCTGGGACCTGCTGATCGTGGCGCTCTTCGGCGCGGTCTTCTTCTTCTGGGGCCTGAAGAGCGGCTGGAAGACGCTGCAGCTGGAAGCCAGCGAGCAGACCAAGCACTGACAGGCAGGATGCCAAAGATGCCTCTGTTCAAGACGATCATGAGGTGCCTGCTAGTCATCTGCGGGCTGACCATGCTCGGGGCCTGTGCCAGCATCAAGGATCTGCCTGCCGGCGGGCGCTACCTGGTGGTGACCCGCTTCGGGAACGCGCTCTCGGTGGAGAAGATCGGGGTCGCAATCATGTCCGATGACCTGCGCGTGTTCCAGGACGACACCGACCTGGGCAAGCTGTTCCGCGATGACGCCGTCAGCATCCTGGACAAAGAATCAGCATGGACCTACCAGCCGGCTGACGTGCCGATGGATATCCCGGCGTTCGATGGCGACTACGGAGATTATCGCTCTGCCATCATCGGCGACTGGCACAAGACCGACGCCAGGTTGCAGAAACTCAAGCAAGCAGCAGCAGCGAACCATGCGGACATCGTCATCTATATCTCGGAAGCAATCATATCGCTCCCCACACCACCAATCGGCAACCCCTTCGCCAAGGAAGAGATGATCAGCCGCGGCGTGCACAAACACATGGCGCTCGGTTTCGATGATCGCAACAATGCGTTCGTCGCTTACAGCATCACTGTGTACGACGCCAAGACTTGGAAAGACCGGAATTACACTGGCGCCTATATGGCGCCCTTCCCTCAGTTCGAATGGCCGAAGCTGAGCTTCCCCCCAAAGCCTCTTCCGGCTGAAGTCGTGCCACAGGTGAGGCAGGCGCTGGCCGCTATCGAACCCGCACCAGACCTGAGGTTCGCACTCTGTTTCCTGGGATTGACGAACGTCTCCCAGGATCCGGTAGATCACACTCGCGCCTATCAGTGCGCCCAACACTACGGCGTCCCTGGTTCGTCTTATAGCAACATACCGGTCTATTGGCTGACCCACCCGGTGGACCCTCGCCACGCCGACCTGCATCAGTGATGGCGATGAAGGACTAGAGGTCCACGATCTCGACGTCGGAAGCCTCGATGGCTTCACCGAGAAACAGGCTGCCGACCCGCGCGAAACGTTCGGCGCCGTCGGTGGCGAGGTAGCGGGTGCGCCCCTGGCCGCTGCCGCGCTTGAGCTCGCCCTGGTCGAGCATGCGTTCCACGGCGCGGGCGGCGGTCTCGCCGGAATCCACGAGCTGCACGTCCGCCCCCGCCACCTCGGCGATGGCCCCTTTCAGCAGCGGGAAGTGGGTGCAGCCCAGCACCAGGCAATCAAGCCCTTCCCGCTTCTTCTCCCGCAGCAGCGGGTAGAGGTATTCCTTCACCACGGACTTCACCAGCGGGCCCTGCACCCAGCCCTCCTCGGCGAGCGCCACGAACAGGGAACAGGGCTGGGAATAGACGCGGGCATCGGCACGCCGACCGAGGATGGCGCGCTCGTATGCGCCGCCCTGTACCGTGCTCTCAGTGGCCAGCACCGCGATATGGCCGCTCTTCGATGCCGTAACGGCGGCCTCCGCCCCCGCCTCCACCACGCCGATGACCGGCAGCGGAGCGAACTTGGCGGTGAGGGCCGGCATGGCCACGGCGGAAGCGGTGTTGCAGGCCACCACCAGGAGCTTGATGCCCCGCTCCACGAGATGCCCCGCGGCCTGCACCGCATAGCGGTTCACCGTGTCGGGCCCCTTGGTGCCATAGGGCAGGCGCGCGGTGTCGCCGAGGTAGAGGAACGCTTCGCCGGGCAGGCGCGCGTGCAGGGCCTTCAGCACCGTGAGGCCGCCGACGCCGGAGTCGAAGATCCCGATGGGAAGTTCGGCAGGGCTCAATGCTTTTCGCGCAGTTCTCTACGGAGGATCTTGCCGACGTTGGATTTCGGCAGTTCGTTCCGGAACTCGATGTGCTTCGGCACCTTGTACCCCGTGAGGTACTTATGACAGTGGGCGATGAGTTCCTCGGCGGTCAGGGCCTGGTCCTTGCGCACCACGAACAGCTTGACCACTTCGCCGGAATGCACATCGGGCACGCCCACGGCGGCGCACTCACGCACACCCGGATGCATCATGGCCACTTCCTCCACCTCGTTCGGGTACACGTTGAAACCCGACACCAGGATCATGTCCTTCTTGCGGTCCACGATGGTGACGAAACCGCGGGCATCCACCCGGCCCACGTCGCCGGTGCGTAACCAGCCGTCATCGGACAGCACCTTGGCGGTCTCCTCCGGCTGGTTCCAGTATCCGCGGGTCACCTGCGGGCCCCGGAAGCAGAGTTCCCCCACCTCGTCCACGCCCAGTTCCTTACCGTCGTCGTCACGGATGGAGAGTTCCGTGGAGGGGATGGGCAGGCCGATGCTGCCGTTGTAGTCCTTGAGGTCCAGCGGGTTGATGCAGGCGGCGGGGGAGGTCTCCGTGAGGCCGTACGCCTCGACGATGGGCCGGCCCGTGACCTTCTTCCACGGCTCCGCGACCGCGCGTTGCACAGCCATGCCGCCGCCCAGAGCGAGTTTCAGGTGCGAGAAATCCAGCGCCTCGAAGCCCTGCGCGTGCAGGAGGCCGTTGAAGAGCGTGTTCACGCCGGTGATGACGCTGAAGGGATACTTCCCGAGCGTCTTCACGAAGTCCTTCATGTCCCGCGGATTGGTGATGAGGATGTTCTTGCCGCCGAGCGTCATGAACACCATGCAGTTCGCGGTGAGTGAGAAGATGTGGTACAGCGGCAGCGCGGTGATGACGATCTC
>CAZPAO010000084.1:0-3660 GCA_964584665.1 uncultured Gammaproteobacteria bacterium
GACATCGAACTCTTCGCCCACTACGCGCGCGCGCCGGTGGTGGGCATCACCGGCGCCAACGGCAAGAGCACCGTCACCACGCTGCTCGGCGTGATGGCGGAGCATGCTGGCAAGCGCGCCAAAGTGGGCGGCAACCTGGGCACCCCGGCTCTGGACCTGCTCGGCGAGCACGAACCGGACCTGTATGTATTGGAACTCTCCAGCTTCCAGCTGGAGATCACGGACTCCTTGCCCTGCGTGGCCGCGACCGTGCTGAACCTCTCTCCTGACCACATGGACAGATATGCCGGCATGGCGGAGTACGCCGCCGCCAAGGCGCGCATCTTCCGCCACTGCCGCACCGCGGTGCTGAACCGCGAAGACGCCTGGGTGCGGGACATGGCGGCGAACGTGAAGCACCGCGTGAGCTTCGGCCTGGGTGAGCCGAAGGCCGGCGACTACGGCGTCATCGGCACGGGCGCCGGCGAATGGCTGGCCCGCGGCACCGAGCGGCTGATGCCGGTCTCCGTGATGCGCCTGCGCGGCTGCCACAACCTGGCGAATGCGCTGGCGGCTCTGGCACTGGGCGAGGCCGCTGGTCTCCCGATGCCGGCGATGCTCACGGCGCTGGAATCCTTCCGCGGCCTGCCGCACCGCATGGAATACGTGACCACGTCCAAGGGCGCGGTCTGGTACGACGATTCCAAAGGCACCAATGTGGGCGCGACGCTCGCGGCGGTGCAGGGCGTGAGCCAGCCGCTGGTGCTGATCGCCGGCGGCGACGGCAAGGGTCAGGACTTCATGCCCCTGGCCGACGCGCTCGCGGGCAAGGCCCGTGCGGTGGTGCTGCTCGGCAAGGACGCGGAGCTGATCGAGAAAGCCATCGCCGGCCGCGTGCCGGTGCAGCGCGTGAAGGACATGGACATGGCCGTGACGGCGGCGGCCGCCCTGGCACGCGACGGGGACATGGTGCTGCTGTCACCCGCCTGCTCCAGCCTGGACATGTTCGACAACTTCGAGCATCGCGGCCGCGTGTTCGCGGCAGCGGCGAGGAGGCTGGCCGGTGAGTGAGAACAGGCGCATCGCCGGCGACACCGAGGCCCGCGGCATGGACACGCCGCTGCTCGTCATCGCCGGGCTGATCCTGGTGATCGGCCTCGTCATGGTGGCTTCCGCCTCCATCACGCTCGCGGACAAGACCACCGGCAGCCCGTTCTACTACCTCACGCGCCAACTGGTGTTCTTCGCCCTCGGCACCGGTGCCGGCGTGCTCATGTACAACCTGCCCCTGGCCTGGTGGCAGCGTTCCGGTTACCTGCTGCTGATGCTGGCCTTCGCGCTGCTGGTGATGGTGCTGGTGCCGGGCATCGGCCGGCGCATCAACGGCAGCATCCGCTGGGTGGTGCTGGGCTCCTTTCACCTGCAGGTCTCGGAGGTGGCTCGCATCCTGATCTTCGTCTATCTCGCGGGCTACATCGTGCGCCGCAGCGAGGAACTGGCCTCGGGCCTCAAGGGCTTCATGAAGCCCATGCTCATCATCGGCGGCGCGGGACTCCTGCTGCTGCTGGAGCCGGACTTCGGCGCGACCCTGGTACTCACCGCCACGGCCATGGCGATGCTGTTCATCGGGGGCGCGCGCCTCAGGGACTTCGCGCTCTTCGCCGGCGTGGGTGCGGCGGCGGCGGTGGTGCTGGTGTTCACCTCGCCTTATCGCCTGGCGCGGCTCACGGGTTTCCTCAACCCTTGGCAGGACCCTTTCGACACCGGCTTCCAGCTCACCCAGTCCCTCATCGCCATCGGCCGCGGCCAGTTCTTCGGCGTCGGTCTCGGCGAGAGCGTACAGAAGCTCTTCTATCTCCCGGAAGCCCACAGTGACTTCGTGTTCGCGGTGACCGCCGAGGAGTTCGGCCTGTTCGGCTCCGTCGTGGTCATCGGCCTCTACCTCGCGCTCACCTGGCGCGCCATCCTGGTGGCGCGCCGCGCCGCCAAGCGCGCGCAGCTCTTCGGCGCCTACCTCGCCTTCGGCATCGGCACCTGGATCGGCCTGCAGGCCTTCATCAACGTGGGTGTGAACATGGGTGTGCTGCCCACCAAGGGTCTCACCCTGCCGCTCATGAGCTACGGCGGCAGCAGCCTGATCGTGAGCTGTGCCGCCATCGGCCTCTTGATGCGCGTGGACCGGGAAGCCCGGGACAGCGGCAAGTGGAAGAGCAGCGAAGAAGAGGTGGCGGCATGAACCGCTCACCTGGCATCGTGATCATGGCTGGAGGGACAGGCGGGCATGTGTTCCCGGCTCTCGCCGTCGCCGATGTGCTGCGGTCGAAAGGGCATTCTGTAACCTGGATCGGCACCCGGCAGGGCCTGGAGGCCCGCGTGGTGCCCGCCGCTGGTTTCCCCATGGAATGGGTGGACGTGGGCGGCGTGCGGGGCAAGGGCTTGGTCACCTTGCTGAAGTCGCCGTTCGTGCTGAGCCGCGCGCTCGCGCAATCCTCGAGCATCTTCCGCCGCCTGAAGCCCGCCGTGGCCTTAGGGATGGGCGGCTTCGCCAGCGGCCCCGGCGGCCTCGCGGCACGACTCACCGGCTGCCCGCTTGTGCTGCATGAGCAGAACGCGGTGCCGGGCTTCACCAACCGCGTGCTAAGCCACTTCACCCGCCACGTGCTGGAAGGCTTCCCCCACAGCTTCGCGCCGGGCCGCCGCGCCGAATACGTGGGTAACCCGGTGCGCACCGCCATCGCCGCGCTGCTGCCGCCGGAGGAGCGCTTCAAGAAGCGCACCGGCCCGATGCGACTGCTCGTGATCGGCGGCAGCCAGGGCGCGCGTGCTCTCAACCAGAACCTGCCGGAGGCCATCGCCAAGCTCGACGTGCGCCGCCGCCCGGAGGTGGTGCACCAGACCGGTGCGCGCGACCTGGATTCCGTGACGGCGCACTACAAGGAACTGGGCGTGGAGGCGCGGGTCGCGGCCTTCATCGACGACATGGCAACCGCCTATGCCTGGGCCGACCTCGCGGTCTGCCGCTCCGGCGCGCTCACGGTGGCGGAACTCGCCGCCGCGGGCCTGGGCGCGGTGCTGGTGCCCTTCGCCGCAGCGGTGGACGACCACCAGACCAAGAACGCGGCCTATCTCGTGGGCAGCGGCGCCGCGCATCTCATCCCGCAGCTCGCCGCGGCCCCGGATGCCTTGGCGGCGCAGCTCAACGAACTGCTGGCGGGCCGCGATGGCCTGCTGGAGATGGCGAAGCAGGCCCGTGCCGCGGCACGCACCGATGCCGCCGAGCGCGTGGCGGAACGCTGCCTGCGGGCGGGAGGCCTCACATGAGCAACCTGATGCGCCGCATCCGCAACATCCATTTCGTCGGCATCGGTGGCGCCGGCATGGGCGGCATCGCCGAGGTGCTCATCAACCTGGGTTACCAGGTGCGCGGCTCCGACCTCAAGGCCAACGCCGTGACCCAGCGTCTGCAGGGCTTGGGCGCGCGGGTGGTGTTCGGCCACGAGCCCGCCCACGTGGCGGATGCGGACGTGGTGGTGATTTCCAGCGCCGTCTCCGCCGAGAACCCCGAGGTGGTGGAGGCGCGCGCGCGCCGCATACCGGTGGTGCGCCGCGCCGAGATGCTGGCGGAGCTGATGCGCTTCCGCTTCGGCATCGCGGTGGCCGGCACCCACGGCAAGACCACCA
>CAZPAO010000085.1:0-3659 GCA_964584665.1 uncultured Gammaproteobacteria bacterium
GGGAAGGGGAAGAAGAACGCCGCGCCGAAGATGTAGGTGGCGATGAGGGCGATCCAGGGCACGCCCCAGCGGTTCAGCTTCGCCACTTGGGACGGCGCGCCACCCATCTCGCCGGCAGCCATCAGGATGCGCGGGCTGCCGGTGATGTAGATGAAGGCGGTGCCGAGAGGCGAGACCACCGCATCGAAGTACAGCACCGAGGCCCACCACATGGCGCCCACCGCCGTGAGGATCGCGGCCAAGGGGCCGAACATGCCGACGAAGTGCAGGTTGGGCCAGCCGGCGCTGATGGCATCCGGTTGCAGCGCCACGATGAAGGCGTACTGCAGGCCCAGGTAGATGATGAGGGCGATGACCACCGAGCCGATGAGCGCGATGGGCACATACTTGCCCGGGTTGCGGGTCTCGCCGGCGAGCGCGATGGCCTGCTGGAAACCCAGGAAGCTGAAGATGATGCCGGCGGTGCCCACGGCGGTGAAGATGCCGCTGACTGGGGTGCTGTCCAACTGCGCCGTCATGTTGCCTGGATGGAAGGAGTAGGCCATCAGGATGAAGATCGTCACCACCGGCACCAGCACCTTCCACCAGGTGGTGACGCTATTGATGGCGATGACCCAGCGGATGGCCATGAAGTTCAGGGCCACCACCAAGGCCAGCATCACCAGCGAGCTCATGGTGCCCAGGGGGGTGAGCAGTCCATTGGCATCGAGGAAACCGGGACGCAGGCTGTTCATGTAGGTCAGCACCGCGATCACTTCGACCGGCGGCACCGAGACGAAAGCCAGGAACAGGATCCAGCTCCAGATCTTGCCCAGCATGTCGCCGTGGCTGACGTGGGTCATGTGCACCAGGGCCCCGGAGTTGGGGAACATGGTGGAGAGCTCTGCGAAGACGAAGGCCAGGAACAGCACCGCCGTGGCGCCGATGGTCCAGGAGATCATGCTGAAGGGGCCTGCCTGCATGGAGGCGTTCAGGGCGCCGAACAGCCAGCCGGAACCGATGATGCTGCCCAAACTTGCGTAGAGGAGTCCGATCACACCGGCTTCGCGGCGGACCTTGTCGGGAACTGCCATTCGCTGAACCCCTATATCGGATTGATGGAGTCCCGGCCCTTGGGGCGCGGGGGTCCGGCCGATATTAGACGACACAGCCAGGCATCACAACCGCTCACAGATCAGTGCAGGCGGCCGTCTTCCCCGGTGGAGGCGGAGCGGGTGAGGCGCAGCACGTCCGACGAGACCGGCGCCCCGGCGCCGAGGATGGTGACCCCGTCCGGATGATCGAGTTGGACAGACAAAACGTCGCGTCCAGCCAGGGTCGCGCGGCCCTGCCAGCGATCCTTGCCGGTGCCGCTGAACTCGAAACTGTAGACGCGGGTGAACTGCGGCCAGCCGCCGGCGCCGCGGCCGAGACGGATACGCGTCAGCACCACGCTCTCATCCAGGAACTGGACCTTCAGGTCACGGCACAGTCGCGCACAGGTCTCCAGCATGCGCTCCCGTGCCCGCAGGCTGTCGTTCCAGAAGATGAATGCCGCTGCAGCCAGGAGCAGCAGCAGGATCGCGCCGGCGGTACCGCTCGCGTCGAGGTACATGCTCAGGCCCCCGCCAGGCTCACGCGGTTGCGGCCCGCGTGTTTGGCGTCGTAGAGCGCCTTGTCCGCCGCTTTCAGCACGGTCCAAGGTTCGTCCAGGTTCGCGCCGTGCTGGGCCGCGCCGATGCTGACGGTTATTGAAAGCATGTTCTGGTGGTCATCATGGGCTACCGAGTCCTCGCTGCGGCGCCCGCCCTGACGCAGGTCGAAACGGCAGGACTCGATGTCGGCCCGTACCTGCTCGAGTTCCTCCTCCACCTGGACGAGATCGCGGCCGCTGTAGAGCAGGCAGAACTCCTCGCCGCCGTAGCGGAACGGTTTGCCCACCAATACCGGCCGCTGCAGGCGCGAGGCCACGAAGCGCAGCACCTGGTCGCCCACGTCGTGGCCGTAGCGGTCGTTGAAATGCTTGAAGTGGTCTACGTCCACCATGGCGATGGTGTAGCGCCCGCCGAGCTGGCGCATCTGCTCTTCCAGGGCACGGCGTCCCGGCAGGCCGGTGAGTTCATCGAGATACGCCATGGTCCAGGAACCCTGGATCACTGCGTAACCGAAGCACAGCCCCGCGGCGCCGAGGTACAGTCCGGCGGCTGCGAGTGGGCTGCCATGCAAGGCTGGCAGTATCGCGAGGAACGCGAAGAAGATCGCCGCGGTCTCTGCGTCGTGCCGGCGCAGCAGCCGGTCGTTGATCCAAAGCAGTCCGACACCGGTGGTGAGCAGAGCGGGCTGGGTCACGGCCGAGCCATTCAGGAAAGTGAGGTGGGTGAACTGCACGTGCAGTGCCTGGGCCAGTAGCGGGCTGGGGAAGGCGACCATGGCCCATAGCGCCAGGGTCTCGGCCGCCAATACCCCGAACCACAGGCCGCCGTAGCGGCTGAACACCCCGCGCTCGGGGATGCAGGCGAAGACCAGGATGTCGAGAGGCAGGAACAGGTTGAGGCCGCCACTGACGATGTAGTGCTTCAGTGGATCGGCGTATCGCCCCAGGGCGAACACCGCGGCATAGCCGAACAGCAGCGTGAGCAGGGCGAAGAACAGGCGACTGCGGTTGAACTGCCCGGCCAACCCCAATGCGGCCAGCAGGATGGCGCATGCGGAGAGTTCCACCGCCAGCTGGCCGGCGGCGGGGAAGGCGCTCGCCTGGGCCGCCAGCAGGGCAGCCAGCACCATCACCACGATCTCCGGAAGGAGCGTGTAGAGCACACCCACCAATATCTTCATATTTTGTCCCGGGCCGCCGCCGGCAGCCCAATCGGGCCTAGCCCTGCACCTGCATACGGTCGTGCACCTCGTGCACCCCTGGCACATACCAGCAGTCGTAGATGGCCATGCGGCGCTGCTCCTCGCTGTGGACCGAGCCCTGCAGCGTGACCTCGCGGTTATGGGTGTGCACCCCAAGGGTCTCGGCGTGCAGCAGCGGGTCCTTCTCCAGGATCATGCGCACCGCGTCGGAGATCTCGTCGTCGTTGTCCTTCTCGGCGGGCTTCACGCGCATATGGTTGTGCACGTCGCAGCTCCCGGGTACCCACCAAGCTATCACCTCGGCCAAGCGGCGGTGGGAGAGGCTGCCGACCTGGCCATGCAGCCGCACCACACACTCTTCCACGCTGACGCCGATCCAGTCGCGGCCGGCATCCTCCGTAGCAGGACTGGGGTGGACAGGGATGTCACGGAACGCCGCCTCCTGGGACAGGGCATCGGTGACCGCATCCAGCAGCGCCTTGCCGCTGCGCCGCTCGCCAGGACGCAGCAGCAGCCGGTCCTCGATGTCGTTCAAGCCCGAGAGCTGCATGGCGATGCGCCGGGCCTTGCGTTTGACGATGATGTTGGCCACTTCGCCTTCGAGCCGCAGGCTGTCATGATAGGAGACATGGATGGGGGATTCGCGCAGGTTGATGTCCGGGTCCTTCTCGAGGGCCGCGAGCAGCGCGGCTACCAGGTCTTTCTGCGGCATTGGGGCACCTTGGTCTGCGGAGGGATGTTGTTCTCATATAAGGTTGAGCCCAGCCGCCCCGCTTGGCAAGAGGGTGATACAGCGTGAAACGCTCCGCAAATGACAAATCGCG
>CAZPAO010000086.1:0-3587 GCA_964584665.1 uncultured Gammaproteobacteria bacterium
AGATCATCCAGCGCAAGGGCAACGAGGGCTTCGGCGAAGGCAACTTCCAGGCGCTGTTTGAATCAATAGAGCGCGATCAGATGAAACGCGGTGTCCTTTGAGAATTCTTCGTTAAATGCGGGACCTGTGATGAAGCGCATTAGTGATACATCTCTGGTGCTATACGCAACGGTGATTTATGCAATCAGCGCTTTATTGCTTCCGGTTATTTTTGAGTTATGGCAGCACGCTATCGTTGGAAGCAGAGTGATACCTGGCGAGGCTGACGCGATTGAGTCAATGGTTAGATGGCCAGTCGTCGCGATATTGATTTTACTTGCTTCAGTTATTCCGGCTCTGATGCTGTTAACGCGCTTCTCTAAATTTAAATTATTGGTTCTTTCTCTATTTGCATCTATTTTTGCCGAAGCGTTAATAAGCTGCGTCATATTTTGGCTCAATAGCCATCCGATGCCAGCAGGTTATTCGACCCTTGCAGCCATCAGGAATCTGAACTCTTCGAATACCTGGCCTTATGAAGCGGATTGGCACCTAGTCGCTTCGCTACTGAGAATTGCCATACTTCCCTTATCTGTTCTTGGTATGGGCATAGTTGGGTCGTTCATGCTTAAGTCGTCATTCGATAAGAATCTTAAATCGGCAGTGAACTAGGAGCCGGGCATGAGCCAGAAAATCAGCGCCATGGAACCCAAACTCGCGGCGGCTGCTGCGGATGAGGGGAACTACCAGTCCGGTTTCGGCAACGAGTTCGCCACGGAAGCCCTGCCCGGCGTCTTGCCGGAGGGCCGCAACTCGCCCCAGAAGGTGCCCTACGGGCTCTACGCCGAGCAGCTCTCGGGCACCGCCTTCACGGCGCCGCGCCATGCCAACCGCCGCAGCTGGCTCTACCGCATCCGGCCCGCCTCGGTGCACAAGCCCTTCAAGCCCCTGGCCGATGGCCGCTTCCACAACCGCTTCGATGAGACTCCCGCCACGCCCAACCAGCTGCGCTGGAGCCCATTCCCCATCCCGAGCACGCCCACGGACTTCGTCGCGGGCCTGGTGACGGTGGCCGGCAACGGCAGCCCTGCGACCCAGACGGGCGTGGGCATCCACATCTATGCCGCCAGCAGCTCCATGCAGGGCCGCTACTTCTACGATGCCGACGGCGAACTGCTGATCGTGCCGCAGGAAGGGCGCCTGCGCATCGCCACGGAGCTCGGGGTGCTGGACGTGAGCCCGCTGGAGATCGCGGTGATCCCGCGTGGCATCCGCTTCAAGGTGGAACTCCCCGACGGCGGCGCCCGCGGCTACGTGGCGGAGAACTTCGGCGCTTCCTTGCGCCTGCCGGAGCTGGGACCCATCGGTTCCAATGCGCTCGCCAACGCCCGGGACTTCCTCTATCCCAAGGCCTCTTATGAGGACGTGGAAGGAAAATTCGAATTGATCGGCAAGTTCCAGGGCAAGCTGTGGTCCGCCGAGATCGACCATTCACCCCTGGACGTGGTGGGCTGGCACGGCAACCATGCGCCGTACAAATATGACCTGCGCCGCTTCAACACCATCGGCTCCATCAGCTACGACCATCCGGACCCGTCCATCTTCACGGTGCTGACTTCGCTCAGCGACACCCCCGGCACCGCCAACATGGACTTCGTGATCTTCCCGCCCCGCTGGCTGGTGGCGGAAGACACCTTCCGTCCGCCCTGGTTCCACCGCAACGTGGCCTCGGAGTTCATGGGCCTCATCACCGGCGTGTATGACGCGAAGGAAGGCGGCGGCTTCGTGCCGGGTGGCGCTTCCCTGCACAACTGCATGAGCGGCCATGGCCCCGATGCCGGCAGCTACGAGAAGGCGGTGGCGGGCGATACTTCCAAGCCCCTGCACATCGTGGACACCATGGCCTTCATGTTCGAGACCCGTGCCGTCATCAAGCCCACGAAGCAGGCCCTGGAAGCGAAGGAACTGCAGGGCGACTACTACGAGTGCTGGCAGGGCATCAAGAAACACTTCGATCCGAAGCGACGCTGACTGCGATATGAAGAGGTATGTGGTTTTACCCCTGCTTCTTGCGCTATCTGGATGTATCACTTATTCCTATTCGTTATTAAGTTCCGATCCGAGTTGGAAGGAAATTAAAGATCCGCCGAGTGACGAAGCCTCTCTACTTAGTGCGGCTGAGAATCGAATAAAGGATCAATACTCTTCATCTAAGTATGACCATATTTGGTTCGCCAAGTCAGAAGATGCGTATCTGATCTATTTCCGAGATCATTACTGGATGGGTTATTCAGATTATTCACGTTCTCATTGTGGAGATGAGACGGTTGTCTTTAGAAAGATCAATGGTAATTGGACACAGACGAAAGAAGGTAAATTTGTGGTTTGTGTGGACTGATATGAAACGTGAAGAGCCCGTGAAACTCGCAAGCCTTAAAGCCCGCGGTCGCGCCAGTACACTCATGTTGGGTGTCTTGTTACTGATTGGTTGCGCTTCGGCTCCCGAGAGGCCGTTCACCCTCATCGATTCCAGCGAAGCTTGGGTGCAGATGAAAACGCCACCTGACGACAGCGCGGCGATAATCGCCGCCGCAGGCGAGAGCACCCGCGAGATGCTGAACGACAAGAAGAAGTACCAGGCCACCTGGTTCGCGCGTAAGACCGACGACTATCTCATCTATTTCCAGGTCCGCGGCAACGGGGATTCCGCCTGTGGCGATGAAGCCCCGGAGTTCTATAAGGACGAGGATGGGCGCTGGGTCGTGGACCGTCTGAGCCGCATATCCATATGCAAACAATGATCGATAAGCTGGAGAATCCGTGAAACTCGCAAGTCTTAAAATCGGCAGCCGCGACGGCACCCTGGTGGTGGTGGACAGGAAGCTCCAGAACGCCGTGAAGGTGCCGGAGATCGCCCATACGCTGCAGCAGGCCCTGGAGAACTGGGCCATGGCGGAGCCGAAACTGCGTTCCGTGTCCGAGTCCCTCAATGCGGGCAAAGCCAAGGACGCCTTCAAGCTGGAGCCCAAGGACCTCGCCGCCGCTATGCCCCGTGCGCCCCAGTTCGTGGACGGCAGCGCCTATCTCCCCCACGTGGAGCGGGTGCGCCGCGCCCGTGGCGCGGACATGCCGCCCAGCTTCCTGCACGACCCCCTCATGTACCAGGGCGTGAGCGACAGCTTCATCCCGCCGCTCGATCCCATCCGCATGATCGACGAGGCCTGGGGCATCGATTTCGAGTCGGAAGTGGGCGTGGTGGTGGACGACGTGCCCATGGGCGTGACCCCCGCGGACGCCATGAAGCACATCAAACTCGTGCTGCTCATCAACGACGTCTCCCTGCGCAACCTCATCCCCGAAGAGCTGGCCAAGAACTTCGGCTTCCTGCAGAGCAAGCCCCGTTCGGCCCTCTCGCCGGCGGCACTGACGCCCGATGAACTGGGCGCGGCCTGGAAGGACGGCAAGCTGCATCTGCCCCTCATCACCCATCTCAACGGCACGCGCTTCGGCGAGCCGGATGCGGGCGTGGACATGCAGTTCAGCTTCCCGCAGCTCATCGCTCACGCCGCCAAGACCCGGCCCCTGGCGGCGGGCAGCATCGTGGGCTC
>CAZPAO010000087.1:0-3540 GCA_964584665.1 uncultured Gammaproteobacteria bacterium
TGGGGATGGCCACGTTGGCGATGGAGGTGTCCAGGATGTTCATGAACACCGCCAGCGATACTCCGAGCGTGAGCAGCGCCAGCTTGAAGCCGGTGATGGCGGGATACTTACCGGTCACGGCCCGCCACCACTGAAGCCACGCCCGCCAGCATGGGGCGCGCGCTGCCGCCGCCGTTGCTGCGGATGATGCCGGCGATGAGCTCGTCCACGCCCGCCATGCGCTGGTCATAGACCGGCGTCGAGTACTGGGGGACCGGCAGCGCCGTCAGCAGGGTGCCGTCCTTCTGCACGCGGGTGTCCACGTCCACCGCCATGGAGAGGCCGATGCGCAGGGGATGGGCCGCGAGTTCGGCCGGATCGATCTCGATGCGCACCGGCACCCGCTGCACCACCTTGATCCAGTTGCCGGTGGCGTTCTGGGCCGGCAGGAGCGCGAAGGCGCTGCCTGTGCCCGCGTCCACGCCTGCCACCTTGCCGTGGAAGGTGACGCGGCGGCCGTACACGTCCGAGCGCAGGCTCACGTCCTGGCCGGGGCGGATGCGGTCCAGCTGGGATTCCTTGAAGTTCGCGTCCACCCAGATCTGGGACAGGGGCACGATGGCCATGAGCGGCGCGCTCGGGCTCACCCGCTGGCCGATCTGCACGTCGCGCTTCGCCACGTAGCCCGAGACCGGCGCCACGATGGTCATGCGCGCCAGCGCGAGGTAGGCGGCACGCACCTCGGCGGAAGCGAGCTTCACGTCCGGATGGTCCGCCACCTCGCCGCCGCCGATCTGGGCACGCACCGCGGAGAGCGCGTGCTCGGCTTCCGCCAGCTGGTGCTCGTTCACCTCCACGTTGGTCCCGCTCTGTTCCAGCGCGCTGTCGGAATAGTAGCCGAGCTTGTTCAGGGCCTGGTGGCGCTTGTAGTCGGAACGGCTCTGGCTGAGGTTCGCCTGCTGCTCCTCAGTCTTGGCCATGAGCTGCTTGTCGGTGGCGTAGAGTTCCTCCACACGGCGCACGGTGGCGGCCAGCTTCGCTTCCGCCTCCTGCAGCGCGACCCGCGCGTCGGCGTCGTCCATGCGCACAAGCACCTGGCCTTGCTGCACTTCGGTGGTCTCATCCGCCAGCACCGCGGTCACGGTGCCTTCCGCTTCCGTCATCACCGGCACACGGTTGCCCGCCACGTAGGCGTCGTCGGTGCTCTGGCGCGTGTTGCCGTAGATACCCCAGTACGTGCCGTAACCGATGGCCGCGGCGGTGAAGATCGCGCCGAGCCCGAGCAAGGCGGTCTTGCGACGGCGCAGGCGCTTCTGTTCGTTGAGGTCGATACCCGTCGTCGTGCTGTTCTCGGCCATGGCCCTGCTCCTCGAATTAATAGTTGACCATCTGGTCAACATGTAGGCAAAAAAATCCGCGGAGCTTTCGCACTCCGCGGCCTGATCTTTTTAGGCGGTCCGCCTCGCGGGTTCCCGTGCTTCCGGCACGGCTTCCAGGAGGCGCAGCACCTGCTCGTAGATGCCCTTCAGGGGCTCGGGGCTGTCCTGGATGCGGGCCCGGGCCAGCGCGCCCTCGAACAGCGAATACACCGCCTGGGTCGCCGCTTCCACGTCATCCACCTTGATGAGGCCCTCGCGCTTGGCGTCGTCGATGGCCTTCACGAAATGCTTGCGCTTGCGCGAGAGCGCCTGCTGCGCCGCGGCGCGCACGTCCGGCTCCACGCCCTCGCCCTCGATGGCGAGACGGAAGAAGGCGCAACCGAGCAGCGTGCCGCCCTCGCGCTTGATCTCCAGCTGGCGACGATAGATGCCCTCGAAGTAACGCTGCAGGCGTTCCAGCGGCGGCACGCCTTCCGCGAAGGAGGACTCGATGATGGGCCGGCTATTGGCCTGCCACCAGGCTTCCAGCGCCGCCTTGGTGAGGTCCGCCTTGGATTCGAAGTAGTGGTAGAAGCTGCCCTTCTTCACGCCGGCGGCTTCGCAGATGGCGTCCACGGTCACGGCGTTGTAGCCGTGTTTCCACGTCAACTCGTTGGCCGCCTTCAACAGGCGCTCACGTGCATCGCTGACTCGACCCATGGCACTCCACCTCTGACTGGCGATAAATATAGTTGACTAGTTAGTCAATTTCAAGCCGGGAGCGATATTCTATTATTTACTTATTAAATCAATAGGTTAAATAAATAACTGGCCCCAAGTCAATTATCGACTTCCTCGCCGCCCAGCTGTCGGAAGTCGATGCCGAGGGAGTTCAGCTTGCGGTAGAGATGGGTGCGTTCCATGCCCACCCGCTCCGCCAGCTTGCCCACCTTGCCGCCGCAGAGCTGCAGCTGCTGCTCGAGATAGGCGCGCTCGAAGTGCTCGCGTGCCTCCCGCAGGGGCATGGCCAGGATGTCCTGCTTGATGAGCGGCTCGCTGTCGGCGACGGCGAGCGGCGCGATGGCCGCCTCCACCTCGTCCAGCGTCACCTCACCGTCCTCGCCCATCATCAGCACACGCTGCACCAGGTTGGAGAGTTCGCTCAGGTTCCCGGGCCAGGGATAGTTACGCAGCCGGTTCTGGGCCGCCACGCCGAAGCGCCGGTACTTGAGGTTCTCCGCATCCACCAGGATGTCGGTGTAGTAGCGCAGCAGTTCCGGCACGTCCTCCCGGTACTCGCGCAGCGGCGGCACCCTCACCACGACCGAAGCGAGGCGCGTGTAGAGATCGCGGCGGAACTCGCCCCGGTCCAGCTGCGACTCTATGCGCGGTTCGGCGGCGCAGATGATCCGCACGTCCAGCGTGTGGGCGGTCTGGCTGCCGACGCGGGTGTAAGCGCCCTGCTCCAGGATGCCGAGCAGCGCCGCCTGGCCTTCGCCGTGCAGGTCGCTCAAGTCGCCGAGGAACAGGGTGCCGCCCCGGGCCTGCTCGAAGCAGCCGGGGGATTCGGCGCCCTCGCGCCCGCAGAGGGATTCCAGCACGTCGCGCAGCTGCAGACCCGCCAGCGAGACGGGCACGAAGGGCCCCGCCGAACGCGGACCCATGGCGTGCAGGTAACGGGCCAGGGTCTCGCGGCCGGAGCCGGGCTCGCCCACCAGCATCGCCGAGGCTTCATGCGGCGCGAGGCGCCGGAGCTGGTCCCGCAGGGCCTGCATGGCGCGGCTCTTGCCGACGGGCTCCAGGGCCGGGCGCGAACGGCCGCCGTGGCGGCCGCGCTTCTGCCTGCCGCTCTCCACCGCCTGTTCGACGGTGCGCAGGAGCTTGGCGAGCGAGAGGGGTTTCTCCACGAAGTCCACGGCGCCCAGGCGCGTGGCCTCCACCGCGGTCTCCACGGTGCCGTGGCCGGACATCATCACCACCGGGAAACTGAGGGCCCCGTCGCGGGTCCACTCCCGCAGCAGGCTGATGCCGTCCATGTCCGGCATCCAGATGTCGAGCAGCATGAGGTCCGGCTCCGCGTGGGCGCGGGCCGCGCGCGCCTCGGCGGCGTTGCCGGCGGTGCGCACCTCATAGCCTTCCTCGGTGAGGATCTCCTGGACCATTCCGCGGATGTCCGCCTCGTCGTCCACCACGAGTATCTGCG
>CAZPAO010000088.1:0-3525 GCA_964584665.1 uncultured Gammaproteobacteria bacterium
AGCCTCGATGCCATCAATATCAACCCGGCGTTCCAGGCCATCAACTGGCAGTGGGACAACTTCATGGAGTTCGTGCAGATACAGGTCACGCCCGCCTTCTTGGCACAGATGGATGCGGATCACGGCATCGAGGTGAATCGCATCATCCGCCTGGAGCGCTTCAGCATCCATGACTCGATGATCGCGCAGATCGGCCATGAACTGGCGGACATGCTGGAGGGACGGCACGCGAAGATGGACCATGCCTATATGGATGCGCTCGCCACCTTCCTCGTGCTGCATTTGTGGAACCGGTACTGCGGCGCGGAGGTCCAGGAGAGCGCAAAATCGCGCGGGCCGGACTTCCATCGCATCGTGGACTTCATCCACGGCAACCTGGACAAGGATCTCAGGCTCGAACAGATCGCCAAGATGGCGAACCTAAGCAACTTCTATTTCATCCGCCTGTTCAAGACCGCTTTCGGCAAGACTCCGCACCAATACATCCTCGACTGCCGCATCAAGCTCGCCCAGGAGTTGCTGCTAGGCAGCTTCCTGCCCATCAGCGAGATCAGCCAGCGCTGCGGCTTCTCCACCCAGAGCCACTTCACCAGCGCCTTCCGCCAGGCCACCGGCAACTCGCCGCGCGCTTTCAGGCAAAGCCACGCCAAGGCCGAGCAACCCGGCCACTGAGGGACGTCTCGTCAGGGGGCTCAGGGCGTCTTGGCGCCCTTCGCTGCAGCCTGGTCCTTGGCCTTCTTGATGGCAGCCGCCACTTCCGGCGGCATGTACTTCTCATCGTGCTTGGCCAAGACTTCGTCGGCGGTGAAACCACCGGCGGCATCGAGGCTGCCATGCACCACGATCCCCTGTCCCTCGCGGAACAGGTCCGGCAATATCCCAGTGTACATAATGGGCACGGACTTCTGCATGTCGGTCAGGGTGAAATGCACGGTCATGGTGCCGGGCACGCGCTGCACGCTGCCGGTCTCAACGAGGCCTCCCATACGGAACGGACGGCCCGCCTGGGCTTCGCCCGCCGCCACCTGGCTCGGCGTGTAGTAGTAGAGGATGTTCTTGCGGAAAGCGGTTAAACCCAGCGCGACCGCCACCCCCACGCCCAGCAATACGACCACCACCGCGATGAGCCTGCGCTTGCGAGACGGCGTCACGGCACTCCTCCAAGCTTGCGGCGGCGGATGCCGTCCCGGATGTGTTTCAGGCGCCGGCCCGGACCGAAGGCGTTAATCAGCACCACTACCGCGGCGATGCCGTAGGCGGGCCAGACATAGGCCGCGTAGCCGCCCATGGTTAGGAACTCATGCAGGTCTTTCATCACACCACTTCCGCCGCCCAAGCGGCATTGCGCTCCCGTTCCAGGACTTCCGCCTGCACGCGCTTGGCGAGACAGGCCGCGAACAGGAAAGTGAAACCGAAGATCATCGAGAGCAACGGCGCAAGCATGCTGGGGGCGATGTCCGAGCCCTGCCCCACGAACACCGTGGCGCCCTGGTGCAGCGAGTTCCACCATACCACCGAGTAATGGATGATGGGCAGGTTCACCACGCCGACGAGCGCCAGCACCGCCGCTGCGCGGTCGCCGCTGCGCGGATCCTCGAAGGCGCGCTGCAGTGCGATGAAACCGAGATAGAGGAACAGCAATATCAATTCTGAAGTGAGGCGCGCATCCCACACCCAATAGGTGCCCCACATGGGCTTGCCCCAGAGTGAGCCGGTGACGAGCGCGAGGAAAGTGAAAGATGCGCCGAGGGGCGCGGCCGCCACCGCCACTGCGTGGGCGAGCTTCAGGCGCCAGATGAGCCCGACTGCGGCCGCCACCGCCAGCACCGCGTAGCCCATCATGGAGAGGTAGGCGCTGGGCACGTGGATGTAGATGATGCGGAAGCCATCGCCTTGCTGGTAGTCGGCCGGTGAAGCCCAGAGCCCGCCGTAGAGGCCATAGCCGATCAACAAGGCCGCGGCCCAGCCGAACCACGGCGCCAGCAGGCCGCACACCCGATACAGGTACGGCGGCGAAGCGAAACGATGGAACCAGGCCCAACTGTAGTTAGCCATCAGGACTCCAGACTCACGCGCACCGCGGCGGCGATGGCGAAAGGTACCAGTGTGATGCCCAGCACCAGCAAAGCGGCCAAGAGATACAGGGCGCCCGCGGGATCATCACCGCGGGCTGCCTGTGCCGCGGCCTGGGCACCGAAGATCAGCACCGGCACCGCCAGCGGCAGCACCAGGATCGGCAGCAGCATGCCGCTCTGCCTCAGTCCCACCGTCAGGGCGGCGCCCACCGCGCCGAGCAGGCTCAAGATAGAGGTGCCGAGCAAGAGACTCAAGAGCAAGGTGCCCATGGCGTCCGCCGGATAGTCCATGAGCAGACCCATCAGCGGCGAGAGGATCACGATGGGCAGCCCAGTGGTGAGCCAATGTGTCGCGACGCGCATGAGCGCGACCAGCTCCAAGGAGACCGGTGCGATGGCGAGCTGCTCCAGGCTGCCGTCCTCGAAATCGCTCTTGAAGAGGCTCTCCTGGCCGATGAGGCCTGCGAGCAACGCGGCCACCCACACCACCCCCGGCGCGATGGTCTTGAGGAGTTCGGGCTGGGGCGACAAGCCCAGGGGGAAGAGCGCCGTCACCAGGATGAAGAACATGGCCGGCGTGGCCATCTCGCCGCGGCGCCGGAAGGCGAGCTTCAGGTCCCGTTTGAGGAGTGCGACGAGGTCGCGGCTCACGCTACGGTTCCGAGCTCGAGCTTATGCAGAGGGACACCCTCGAGGGCGATCGGCTGGTGGGTGGCCAGGAGGGCCATGCCTCCTTCCTTGAGATGCCGGGCCAGCAACCCGGTCATGAAGGCGATGCCATCCACGTCCAGGCTGGTGAGGGGCTCATCCAGGAGCCAGAGCCGGGCTTTCACCGCCAACAGGCGGGCCAGGGCTGCCCTGCGCTTCTGCCCCATGGACAGGAGTCCCGTAGGTCGGTCCTGTACCTCACCGGAAAGGCCGAAAGAGTCCAAAGCCTCTTTCGCTCCAGTTTCTGAAGAATATTCAGCAATCGATTGATAAAAAACGTAATTTTCTATCGGTGAGAGATGCTGTTTGAGGCCATTGTGATGGCCGAGATATGCGAGCGAATCCCGGTAGGTCTCGGAGCGGCGGATGGCCTGGCCATCCCAACGGATCTCACCCTCGTCCACCCGGCCGACGCCCGCCACGGCCCGCATCAGGCTGGTCTTGCCGGAGCCGTTTGGGCCGGCCAACTGCAGGATGGAACCGCTTTCCAGGGTGAAAGACAGCCCGCGGCACAGGCAGCGATCGCCGCGCCAGAGGCCTAGATCATGGGCTGAGAGCTGGCTCATGGAGGTGTGCCCGGGGCCGGACTCGAACCGGCATGACCTTTCAGTCGAGGGATTTTAAGTCCCTTGCGTCTACCAATTCCGCCACCCAGGCAGAGGGGGGTCCCAAGGGTACGCGATGAAATGGAGGCTAGGGTCGGAATCGAACCGGCGTACGCGGCTTTGCAGGCCGCTGCATG
>CAZPAO010000089.1:0-3510 GCA_964584665.1 uncultured Gammaproteobacteria bacterium
GCCTGGTCGCCGCCGAGGCGCAGCGCGATGAGCGTGGTGATGGAGGTGGCCGCCACGTTGGCGAGCGTGTCGCCGAGACGCATCAGGCCGATGAGCTGGTCGGGACGTTTCAGCAGCTGCTCGGCGAGCATGGCGCCGCGGTGCCCGGCGCGGGCCAGGTGCCGCAGCCGGTAGCGGTTCAGGCTCATGAGCGCCGTCTCGGAACCGGCGAAGAAGGCCGACAGTGCGAGGCAGAGGCACACCACGCCGATCAGCCAGGGGATGGACATGCTGTTCACGGGAGGTCGCGGCCGCTCACCAGTGGCGGCCGAGCACGAGTTCCAGCACCAGCTTGCTGCCGAAGTAAGCCAGCACCAGGAAAGCGAAGCCGCCGAGTGTCCAGCGGATCGCGGTGCGGCCGCGCCAGCCGAACTTCCAGCGTCCCCACAGGAGCACCGCGAACACCAGCCACGCGGCGGCGGACAGCACCGCCTTGTGGGCGAGATGCTGCGCCATGAAGTCCTGCACGAAGATGAGCCCGCTGAAGAGCGAGAGCGTAAGCAGCACGAAGCCGGCGCCGATGAGCTGGAACAGGAAGCGTTCCATCTCCTGCATGGGAGGCAGCGCGCTCAGGATCCCGGCGGCGCTGCCGCGGCGCAGGCGCCGCTCCTGCAGGTACAGCACGCCCGCTTGCAGGGCGGCGACCCCGAGCAGGCTGTAGGCGAGCATGGAGGAGAGGATGTGGATGGTCAGCGGCCAGCCGTGGTCCTGCAACATCAGCACGTCGTGGGGGAAGAGTTCCGCCGAGAGCACCGAGAGCCCAGCCAGCGGGAACAGCACGAGGCCGAGGTTCTCGAAGGCCGGCTTCAGGAACACCGCCAGCGCGATCAGCGCCATCAGCCAGCCGGTGAGGGCCAGGGCGTTGAAGTAACCGAGGTCCAGGCCGCGCGGGGTGAAAAGGAGACCATAGAGCAGCACGCTGTGGATGAAGACCGCCGCCACCGCCGCGCTAAGGGTGAAGCCGCGGTTCTCACGCAGCAGGGCGGGTCCGGAGCGCAACAGGCGCAACAGCAGGCCCAGGGTGGCGAGCAGGTAGAGGGCGAGGTCGAGTGCGGCGGTGCCGATGAACTGCATGGGTGGTATCTGGCTGGGGCACGGCCCCCGAGGCGGAATCCATCATCGCATAGGGCTCGGGTCCCCGTGAAGGACCATATATATGGCTTGTGTTAAGCTGTCCGGGAGGGGGCGCCGCTTGGACGGCAGGGTCATTTTCACGATGAGAATCAGGATTCTGGGTTGCAGCGGGGGTATCGGCGCAGCACTGCGCACGACCTCATTGCTGGTGGACGGCGACACGCTCATCGACGCGGGCACCGGCATCGGCGACCTGACGCTGGAGGAGATGCGCCAGATCCGCCACGTCTTCTTCACCCACTCGCACCTCGACCACACCTGCGGGCTCCCGCTCCTGGTGGACACCATCTTCGACCATCTCAAGACCCCGCTCACGGTCTACGGCCGCGCCGAGACCCTGGAAGCGGTGCGCAAGAACATCTTCAACTGGGTCATGTGGCCGGACTTCGGCGAGCTGCCGGGCAAGCACAACCCGGTGCTGACCTATCAGCCGGTCCCGCTCGGTGACAAGGTCACCCTCGGCGACCGCAGCTTCCACATGATCGAGGTGGACCACACGGTCCCGGGCGTCGGTTACATCATCGAGCACAAGGGCAAGGTGTTCGCCTTCACCGGCGATACTTACACCAACGACACTTTCTGGGCCGCGGCCAACACCTATCCCAAGGTGGACGCGCTCATGGTTGAGGCCGCCTTCGCCAACAGCAACCGCAAGCTCGCGGACATGGCCAAGCATTACTGCCCCGAGACCCTCGCCGCGGACATCAAGAAGTTCAAGCACCACTGCCCGCTCTACATAACGCATCTCAAGCCCGGCAGCGAAGACGTCATCTTCCAGGAGATACTGAAAGCGATGCCCGACCGGCAGGTGCGCCGGCTCACGGGTGGCGAGGTCTTCGAGTTATGACCGCTTAACACGCACATGCCGAAGGGCGAGCAGCACAGCACAGCTGCGAGCGGCCGTGCAGGACAGCACGGGCTGTGCTGCTGGCGTAGCAGGGAGAGCGGCATGCCGCGAGCGAGCCGGGCAGGTGGCGTAAGCCACCCAGTCTCTTTGCTGTCTTTCCCATCCGCCAGAATCCTGCTCTTAGTCACACTGTTTCATCTGTTCCTTCAGCGATAATCTCCGTCCATGTTCAAGTCACTCACCGAACGCCTCAATAAGACCCTCTCCGCACTGCGCGGGACCGGGCGCCTTTCCGAACAGAACATAAGAGACGCCCTGCGCGACGTGCGTATGGCGCTCTTGGAAGCGGACGTGGCCCTGCCGGTGGTCAAGGCTTTCACCGATGCGGCCCGCGACCGGGCGCTCGGCACCGAAGTCAGCGCCAGCCTCACGCCGGGCCAGGCCTTCATCAAGATCGTCCACGAGGAGTTGCTTCGGGCCATCGGCCCCGGCGCGCCGCTGGACCTCAACGCCCAGCCGCCGGTGGTCATCCTCATGGCCGGCCTGCAGGGTGCCGGCAAGACCACCAGCGCCGCCAAGCTCGCGCGTTTCCTCAAGGAGCGCCTGGGCAAGAAGCCCTTGCTCACCAGCACCGACGTCTACCGTCCCGCGGCCCGGGAGCAGTTGCAGAAGCTCGCGGCCCAGGTGGGCGTGGATTACTTCACATCGGATAGCGACGAGCCGCTCGTGATCGCCGCGGGCGCGCTCAAGGAAGCGAAGGCGCGCCTGCACGACGTGCTCATCGTCGACACCGCCGGCCGCCTGCACGTGGACGCAGAGCTGATGCAGGAAGTGCGGAAGCTGCATGCGGCGCTCGACCCGAAGGAGACGCTCTTCGTCATGGACGCCATGGCGGGCCAGGACGCGGCCAACGCCGCCGCCGAGTTCGGCAAGGCGCTGCCGCTCACGGGCGTGATCCTCACCAAGGCGGACGGCGATGCCCGCGGCGGCGCGGCGCTCTCGGTGCGCCACATCACCGGCGTGCCCATCAAGTTCATGGGCGTGGGCGAGGACACTGCCGCGCTGGAAGCCTTCCAGCCGGAACGGGTGGTGGGCCGCATCCTCGGCATGGGCGACGTGCTCGCCCTGGTGGAGCAGGCGCAGCAGAAGCTCGACCATGAGCAGGGCGCGGCGCTGGCCGAGAAGCTGAAGAAGGGCAAGCGTTTCGACCTCACGGACTTCCGCGCCCAGCTTGCCCAAGTGCAGTCCATGGGAGGCGTCGGCGCCATGCTGGATAAGCTGCCGGGCGGTGCCGCCATGGCGGGCAAGGTCCAGGGCCAGTTCGGCGACAAGGAGATCCGCCGCCAGATCGCCATCATCGATTCCATGACCGCCAAGGAACGGGCCATGCCCGACCTCCTGAACGGTTCCCGCCGCCGCCGCATCGCCGCCGGTTCCGGCACCCAGGTCCAGGAAGTGAACCGCCTCATCAAGCAGTACGACCAGCTCGC
>CAZPAO010000090.1:0-3480 GCA_964584665.1 uncultured Gammaproteobacteria bacterium
GACTGGCGCTTGGTCTCCTCGTCCATGATGGCGACGCATTTCGCGACGGTGTCCCGCGCGATGGTATCGCCCATCGTCTCGTACAGCTTGGTGCTGCCGCAGACGTCGGCGAACAGGATTGTGAGTTTTGTTTCCTTCATCGGTTCTCGAAAAGCCCCATAGGGCCTCGGTCTCCGCCCCCTTCGGTGGGCTCAATTTACCAATATATTAGGCGCCGGGCCAGCCCGGGACCGGTCATTTCTCCGCCACTATATAGACTACCCAGGACGGGTCCGGCTCGCCGTGCTCGACCGGCGTGAACTCGTCGCTCCCCTCCCCGGTCTTGGGGTCGGTGCCCTGCCAGTAGACGCGGACGCGCTTGAAGCCCGCCTCGGCCAGCAATTCCTGCAGTTCCGGCAGGGTCCACAGGCGCCAGTAGTAGCTGAAGGCCTTATTGAGCCGCGACCCGTCCGGGAAGGCATAGTGGATATGGCAGGTGAAGTCCCCGGTCACGGGGTCGTAGGCCGCCTGGTCCCATATATAGGTGAAGCGGCCCATGTCCTCCCGCTCCCGCATAACCTTGCCGGCCTCGTAACCCCCGAAGGCGTCCAGCATGAAGATGCCATCGGACTTGAGGCCGGCACGGGCGTTCTTGAAGTAGCGCAGGAGCGTCTTCCTGTCCCGGAATATCCAATAGCTGAAGTTGAAGGCGGCGACGATGTCGGCCGGCGCAGGACGGGTCTCCAGCACGTCTTCCTGCAGGAGCTTGAGGCGCTTCGCGGCGGAAGGCGTCAGGCGCGACACGTTGTGCCTGCGGCCCCAATCCAGCACGGTGGAGTCGAGGTCCACACCCACCGCTTCCCGGTCCCGGGCACTCTGCACCCAGGCGCAGGCGAACAGCGCACTGGCGCAGAAGTCCTCGCGCAGGCGCTTCGGGCTGCGGCCGCGGATGCTCTTGTAAGTGTCCGTCATGAAGCCGATCTCCCAGTCCGCGTCCTGGACCGAGCGCTGGTAGAGCGCGTACGGATCAGCACGCTGGGCGAGCGTGGGCTTACGGGGTGTGGGACGTTTGGAGGGACGGGCAGTGGACTTGCGTGGCATCAGTCTCAGCTTCTTCTTTGTGGTGGACGTGAGCGCGACCGCTCATTCTAACCCATCCGCTCAGGCCGCCGCCTTGAGGGAGGCCAGCGCCTGATCGAGCACTTCGAGGTCAGCCCCGGCACGGGTGCCCTCCTCGCTCAATGCGCGGCGCCATTGGCGCGCACCGGGGCAACCGTGGAACAGCCCCAGGGCATGGCGCGTCATGCGTTGCAGCGGCACCCCTTCCTGCAGCTGCGCGGCGAGATAGGGCATCCAGGCCCTCAGCACTTCGGTGCGGGAGATCGGCGCTGCAGTACCGCCGAAGAAGCGGCGGTCCACATCGGCGAACAGATAGGGATTGCTCACCGCCTCGCGGCCCACCATGACGCCATCGAAAGCGCCGAGGTGGGCTTCCATGGCGGCGAGGGTCTGCACACCGCCGTTCACCACGATGGTGAGGGCCGGGAAGTCACGCTTGAGCTGGGCCGCCACGTCATAGCGCAGCGGCGGGATCTCCCGGTTCTCCTTCGGCGAGAGGCCCTTCAGCCAGGCCTTGCGGGCATGGATGATGAAGAGCCTGCAGCCGCCCTCGGCCACCGTTCCCACGAAATCCACGAGTTCGGCGTAACTGTCCCGCTCATCCACCCCGATGCGGGTCTTCACCGTCACGGGCAGCGGGCTCGCTGCGGCCATCGCAGCCACGCAATCCTTGACCAGCTGCGGCTCGTTCATGAGGCAGGCGCCGAAGCGCCCCTGCTGCACCCGATCGCTGGGGCAGCCGGCGTTGAGGTTCACTTCATCATAGCCATAGTCCGCGGCGATGCGGGCGCAGGCGGCGAGCTGCTGAGGATCGCTGCCGCCCAGTTGCAGAGCCAGTGGGTGCTCAGCCGGGTGGAACTCCAGGAACCGGCGCGGATCGCCGTGCAGGAGCGCGCCGGTGGTGAGCATCTCGGTGTAGAGCCGGGTGTGGCGGCTCATGAGGCGGATGAAATAGCGGAAGTGCCGGTCGGTGTAGTCCATCATCGGCGCCACACTGACGCGATGCTCCGCCGCGCGGCCCGCCTGGCCGATGTCGTGGAGGTCGCTCACGGGAACATCCAGGTGTGGCGCCAGCCGGTGTCGCCCAGGAGATAACGCTCCCGCTCGTGCAGGCGCCCCTCGCGGGAAGACCAGAACTCGATCATGTTGGGCACGAGCCGGTAGCCGGACCAATGGGGCGGGCGTGGCACGTCCTTGCCTTCGAACTTCTTCTCATATTCGGCGAACAGGCGGTGCAAGGTGTCCTTGGTTTGCATCTCTTCAGACTGCTGCGAAGCCCAGGCGCCGACCTGGCTGATGCGCTTGCGGCTGGCCCAATAGGCATCCGCCTCCGCCTCGCTGACGCTCTCGGTCACGCCCTCCAGGCGCACCTGCTCCAGCAGCGGCTGCCAGTGGAAGCACAGGGCCGCGCGGGGCTCACCGACGAGCTGGCGGCCCTTGTTGCTCTGCTTGTTGGTGTAGAACACGAAGCCGCGGGCATCGAAGCCCTTCAGCAGCACGATACGCACCGAAGGCCGGCCGTCGGCTGCCACGGTGGCGAGGCTCATGGCGGTGGGCTCGAGGATGCCCTTCTCGGCCTTGGCCTTCTCCAAAAAAACGCCGAAGCGCTGGAGCGCTTCGGCGTAGAGCTTGTCGGTAGCCTGCTGCATGGCCCTAATCTTAACCCCGCAGCGTCGGCCCGGCTTTTTAAGCCGCAGCCTCTGAAGCACGGCCGGCTTTCTTCCGGTCCTGTTCCTTCAGATGCCGCTTGCGCAGACGGATGTTGAGCGGCGTGATCTCGACGAGCTCGTCGTCCTCGATGAACTCCAGCGCCTGCTCCAGGGTGAAGCGCAGGGCCGGAGTGAGGAGGATGTTCTCATCGCGACCGGCGGCGCGGATGTTGGTGAGCTGCTTGGTCTTCAGCGGGTTCACCGTGAGGTCGTTGTCGCGAGCATGGATGCCGACGATCTGGCCTTCGTAGACGTCCTCGCCGGGACCCACGCAGAGGCGGCCGCGCTCCTGCAGGTTGAACAGGCCGTAGGACACGGCCTTGCCGGTGCCGTTGGAGATGAGGGCGCCGTTGGCGCGCTGGTTCATGCCCACGGCCTTGGCCGGCGCGTACTTCTCGAACACGTGGTGCAGCAAACCCGAACCCGAGGTCATGGTGCGGAAATCGGTCTGGAAGCCGATCAGCCCGCGGGCCGGGATGATGTAGTCGAGGCGCACGCGCCCCTGGCCGTCCGGACGCATGTCCTGCAGCGCGCCGCCGCGGGACCCCAGGGCTTCCATGATGGCGCCCTGGTGACGGTCTTCCACGTCCACCGTCAGGTTCTCGTAAGGTTCGTGCCGCTCGCCGTTCACCTCGTGGTAGATCACCTGCGGGCGCGCCACGGCGATCTCGTA
>CAZPAO010000091.1:0-3379 GCA_964584665.1 uncultured Gammaproteobacteria bacterium
CCGATGCCGAAGATGCTCTGCAAGCCGATGACGGCATGCTTGTTGGCCGGGATGTTGATACCTGCGATACGAGCCATCGTCTTTATCCTTCACTCACCCCGGCGGTAAAAGGGCCGGGGAAAACGGGTAATTTTGCCTGAAATCCCTAATCAAATCAATGTGTAACCTGGGGCTTTTAGCCCTGGCGCTGCTTATGCCGGGCATCCGAGCTGCAGATGACCTTCACCACGCCGCCACGCCGCACGATCTTGCAGTTGCGGCAGATCTTCTTGACCGAAGCACGTACTTTCATGACTCTCACTCCATCTGGCCTGCCCCACCGGGGGCGGCCGTCAAAATCCAAGGTAAATCAGCGTATCTGGCCGGCCGGGCCGTAGCCCTTCAGGTTGGCCTTGCGCAGCAGCCCCTCGTACTGGTGGGACATCATGTGCGCCTGCAGCTGGGCCATGAAGTCCATCACCACCACCACGATGATGAGGAGCGAGGTGCCGCCGAAATAGAACGGCACGTTCCAGTTCACGATCAGGATCTCCGGCAGCAGGCACACGGCCGTCACGTAGATCGCGCCCCAGAGGGTCAGCTTGGTCAGCACCCCGTCGATGTAGGCGGCGGTCTGCTGCCCCGGACGGATGCCGGGGATGAAGGCACCCGACTTCTTCAGGTTCTCGGCCGTCTCGCGCGAGTTGAACACGAGCGAGGTGTAGAAGAAGCAGAAGAACATGATCAGGAAGCCATAGACCACGGCGTAGAGCAGCTGGCCCGGCGACATCACCGCGGCGAACTTCTGCAGGCCGTTGACCGCGGCCTGGCCGAAGGCCGAGGTCGCGTGGTAGCTGCTCAGCCAGTTGCCCAGGGTCGCCGGGAACAGGATGATCGAAGAGGCGAAGATCGGCGGGATCACGCCGGACATGTTCATCTTGAGCGGCAGGTGGCTCGACTGGGCGGCATACATGCGCCGGCCCTGCTGACGCTTGGCGTAGTTCACCGTGATGCGGCGCTGGCCGCGCTCCACGAACACCACGAAGCCCGTCACTGCCAGCACCAGCGCCAGGATCACGATCGCCACCAGCGGGTTCATCTGGCCGGTGCGCACGAGGTCCAGCGTGCTGCCGAAGGCGGCCGGCAGACCGGCCACGATGCCGGCGAAGATCAGCATCGAGATGCCGTTGCCCACGCCGCGCTCGGTCACCTGCTCGCCCAGCCACATCAGGAACATGGTGCCGGTCACCAGGCTCACGGTCGCCGTGAGCAGGAAGTTCAGGCCCGGATGCTGGGCGATGTTGCCCTGCAGGCTGATGGCCATGCCGAAGGACTGGAACAGTGCCAGGCCCACGGTCGCATAACGCGTGTAACGGGTGATGCGGCGCTGGCCGGAGGCGCCTTCCTTGCGCATCTGCTCCAGGCTCGGCACCACCACCGCCAGCATCTGCATGATGATGGAGGCGGAGATATACGGCATCACGCCCAGCGCGAAGATCGAGTAGCGCTTCATGGCGCCGCCCGCGAACATGTTCAGCATGTTCAGGATGCCGCCGCTGTGCGTGTTGAAGAAGCTCGCGAACTTGGCCGGGTCGATACCCGGGACCGGGATGTGCGAACCGATGCGGAACACCACCATGGCGATTCCCAGGAACATCAGGCGACGACGCAGCTCCGTCAACCGGCCGATGTCACCCAGGGAACCGAGCACGCTGGCGCCGCTACGGGACACTTATTCCTCCACCTTGCCGCCGGCCGCTTCGATGGCCTTCTTGGCGCCCGCGGTGGCGGAGATACCCTTCAGCGAGACCTTCTTCTTGAGTTCGCCGGCCAGGATCACCTTCACCTTCTCGGCGTAGATGTTGACGAGGCCGGCGGTCTTCAGCGCGGCCACGTCGATCACGTCCGCCTCGACGCGCGCGAGCGCATCCAGGCGAACTTCGGCGCGGGTCGGCTTCATGTGCGAGCGGAAGCCCACCTTGGGCAGGCGGCGTTGCAGCGGCATCTGGCCGCCTTCGAAGCCCACCTTGTGGTAGCCGCCCTTGCGGGCGTACTGGCCCTTGTGGCCCTTGCCGGAGGTCTTGCCCAGGCCGGAGCCGAGGCCGCGCCCAAGGCGCTTCTTGCCGGTCTTGCTGCCGATGGCGGGAGAGAGGGTATTGAGGCGCATCAGACTTCCTCCACGCGCAGCATGTCGGAGATGGCATTGATCATGCCGCGGTTCTCCGGCGTGTCCTGCACGGTCACGGTATGGTGCATCCGGCGCAGGCCGAGGCCGCGCACGGTCGCTTTATGACGCTCCAGGCGGCCGAAGTAGCTGCGCACCAGCGTCACCTTGATCTGCTTCTTGTCGGTCTTGGCCATGGCGTTAACCCTTGATCTCATCGAGGGACTTGCCGCGCTTCGCCGCGATGTGGTGCGGGGAGCTGAGGTCAGTCAAAGCGTTCATGGTGGCGCGCACCACGTTGATGGGGTTGCGCGAGCCGTGGCTCTTGGCGAGCACGTTCTTCACGCCGGCCACTTCCAGCACGGCGCGCATGGCGCCGCCGGCGATGATGCCGGTACCGTCGGAAGCGGGCTGCATGAACACGCGGGTGGCGCCGTGGTTGGCGCGGACCGCGTAGAACAGGGTGCCGTTGTTCAGGTGCACCTGCTTCAGGTTCTTGCGGGCCTGCTCCATGGCCTTGGACACGGCGTTCGGCACTTCGCGCGCCTTGCCGTAGCCGAAGCCGACCTTGCCGTTGCCGTCGCCGACCACCGTCAGCGCGGTGAAGCCGAACAGGCGACCGCCCTTGACGGTCTTGGAGACGCGGTTTACGGAGACCAGCTTCTCCTGCATCCCATCGTTGCTTTCCGGAAGGTTGTCGAATTTAGCCATGTGTCACCCTTAGAACTTGAGACCGTTCTCACGCGCAGCGTCGGCAAGAGCCTTCACGCGACCGTGATAACGGAAACCTGAGCGATCGAACGCGACCGCAGTGATGCCGGCCTTCTTGGCCTTGTCGGCGATGGCCTTACCCACCGCCTGCGCCGCCGTCACGTTGCCGCAGTGCTTGAGGCCCTTCTTGACCTCGGCCTCCAGCGTGGACGCGGCGACCACGACCTTGCCGCCCTCAGGGGCGATGATCTGCGCGTAGATGTGGCTCGGCGTGCGGTGCACGGTGAGCCGGAAGGCGCGCAGTTCCAGGATGTGGGCACGGGCGCGGCGGGCGCGACGCAGGCGCGCCTCTTTCTTCTCCATGGGCTTCTTGTCCATCGCTCGTACCTCTTACTTCTTCTTGGCTTCTTTCAGCACCACTCGTTCGTCCGAGTAGCGCACACCCTTGCCCTTGTAGGGTTCGGGTGGCCGGAAGCCGCGGATGTCTGCGGCAACCTGGCCCACCTTCTGGCGGTCCAGGCCCTT
>CAZPAO010000092.1:0-3309 GCA_964584665.1 uncultured Gammaproteobacteria bacterium
TCATCGCTCACGCCGCCAAGACCCGGCCCCTGGCGGCGGGCAGCATCGTGGGCTCCGGCACCATCGCCAACCAGGACGAATCCAAGGGTTCCTCCTGCCTTGCGGAGAAGCGGGTGCTGGAGATCATCAAGGGCGGCAAGCCCGTGACACCCTTCATGAAGTTCGGCGACAGGGTGCGCATCGAGATGCTGGACGCGGCGGGCGCGAGCCTGTTCGGCGCCATCGAGCAGAAGGTAGAGAAGCTCTGATGGAGCTCTACACTTACTTCCGCAGCTCCGCCGCCTACCGGGTGCGCATCGCGCTCAACCTGAAGGGCCTGAAGCCGGAACAGCACTTCATCCACCTGGTGAAGGACGGCGGACAGCAGCACAAGCCCGAGTTCCGCAAGGTGAACCCCCAAGGCTTCGTGCCGGCGCTGGTGGACGAGGGCGAGATCCTCACCCAGTCCCTCGCCATCATGGAATACCTGGACGAGACCCATCCCACGCCCGCCTTGCTGCCGAAGGACGCCCTGGGCCGGGCGCGGGTGCGGGCCATGGCGCTGGTCATCGCTGCCGACATCCATCCCTTGCAGAACACGCGCATCACCAAGTACCTGGAGCAGGAGCTGAAGGTGGATGAGGCGGCGCGCAAACGCTGGATCTGCCGCTGGATCGAGGACGGCTTCGCGGCGCTGGAGAGCCTCATCGTCGCCCACGGGCACGCGGGCCAGTGCTGCCACGGCGATACGCCGACGATGGCTGACGCGCTGCTGGTGCCGCAGATGTTCAGCGCCCGCCGCTTCGGCGCGGACATCGCCCGGTTCAAGACGCTGGAGCGCATCGACGCCCACTGCCAGACGCTCAAAGCTTTTCAAGATGCACACCCGTCCAAACAGCCTGACTTTGAGTCATAAGAAATACTGGGGATTTAAGGGGCCATGCTCGAGTTCTTAACCCACGGTTTCTTCTGGTGGCCGATCATCCTGCTGAGCCTGCTCGGCCTCGCCGCGGCGCGTCCGGCGCGCACACCCATGTTCATCGTGCTGGCGGTGGTCCTGGGGCTCTTCAGCGGCATCAGTGCCGTCAGCGGCCCGTGGAAGGCCCTGGTCTGGATACTCTTCTCCATCGCTGTATTGCTGGCCTACATCGCGCCGCTGCGGCGCTTGGTCCTCAGCAACCGGGTACTGAAGTTCTACAGGAACTCCATGCCGGAGATCTCCGCCACGGAGCGGGACGCCCTGGAAGCGGGCACGGTCTGGTGGGATGCGGCACTCTTCAGCGGCGCGCCCCGCTGGCAGCAGTTGCTGGATTTCCCCGCGGCTACGCTCTCGGAACAGGAACAGGCTTTCCTGGACGGGCCCGTGGAAGAGCTCTGCGGCATGTTGGATGACCACCGCATCTGCAACGTGGACAAGGACCTTACGCCCGAGACCTGGCGCTACATAAAGGAGCGCGGTTTCTTCGGCATGATGATCCCCAAGGAGTACGGTGGCTTCGCCTTCTCCAACATGGGCCATGCAGCGGTGATCATGAAGATCGCGAGCCGCAGCATCAGCGCCGCGCTCACGGTCATGATCCCGAACTCCGTGGGGCCCGGGAAGCTGCTGCTGAAGTACGGCACCGAGGATCAGAAGGACCATTGGCTGCCGCGCCTCGCGCGGGGCGAGGAGATCCCCTGTTTCGCGCTCACGGGGCCGGAGGCGGGCAGCGATGCCGGCGCCATCCCGGACGTGGGCGTGGTCTGCCGCGACGCCAAGGGGACGCTCGGCATCCGTCTCGACTTCGAGAAGCGCTACATCTCCATGGGACCCATCGCCACGGTGCTGGGTCTCGCCTTCAAGCTGGAAGACCCGGATCACTTGCTGGGCGAGAAGACCCACCTCGGCATCACGCTCGCCCTGGTGCCGGCTTCCTCGCCG
This sequence comes from uncultured Gammaproteobacteria bacterium, assembly GCA_964584665.1. Classification (GTDB taxonomy): domain Bacteria; phylum Pseudomonadota; class Gammaproteobacteria; order Natronospirales; family REEB76; genus DASUBN01. The sequence goes on from CAZPAO010000092.1 coordinate 1,901, forward strand.
GGCGTGAAGACCGGCACCCGTCACGACCAGCTGCACATGGCCTTCATGAACGGCCCGCTCTACGGCAAGGGCGTGTTCGTGCCCATGGACATGGTCATCGGCGGCCCCGAGATGGCGGGCAAGGGCTGGCGCATGCTGATGGAGTGCCTGACGGACGGGCGAGCGATCTCGCTGCCGGCCCTCAGCACCGCCACCGCCAAGCTCGCCACGCGCGTCACCAGCGCCTATGCGCGGGTGCGGCGCCAGTTCAAGTTGCCCATCAGCCAGTTCGAGGGCATCCGCGAGGCCCTGGCGCGGCTCGCCGGCAACACCTACGCGATGGATGGGGCGCGGCTCACCACGCTCGCGGCACTGGACCAGGGCCACAAGCCCGCCGTGATCTCCGCCATCGTGAAGTACAACCTCACGGACCGGGCGCGGCAGGTGATGAACGACGCCATGGACGTGCACGGCGGCGCGGCCCTCTCGCTCGGGCCCAAGAACCCGCTGGGGCCTTTCCACAGCTATCCGCAGATGGGCATCACGGTGGAAGGCCACAACATCCTGACCCGCAACCTCATCACCTTCGGCCAGGGCGCGATCCGCTGCCATCCTTATCTGTTGAAGGAACTGCAGGCGGCCGGCAACAAGGACCAGAAGGCGGCGCGGCGCGAGTTCGATCAGGCGCTGGTCTCCCACATGAGCTTCACCGCCAACAACAAGGCGCGTGCCTTCCTGCATGGCCTCACCGGCGCGGCCTTCATCAGCACGCCCACCTCGCCGGACGTGCTGAAACCCTATTACCAGCAGCTCACCCGCATGAGCGCGGCTTTCGCCTACGTCACGGACGTGCTCCTGCTCACGCTGCGCGGCGAGTTGAAGCGCCGCGAGCGGCTCTCGGCCCGCATGGCGGACGTGATCAGCCAGCTCTACCTCGCCTCCGCGGCGCTGAAGCACTACCACGAGCAGGGCAACCAGCCGGGTGACCTGCCGCTGATCCAGTGGGTCTGCGAAGACAGCCTCTACAAGATCCAGCAGAGCTTCGACGCGGTGTTCAAGAACCTGGACAACAAGTGGCTGGGCCACGCACTGCGCTTCACCGTGTTCCCGCTCGGCATGCGCTTCCGCGCGCCTTCCGATGCGCTGGAGCATAAGCTGGCAGCGCTGATCCTCAGACCCTCGGCGGAGCGGGACCGGCTCACGGCGGGGATGTATCTGCCGACCGACATGAAAGAGAAGGTGCGCCTGCTGGACGAAGCCTTCGTGCAGGCAGTGGAGACGCGCGCCCTGCGGGAGAAGCTGCGCACCGCCGCGAAGGAGAAGACCCTGCACACCAAGGGTGCCGCCCAGATAGAAGAGGCGGTGCAGTTGGGCCTGATCTCGGCGGGAGAGGGCGCGGCCCTGCGGGCGGCGGAGACCTTGCGGCGCGA
>CAZPAO010000093.1:0-3285 GCA_964584665.1 uncultured Gammaproteobacteria bacterium
GTCTCCGACACCGCCCTCTGGGTCGCGGTCTATCGCGCCCAGGAGAGCGAGCGCAAGGATCCCCTCTTCTACGATCCCTATGCGCGCGTGCTCGCGGGCGAACGCGGCGCCGAGATCGCGAAGCAGGTGGGCATGCCGAGTTGGCCCATCGTGGTGCGGACGCAGGTGCTGGACGAGCTGATCCTGAAGGCGGTGGAGGAAGACGGTTTCGACACGGTGCTGAACCTGGCCGCCGGCCTCGACACGCGCCCCTACCGCCTGGCACTGCCGGCGACCCTGCGCTGGATCGAGGTGGACCTCGCGCCCATGATCGAATACAAGCGCGAGCTGCTGAAGGGCGCCAAATGCTTCTGCCGGCTGGAACGCTACGCGGTGGATCTCGCCGACGCGGAGGCGCGCCGCGCGCTCTTCGCCAAGGTGGGTGCCGCCGCCGACAAGGTGCTGGTGATCACCGAAGGCCTGCTCATCTACCTCGATCCGGAGGCGGTGAAGGCCTTCGCCCAGGACCTGCACCAGCCGGCCGCCTTCAAGCGCTGGCTGCTGGACATCGCCTCGCCCCAGCTGCTGGAGATGCTGGCCCGGCGCGGCAACACCGGCAAGGACAGCACCCTGCTCAAGAACGATTCGGTGCAGTTCAAGTTCGCGCCGGCGGAAGGCTTGGGGTTCTTCCGCCCCTACAACTGGAAGGAAGCGGGTTATCTCTCGGTGGTGCTGGAAGCGAAACGGATGAACCGTTTCGAGATACCGCTGCCGTTCAAGCTGATCGGCTTCTTCGTCCATCTCCTGTCGCCCAAGCAAGGTGAGAAGATGCGCCGCATGAGCGGCATCGGCGTGCTGGAGAAGACCTAGCGCCGCGCAGGCTGCTCGATGACGCTGAGATAAGCCGGGCCGCCCAGGCCATCCATGTGCTCCAAGATCCAGTCCTCTCGCCGCTGCAGGCGGGCCGAAGGGTCGTTCACATCGAAGCGGTCTGGCGCCGGAAGCGAGCCTGCCAGCAGCGCTGCCTGTTCACGGCTTAAGGATGCGGGCTTCACGCCGAACAGGCGCGGCGCGGCAGCGCCCACGCCGAACACATAGTCGTCCAGCTGCGCCACGTTGAGGTAGACCTCCAGGATGCGCCGCTTGGGCCACTCCATCTCGATCAGCACGGTGAACCAGGCTTCCACCGCTTTGCGGGCGTAGCTGCGGCCCGGCCAGAGCCACAGGTTCTTGGCAGTCTGCTGGCTGATGGTGCTGGCCCCGCGCACGTGACGGCTCTTGGCGTTGTGCTCGATGGCATCACCGATGGCGTCCCAGTCGAAACCGTAGTGGAAGGGGAACTGCTGGTCCTCGGCGGTGACCACCGCGAGGCGCATGTAGGGCGATATCTGCGCGTAAGGCGTCCACTGGTACTGCACTTGCGCCTTCGACTTCTTGGCCCTCAGCTCCAGTTGCTTCTCCTGCATGAAGGCGCTCACGGGCGGGTCCACCACGCCGCGGAAGGCCACGCCGCAGACGCTGCCGAGGCACCACAGCCAAGTGAGCACCAGCACGCGCCGCCAGAGGCGCCCCCACGGCGGCTTCACGCGAGTCCCCGTCCGGTGAGGTGATACACGGCGAAGCTCGGCAGCCAGTGGCTGCCCGCGTAGTTCTCCTCGCGGATGGCGGCGAGGCCGGACTCCGCGTGCTCACGTGCGGCGCCCTCGAGAGAAGCGCGGCGGGCATCGGAGGCGGGCAATGCAGCCGCGATGCCCTGCAGCATCCAGGCGCGGCTCAGGTTCAAGCCATCCAGGTGCGCGAGCTTGCCGTCGGAGGGATCGCGGCTCACGGCGGGCTCCAGCCAGCGGCCGCCATCGGCCGGGATCTGCGGCAGGAACTTGGTGAGCCAGCGCGGATACTCCGCCTCGGACTGGAGCCGGCGCATGAGGTCCGCCTCCGCCAGCACCGGCGAGAGGAAATCCTGACCCGAGGGCTCATAGGCGAGCGGACCGTCCACGTCGAAGAGATGGAACTCCACCCCCTTGCCGCGCACGAGTTCCTGCATGGGCGCATCGCCCGTTATGCGCGCCCAGTCGTGCACCAACCCCAAGGCGAAGGCGCTCTGGGAATGCTCGCCGCTGCGGATGGGATAGAAGAGCTTGGGGAGCCAGATGCGGAAGCGATCCCGCGCGATCGCCTCCAGCGGCGAGAGCGCCGTGCGCCAGCGCTGCGCCTCCGGCGTGTTCCATTCATATAGCTCGGCCGTGAGCTGCAGGAGCCAGGCGAGGCCGTAGGGCCGCTCCCAGGAGGCGCGGCGCGGGTCGGAGCCCGAGTCCCCAAAGTATCGGCACTCCTGGGCCACGTCGGCGGCGTTCAGGCGCAGGGCGATGAAGTAGCGGGCCGCTTGCGCGAAAGCGCCTTCGGGCATGAGCCTGAGCAGTCGCACCAGCAGCCAGTAGTTGTGCACCGCCGAGTGCCAGTCGTAGGCGCCGCAGAACACCGGGTGCAGCTCGCGGGGCGCGGCGGCGTCCGCGTCGCCGTCCAGGAGGTGCTGGAGGTGGTTGGGGTATTCCCGGTCCAGGTTGGCGAGCGCGATGCGCGCCATCCGCTCCAGAAATACCGGGTCCAAGGTGGAATCTTTCATGCCGCCCTGGAGTCTACTGGGGGCAGGCCCCCTTGGCGACAGTCCCACCGGGCTGCCATGATGGGCCCCGATATAGAGCCGGGCTGACCCGGCCTCTCATCCATCTCTCAAGGGAAACAGCGCATGTCGAACAAATCCTCCCTGCGCCGGGATGTGGGCGTCGTCGCCCTCACCATGACCGGCATCGGCTCCATCATCGGCTCCGGCTGGCTCTTCGGCGCCTCCAAGGCGGCACGGTTGGCCGGCCCCGATGCCATCTGGGCCTGGGTGCTCGGCGCGGTGATCATCCTCGTGATCGCCCTCACCTACGCGGAACTCGGCGCCATGTTCCCGGAGTCCGGCGGCATGGTGCGCTTCGGCCTCTATACCCACGGCTCCCTGGTGGGCTCCCTCGCGGCCTGGGCCGCCTGGCTCTCGGTGGTCTCGGTGATCCCGGTGGAGGCCTTCGCCTCGGTGCAGTACATGGCCTCCTGGCCCTGGGACTGGGCCAACCCCTGGGCCCACAACCTGTTCCAGGACGGCAAGGTGAGCGACACCGGCCTCGCCATCGGCGCGGTGCTGGTGGTGATCTATTTCCTGCTCAACTTCTGGAGCGTGAAGGTGTTCGCCCGCACCAACACCGCCATCACCGCCTTCAAGCTCATCATCCCGGCCCTCACGGCGGTGCTGCTCATCGCCTCCGG
>CAZPAO010000094.1:0-3255 GCA_964584665.1 uncultured Gammaproteobacteria bacterium
CCGGCCACTGGCAGAACTTCCGCGAGAACATGTTCATCACCCACTCGGAAGAGCGGGACTTCGCCATCAAGCCCATGAACTGCCCGGGCCACATCCTCATCTACAAGCACGGCTTGAAGAGCTATCGCGACCTGCCGTTGCGCTTCGGTGAGTTCGGCGCCTGCCATCGCAACGAGCCTTCCGGCGCCTTGCACGGCCTGATGCGGGTGCGCGGTTTCGTGCAGGACGACGGCCACATCTTCTGCACCGAGGACCAGATCCAGCAGGAGTGTGCGGACTTCACCGCGCTCTTGCAGAAGGTCTATAAGGACTTCGGCTTCACGGACATCATCTACAAGGTGGCCACCCGTCCCGCGAACCGGGTGGGTGAGGACGCGCTCTGGGACAAGGCTGAGAAGGCCCTGATGGAGTCCCTCAAGGCCTCCGGCAACGAGTTCACGGTCTCGCCGGGGGAGGGGGCCTTCTACGGTCCCAAGATCGAGTATTCCCTGAAGGACGCCATCGGCCGGGTCTGGCAGTGCGGCACCATGCAGGTGGACTTCAACATGCCGGGGGCCCTGGGGGCCGAGTTCGTGGGCGAGGACGGAGCCAAGCACACGCCTGTCATGCTGCACCGGGCCATCGTGGGCTCCATGGAGCGTTTCGTGGGTATCCTGATCGAGCACTTCACGGGACGCTTCCCGGCCTGGCTGGCTCCGGTCCAGGCGGTGGTGCTCACCATCACCGACAGGCAGGCGGAATACGCTAAAAATGCCGTCGAAACCCTGAAAACCTTTGGAAATCAGGGATTTCGGGTGGAATCCGACTTGAGGAACGAGAAGATAGGCTTTAAAATACGCGAACATACGCTCCAGCGCGTCCCCTACCTCCTGGTGGTGGGCGACAAGGAGATGGAATCAGGTTCCGTGGCGGTACGCACACGTGAAGGCCAGGACCTGGGCAGCCTCAAGTTGGAGGATTTTGCCCGGCGTCTCGAAGCCGAAGTGGTGAGCCGCGGAGTGACTGCCTGAACCGCGCCCCGTATGCACTGAGGGGGCGGGTTCAGGTTTATTTTTGGAGGATCATGTATCAGCTCTGAGAAGCGCGCCCGGCGAAACGGGGAGATCACGTCGCCCAAGGTCCGAGTCATCGGACCGGACAACCAGCAGATCGGAATCATGTTCACCCGCGAAGCCATCCAGTACGCCGAAGAGAACGGCCTGGATCTCGTGGAAGTGTCTCCCACGGCGGAGCCGCCGGTCTGCCGCGTGATGGACTTCGGCAAGTACCTGTTCGAGGTCAACAAGAAGCAGCAGAGCGCGCGCAAGAAGCAGAAGCAGATACAGGTCAAGGAAGTCAAGTTCCGTCCGACCACGGACGAGGGTGATTACCAGATCAAGCTGCGCAACCTGACGCGCTTCCTCACGGAAGGCGACAAGGCGAAAGTGACCTTGAGGTTCCGCGGCCGCGAGTTGCTCCACCAGGACTTGGGTGCCCAGACACTGGAGCGCGTCAAGAAGGACCTGGAGGAGGTCGGGCAGGTGGAGCAGTTCCCCCGGCTCGAGGGCAAGCAGATGGTGATGATCATCGGCCCCAAGAAGAAATGAGTTTCCAGCGCTAAGAAGTCGATGCAACAAAAGTGGTCGGGCTTAGTCCCTTCCACCCCTGGCGAACACCTCAACGCCGCTTCTGAGCGGGGCCAGGCTAAGTAGTAACAATCAGGAGTCTCAGTCATGCCCAAGATCAAGACCAAGCGGGCTGCCGCCAAGCGCTTCCGTGCCACCGGCACCGGCAAGTACAAGCGCGGCCAGTCGCACAAGCGCCACATCCTCACCAAGAAGAGCAGCAAGCGGAAGCGTCAGCTCCGCGGCTCCACGCTCGTGGTCCCTCAGGATCACGCCCGCGTGAAGCAGATGTTGCCCTGGTCATAAGGAGAGGATAGAAAAATGGCACGCGTAAAACGTTCCGTCACTAGCCGCGCCAAGCACAAGAAGACGCTGGGCAAGGCCAAGGGCTATTACAACGCCCGTCGCAAGAACATCCGCACCGCCAAGCAGGCGGTGATGAAGGCCGGCCAGTATGCCTTCCGCGACCGTCGCGCACTCAAGCGTGACATGCGCGGCATCTGGATCGCCCGCATCAATGCGGCGGCTCGCCTCTCGGGGCTCTCCTACAGCCGCTTCATGAACGGCCTCAAGAAGGCGAACATCGACCTGGACCGCAAGGTATTGGCCGACATCGCCGTGTTCGACAAGGACGGCTTCGCCGCCCTCGCCGAGAAGGCCAAAGCCAGCTTGTCCTGAACGATGTGATGGCCTTTCTGTAAGGCCTTCATCAGAGCAAGTGGGGGAAAGGCCTTCAAAAGCCTTTCCCCCTTTTCTTTTTGGGGAGCACGGGGTAAACAGAAGCGCATGAGCACCGATCTCGACAAGTTGATCGCCGAAGCCAAGGCGCGCGGCGCGGCCAGCGGCACGCTGGCGGCCCTGGACGAGGTGCGCGTGCATTACCTCGGCAAGAAGGGCGTGCTCACCCTCGAACTGCAGGCGCTCGGCAAGCTGCCGGCAGCAGAGCGGGCTGCCGCGGGCCAGAAGGTGAACCTGGCGAAGCAGGCCGTCACCGCGGCCCTGGATCAGCGCCGCGCGGAGCTGGAGCAGGCGGATCTCGCCGTCAAGCTCAGCCAGGAATCCGTGGACGTGAGCCTGCCGGGCCGCGGCCACGAAGCGGGCGGCCTGCACCCCTCGACGCGCATCATGGAGCGCATCCAGGGTCTGTTCGAGCGCATGGGCTTCCGCATCGAGTCCGGCCCCGAGATCGAGGACGACTTCCACAACTTCGACGCGCTCAACTTCAAGCCGGATCATCCGGCCCGCGCCGAGATGGATACTTTTTACCTGAAAGACAGGCCTTTCCTGCTGCGAACCCACACGTCGCCGGTGCAGGTGCGGGCCATGCTGAAGTCCGGCGCGCCGATCCGTGTGATCGCCGCGGGCCGCACTTATCGCCACGATTACGACATGACCCACACGCCCATGTTCCACCAGGTGGAGGGGCTGCTGGTGGACGAAGGCGTGAGCATGGCGCACCTGCGCGGCACACTCACGGACTTCATGCAGCGCTTCTTCGAGCAGGACGACCTCAAGCTGCGCTTCCGCCCCTCGTACTTCCCCTTCGTGGAACCGGGCGCGGAGGTGGATATCAGCTGCGTGTTCTGCAAGGGCTCGGGCTGCCGCGTGTGCAAGCACACCGGCTGGCTGGAGGTGCTGGGCTGCGGCATGG
>CAZPAO010000095.1:0-3251 GCA_964584665.1 uncultured Gammaproteobacteria bacterium
TGGTCCAGCAGGAACTCCGGGATCTTGTCGTAGCCGTTGAGGGAGGAGTTCTTCTGCATCACGGCGAAGAAATCCACCATGCCCTGGGGTTGGAAGCCGGCACGCGCCAGGGTGGCGATACCCACCCGGTCCGCCTCGGCTTCGTCGCCGCGGGTGTAGTTGATCTGGTGCTGGATCAGCGATGCCTGGGCGCTGGCCAGCGCGCCCACCGCCACGTCCGGGTTGCTGGCGCGGGTGGCGGCCACCACCGCCGCCAGCATGGTGGCGAGGTCGAGGAAGGTGTGGTCCTTCTGGTCCTCCAGCTGCCGCGCCAGGTGCCGCTGGGTCACGTGGCCCACTTCATGGGCGATGACACCCGCCAGTTCGTCCTCGCTGTCTGTGAGCAGCACCAGGCCGCTGTTCACCACGATGAAGCCGCCGGGCAGGGTGGTGGCATTGATCTCGTCGTCGTCGATGACGTAGAAGGCGAAGTGCAGCTGCGGGTTGTCGCTGTGGGAGGAGAGTTGCCCGCCCAGGTCCTGGATGTACTGCTGCAGCTGCGGATCGTCGAGGATGGCACCCGAGTCCCGCAGCTGGTTGATGATCTGCAGGCCGATGGTGTACTCCTGCTGGGGCGTGATCACGTCCCCGCCGGCTTCGCCTATCTGCGGCAGGTTGAAATCGCTGCTGTTGGACTGGGTGCTGCCGCCGTAGTCGTTGGAGCGGGGCTGGGATGCCTGCGTGGTGGCAGCGGGCGCGGGCTGGGGTGCCGCTGCCGCGAGCGTCGCCGCCGCGAGGAGGGCGGTGCAGAGGAGAGCCAAGCTGTGCTTCAGTGATCGGGCCAAGGTGACGGTCCGGGCGGGGATGATCTGTTAGACGCCATTATGGCATGGGCGTTGACCTCGGGCCTGCAAAGAAAAAGCCCCGGCGTTGCGGGGGCGCGCGGCATGCCGCGCGCGCCGAGGCGCGATGCTGAGGCTGGGAGTTAAAAGAAATTCATATTCACGCCAGGGATGGCATAAAAAACCCCCGCAGAGCGGGGGTTTTAGTTTCTAGGACTAAGTCAGTTCTTAGAACTTGTAACGGTACGACACGCCCAGGATGTCGGCATCGGCCTGGAAGGTGCCCACGATGTGGTCCTGGCCGTTGGCGTTTATCTGGTTGAAGTCCAGGCTCGAACCCAGGAACAGATGCGCGTAGCCCACATCCCACTGGGAGTGCTCGCTCACGCGCCAGGTGGCGCCGAAGGACAGCCACTTGCGGTCGCCGTCCGGCAGGCGGGCGGTGCGGCTTCCGTTCACGGCATTGGTCTGGGTGTTGGAGGCGGTGGTCGGATCCGGCACCGGAGAGAGGTCGAGCGCCACGCCGCCGCGGAAGGTCCAGGCATCGCTGAAGCGGTAGTCCGCACCGAAGGCGAAGCGGTTGGAATCGCTCAGGCCCTCGTCCACCACCGCGTCCTGGGTGCCCTTGTTGGCGAACTTGATGTCCAGCTTGTCGAAGCTGCTCCAGCTGGTGCGGGACCAGTCGGCGGAGAGCTTCCAGTGCTCGTCGATGTCACCGGCCCAGCTCAGGGACATGACGGCAGGCGAATCGAACCCGGCGGTCACGCCCTGGTCCTGGAACTGCGCCTGGCTGGCGAAGGCGGTGGGCACGTTGGTGAAGCTCGCGCTGCCGCTCAGGTTGTGGGTGACCTTGGAGCGGTAGGAGAAGCCGATGTTGTTCTTGTCGTTGACCTTCCACAGGGCGCCGACGTTGAAGCCGGTGCCGTTGCCGCTGGCCTGGGCCTCGAAGAAGCCGTCATGGCCCTGCGGGGTGAGGCCGAGGGAGGTGCAGGTAACCGGGTTCACCTGACCGAAGCAGATGGAGCCGTAGTCCAGGTCGTTGGTGAGCTTCACGTTCATGGTCTGGTAGTCGATGCCGAAGCCCAGCGAGAACTGGTCGTTGATCTTCCAGGCGAGCGTCGGGTTGTAGTTGATCACCGCCACGCTGCTGTAGATGGCCTGGTAGCGGAAGATCGAGTCGTCGTCGTACTTGGTGGCCAGGCCGAAGGGCGAGTTCACACCGAAACCGAAGGTCCACTGGCTGTTGATCGGGGTGGAGTAGTACACGAAGAAGGGGCCGCCGAGCTTGCCGACCTTGCCGCCTTCGCCGCCAGAGAGGTTCTGGCCGATGGCATCGGTGGCGGAAGTCTTGGTGAAGTCCGCGTTGAAGCGGATCAGGCTGTACCCGCCCAGGATCTCGGAACCGGAGAGGTCGGAGAGGCCCGCCGGGTTGTACCAGATGCTGGAGGCATCCTCGGCCATCGCGGCGCCGCCGGAATGGGCTCGCCCGAGGCTGGTCACGCTCTGCTCGGTGAGCTGGAAGTTGGAGGCGGAAGCGGCGCCCGGGAGGATGGCGGTCAGTGCGGCTGCGGCCAGCGACGCGCTACCCAGGACGGTGTACTTCTTATTCATGATTTTCCCCAACAGATGACGGGTATGTGACCGTCAGATTTAAGCATAGGCCATCGCAAATTGTAAGCACCCCAGGGGCTTAGACGGCTTGTCTAGAGGGCGAGGGCGGTGATTTATGCGAGCACCGCGCGCATCCGCCCGAACGCCCGGACAGGGGCTCGGCGCATGCGCCGAGCGGCAGGCAGGAAGCCTGCCTGGACTGAGTGCGGAGCAGGAGCGGAGCACGCCGCCGGGTTGGAAGGCGCACCAGGGATGGTTAGCGCGCCGATTGCGGCAAGATGTCTCGGGGTGTACGGGTTACAAGCTCTCGGAGGCGAAATCCGCCAGCCGCGAGCGTTCGCCGCGCAACAGAGTGAGATGCCCGGAATGGGGCCACTGCTTGAAGCGGTCCACCACGAAGGTGAGGCCGGATGTGGTCTCGGTGAGGTAGGGGGTGTCGATCTGCGAGATGTTCCCGATGCAGACCATCTTGGTGCCCGGCCCGGCGCGGGTGATGAGCGCCTTCAGTTGCTTGGGGGTGAGGTTCTGGGCCTCGTCCACGATGATGTAGCGGTTGAGGAAGGTGCGTCCTCGCATGAAGTTCATGGAGCGGATCTTGATGCGGTTGCGCAGGAGGTCGCTGGTGGCGGCGCGGCCCCATTCGCTGCCCTCGCCTGATTGTGTCAGCACTTCCAGGTTGTCCATGAGCGCGCCCATCCAGGGCGTCATCTTCTCCTCCTCGGTGCCGGGCAGGAAGCCGATGTCCTCGCCGAGCGGCACCGTGACGCGGGTCATGATGATCTCGCGGTAGCGGTTCTGCTCCAGGGTCTGGGCCAGGCC
>CAZPAO010000096.1:0-3237 GCA_964584665.1 uncultured Gammaproteobacteria bacterium
TCTGGGTCCCCTGGTGGACCACCAGGTTGTTCGCGTTCTGGGCGGTGATGTTGGCTTGGCCCGCAACCACTTGGCCTCCGCTCGGGTTGGCGAGTGCGAGTATCGGGGTGAAGGCACCTAAGCCCAGGCCCACATGGCCGGTGCGCTTCAGGAAGAGAGAGAGCGGATTACGCGAGAGGCGGCGGTGAGACATGTGGATCCCCGGTTTATACGACCCAGGCGCGGTCGGATGTCACATCAAGATTCCCCGGTGGATAGCATATACATATATAAACAGTAGTGCCCGGGCCAGGAAGACCCGGGGACCCGCAGGGATAGCGATAGATCAGGGATGCGCCGCGGCCTTCTTCGCCTGCTTCTTGGCGCCGGCGACGGTGACGGTCACCGTCGCGGGTCTCGAGAACAGTTGTGACAGGTTGTAGTCCTGAACCTGGAAGGTGAAGCTGTCCTGCCCGATATAACCCGCGTTGGGATAGTAGACCGCCAGCGCGATGGTGTTGTTTCCGCTGAGGTTGATGATGCCGGCGGTCCCATGGGCAGGTGGATCCTTGATGGAGAAGATCAAGCCATCCCCGGCATATCCGGCTCCCGGTGATCCCTGTATGCCCTGGAGGTTGCCCCCTGGGATGATCATCTTGGTCGGGATCGCCACCGGCTGGCCATCGTAGGCCCAGACGATGGCGCCATCACGGTCGGTGCCCACCAGCTTCCCGCCGCCGGCGACGAGGGTTTTGAAAGGAATGCTCGGCATCATGCTCACCATCTGCCCCATGCGCGCGCCGCGGTCGAGGCTCGCCGCCAATCCGAGGCCTGTGCTGTATGGCCTGGTGAGATAGACGGCGCCTCCCGCGGAGGCGACGTCGCCCCAGCCGAGTCCGCAGCCCGCGTCCGGGTAGCGGTGCACGGTCCAAGAGATGCCATCGCTGCTCACCGCCAACACCTGGGAGGTGCAGCCGTTGCCGGTCCGCTTGCCCGTGCCATCCACCACATATTCGCCGCCTGCCGCCATGAAGTCCCCGTCGACCCAGCGTACATGGCCGAACATCAGCGCCTGGCCGGTCGATGAGAGGCCCGGCACCTTGGTCCAGGTGATGCCATCGGGGCTGGTGAGCAGCGTGGTGCCATCGGTCTGAGACTCGACGCCCGCCGCCGCCACGAACAGCTTGCCATCGGTAGCCACGCCCGCGAGGTTATCGCTGGTGCCTGAGGCCTGCGTCTGCCATTGGCTACCTCCATCGGACGAAGTGCTGATGAGGCCACCCAATCCCACCTGCACCACGAGCTTCGACCTGCAAGCCACGCCGGTGCCATCCTGGGGACCGTCGAGCGGCTTCGAGTGGCTGCCGTCGAAAGCATAGGTGCCGCTGCCGACCGCGATGTAGGAACTGCCGTCCCAGCACATGTCCTTGTAGGTCGCATCGCCGATGGAGACTTGGGTCCAATGCCCCTCGTCGCCGGAGTCCAGCAACAGCTGCCCCGGGCCCATGGCGATGAACCGTCCGTTGGCATACACCAAGCTCTCCACGCGCTGCGTGGGTCCGGTGCCGAGGCTCACGCTGCTCCAGCTGGCGAAGTCGGGGCTGGTGGAGAAGCTCATGGGGACACCGGATGACGTGGCGATGAAGCCGGTGTTGGGCAGATACAAGATCGAATGAGAGCCATTGCCAGGCAAGACGCCTTGTGTCGTGGCGCCGGCGCTCCAGGTCACGCCATCGGTGCTGGTATAGACCTGAGCGGAGCCTTCATTGGGCATGGAGAAGGTATAGAAGGTGTTGCCGACAGCGATGTCGCGAGCGAAGGCCTCTGCGCCGGCCGGGCCGGGTTGGGCCGTCCAGTTCACGCCGTCCTTGCTGGTGTAGACGAGAGGGGTCGCGGTGCCCTCATCGCCGACCGCGGAGAACACCTGGCCGTTCCAGGCCAGCCCATACAGGTAGCCCGCGCCGGCCGCCGGCAGCGAGATGTTGGCCGCGGCCCAATGCACTCCATCGGAGGACGCAGACATGATCATGGCGCCGGTCCCGTAGTCCTGCCCCAACGCCACGAACTCCCCGTTGCCGTACACCACCCACATGAAGACGTCGTTGCAATCCGGCGCGGAGGGCTTGCAGCTGATGGAGGACACGGTGCCCGACTGAGGGCCACCGAGCACCAGGGCCTGTGTGAGCACCAGCACGTAGATGCCGTTGCCATAGGCGATGCGCGTGGCAGAGGGCAGCCCTTGACCGGGCGGCGGCAAAGGCGACCAATGGATGCCGTCGGAACTGGTGATGTGGAAGAAACCGGTGGGGTTCACGCCAGTGGGCGTGTAGTGGAAGCCGTAGCCGGTGGCGACGAAACCCAGGGACGGACCCCAGGCCACGTCCCTTAGTGAGACACCGACCGGCAGGCCAGAGGCCTGCGGCGACCAGTGCATGCCGCCGTCATCGCTCGTGGCCAAGAGACCGTCGCCGCCGACGGCCACGAGGCGGGTGACCCCACCCACCTGTCCGGACGCGATGGCGCTGAAAGCCGCGCCGCTGGGTTGCGGGTTCCCCCAGTTCCAATTCAGCAGCGGCGTATCCACGCCCTGCTTCAGAGCTTGAATCTCCGGCGCGTCGAGCAACTCGGGCCGCGGCGGTATCGCATGCGTGGGGGCCTGCGCCGCCGGCGGGGCATGGACGGTGGCGCAGGCGGCGAGACAGAAGACGGCGGACGCCGCTACGATGGCGAACTTATGCATGGATGCTCTCCCTGGCTGATCCCCTTCCTAAGGCCTGTTAAGGGTAGGACATTTCCCGGCACTTACCAGTGAAGAACGCGAAAGCACCGTAACCCTTTCGTCACCATGCGGTAGCATCTGGGAATGTTGCACTTCCTCTATCCAGCCCATTGCGTGCTCTGCGGGGCCAAGGGCACCCGCGGCCAGGACCTCTGCGGCGACTGCTTCAGCGAACTGCCCTGGAACCGACACCCCTGCCCCCGCTGCGCGGCGCCGCTGCCTCCGGATGCGGACACGCCCCTCTGCGGCAACTGCATCAAGGCGTTGCCCGCGTGGGATGAGGCCAGGAGCCCTCTCGCCTATTCCTTCCCTGTGGACAAGCTGGTGCAGCGTTTCAAGTTCGAGGGGGATCTCGCCACGGGGCGCTTGCTGGGAGGACTGCTGGCGGATTTCCTGGCGGCAGGAAGTGAGAGGCCGGACTGCATCGTGCCGGTGCCGCTGCATCCCTCGCGCCTGAAAGAGCGCGGTTTCAACCAGGC
>CAZPAO010000097.1:0-3222 GCA_964584665.1 uncultured Gammaproteobacteria bacterium
AGAAGCGCAACGAGACCCAGGAACTCTACATCCCGCCGGGTCCGCGCCTGGGCGATCTGGTGGTGGAGGCCAAGGGCCTGCGCAAGAGCTTCGGCGACCGCCTGCTGTTCGATGGCATGGACTTCAACCTGCCGCAGGGCGGCATCGTCGGCATCATCGGCCCCAACGGCGCCGGCAAGACCACCCTGTTCCGCATGATGGCGGGACAGGAGAAACCGGACGCGGGCGAGATGCGCATCGGGCCCTCCGTGAAGATCGCCTATGTGGACCAGAGCCGCGACGCGCTCAACCCGGACAAGACCGTGTGGGAAGAGATCAGCGACGGCCAGGACCTCATCACCGTCGGCACCTACACCACACCCTCCCGCGCCTACGTGGGCCGCTTCAACTTCCGTGGCACCGATCAGCAGAAGCTCGTCGGGCAACTCTCGGGCGGCGAGCGTAACCGCGTGCACCTCGCCAAGGTGCTGAAGGCCGGCGGCAACGTGCTGATGCTGGACGAGCCCACCAACGACCTGGATGTGGAGACGCTGCGCGCGCTGGAAGAGGCTGTGCTCGCCTTCCCCGGCTGCGCCGTGATCATCTCCCACGACCGCTGGTTCCTGGACCGTGTCGCCACGCATATCCTCGCCTTCGAGGGTGACAGCAAGGTGGTGTGGTTCGAGGGCAACTACGCAGACTACGAGGTGGACCGCAAGCGCCGCCTGGGGGCGGATGCCGACCAGCCGCATCGCATCAAGTACAGAAGGTTGAAAGGCTAAGAAGAGAAAGAGAACGGCGCCGCGAGGCGCCGTTTTCAATTCGAAGAGACGTACTTCTCGCGGCGAAGGTTGGTGTTGTCGAATCCCTGCGCCTTCAGGCGTTCCACCGCCGTATCGATCATGTCCGGGTTGCCGCAGAGATACACGATGTCCTTCTTCGGGTCCGGCTTCAGCTCCATCAGGTGTTCCTGCACGTAACCCTTGCGCTCGTGGTCCTGCGCCGGCTCCGACACGCGGCGGCTGTAGCTCGCCACGAACTCGAAGCCCGGATTCTCCTTCGCGAACTCCAGGAAATCGCCGCCGAACAGGCACTCGTCCGGCCCGCGCACGCCCAGCATCACCACCGCCGTGTGGCTCTTGGCCGCGAGCAGGCCTTTCAGCTGCGGCAGCATGGCGCGGTACGGCGAGACGCCGGTGCCGGTGGCGATCAGCATGTAGCGGGAAGGCGGGTCCTCCCGCAGCACGAAGCGTCCGAAGGGTCCGGTGGCGGACACGAGTTCGCCCGGCTTCATGCTGAACAGGAGACCCGTGGCGCGGCCACCGTCCACGTGGGTCACGGCGATCTCGACGTCGCCGCTGCTGCCTGGGATGGTGGCGACGCTGTAACTGCGGCGCAGCTCCATGCTCTCGAAAGGCAGGTGCAGGGTGATGAACTGACCGGGGATGTAGCTGAAGGGCTGTCCGTCGGCGCGGCGGAAGCTCATCTGCAGCACCCGCGGCGTCACCATCTGGCTCTCTTGCAGGACGAAGTTGAACTTCTCGTGGCTCATGGATTCCAACTGTCTGGTAGACGGAGGCAGGATACGGGGTCCTAGGCCTCAAACGGGCGCACTTTTTACCATATCCGCGCCATTAAGCCGAGCCCCCGGCTTACCATGTAGCCCCGCTCCGGAGGAATCGCCATGCGCAAGCTGCTCATCGCCTCGCTCGCAAGCTGTCTCTGCTCCCTGGCATTGGCCGCGCCGGCCCCTGCCCCTTCCGGCGCAGATGCGCTGCTGCACCAGGCCGTCGCCGGCAGCTGGCGCTCCGACGCCCACAAGGTCCGTGACCAGTACCGCCATCCCGTCGAGACCCTGGAGTTCTTCGGCCTCGCGCCGGATATGACGGTGGTGGAGCTGGCGCCGGGCGACGGCTGGTATACGGAGATCCTGGCGCCGGTGCTGAAGGACCACGGCCATCTCATCGCCGCCACCGGCAAGACCACGGGCAAGTATGCGGACATGCTCAAGGCGAACCAGGCCGCTTTCGGCACCGTCCGGCTGGTGGAGTTCTCCCCGTCGGACAAGAAGCTCGACCTGGGGCCTGCCGGCTCCGCCGACATGGTGGTGACCTTCCGCAACACCCATGACTGGCTGAACGACAGCGAGGCGGAGCTGGGCTCCGTGTTCGATGCCGCCTTCAAAGTGCTGAAGTCCGGCGGCGTGTTGGGCATCGAGGAGCACCGCGCCCGTCCCTACATGGACGCCGTCATCGCTTCCAAGGGCCTGCACCGCATCCCCGAGGACTACATGATCCAGACCGCCATGCAGCACGGCTTCGTGCTGGCAGACGTCTCGGAGATCAACGCCAACCCCGATGACGACGAGAGCGTGAACGTCCACCGGCTCCTGCCGAACCTGATGGGCGACGACCCGGAGCTGAAGAAGATCGGCGAGAGCGACCGCATGACCCTCAAGTTCGTGAAACCCAAACAGTAAGGTGAACCAATGTTGAGATCCGCCCTGCTCCTGTCCACCGCCCTGCTCGCCACGGCGGCCTTCGCCGCGCCCCAACCCGTCAATCAGCAGGCCCCCGACGTCAGCGGCGTGGACGCCGCCCTCACCCAGGCCCTCAAGGGTCCCTGGCGTACTCCGGCCCAGGCGGCGCGCGATCAGTACCGCCACCCGCGCGAGACGCTTGAGTTCTTCGGCCTGAAGCCGGACATGACCGTGGTGGAACTCTGGCCCGGCAGCGGCTGGTACACCGAGATCCTGGCGCCGGTGCTGAAGGACCACGGCCATCTCATCGCTGCTGCGACGCCGGTCTCACTCGACACGCCCGGCGAAGGTACCCAGCCCTATCTCGACATGCTCGCCGCCAACAAGGCGGCATTCGGCGACGTGAAGGAAGTGGACTTCCTGCCACCCAGCAAGATGGACCTGGGGCCGGAAGGTTCGGCGGACATGGTGCTGACTTTCCGCAACCTGCACAACTGGCAGGGCAACGGCGAGTTGGATGACGTGTTCAAGGCCGCATTCAAGGTGCTGAAGCACGGCGGGGTGCTGGGCGTGGAAGAGCACCGCGCGACGGCGGGCAAGACCGTGGACCAGACCTTCAAGTCGGGCTACATGCCGGTGGATTACGTGATAGCGGAAGCCCAGAAAGCCGGCTTCAAGCTGGTGGCCCAGTCAGAGGTGAACGCGAACCCCAAGGACACCAAGGATTATCCGAAAGGCGTGTGGACGCTGCCGCCCACCTACAC
>CAZPAO010000098.1:0-3037 GCA_964584665.1 uncultured Gammaproteobacteria bacterium
ATCCCTTCCTGGTGGACCGTTTCGAGTTCTACGTGGGCGGGCGCGAGCTGGCCAACGGCTTCTCGGAGCTGAACGACCCCGAAGACCAGGCGGAGCGCTTCCACGCCCAGGTGGCGGAGAAGGACGCGGGTGACCTCGAAGCCATGTTCTACGACGCGGATTACGTGCGGGCACTCGAATACGGCATGCCTCCCACGGCGGGTGAGGGCATCGGCATAGACCGTCTCGTGATGCTCTTCACGGATTCCCCGTCCATCCGCGACGTGATCCTGTTCCCCCTGATGCGGCCGGAGTGAGCTGAACGTGGCGTCACCTGAGATACGCCACGGGCATTCTCGCCTGAGCCAGGCCACCGAGATCCTCGGTGCCATCCTGTCCGAGACGCGGCACCCCGCCGACCGCATCATCGACCAGTATTTCCGCGAGCACCGCCAGATGGGTTCCAAGGACCGAGCCTTCGCGGCGGAGACGGTCTACGGCTGCCTGCGCCGCAAAGGCGAGCTGGAAGCCTACATGGGTCCCTGCCTGCCGCCGGATATCGGCGAGCGTGAGCGTGCCCGCTGGCTGGTGGCGACGTATCTATTGAAGTATTCCGGTTGGAGCGCCCGCGCCCTGGGCGAGGCCGGCTTCAAGGACGCTGAGCCCCTGGTCACCCGCGTGCGTACGGTGAAGCCCGACGACTTGCCGTTTAGCGCCCGCATCAACATGCCGGAATGGCTGGCCGAGAAGCTGGTGGCCCAATATGGCGAGACGGAAGCGGTCGCTTTGAGCGAGGCGCTCAATCGTCCCGCTCAGGTCGGCATACGCGTGAATACCCTGCGCATCCCGCGGGACGACCTGGCTGCGCGTCTTGCGGAGTCCGGCAATCCCTGTGAGCCCATGATGTATTCGCCCATCGGCCTGCAGCGCGACAAGCGCGGGCCCTTGTTCAACACCACGGAATTCCAGGAAGGCCTGTTCGAGTTGCAGGACGAGGGCAGCCAGCTGCTCGCGCTCATGACCGAGGCGGCGCCCAAGGAGAAGGTGATGGACTTCTGTGCCGGGGCCGGTGGCAAGACCCTGGCGCTCTCGGCCATGATGCAGAACACCGGCACGCTCATCGCCTGTGACATCTCTGAGAGCCGTCTGGAACGCCTGAAACCGCGCCTGGCCCGGGCCGGCGCCTACAACGCCCAGAGCTTCGCCATCCGCGACGAGCACGACCCGGCCCTGAAGAAGCTGGCGGGCGGCGCCGACGCGGTGCTGGTGGACGCGCCTTGCTCCGGCACGGGTACCCTGCGCCGCAACCCGGACATCAAGTGGCGGTCCATCGACCTGGAGATGCTCACGAAGCTACAGGCCAGCATCCTGGAAGCGGCGGCGAGATTGGTGAAACCCGGCGGCCGCCTGGTCTATGCCACCTGCAGCCTGCTTGCGGAAGAGAACGAAGCCATCACCGGCGCGTTCATCAAGGCCCATCCTGAGTTCGAGGTGATGCAGGCTTCAGGGATACTGGAGCGGCAGGGAGCAGGGATACCGGAAGGATTGCCAGAGGACGGTGCCTTGCGGCTGCTGACCCATCGCCATGGCACGGACGGATTCTACGCACTCACCATGCGCCGCAAGACTTCCGCCTGAGATTTCAATACCCCGCTTGATGATGCGCAGAGCCCCACCGCGTAGGGGAGGGGCTAGGCAGCCTGGTTTTGGCTGTGCTTCAATCTTTCCGTTTTCGAGATCGGAGAGCGTGTCACAAAAGATTCACATACCCCGGGGGGTCTATCGTCAAACGAGCTTCACCGCCGCGCCGCTGTCGGCATGTACCAGTTCAGCTTCCCGGTAGTCATCCTGGACCACGAGCTGCATCTGCCAGACGCCCGAAGCATCCAGGCAGGCATCCACCACCTCCGCTACGGGCGAATTCTGGCCCCGTGCGTGGATGGCGGTGCCGGGTTTCAGGCGCGTGGTGGTGTGGCTGAAGGCACGGGCCAGATGGCGTTTGACGCCGCCCTTGTAGTGAGCGCGGGCGATGACTTCCTGACCAATGTAGCAGCCCTTCTTGAAGTCTATGCACCCCAGCTTATCGAGATCCAGCATCTGGGCCACGAAGTGCTCGGAGGTCTCGGGGTGGATAGTGGGTTCGCCGGCCAGCACCCTGTGCAAGGCCCAGTCATCTTCCGTGCCGGGAACGGTGGCCGATCCCCAGCGTTTCTTGAGTGAGGTGATCGCGGCGGCGGTCCCGTAGATGACGTAACGCGGGACCTCCCCGTACAGACGCAGGGCCTGTAGGGTCTCGATGGTGGTCACGTCGTTGACCTGCACCGGCACCGGTATGCCTGCGCGGGCGAGGAGCGACGTCGCGCCTTCTCCGATGAGTCCCAGGCAATCGAGTTCGCCGCTGGCATCCGTGAGGGTCACCTTGGAGCGCAGGACGTAGAGGGACAGCCGCTTCAATACGGCGGGCTTGAGCCCTGCGGGCAGCCCCAGGTAGATATCCTCGCCGCGGCGGAATAGGCGCAGCAGCGTCACCACCCGGCCCTTGGCGTTGTTCCAGGACGTGAGCTGGCCCACCGGCGGGGTCAGCTTCTCGATGTCGGTGCTGAACTGGCCTTGCAGGAACGCGACCGCGTCCGCGCCGCTTGCACGGATCAGTCCCTTGTAGGACAGGTCTATCAGGATGGTCTTGGGGTCAGTGGACATAGGCGGTGCGCACATTCTAACCGCTCGTTGCCGCGGATATCGCGGGGTACCGGCTGGATGGGGCTTTGGGTGTAAAATAAACGGATAGAAAAGGCGCCTATGTCAGACCCTAAGACCCAGACCGAACACCTCCCGGAACCGCAGCCCCGCGAGACCGTGGAGGAGGGCGCCTCACCCAAGAAGCCGAAAGAGATCGGCGGTCCGAAAGGGCCGGAGCCGACCCGCTACGGCGATTGGGAGAAGAACGGGCGTTGCATAGATTTCTAAGGGTGAAGCATGGCCGATAACAGACCGCTCTCGCCGCATCTCGGCATCTATCGCTGGCAGATCACCATGACCATGTCCATCCTGCACCGCG
>CAZPAO010000099.1:0-2900 GCA_964584665.1 uncultured Gammaproteobacteria bacterium
ACCCGGATCTTGATGCCGAGGGCGCCGAGACGCATGGTGTTCTGCACGGCGCGCTTCATGGCGCGGCGGAACATGATGCGGCGCTCGAGCTGCTGGGCGATGCTCTCGGCCACCAGATACGCATCCAGTTCAGGCTTGCGGATCTCTTCCACGCCGATGTCCACTTCCACGCCGGGCATCATCTTGCTCAACTGCTTGCGCAGCGCGTCGATGTCCTCGCCCTTCTTGCCGATCACCACGCCCGGACGGGCCGTGTGGATCGTGATGTAGGCCTTCTTGGCCGGGCGCTTGATCTCGATGCGGCTCACGGAGGCCTGGGCGAGCTTCTTCTTGAGGAACTCGCGCACGCGCAGGTCGCTCAGCAGGTTGGTCGCGTAAGCGCGCTTGCTGGCGAACCACTTGGAGTTCCAGTCGGAAGCGATGCCGAGCCGGATGCCAGTAGGATTTACTTTCTGACCCATGTGTCCGTCCTTATTCGTCCGCCACAGTCACGGTGATGTGACTGGTGCGTTTGAGGATGCGAGCCCCGCGGCCCTTGGCGCGCGCCATCCAGCGCTTCATGTGCGGACCTTCGTCCACGAAGATGGCCTTGATCTTCAGTTCGTCCACGTCCGCGCCGTTGTTGTGCTCGGCGTTGGCGATGGCGGATTCCAGCACCTTGCGCACCAGCTTGGCGCCGCGCTTGGGGCTGAACTCCAGGAGCTTCAGCGCTTCGCCGACGCTCTTGCCGCGGATCTGGTCCGCCACGAGGCGGGCCTTCTGCGACGCGATGCGTGCGTATCTGTGTTTGGCGGCTACTTGCATGTTCCTAGCCTCAGGCCTTGGTTTCGGTCTCGGCGGTCTTGCGAGCGCCGTGGCCTTTGAAGATACGGGTCGGGGCGAACTCGCCCAGCTTGTGACCCACCATGTTCTCGCTCAGCAGCACCGGCACGTGCTGGCGGCCGTTGTGCACGGCGATGGTCAGGCCCACCATCTCGGGGGTGACCATGGAGCGGCGCGACCAGGTCTTGATCGGGCGCTTGTTGTTGCTGCTCACCGCCGCCGTGACCTTCTTGGCCAGGTGCGGATCGATGAACGGGCCTTTACGGATGGAACGGGGCATCTCAGTAACCTCTCATCACTTCGCGTTGCGACGGCGCACGATCATGCCGTCAGTGCGCTTGTTGCCGCGCGTCTTGTAGCCCTTGGTCGGCTGGCCCCACGGCGAGACCGGATGACGGCCGCCCGAGGTCTTGCCTTCGCCACCGCCGTGCGGATGGTCGATGGGGTTCATCACCACGCCGCGCACGGAGGGACGGATGCCCTTCCAGCGGCGCGCGCCCGCCTTGCCGTACTGGCGCAGGTTGTGCTCGTCGAAGCCCACTTCACCGATGGTGGCGCGGCAGTCGATGTGCACCTTGCGCATCTCGCCGGAACGCAGGCGCAGCGTGCAGAAGGCGCCCTCGCGGGCCACCACCTGGACGGAGGCGCCGGCGCTGCGGGCCATCTGCGCGCCCTTGCCGGGCTGCAGCTCGATGCAATGCACCTGGGTGCCCACCGGGATGTTGCGCAGCGGCAGCGAGTTGCCCGGCTTGATGGGGGCATGGCTGCCGGAGACCACTTCCTGGCCGGCCACCGCGCCCTTGGGCGCGATGATGTAACGGCGCTCGCCGTCCTTGTACAGCACCAGCGCGATGTGGGCGGTGCGGTTCGGATCGTATTCCAGGCGCTCGATGCGGCCCACGATGCCGTCCTTGTCGCGCTTGAAGTCGATCAGGCGGTAATGCTGCTTGTGACCACCGCCCTGGTGACGGGTGGTGATGCGGCCGACGTTGTTGCGGCCACCGCGGCTCTTCTTGGTCGCGGTGAGCGAGGCCAAGGGTCCGCCCTTGTGCAGGCCCGGCGTCACGACCTTGACGAAGGCGCGGCGTCCCGGGGAAGTCGGTCTGGCTTTGATGAGAGGCATGGTGCTATTCCCTTATCGGTGCGGGCCCTTAGGCCTGCTCACCGGCTAGGTTGATCTCGCTGCCCGGCGCCAGGCGCACGTAGGCTTTCTTCCAGTCGCTGCGGCGGCCGAGCATCGCGCCGAAGCGCTTGAACTTGCCGCCCACGTTCACGATCTGCACGTCCGCGACCTTCACTTCGAAGAGCTTCTCGACGGCCTCGCGCACTTCGCGTTTGTCGGCGTCGCGGCGCACGCGGAACACCACCTGGTTGTGCTTGTCGCCGACGCGCGCGGACTTCTCCGACACGTGGGGGCCGAGCAGCACGCTCATCAGTCTTTCCTGTTTCGGGTTCATGCGAGCCACTCCTCCACGCGACGGATGGACGGCACGGTGAACAGCACCTTCTCGAAGCCGATGAGACTCACCGGGTCGAGGCCGGTGGCGTCGCGCACTTCCACGTTCTTCAGGTTGCGCGAGGCCAGGTACAGCTTCTCGTCCACGTTCTCGGTGACGATCAGCACGTTGTCGAGACCCAGATCCTTGAGCTTGCCGGCCAGCTCCTTGGTCTTGGGCGCGCTCAGGGCGAACTCAGGCAGCACCACCACGCGCTCCTGGCGGACCAGCTCGGAGACGATGGCGCGCAGCGCACCCTGGTACATCTTGCGATTGACCTTCTGCGAATGGTCGCGCGGGACCGCCGCGAAGGTCTTGCCGCCGCCGCGCCAGAGCGGGCTGCGGATCGAGCCGGCACGCGCCTGGCCTGAACCCTTCTGCGGACGCGGCTTCTTGCCGCCGCCGCGCACCATGGCGCGGGTCTTCTGGGCCTTGGTACCGGCACGGCCGCCGGCCATGAAGGCCGTGACCACCTGGTGCACCAGGGACTCGTTGAATTCGTAACCGAAGGCCGCGTCCGAGAGAGTGATGGACTGGCTGCCGGCGGTCTTGTGCATCTGCAATTCCATGCCGCCTCCTTAA
>CAZPAO010000100.1:0-2880 GCA_964584665.1 uncultured Gammaproteobacteria bacterium
TTCCATCTCCTGGTGGCCCAGGTCACCGGCCGGCGCATCGAAGTGCTGGACAACATGCGTGAGATGCTGCGCTTCGGCTCGGGCCTTGACGCACGCGGCCGCATCACCCGCAAGGCGGAAGCCCGCGCGCTCGCCTGCCTGAAACGTTTCGGCGACCGGCTCTCCGGCTATAACCCCGAGTTCGTGCGTGCCGTCGGCACCAACACCCTGCGTCGCGCCCGCGGCAGCCAGGACTTCGTGGCCGAGGGCGCCCGCATGCTCGGGCATCCCCTCGAGATCATCAGCGGCATCGAGGAAGCGCGCCTCATATACAGGGGCGTCTGCGCCTACCTGCCGCCGTCCCGCGAGCGGCGCCTGGTGGTGGACATCGGCGGCGGCAGCACCGAACTCATCGTGGGGCAGGGCAACGAGCCCAAGCTCATGGAGAGCCTGGCGGTCGGGTCCGTCGCCATCACCGACCAGCACTTCCTGCGCGCCGGCGTCACCCGCAAGAGTTACGCGGATGCCTTGCTGGCGGCGCGCCGCCGGCTCGAGCCCGTGGAAGCGGCCCTGCGCCGCGCCGGCTGGCGCGTGGCCCTCGGTTCCTCCGGCACCATCCGCGCCGTCGGCAGCGTGCTCGAGGAACTGGGCTGGACCCGCGGCGAGATCACCCATGCGGACCTGATGCGTCTCGCGGAACTGCTGGTGCAGAAGCGGCATCACCGCCGCTACGAGCTGCCGGGCCTCAAGGCCGAGCGCGCGCCGGTGTTCGCCGGCGGCGTGGCGGTGCTGCAGGCGGTGTTCGAGGCGCTCGCCATCGACGTCATGGAAGTGGCGCCGGGCGCGCTGCGGGAAGGCGTGCTGCTGGATCTGGTGGGCCGCCTGAAGGACAAGGACGTGCGCTCGGCGACGGTGGATGCGCTCGCGACCCGCTACAACGTGGACATGGAGCAGGCTAAACGCGTCGCCGACACGGCCCTGAAGCTCGCCCGCGGCACCCATCACTGGGACATCGGCGACGACGGCCGCCGCACGCTGCATTGGGCCGCCCAGCTGCACGAGTGCGGCCGCGCCGTGGCCCGCAGCGGCTATCACAAGCACGGCGCCTACGTGCTGGCCAACGCCGACATGGCCGGCTTCGCCCGCAACGAGCAGCAACTCCTGGCGGTGCTGGTGCGCAGCCACCGCGGCCGGGTGGACCCGGAGTTGTTCCACGGTTTCGCCTGGATCGAACAGGGGCGGGCACGGCGGCTCACGGCGCTCCTGCGGCTCGCCTATTCCCTGAACCGCGGGCATGAGGCCGAGGTGGCGCGTTTCAACTTCAAGGCCCGGGGCAACCAGCTCAAGCTCAAGTTCCAGAAGGGCTGGCTGAAGCGCCGCCCGCTCTTGCAGGCGGACATGGAAGAAGAGACCAAGAACCTGAGGGATCTGGGCTTCAGCCTCAAGGTCTCTTAGGGATTCATCCGTCATGCCGGCGGAGGCCGGCATCCAGGCAAGGTCAGGTCTTTCTTACTTCTTCCGCATACTGGCCCAGCAGTTCCATCTGGGCGTTGTGCTGTTTCTTGCCCTTGGACGAATGCCTGCGATAACGCCCGTCGGTCGAGAGCTGCCAGGCGCCGGTGTTGTCCTTGAGATAGCGCTTGAGGTCGATGAGCAGCCGGTCCCTGAGCTTCTTCTGGGTGATGGGGAAGCACACCTCCACCCGGCGGAAGAAGTTGCGCTCCATCCAGTCGGCGCTGGCGCAGTAGACCTCGCGCTTGCCGTTGTTGTGGAAGCAGTAGACCCGGGTGTGCTCCAGGAAACGGCCGAGGACTGAGCGCACCTTGATGTTGTCCGACACGCCCGGGATGCCGGGGCGCAGGCAGCACACTCCGCGGATGATGAGGTCGATCTTCACTCCCGCCATGGCGGCCCGGTACAGGGCCTGGATCACGCCGGGTTCCGTGAGGGCGTTCAGCTTGGCGATGATGCGCGCGGGCTTGCCCGCCTGGGCGTGCTTGCGCTCCCGGTCGATCATCTCCACCACGTCCGTGTGCAGCGTGAACGGCGACTGCTTCAGCTTGGAGAGCTTGTGCAGTTTCCCCAGGCTCGTGAGCTGCAGGAATATCCGGTTCACGTCCTCGCCCATGTCCGAGTCGGCGCTGAACAGGCTGTAGTCGCTGTAGATGCGCGAGGTGCGCGGGTGGTAGTTGCCGGTGCCGAGGTGCACGTAGCGACGGAGCTGCCTTCCCTCGCGCCGTATCACCAGGATCATCTTGGCGTGGGTCTTGTAGCCCACGATGCCGTACACCACGTGCGCGCCGGCCTCCTGCAGGCGGTTCGCCAGCGCGATGTTGTCCGCTTCATCGAAGCGGGCGCGCAGCTCGATCACCACCGTCACTTCCTTGCCGGCGTGCGCTGCAGCCAACAAGGCGTCGACGATCGGCGAGTCGGGTCCGGTGCGGTAGAGGGTCTGCTTGATGGCCAGCACCTTGGGGTCCACCGCCGCCTGGCGCAGGAAATCCAGCACCGGCATGAAGGACTCGTAGGGGTGGTGTAGCAGCACGTCCTTCTCCCCCAGCACTTCCCAGATCTCCTTGCCGCCGGCGAAGGCCTTGGGCACGCCGGGTATGAAGGGCGGGTACTTGAGTTCGGGCCGGTCCACCATGTCATACACGGCGTCGAGGCGGCTCAGGTTCACCGGACCATCCACCGTGAAGAGGTCCTCCGGCGCCAGCTCGAATTCGCTGAGGAGGAAGGCCGCGGTCTCCTCGGGGCATTCCGCCGCCACCTCGAGCCGCACCGCGTCGCCGTAGCGGCGTGAGGCCAGCTCGCCCTGCACCGCGCGCAGCATGTCGTCGATGTCTTCCTCGTCCACGTACAGGTCGCTGTTGCGGGTGACGCGGAACTGGTAGCAGCCCG
>CAZPAO010000101.1:0-2773 GCA_964584665.1 uncultured Gammaproteobacteria bacterium
GCCATCTACGGCCTGGGCGACCCGAACTCCTACCTCAGCATGGTGCTGCACATCAGTCGGGGCGAGAAGATAGACCAGCGCGCCATCCTGCGACGCCTGGCGGAGATGCAGTACATCCGCAACGACCTGGATTTCTCCTCCGGCACCTACCGGGTGCGGGGCGAGATCATCGACGTGTTCCCGGCGGAGTCGGACCGGGAGGCCCTGCGGATCGAACTCTTCGATGACGAGGTGGAATCCCTCAACGTGTTCGACCCGCTCACGGGCGCGGTCATCAAGCCGGTACCGCGCTACACCGTGTACCCGACTAGCCACTACGTCACGCCCCGCGGCACGCTGCTGGAAGCCATCGACAAGATCAAGGCGGAACTGAAACCGCGCCTGGATGAGCTGCGCACGGCCAACAAGCTCGTGGAAGCCCAGCGGCTGGAGCAGCGCACGCTCTTCGACCTCGAGATGATGGTGGAGATCGGCTACTGCAGCGGCATCGAGAATTACTCGCGCCACCTCTCCAACCGCAAGCCCGGCGAGCCGCCGCCCACGCTGTTCGACTACCTGCCGCCCAACGCGCTCTTGGTGGTGGACGAGAGCCACGTGACCATCCCGCAGCTCGGCGGCATGTACAAGGGCGACCGCTCTCGCAAGGAGACGCTCGTCGAATACGGTTTCCGGCTGCCTTCGGCCCTGGACAACCGCCCCCTGCGCTTCGAAGAGTGGGAGGCTCGTGCGCCCCAGACCCTCTTCATCTCCGCGACGCCGGGGCCATACGAGAAACGCACTTCCGATCAGACGGTGGAGCAGCTGGTACGGCCCACAGGCCTGATAGATCCGGCGGTCGAGATACGCCCGGCCCGCACCCAGGTGGACGACCTGCTCTCGGAAGTGAAGAAGCGCGCCGAACGTAGCGAGCGGGTGCTGGTGACCACCCTAACCAAGCGCATGGCCGAGGACCTGACGGAGTACCTCGCCGAGCACGGGGTGAAGGTGCGCTACCTGCACTCGGACATCGAGACGGTGGAGCGGGCCGAGATCATCCGCGACCTGCGGCTTGGCACCTTCGACGTGCTGGTGGGCATCAACCTGCTGCGGGAGGGCCTGGATCTGCCTGAGGTCTCGCTGGTGGCCATCCTGGACGCGGACAAGGAAGGCTTCCTGCGCTCCGAAGGTTCCCTGATCCAGACCATCGGCCGCGCCGCCCGCAACATCAACGGCATGGCAATCCTCTACGCCGAGAAGATCACGGGTTCCATGCAGCGGGCCATCGACGAGACGGACCGGCGCCGCGCCACCCAGGTGGCCTACAACCTTAAGCATGGCATCTCGCCCCAGGGTATCCAGAAAGCCGTGGCAGACGTGATGGAAGGCGCCCGGGGCTATGCCGCCGGCGCGCGCGCGCCCATGCTCAAGGCGGCGGACGAGCGGGCCCGCTACGAGGCCATGACGCCCGAGAAACGCATCAAGCTCATCCGCCAGCTGGAGGTGCAGATGCAGAAGCACGCCCGGGACCTGGAGTTCGAGGAGGCGGCCCGGGTGCGGGACGAGATCCGGCGCCTGCGGGAGATCGACATGGGCTTGCCGGAGGTCAAAACCGGCTAAAACCTTGAAGAAACAAGGTGTTTCCGGTATCGTTTGCGGCCTGAATTTACAGGCGTGTAGCTCAGTTGGTTAGAGCACCACCTTGACATGGTGGGGGTCGTTGGTTCGAATCCAATCACGCCTACCAATCACATACGAGATAGGTTTCCACATAACCCGAAGCACGCGGCCCCTCGTATAGGTCGCCACTGTAAGGAGAGAGCGCCATGCCCGCCATCACTCTGCCCGACGGCTCCAAACGCGAATTCCCCAACCCGGTGACGGTCGCCGAGGTGGCCGCCAGCATCGGCCCAGGCCTCGCCAAGGCTGCGCTCGCTGGCAAGGTGGACGGGAAGGTGGTGGACACCTCGTTCACGATCGACCACGACGCCCCCTTGAGCATCATCACCGAGCGTGACGCGGAAGGCTTGGACGTGGTCCGCCATTCCACGGCGCACCTGCTCGCACAGGCGGTGAAGCAGCTCTTCCCCGAGGCCCAGGTCACCATCGGCCCGGTGATCGAGGACGGCTTCTACTACGACTTCGCCTTCAGCCGACCCTTCACGCCGGAGGACCTCGCCGCCATCGAGAAGCGCATGGAGGAACTCGCGGCCCAGGACCAGAAGGTCACCCGCAGCGTCATGCCGCGCGACGAGGCCGTGAAGTTCTTCCGCGGGATGGGCGAGAAGTACAAGGCCGAGATCATCGCCAGCATCCCGTCCAACGAGGACATCTCCCTCTACCGCCAGGGCGACTTCATCGACCTCTGCCGCGGCCCCCACGTGCCGAGCACGGGTAAGCTCAAGGCCTTCAAGCTCATGAAGGTGGCCGGCGCCTACTGGCGCGGCGACTCCAAGAACGAGATGCTGCAGCGCATCTACGGCACCGCCTGGACCGACAAGAAGGCCCTGCAGGCCTACCTGACGCGCCTCGAGGAAGCGGAGAAGCGCGACCACCGCCGCATCGGCCGTGAGCTGGACCTGTTCCACACCCAGGAAGAGGCCCCGGGCATGATCTTCTGGCACCCGCGTGGCTGGGCCTTGTGGCAGCAGGTGGAGCAGTACATGCGCCGCGTGTACAGCGCCAGCGGCTACAACGAGGTGCGCGGCCCGCAGATCATGGACAAGACCCTGTGGGAGAAGACCGGCCACTGGCAGAACTTCCGCGAGAACATGTTCATCACCCACTCGGAAGAGCG
>CAZPAO010000102.1:0-2606 GCA_964584665.1 uncultured Gammaproteobacteria bacterium
TTCTCGTGGTAGCAGAAGCGCGGGATGTAGACGCCCTCCCGGTCCGCCGCCTGGATGATCATCTCACCCTTGCGCGCCTTGACCGGTTTGCCGTCCAGCTCGATGTTGACCAGTTCGTCTGCCATTGTCCGCTCTGTATCCGTCAGGCCGCGTGCCGGCGGGCGCCCGGGCCCACCATGCAGCAACCGTTGTCGATGTGGTACTGGAATTCCTGGCGGTAGTGCTTGATGAAGCTCTGCACCGGCCAGGCGGCAGCGTCACCGAAGGCACAGATGGTGTGGCCTTCGATCTTCTTCGACACGTCCACCAGCATGTCCAGGTCCTCCTGGCGGCCCTGGCCTTCCTCGATGCGCTTGATGACCCGGTACATCCAACCGGTACCCTCGCGGCAGGGCGTGCACTGGCCGCAGGATTCGGAGTAGTAGAAACGCGCGATGCGCTCCAGCATGCGCACCATGCAGGTGGTCTCGTCCATCACCACCACCGCGCCGGAACCGAGCATGGAGCCCGCGTTCTTCAGCGAGTCGAAGTCCATGGTGCAGTTCAGCATGGCTTCCGCCGGCAGCACCGGCGCGGAGGAACCGCCCGGGATCACGGCCTTGAGCTTGTGCCCCTTCCACACGCCGCCGGCCAGCGCCAGCAGTTCCTGGAACGGGATGCCGAGCGGCACCTCGAAGTTGCCGGGCTTGGCTACGTGGCCGGACACGGAGAAGATCTTGGTGCCGCCGTTGTTGGGCTTGCCGAGGTCGGCGAACCACTTGCCACCGTTCAGCATGATGCTCGGCGCCGAGGCGAAGGTCTCGGTGTTGTTGACGGTGGTCGGGCGGCCGAAGGCGCCGTAGTTGGCCGGGAACGGCGGCTTGAAGCGCGGCTGGCCCTTCTTGCCTTCCAGCGACTCCAGGAGTGCCGTCTCCTCACCGCATATATAAGCGCCGGCGCCGAGATGGTTATAGAGGTCGAAGTCGATGCCGGAACCGAGGATGTCCTTGCCCAACAGGCCCTCCGCGTAGGCTTCCTTCAGCGCCTGCTCGCAGCGCTCGAAGGGCTCATCCATGAACTCGCCGCGCAGGTAGTTGTAGCCGACCTTGCAGCGCATGGCGTAGCCGGCGATGGCCATGCCCTCGATGAGCGCGTGCGGGTTGAAGCGCAGGATGTCCCGGTCCTTGCAGGTGCCGGGCTCGGATTCGTCGGAGTTGCACACCACGTAGGACGGCCCCGTGGGCGCCTTGGGCATGAAGCTCCACTTCACGCCGGTGGGGAAACCCGCTCCGCCGCGGCCGCGCAAGCCCGAGGCCTTGATCTCCTCGACGATGGCCTCCGGCGTGATCTTCTCTTTCAGGATCTTGCGCCAGGCCTTATAGCCGTCCACCTTCAGGTAGTTAGCGTAGGTCCAAGGCTGGTCGAACTGCAGCGTGCGGTAGCAGACCTGGTTGAGCTGGGTCATTTCAGGTCCTCCAGGATCTTGTCCACCTTCTCCGGCGTCAGGTTCTCGTGGTACTTGTGGTCCACCATCATCATGGGGGCGCCGGCGCAGGCGGCCAGGCACTCCTCCTCGCACTTCAGGTAGATGCGCCCATCCTTGCTGCTCTCGCCGGTCTTGATGCCAAGCTTCTTCTCCAGGTGTCCGACGATGCCGTCGGCGCCGCGCAGCATGCAGGAGATGTTGGTGCAGACCGAGATGCTGTGGCGGCCGACCGGCTTGGTCTCGAACATCGAGTAGAAGCTCGCGACCTCGTACACCTTGATGGGTTCGAGCTGCAGGTATTCCGCCACCGCGTCCATCAGCGGCACAGTGAGGAAGCCATCGTTCTCATGCTGCGCCTCGCGCAGGCCCGCGAAGACGGCCGAGCGCTGCCGGCCCTCCGGGTACTTCTTGATCCACTCGTCCATCACCTGGCGGGCATGCTTGGACAGCAGTCCGTCTTTGGCTGCGCTCTCGCTCATCAGCGGTCCACCTCTCCGAACACGATGTCCTGGGTGCCGATGATGGCCACCAGGTCCGCGAGCATGTGGCCGCGCACCATCTCGTCGAGGGCCGACAGGTGCGCGAAGCCGGCGGCGCGGATCTTCACGCGGAACGGCTTGTTGGCGCCGTCCGAGATCATGTACACGCCGAACTCGCCCTTGGGATGCTCCACCGCCGCGTACACCTCGCCGGCCGGCACGCAGTAGCCTTCCGTGAAGTACTTGAAGTGGTGGATCAGGGATTCCATGTCCGACTTCGCTTCCTCGCGGGTCGGCGGCGTGACCTTGTGGTCCTCCAGCATCACCGGACCCGGGTTCCTGCGCAGCCACTCGACGCACTGGCGCACGATGGCGGCGGACTGGCGCATCTCAGCGATGCGCACCAGGTAGCGGTCGTAGCAGTCGCCGTTCGTGCCCACCGGGATGTCGAAGTCCATCTGTTCGTACATGGCGTAGGGCTGTTTCTTGCGCAGGTCCCATTCCACGCCTGAGCCGCGCAGCATGGGGCCGGTGAAGCCGAGCTGCAGGGCGCGCTCAGGCGACACCACGCCGATGCCGACGGTGCGTTGCTTCCAGATGCGGTTGTCGGTGAGCAGGGTCTCGTACTCGTCCACGCACTTGGGGAAGCGCTTGGCGAAGTC
>CAZPAO010000103.1:0-2595 GCA_964584665.1 uncultured Gammaproteobacteria bacterium
TTCATGCTGGTGGCCATCATCTACATGTACCTGAAGGCCGGCAGCTTCGACATCCTGGCCTTCCAGCAGCTGCAGATGGGTCTGCAGCCGCAGATCCTTGTCTTCGTGGCTTTCCTGCTGGCCTTCGCGGTGAAGGTGCCCATGTGGCCGGTGCACACCTGGCTGCCGGACGCCCACGTGGAGGCGCCGACGGGCGGCTCGGTGATCCTGGCGGCCATCATGTTGAAGATGGGCGGGTACGGCTTCCTGCGCTTCAGCCTGCCCATCACCCCGGACGCGAGCCATGCGCTCACCTGGCTGGTGATCGGCCTCTCGCTCACCGCCATCGTCTATATCGGCTTCGTGGCGGTGGTGCAGACGGACATGAAGAAGCTCGTCGCCTACTCGTCCGTGGCGCACATGGGTTTCGTCACCCTCGGCTTCTTCCTCTTGTTCGCCATCTTCGAGCGCAGCGGCAGCCTCTCCGGGACCGTCATGGGCGTGGAGGGCGGCATGGTGCAGATGGTGTCCCACGGCTTCATCTCGGGCGCCCTGTTCCTCTGCGTCGGCGTGCTCTACGACCGAATGCACACCCGCGACATCAACGCCTATGGCGGCGTGGTCAACGTGATGCCGGCCTTCGCCTTCTTCATGGTGTTGTTCGCCATGGCCAACTGCGGCCTGCCCGGAACCTCCGGCTTCGTGGGTGAGTGGATGGTGATCCTCTCGGCCATGCGCGCGAACTTCTGGATCGCCTTCGCCGCTGCCTTCACCCTGTTCCTGGGCGCGGCCTACTCGCTGTGGCTGGTGAAGCGGGTGCTGTACGGCCCCATCGGCAACGATCACGTGCGCGAGATGAAGGACATCAGCCAGCGCGAGTTCGTGGTGCTGGGCCTGTGCGCGGTGCCCGTGGTGCTGTTCGGCATCTGGCCGGCGCCGCTGCTGGACGTGATGCACGCCACCGTCACCAACCTGGTGCACCAGGTGGTGCAGACCAAACTGACAGGCGGATGACCCCATGACCTTCGAGCTGCCCCAGTTCCTGCCCGCGATCCCGGAGATGTTCCTGCTCGGGATGATCTGCTTCATCCTGGTGGTGGACGTGTTCCTGCCGGACACCCACCGGCTGGTGACCTACTGGCTCTCGCTCCCGACCGTGGCCGGCACCGCCTTGCTCACTGTGCTGGTGGCCCAGCAGGGGAGCCTGCTCACCTTCGGCGGCATGTTCGTCAACGACGCCATGGGCAACGTGCTGAAGCTCTTCACCTATCTCGTGGTGGCGATGGTGTTCATCTACTCCCGCGACTACCTGCGGGACCGCAGCCTGTTCAAGGGTGAGTACTACATCCTCGGCCTTACCGCGCTGCTAGGCATGATGATCATGATCTCGGCCCACAACATGCTGGTGGTGTACCTGGGACTGGAACTCAACTCCCTCTCGCTCTACGCCATGGTCGCGCTGGACCGGGAGTCCCCGGTGGCCTCCGAGGCGGCCATGAAGTATTTCGTGCTCGGTGCCATCGCCTCGGGCGTACTGCTCTACGGCATGTCACTGCTCTACGGCGCCACCGGCACCCTGGACATCACCGGGCTCGGCATGCATATCGCCGCCGATCCCACTGCCAACATCGGCACGCTGTTCGCGCTCGGCTTCGTCATCGTGGGCCTGTGCTTCAAGCTCGGCGCAGTGCCGTTCCATATGTGGCTGCCGGACGTGTACGAGGGCTCCGCCACCTCCGTGACGCTGTTCGTGGGCACCGGCCCGAAGATCGCGTCCTTCGCGCTGTTCATGCGCCTGCTGGTGGAGGGTTTGGGCGGCCTGCACGCCCAGTGGCAGCCGATCCTCATCGCCATCTCCGTGCTCTCCATGGCCATCGGCAGCATCGTCGCCATCGCCCAGACCAACTTCAAGCGCTTGCTGGCGTACTCCACCATCGGCCACGTGGGCTTCATCCTGCTCGGCATCCTCTCCGGCACCAGCGGCGGCTACCAGGCGGCGATGTTCTACACGCTCACCTATGTGATCACCGCCACCGCGGGCTTCGGCCTGATCCTGCTGCTGGCGCGCAAGGGCTTCGAGTCCGAGCGCCTGGACGACTTCAAGGGCCTCAACGAACGCAGCCCCTGGTTCGCGGCCATGATGCTGGCGGTAATGTTCAGCATGGCGGGGGTGCCGCCCTTCGTCGGCTTCTTCGCCAAGCTCTACGTGCTGCGAGCGGTCATCGACGCGGGCCTCACCTGGCTCGCGGTGACGGCGGTCGTGTTCTCCATCATCAGCGCCTTCTACTACCTGCGCATCGTGAAGCTCATGTACTTTGACCGCGCGCCGGCCAACGCGCGCCAGGTGCAGGCCGAGTTCGACATGCGCTGGCTGATCTCGGGCAACGGCCTAGCCATCCTGCTGCTGGGGGTGCTGCCGGGCCCCTTGCTGGCGCTCTGCGCCCGGGTCATCGGCTACTGAGAAATCTTCCGGACGGCGTCGGAGCAGGCGAGGCTCCGACGTAACGTCGCATTTCCGCTACAAAACCTTGAAAAACCGACCCTTTTGCTATATATTTCCTGTCCGCCGGGTGCGGGGTGGAGCAGTCTGGCAGCTCGTCGGGCTCATAACCCGAA
>CAZPAO010000104.1:0-2520 GCA_964584665.1 uncultured Gammaproteobacteria bacterium
TCCAGTTCGGCACCAACTGGGCCTACTACTCCCACTACGTGGGTGACATCTTCGGTGTGCCCCTGGCCATCGAGGGCTTGATGGCCTTCTTCCTGGAATCCACCTTCGTCGGCCTGTTCTTCTTCGGCTGGAACCGCCTCTCGAGGATCCAGCATCTCGGCGTCACCTGGCTCGTGGCCCTGGGCTCCAACCTCTCGGCCCTCTGGATCCTGGTGGCCAACGGCTGGATGCAGAACCCGGTGGGTGCCGCGTTCAACTACCAGACCATGCGCATGGAGGTCACCAGCATGTATGACGTGATCTTCAACCCGGTGGCCCAGGCCAAGTTCGTGCACACCGTCAGCGCCGGCTACGTGGTGGGTTCGGTGTTCGTGCTTGCCATCAGCGCTTACTACCTGCTGCAAGGGCGCCATGTGGCCTTCGCCAAGCGCTCCCTTGCGGTGGCCGCGAGCTTCGGCCTCGCCGCCTCCCTCTCGGTGGTGGTGCTGGGGGACGAGAGCGGCTACCTCACCACCCAGAACCAGAAGATGAAACTCGCGGCCATCGAGGCCGAGTGGCAGACGGTGCCGGCTCCGGCCAGCTTCACCGTGTTCGGCATCCCCGACAGCGCCGCCAAGGAGACCCACTACGCCCTGCGCGTCCCAGGCGTGCTGGGCTTGATCGCCACCCGCTCGCTGGACACCTCCATCCCCGGTATCGATGATCTCGTTAAGCAGTCCAACGGCCGCATCCGCGAGGGCAGGCTCGCCTACTACGCACTGCAGGAACTCAAAGCGAACCCCGGCGATGCCGCCGCCAAAGCCGTGTTCGAGGCGCATAAGGATGACCTCGGCTACGGCCTGTTGCTGAAGAGCACCGGTGTGGACCCCCTGCGCGCCACCGATGCAGACATCTCCGCGGCAGCAGAACGCACCGTCCCCCGCGTCGCCACGCTGTTCTGGTCTTTCCGGGTGATGGTGGGGCTGGGGCTGCTGTTCATCTGCATGTTCGCCTTCGCCTTCTGGATGTCCGCCACCCAGCGCTTCGAGCGCTACCGCTGGTTCCTGCGCCTCTGCTTCTATGCCCTGCCCCTGCCCTGGATCTCCACGGAACTAGGCTGGATCGTGGCAGAGACAGGCCGTCAGCCCTGGGTCATCGAAGGCGTGCTGCCCACCGCCCTCGGCGTCTCCAGCGTCTCGGGTGCGCAGGTCCTGGGCAGCCTCTTGGGCTTCGCGCTCTTCTACTCCACGCTCGCGGTGGTGGACGTGTTCCTGATGCGCCGCTACATCAGGCTCGGGCCGGAGGAAGTGCTGGCCAAGAAGATCGTCTCACCTGAAGAACGCCGCGCGCTGCGCGCGCAGGGGGCATGAGCATGGACGAATACGAGATCCTGCGTCTCACCTGGTGGCTGTTCCTCGCGGTGCTGCTCACCGGCTTCGCCGTCATGGACGGCTTCGACCTCGGCGTCGCCGCCCAGTTGCCCTTCGTGGCACGGGACGACGAAGAGCGCCGCATCACCATCAACAGCATCGGCCCGGTCTGGGAGGGCAACCAGGTGTGGTTCATCCTGGGCGGCGGCGCGGCCTTCGCCGCCTTCCCGATACTCTACGCAGTGGCGTTCTCGGGTTTCTACGCCGCTATGTTCCTGGTGCTGCTGACCTTCATCGTGCGCCCCGTGGGCTTCGAGTTCCGCAACAAGCTGAAGCACCCAGCCTGGCGCCGCACCTGGGATACCGTCCTCAGCACCGCCGCCGTGGTGGCCGCGCTCCTGTTCGGCGTGGCGGTGGGTAACCTGTTCCTGGGTGTGCCCTTCAGCTTCGACAGCGACCTGCGGGTGAGCTATGCCGGCGGGCTGCTGGATCTCGTGCGCCCTTTCCCCCTGCTCTGCGGCGTGGCGTCCCTCGCCATGCTGCTCATGCACGGGGCCGCGTATCTGCGCCTCAAGACCGAAGGTCCGGTCGCAGGCCGCGCCCGCCGGGTGCTCATGACCGCGGGTGGCACGCTCCTGCTGCTGCTCATCGTCGGCGGATTCTGGGTGGCCAGGTTGGACGGGTACGTCATCACCAGTGCCCTGCAGCCGGACGGCCCCTCCAACCCGCTCCTGAAGACCGTCACACAGACTCCTGGTGCCTGGCTCGCCAACTATGGCGGTCATCCCTGGATGATGGCGGCGCCCCTGCTGGCTTGCTTCGGTGCCTTGGCAGCCGCGTTGGCCGCCTGGCGGCATCTGGATCGCATCGCGTTCCTTGCCTCAGCGACGGCGGTGGCCGGCACGATATTCACGGCGGGCTTGAGCCTGTTCCCCTTCCTGCTGCCGTCCAGCTTGGCTCCTTCCCAGAGCCTCACCATCTGGGATGCCTCTTCCAGCGAACGCACCCTATTGACCATGGTAGTGGCCGTGCTCATCTTCCTGCCCATCATCATCATCTACACCAGCTGGGTATTCGCGGTGCTGCGGGGTAAGGTCACTGCGGCCTACGTGCGCGAGAACGATCACACTCTCTATTGATACCGAGGAGATTCGACATGTGGTCCTTCAGT
>CAZPAO010000105.1:0-2445 GCA_964584665.1 uncultured Gammaproteobacteria bacterium
CGCTGGCGTTGAGGGGATGGCTGTTCAGGGTGCGGTACGACATGGTGAGTTCCTTCAGCGAGTCACGTCAAAATTGAATTCAGATCCGTCGGTGCGGTACGCGGGCCGGCGGCATTTGGAATAAATACGAAGAGGGAAAGGTTCGAAGTGGTGGGGACGTGCATCCACGCCTGGCCTGCCGGCCTGGTGCTGTAGTGTCGTGCGTCCTGATTGCAGCTTCAAAGCGCTAACCCCTCCCCAATGCCCTGAATGTTATCGGTTTCTCTGGGGCACATAGACCACGCCCAGCCCATGCGGGCTGTGATTAAACTCAATCTAGCATGTCGGTTAGGGATTACTCGGGAATACCCATGTATTTGGGATTCCCAAACCTTATCAAAGGTTAAGCCGCGGATACGCCTATACGGCATTAGCTTAGGGCTGCAATCCCCTTGAATACAAAGGGACTATGCATCTCATCCTGGATACGGTCTGGACAATATTTAATCAGTTCCCGGTCATGGAATGAACAGCAGGCTCCTCCTCAGAAGTTCATCCCGCAGGTGAACCAGAGGTGGCCGCCATTCTCGCCATCGCTCGCCTTGTAGCTGCTGACGGCATAGGCCCATTCGAGACGCGATTCCCAACGCTTGTCCGATGACTGGAAGATGGCTTCCACGCCGACGCTGCTCAGCACCCGTTCCGAACCCGGGGTGGTCTGGGGCACGGTGACGATCTTGCCGCTGGAATCCTTGCCCGTGACCAGGGTCACGAAGCTCTTGCTCCAGACCTTGCCGCTGTCGACGTAGAAGCCGAGGGCGAACGGCAACGCCGGCGCCAGCGAGCGTTGCAGTTCGGCGGAGGCGAACAGGCCGCTGTCGCCGCGCACTTCAGCGGAGTTGAAGCCGCGCACGTTGTCCGGGCCGCCCAGGGAATACTTCTCGGTGTCGCTGAGGGGATCCGGCGACCACACGCCGGCGCCGCGGGAGATGAAGCTCCAGCCGTCGGCGATGGGCATGTAGTAACTGGAGTCCAGCTCGAGACGGGCACGCTCGGCGGAGTTGCGGTTGCCGTCGTTGCGCAGGCCGTTGCCGGCGAAACTGCCGTTCAGGCTGAAGCTGCTGCCATCGTCATGCACGAGGTTGTAGAAGAAGCCGAGCTGCAGCAGGTTGATGTCGGTGTCGGTCACAGTCTGGCCCTTGACCGCGCTCTTGCTGCCCTCGTGCTGCATGCCGATGGTCAGGTAGAGGTTGTCGGCGCGGCTGCGCTCCTCCGGATAGGCGTAGCTCACACCGCCGTTCTTGCTGCTCCCGCTGAGTTCGAGTGGCGTGAACACCGGCCCGCCGACGCGGTATTCGGACTGGTTATAGTCGACGCTCAGACGGCCACCCGGTGCGCCGAAAGGCGCGCTGTAGTTCAGGCCGCCGAAGTTCAGCAGGTTGCCCTGGGAATGGCTCATGCTGGCGGAGAGCTTGTCGCCGCTGCCGGTGATACTGGCGACATCCGCCTCGGCGTTCAGGCGCCAGCGCCCGGTGTCGGCGCGGCCGTAGTCGTCCAGCGAGAGCTGGCCGGAATACTCAGGATCCTCGCTCACCTTGTAGACCACGTCGGCGGTGCCGAAGTCATCACCCGGCTGCAGCACCGCTTGCGCCTGCACGCCGGGCAGGTCGTTGACCAGCAGCACGCTGCGGTCCATGGCGGGGTCGGTGTAGACATCCCCGGTCTTGAGCGCCGAGGCCTGCCCTGCGATGACATCGGCACGGGTGCGGGTGGCGCCCTCCACGCTCACCTTGCCGATGCGCCCTTCCACCACCTGGAGCGCGACACTGCCGCCGGTGAGTTCCTGCTCGGGGATGGTGACGCGGGCCACGCCGTAGCCGTGGACCTGATAGAAGCGGGTGAGCACATCCGCCACCTTATATAGGTCGGCGAGGGTCAGGTCCTTGCCGACGTACGAGGCGATCTCAGCCTCCAGCACATCGGTGGTGTAGACGGTGTTGCCGGTGATGACGAACTGCTGCACCGTGACCGTGGGCCCGCCGGGCGGCACCGTGGTGGCGATGGGCGGCGGCGTGGTGATGAGGGGCGCGGCCTTGGGCGCAGGCGGAGCGACCGTGGTCGGAAGGGTGGATTGGACCTGACCGGGCGTGGGTGCCCCGGCAGGTATGGCGGGGGTATCGGCGTAAGCGGCCGGACCGGCGACCAGGGCCAGCAGTAGGGCTCCTATCCGGATGCCGCTTGCCTGTTTATTTTCGCGCCCGGCGTGCGCCTGTACTTCGATCCGCACGCTGCGGTACCCATGAGACAGTGGCTTGGTCCGGGCGTAATCTAGCATGGTGCCGCGCCCCCCGCCCTGGCGGGCCTGGGGATTTGACCTGAGCCTGCCCCCCTCCGTAGAATGCGCTCCCTTCGGGCGGTTAGCTCAGCTGGTAGAGCGCTGCTTTCACACGGCAGAGGTCACAGGTT
>CAZPAO010000106.1:0-2399 GCA_964584665.1 uncultured Gammaproteobacteria bacterium
CCGCAGCTCGCCATGGTGGGCAGCCGCAACCCCAGCGTGGAAGGCCGGCGCAACGCGGAGGAGTTCGCCGAATACCTGGCGCGCTGCGGCCTCGTGATCACGAGCGGCATGGCGCTCGGCATCGATGCCGCCAGCCACAAGGGCGCCATGAAAGCCGGCAAGACCGTGGCGGTCTGGGGCACCGGCCTCGACCGCGTCTACCCCCCGCGCAACCGCGAACTGGCGGAGGAGATCCTGGCCTCCGGCGGACTGATACTCAGCGAGTTCCCGCCGGGCACGCCGCCCCTGCCCACGCACTTCCCGCGCCGCAACCGCATCATCAGCGGCCTCTCCGTGGGCACGCTGGTGGTGGAAGCGGCGAAGCAGAGCGGCTCGCTCATCACCGCCAGGCTCGCCAGCGAACAGGGCCGTGAGGTGTTCGCCATCCCTGGCTCCATCCACAACCCCATGGCGCGCGGCTGCCACCGGCTGCTGCGCGACGGCGCCAAACTCGTGGAATCCGCCGGCGACATCCTCGAGGAACTGGCGCCGCTGCTCGGGCTGGAGACGCCCGCGATCACGGGCAGCGAGCCCGCGACGGAGGCGCCGCCGGAGGACCCGGAGTACAGATTGCTGTTGAATTCGCTCGATTACGCCCCCACCTCGGTGGATGCGCTGGTCGACCGGACTGGTTTGACGCCCGATGTGGTTTCATCCATGCTCCTGATGCTTGAGCTTCAGGGACACGTGGAAGCCGCACCGGGTGGACGATATTCCCGCGTGAACAAGAGGTCGTGACGTCATGATGAAGGAAAACGTACTCGACGTGCTCATGTACCTGTTCGAGAACTACCTGGACGATGACGACAACGAGAGCGAAGCCGACCGCGAGACCCTGACGGTGGAACTGGAAGAAGCCGGTTTCGCCAAACACGAGATCAACCGCGCCTTCGACTGGCTGGAGAACCTGGCCAAGAGCGCGCCGGACAGCGACCTCCCCATCACCCAGCGCGACGCGTTGCGCGTGTACGCGGCGCAGGAGCTGGAGAAACTGAGCGTCGAATGCCGCGGCTTCATCCAGTACCTGGAGAACATCGGCATCCTGGAAGCGGCCCAGCGCGAGGTGGTCATCGACCGCATCATGGCGCTGGACGGTGCGGAGATCGAGCTGGAACAGGTGAAGTGGATCATCCTCATGGTGCTGTTCAATCGCCCGGGTCAGGAAGACGCCTACGCCCGCATGGAGGAACTGGTGTTCGACGAGTCCATGGGCGTGATGCACTGATGAGGCGAGGCACCAAAAGCTGTAGAATGCGCCGCCCGCCGGGGGTTTCAGCCCCCGGCGGTGCAGGATTCCAGACCTCCAC
Source organism: uncultured Gammaproteobacteria bacterium (assembly GCA_964584665.1). Classification (GTDB taxonomy): domain Bacteria; phylum Pseudomonadota; class Gammaproteobacteria; order Natronospirales; family REEB76; genus DASUBN01. The sequence continues at coordinate 1,347 of CAZPAO010000106.1, forward strand.
CCGGCTCTCGCCGGGTTTGCTTTTTGCGACAGCGGAGCCGGAACTTCGCACCCAAAACCGCTCCGGAGATGCGTCTCCGGGAGCACACATGCAGGCCTAGAACTTGCGTCCCGAAAACCTTTTGTAGTATTGCTGTATATATATGAGTCAAAACCTAGTCATCGTCGAATCCCCCGCGAAGGCCAAGACCATCAAGAAGTACCTGGGCAAGGGCTTCGAGGTGCTGGCCTCCTACGGCCACGTGCGCGACCTGGTGCCGAAGGAAGGCGCCGTCGATCCCGCCACGGACTTCACCATGAAGTACCAGCTGATCGAGCGCAACGAGAAGCACGTGGACGCGATCGCCAAGGCCATCAAGAAGGCCGGCGCCCTCTACCTCGCGACCGACCCGGACCGCGAAGGCGAGGCCATCTCCTGGCATCTCACCGAGATCCTGAAGGAGAAGGGCCTGCTCAAGGACAAGGAGGTGCACCGCGTGGTGTTCCACGAGATCACCCAGCGCGCCGTCTCCGAGGCGGTGGCCAACCCGCGTCCGCTCTCCAAGGACCTGGTGTACGCCCAACAGGCGCGCCGCGCCCTGGACTACCTCGTAGGCTTCAACCTCTCGCCGCTGCTGTGGAAGAAGATCCGCCGCGGCCTCTCCGCCGGCCGCGTGCAGTCGCCGGCCCTGCGCCTCATCTGCGAGCGCGAGGACGAGATCGACAAGTTCAAGAGCGAGGAATACTGGACCCTGCTCGGCCAGGCCGAGAAGGCCGGCCAGGCCTTCCAGCCGCGCCTGTGGCAGTTCCAGGGCACCAAGATCGAGCAGTTCAGCTTCCGCGACGAGAAGTCCACCCGCGCCGCCGAGAAGGCGATCCTGAAGTCCGCCGGCGGCAAGCTCAAGGTCGCGAGCGTCGAGAAGAAGCAGCGCCGCCGCAACCCGGCCGCGCCCTTCACCACCTCGACCCTGCAGCAGGAGGCCTCGCGCAAGCTCGGCTACGGCGCCCAGCGCACCATGCGCATCGCCCAGCAGCTGTATGAAGGCATCGACCTCACCGGCGAAGGCCAGGTGGG
>CAZPAO010000107.1:0-2382 GCA_964584665.1 uncultured Gammaproteobacteria bacterium
CTGATGCGCTTCCGCTTCGGCATCGCGGTGGCCGGCACCCACGGCAAGACCACCACCACCAGTCTCGTCGCCAGCGTACTGACGGAAGGCGGGCTGGATCCCACCTTCGTCATCGGCGGCAAGCTCCTGAGCGCCGGCACCAACGCGCGGCTCGGCAGCGGCAGCTACCTCGTGGCGGAAGCGGACGAGAGCGACGCCTCCTTCCTGCATCTCCAGCCGCTGATCGCGGTGGTGACGAACATCGACGCAGACCACCTCGGTACCTACGGCGGCGACTTCGCGCGCCTCTCGGCCACCTTCATCGAGTTCCTGCAGCACTTGCCGTTCTACGGCCTCGCGGTGCTGTGCGTGGACGACGCAGAACTGCGCCGCCTGCTGCCGGACATCGGCCGTCCGGTAGTCACCTACGGGATGGCGGAGGACGCAGACTTCCGCGCCTCGGACGTGCGCCGTGCCGGCGGCGTCACCCACTACCAGGCTTGGCTGCCGAAGCGTGCCAAGCCCCTGGACGTAAGCCTCAACCTGGCGGGCCGCCACAACGTGTTGAACTCCCTCGCGGCCATCGCCATCGCCCACGACCTCGGCGTCTCGGACGAGGACATCCTGAAGGCCCTGGCGGAGTTCCAGGGCGTGGGCCGCCGCTTCCAGATGCAGGGTGAGGTGGAGACCCGCTACGGCCGTGTGCTGCTGGTGGACGACTACGGGCACCATCCGCGCGAGCTGGCCGCCACCATCCAGGCGGCGCGCGAGGGCTGGCCCGATAAGCGTCTGGTGGTGGCCTTCCAGCCGCACCGCTACACCCGCACCCATGATCTCTTCGAGGACTTCGCCGAGGTGCTGTCCCAGGCGGACGTGCTCCTGCTCACGGAAGTCTATGCGGCGGGCGAGGCGCCCATCGCGAACGCCGATTCCCGCGCGCTCGCCCGCGCCATCCGCAACCGCGGCAAGGTGGACCCGGTGTTCGTGCAGCGGGCTCAGGATCTGCCGGAGGCGCTGGCGGGCGTGCTCAAGGACGGCGACCTGGTGCTGACCCTGGGCGCAGGCGACATCGGTGCGGTGGCGGCGGAACTGCCGGCGCGCCTCAACGAGACCATACGGGGGGAGAAGGCATGAACAGCCGTGAGAAACCCGTGAAGTTCTGGCGCCGGCGCATCTTCGTGCTGGGCACGGGCGTGGCGCTGGCGGCCATCCTCGGCCTCGGCCTGCTGCTGTGGCTGGCACGGCCGCTCCTGGCCGGCCCCAAGCTCACCACCCTGACCTTGAGCGGACAGTTGCATCACGTGCAGCCGGCAGCGGTGCGGGAGGCGGTGCTGCCGGAACTGGGCGGCGGCTTCTTCGACACCCGCGTGGATGACATCGGCGCCGCGGTGGAAAGCCTGCCCTGGGTGGCGGAGGCGAGCGTGCGCCGCGAGTGGCCCCACACCCTGCACATCGACATCGTCGAGGAAGTGCCGGTGGCGCGCTGGAACGGGGACGGGCTCATGGACGCACAGGGCAAGGTGTTCGCCCATTCCCAGGAACAGACCTATCTCTCGCTGCCAGCCCTCTCCGGGCGCGACGGCAGCGAGCAGGACGTGCTGGCGCAGTTCAACACGCTCGCAGGCTTGCTGACGCCGCGGGGCATCGCCATCACCACCTTGAGCGTGGACGCGCGCGGCGCCGCCACGGTGCAGTTGGATGACGGCATCGAGGTGCGGCTCGGGCGCGAGGATGCGGCCATGCGACTCGCGCGCTTCGGCGCGGTGGCGCTGCCGGCGCTCTCGGCGAAGCTCGCCGCCGTCGCCTATGTGGACATGCGTTACACCAACGGTTTCGCCGTGGGCTGGAAGACAGCCGGCGGCCAGACCAAGCAGGGGGCCTGATGCTGATGGCTAAGAGACCGGACAAACATCTCATCGTGGGCCTGGACGTGGGCACCTCCAAGGTGGTGGCCATCGTCGGCGAGATCCTGCCGGAGGGCGGCGTGGAGATCGTCGGCATCGGTTCGCATCCCTCCCGCGGCCTGAAGAAGGGCGTGGTGGTGAACATCGAATCCACGGTGCAATCCATCCAGCGCGCCATCGCCGAGGCCGAGCTAATGGCCGGCTGCCAGATCCACTCGGTCTTCACCGGCATCGCCGGCAGCCATGTGCGGAGCTTGAACTCCCACGGCGTGGTGGCGATCCGCGACAAGGAATGCACCGCCGGCGACGTGGAGCGCGTCATCGACGCGGCCCGCGCCGTGAGCATCCCCGCTGACCAGAAGATCCTGCACGTGCTGCCCCAGGATTTCATCATCGACGGGCAGGATGGCATCCGCGAGCCCATCGGCATGTCCGGCGTGCGCTTGGAGGCGCGCGTGCACATCGTCACCGGCGCCGCCAGCGCGGCCCAGAACATCGT
>CAZPAO010000108.1:0-2358 GCA_964584665.1 uncultured Gammaproteobacteria bacterium
TCGGCGACTTCGCCAACGGCGCCCAGGTGGTCATCGACCAGTTCATGGCGGCGGGTGAGGCCAAGTGGGGCCGGCTCTGCGGGCTCACCTTGTTCCTGCCGCACGGTTATGAAGGCCAGGGCCCCGAGCATTCCTCCGCGCGTCTGGAGCGCTACCTGCAGCTCTGCGCCGAGCACAACATGCAGGTGTGCGTGCCGTCCAACCCGGCCCAGATGTTCCACATGATCCGCCGCCAGGGCCTGCGCCCGTTCCGCAAGCCGCTCGTGGTCATGACGCCGAAGAGCCTCCTGCGCCATAAGCTCTCCGTGTCTTCGCTCGCCGACCTCTCCGGCGGCAAGTTCCAGTTGCTCATCCCCGAGACGGAGGACGTGAAGGCCGCCCAGGTGACGCGGGTGGTGTTCTGCTCCGGCAAGGTCTACTACGACCTCATCGAAGCGCGTCGCGCCGCCGGCACCGACGACACCGCCATCGTGCGCATCGAGCAGCTCTATCCCTTCCCGCAGGCGGAATACGCCGATGTCATCAACGGCTACCCCAACGCCCGCGACATCATCTGGTGCCAGGAAGAGCCCGAGAACCAGGGCGCCTGGTACCAGATACGCCACCGCCTGCAGGAGCCGCTCAAGCAGAAGCACGCCCTGAGTTATGCGGGCCGCAGCGCTTCCGCGTCCACGGCCGCGGGCTACATGCAGCTGCACATGCAGCAGCAGAAGGCGCTGATCCAGGAGGCGCTCGGCACTGCCGACGCCAAGGCCAAGACCCGTCCCAGCCTCATCAAGTCTTAATCGATCGGAGCAGGCATGAGCATCGAAGTAAAAGTCCCCCAGCTACCGGAGTCCGTCCAGGACGCGACCCTCGTCAGCTGGCACAAGAAGGCCGGCGACGCGGTGACCCGCGACGAGAACCTGGTGGACATCGAGACCGACAAGGTGGTGCTGGAAGTGCCGGCGCCGGTGTCAGGCGTGCTGAAGGAGGTCCGCGTCAAGGACGGCACCACCGTCGGCGCAGGCCAGGTGCTCGCGATACTGGAAGAGGGCAGCGGTGCCGCCGCCGCCCCCGCCTCGAAGGCCGAAGCCAGGCCCGCGGCTGCGCCCCAGCCCGCAGCGCCGGCTCCCGCCGCCGCGCCCGCGAGCGAGGCCTCCGGCGGCGACATGCCGCTCAGCCCCTCGGTGCGCCGCCTGGTGGAAGAGAACAAGCTCGACCCCTCGCAGATCCGCGGCAGTGCCCGCGACGGCCGCCTCACCAAGGGCGACGTGCTCGACTACATGGCGAACCGCGGCAACGCGCAGCCTGCGGCCCCGGCTCCCGCCGCGGCTCCCGCAGCACGCGCGCCGGCCCGTTCGGGCGCCCGCGAGGAGCGCCGCGTGCCCATGACGCGCATGCGCGCCCGCATCGCCGAGCGCCTATCCCAGTCCCAGGCCAGCACCGTGATGCTCACCTCCTTCAACGAGGTGGACCTTTCGGCGGTGATGGCGCTGCGCGCCAAGTACAAGGATAAGTTCGAGAAGGAGCATGGCGTGAAGCTCGGCTTCATGTCCTTCTTCGTCAAGGCCGCGGTGGAGGCCCTCAAGAAGTACCCGGTGGTGAACGCCTCGGTCGAGGGCAACGACATCGTGTACCACGACTACTGGGACGTCAGCGTCGCTGTCTCCACGCCCAAGGGCCTGGTGACGCCGGTGCTGCGCGACGCCGACCAGATGGGCTTCGCCGACATCGAGAAGACCCTGGGCGACATGGCTGCCCGCGCCCGCGATGGCAAGATCGGCATCGAGGAGCTGACCGGTGGCACCTTCACCATCACCAACGGCGGCGTGTTCGGCTCGCTCATGTCCACGCCCATCATCAACCCCCCCCAGAGCGCCATCCTCGGCATGCATGCCACCAAGGACCGCGCCGTGGTGGTGGACGGGCAGGTGGTGGCGCGACCCATGATGTACATCGCGCTCACCTACGACCACCGCATCATCGACGGTAAGGAAGCGGTGCTGACGCTGGTATCCATCAAGGAATCCCTCGAAGATCCGGCCCGCTTGGTCTTGGGCATCTGATCCCCATATATACCTGACGACGGACGGCCCCTCCGGGGCCGTTCAGTTCTAAGACACAAGGAAATCGCCATGAGCCAGAGTTTCGATGTGGTCGTGATCGGCGGCGGTCCCGCCGGCTACGTGGCCGCCATCCGCGCCGCCCAGAACGGCCTGAAGACCGCCTGCGTGGATAACTGGAAGAACCCGGACGGCAAGCACGCCTTCGGCGGCACCTGCCTCAATGCCGGTTGCATCCCCTCCAAGGCGCTGCTCGAGTCCTCGGAGATGTACCACAAGGCCACCCATGAGTTCGCCACCCACGGCGTGAAGA
>CAZPAO010000109.1:0-2356 GCA_964584665.1 uncultured Gammaproteobacteria bacterium
AGTCGCCCACCCGGTTCACCAGGAAGGCTTTCAGGTTGGCGTAGATGGCCGTGGGGCGCGTGTACCAGAAGCCGATCAGCAGGTAGGAGACGAGACCAACCGCTTCCCAGCCGAAGAACAGCTGCAGGAAGTTGTTCGCCATCACCAGCATGAGCATGGAGAAGGTGAACAGCGAGATGTAGCTGAAGAAGCGCTTGTAGCCCGGGTCATCCGCCATGTAGCCGATGGTGTAGACGTGCACCATCAGCGAGACGAAGGTCACCACGGTGATCATAAGCGCAGTCAGGTGGTCCACCAGGAAGCCGACCTGGAAGCTGATGCCGTCCGAGAGCCCCCACTGGTAGACCGTGACGTTGGTGTCGCCGAGCGAGCCGCCCAGCATCGCCACCAGCACCCAGGCGGAGAGCAGGAACGACAGCCCCACGCCCAGGATGGTGAGCCAGTGTGCGGCGGCACGCGGGATGAAGCGCATGCCGAGGCCGGCCACCAGCGCCGCGACGAGCGGCGACAGGACGATGGTGAGGAAGACGCTCTGCAGATCCATGTCAGCCCTTCATGCGGTCGAGGTCTTCGACGTTGATGCTCTGGCGGTTGCGGAACAGCACCACCAGGATGGCGAGGCCGATGGCCGCTTCCGCCGCCGCGACCGTCAGGATGAAGAACACGAACACCTGGCCGGCGCTGTCGTTCAGGTAGCGCGAGAAGGCGATGAAGTTGAAGTTCACCGCCAGCAGCATCAGCTCGATGCACATCAGCAGCAGGATCACGTTCTTGCGGTTGAGGAAGATGCCCGCGGCACTGATGGCGAACAGCGCGCCGGACAGGGCCAGGAAGTGGAACAGCGTGATCATGTCACTTCCCCTGCCGCTTGGCGGTGTCGGACGGCATGCTGACCAGGCGCACTCGCCCCTCGACGGTAGCCTGCACCTGCTTGGCCGGATCCTGGCTGCGGGTGCCTTCGCGGCGGCGCAACGTGAGCGCGATGGCGGCGACTATGCCCACCAGCAGTATCACTGCGGCGATCTCGAAGGGATAGGCGTAGACCGTGTAGATGATGTCCCCGAGCTCGCGGGTGTTGCTGTAGCCGGCCCCATGCTCGACCGGGGCGCCGAAGCTGACCCCCAGCTTGCGCGACCAGACCACGTAGCCGATCTCGCCCGCCATGATGACCGCCACCACAGCGCCGATGGGCGCGTAGCGCGCGAGCCCGCCGCGCAGCGAGGCGACGTTGATGTCCAGCATCATCACCACGAACAGGAACAGCACCATCACGGCGCCGACGTAGACCAGCACCAGCACGATGCCGAGGAACTCGGCCTCCATGAGCAGCCATAGCCCGGCACTGCCGACGAAGGCCAGCACCAGGAACAGCACCGCGTGCACCGGGTTGCGGGCGGTGATGACGCCGAGCGCGGACCCCACCACGAGGGCCGCCAGCACGCTGAAAATCAGTTCCTGTACCATGCCAGGCCCCTAGCGGTAGCGCGCGTCGGCCGCGCGGTCGGCGGCGATCTGCGGTTCGAACTTGTCGCCCATGGCCAGGAGCTTCTCCTTGGTCATGATCTGCTCGCCGGCCTTCTCGAAGTGGAAGTCGGTGACGCTGGTCTCGACGATGGCGTCCACCGGGCACGCCTCCTCGCAGAAGCCGCAGTAGATGCACTTGAACAGGTCGATGTCGTAGCGCGTGGTGCGGCGGGTGCCGTCGGCGCGCATCTCGGAATCGATGGTGATGGCCAGCGCCGGGCACACCGCCTCGCACAGCTTGCAGGCGATGCAGCGTTCCTCACCGTTGGCGTAGCGCCGTTGCGCATGCAGGCCGCGGTAGCGCGGCGACTTCGGCGTGCGCTCCTCGGGATAGCGGATGGTGAACTTCGGCTTGAAGAAGTATCCCAGGGTCAGCGCCATGCCCTGCATCAGTTCAGCCAGAAGGAGGCTCTTCAGCCAGCTGCGCAGGGTCTTCATCGGGGCTTCCTCGACAACAGGAAGTTGAGGAGCAGGAAGGCGCACACCCCCGCCACGGTCCAGGCACCGAACGCGGTGAGCGGGACCTTGGCCACGATCACGAAGCCGAGCAGCGCCAGCCAGATGATGGTGATGGGGATGAATATCTTCCAGCCGAGCCGCATGATCTGGTCATAGCGGTAGCGCGGGAAGGTGGCGCGGAACCACAGGTACAGGTACAGGAAGAAGCACATCTTCGCCGCGAACCAGAGGAAGCTTGGGCTTCCCAACCAGCCCCAGGAGTCGGGGAACGGCGACATCCAGCCGCCCAGGAACATGATGCTGGCGAGCGCCGTGATCAGGATCATGTTGGCGTATTCCGCCAGGAAGAAGGCGGCGAAGGCGGTGCCGGAGT
>CAZPAO010000110.1:0-2350 GCA_964584665.1 uncultured Gammaproteobacteria bacterium
GGAAGCCGCGGATGTCTGCGGCAACCTGGCCCACCTTCTGGCGGTCCAGGCCCTTGATGATCACTTCGGTCTGCGTCGGGGTCTCGATGGTGATGCCCTCAGGGACCTTGTAGTTCACCGGATGCGAGAAGCCGAGCGTCAGGTTGAGGGTCTTGCCCTGGGCCTGGGCGCGGTAACCCACGCCGACGAGCTCGAGCTTCTTCGTGAAGCCCTCGGTCACGCCCTTGATGGCGTTGGCCAGCAGCGCGCGAGTGGTGCCGGAGACGGCGTTCGCTTCCTGCAGGTCCACCTTCTGTTCCACGTGAAGGACACCGTTGTCGTTCTTCACGCTGACGTGCGGGTGCAGGACCAGCGTATAGCTGCCCTTCTGCGCTTTGATGGTCACGCTGTTAGCGTCGATCTTGGCTTCGACACCCTTCGGCAACGTGATCGGTTTCTTTCCGATTCTGGACATGGCGGTTTCCTCGAATTCTTAGGCTAGGCGACGACGCCGATGACTTCACCGCCGTGGCCGGCGGCGCGGGCAGCGCGGTCGCTCATCACACCCTTGGAGGTGGAGATGATGGCCACACCCAGGCCGCCGAGCACCTTGGGCAGCTGGTCCTGGCGCTTGTACACGCGCAGGCCCGGGCGGCTCACGCGCTCCAGACGGTCGATGACGGGACGGCCCTCGTAATACTTGAGGGCGATGCTCATCACCGGCTTGCCTTCCACGTCGCTATTGGAGAAGTCCTCGATGTAACCCTCGTCCTTCAGGACGCGGGCGATCTCGGCCTTCACCTTGGAGGCGGGCATGGAGACGTCCGTATGCCCGATCATCTGGGCATTGCGGATGCGGGTGAACATGTCGGCGATGGGATCAGTCATGCTCATGGAGATCGATATCCCTATATTCAGTAAATTGAAAAACGTTTACCAGCTGGCCTTACGCAGGCCTGGCACATCGCCGCGCATGGTGGCTTCGCGGAGCTTGTTACGGCCCAGGCCGAACTTGCGGTAGAAACCGTGGTCGCGACCGGTCAGGGCGCAGCGGTTGCGCTGGCGGCCCTTGGCCGAATCACGCGGCAGGCTCGCGAGCTTGGCGACCGCGGTCTGGCGATCCTCTTCGCTCACGTTCAGGTCGCGGATCACCTTCTTCAGCTCGGCGCGCTTGGCGGCGAACTTCTTCGCCAGCTTGGTGCGCTTCACTTCGCGGTTAACCATCGATGTCTTGGCCATATGCGTCTACCTTTAGTTGCGGAACGGGAAGCTGAAGGCCTCAAGCAGGGCCCGGGCTTCCTCGTTGGTTCGCGCCGTGGTGGTGATGGTGATGTCCATGCCACGCAGGGCGTCGATCTTGTCGTACTCGATCTCCGGGAAGATGATCTGTTCCTTCACGCCCATGCTGTAGTTGCCGCGCCCGTCGAAGGAGCGGCCGCTCACGCCGCGGAAGTCGCGCACGCGGGGCAGGGAGATGTTGATCAGACGGTCCAGGAACTCGTACATCTGGTGGCGGCGCAGGGTCACCTTGCAGCCGACCGGGTAGCCGTCGCGGATCTTGAAGGTCGAGATCGACTTCTTCGCCTTCGTGATGACCGGCTTCTGGCCGGCGATCTTGGTCATGTCGGCGACCGCGTTCTCGATGACTTTCTTGTCCGCAGTCGTCTCACCCACGCCCATGTTGAGCGTGATCTTGGTGATGCGCGGGACCTGCATCGGGTTCTTGTAGCCGAACTTCTCGGAGAGTTTCGGTACAACGGTCTTACGGTAATGTTCTTGCAGTCGGGCCATGACAGCGGTCCTCAGACGTCAACCACTTCGTTATTGGATTTGAAGAAACGCACCTTGCGGCCGTCCTCCAGCTTGCGCAGCCCCACGCGGTCACCCTTCTTGGAGACCGGGTTGTAGAGCATCACGTTGGAGATGTGGATCGGCATCTCCTTCTCCACGATGCCGCCGGCGACGTTGGCATTCGGATTCGGGCGCTGGTGCTTCTTCGCCATGTTCACGTTCTCGACGAGCACGCGGTCCTCTTCCAGCACCTTGATCACGGCACCGCGCCGGCCCTTATCCTTGCCGGCGATCACCACCACGTCGTCGCCTTTCCTGATCTTGTTCATGTGTATCTCTCCTGTGCCTTACAGCACTTCCGGGGCCAGCGAGATGATGCGCATGAAGGCTTCGTTGCGCAGCTCGCGGGTCACGGGTCCAAAGATGCGGGTGCCGATCGGCTCCAGCTTGTTGGTCAGCAGCACGGCGGCGTTGCTGTCGAACTTGATGAGGGAGCCGTCCGAGCGGCGCACGCCGCTGCGGGTGCGCACCACCACCGCGTTGTAGACCTCGCCCTTCTTCACCTTGCCGCGCGGGATGG
>CAZPAO010000111.1:0-2344 GCA_964584665.1 uncultured Gammaproteobacteria bacterium
CGCTGCGCCGACGAGTTCAAGATCTTCACCAACATCAACAGCACCATCGTCGATCCCAAGAACTTCGACTCCGGAAGCTTCGTCGACTTCAAGGGCGAGTGCTGCGTGATCCCGCCCAACTCCTTCGCGCTTGCGCGCACCGTGGAGTTCTTCCGCATCCCGCGCAGCGTGCTCACGGTCTGCCTTGGCAAGTCCACCTATGCCCGCTGCGGCATCATCGTCAACGTCACGCCGCTGGAACCGGAGTGGGAAGGCCACGTGACGCTGGAGTTCTCCAACACCACGCCGCTGCCCGCCAAGATCTACGCCAACGAGGGCGTGGCCCAGATGCTGTTCTTCGAGTCGGATGAGGTCTGCGAGACTTCTTACAAGGATCGCGGCGGCAAGTACCAGGGTCAGAAGGGCGTCACTCTCCCCAAGACCTGATCAGCGTCATTTTTTCTCGGGAGCGGCAGCGCTTCCGAAACTGATGTCTTCCAGCGTCAGTGTCACGGCTTTCTTGCCGGTCTGTTCCTGGCGGATCTGCACCGGCAGGTAGTGCAGGGCCGGTGACAGCCACACGGTGATGGTGCGGCCCTTGGCCGCATCGTGCAGCGCAACCACCTTGGTGTCATAGACCGTGGACCCGGACCGCACTTTGGCGGCAGGCATGGCCTGCGCCGCGTAATCCACGATCTCTCCGTCGTCCAGGGTCCGGTAGTGCTCGGCGAGCTTGCCCGCCGCCACGTCCGCGCCTATCTGCAGCTGCACCAGCTGCACGTCGCCTTCGTCGTCCGTCAGTTTGTTCTTGCGGGTGCGGCCATCGCTGTCGGTGACAGCTGTGGCCTTGTCCCAGTCGAAATTGATGGTCTCGGATGAAGGATGCTTGCCGGTCTGGGAGTTGTTGTAGCTCTTCGCCCGTGGCCGGCCGTCCGTCACGGTGAAGGTACTGGTCTCGGTGATCACGTCGCTGAAGAACATGGCCGCGAGTCCGGTGGCATGCATCACGGACTTGTAGGTGTAGCTGCCGTCGGCACCGCGCTCCAGGGTGAACACAGAGTGGGCCGAACCCAGGCCGTCGCGCTCCAGATCATAGTCGGCGTGGAAAGGCGTGAACAGGGAATCGTCGGCAAGCGCGCCGCCCGTGGCCATCGCAGCGGTCAGCAACACCGTGTATCCCAGCATCTTCTTCATGTCCGTCCCTCATCTTTCCAGGGGAATATCTTTGGCATGCTGAGGGGCGCACCGTCAAACATGACATGTCCGTCCTCGAGGCTCAGCCGCCCGGCTGCGAACCAGCCGATGACCTCAGGATATATAACGTGCTCGGCCCCCTGGACGCGTACACGCAACGAGGTTTCGTCGTCGCCTTCTTTCACCGGCACCTCCGCCTGGGCGATGACCGCGCCCGCATCCAGCTCCTCCGTGACGAAGTGCACACTGCAGCCGTGCGACACATCCCTCGCCTCCAGGGCACGGCGGTGGGTATGCAGGCCCCGGTATCTGGGCAGGAGCGAAGGGTGGATGTTGAGCATGCGACCGGTGTAGCTCTTGACGAAACCGCCGCCCAGGATGCGCATGAATCCCGCCAACACCACGAGGCCGGGTGCATGCCGGTCGATGGCGGCGGCGAGGGCCGCGTCATAGCTGTCCCGGTCCGGATGATCCTTCGCGAGGACGGTTTCGGCGGGCACTCCCCTGACACGTGCCCTTGCGAGCGCGCCGGCATCGGCGCGGTCGCTCAGGACGGCGCGCACCTCGACGCCCAAGTCAGGTGCCTTATCGAGTATCGCCTGGAGGTTGCTGCCGTGGCCCGAGACCAGCACCACCACCGGCAGCGCTGTGCGGGACCCGGCCATGGCTCAGCGGATGACGACGCCGTCGGCGCCGCGGCTCACGCGGCCGATGCGCCAGGCTTCTTCGCCGGTGGCCTTGAGGAAGGCGAGCGTGCGGTCCGCGTCCACCGCGTCCACCACCGCCACCATGCCGATGCCCATGTTGAAGGTGCGGTACATCTCCGGCAGCGCGATGTTACCTTCCTGCATGAGCCAGCTGAACACCGCGGGGCGCTGCCATGAAGCGGAGTCGATCTCCACGCCGAGGCCCTCCGGCAGCACCCGCGGGATGTTCTCCGTGAGTCCGCCGCCGGTGATGTGGGCGAAGGCGTGCACCGGCACCTCGTCCAGGAGCTTGAGCAGCGGCTTCACGTAGATGCGGGTGGGCTCCATGAGCCGGTCGATGAGCGAGCGGCCTTCCAGGCGCTGCTCGAAGGTCGCGCCGGAGACCGCCAGCACCTTGCGGATCAGCGAGTAGCCGTTGGAGTGGGGGCCGGAGGAGGCGAGGCCGATGAGCACGTCGCCGTCCT
>CAZPAO010000112.1:0-2248 GCA_964584665.1 uncultured Gammaproteobacteria bacterium
GGCACGGCAAGGTGGTGCTGGTGAACTTCTGGGCCACCTGGTGCGGCCCCTGCCGCGAGGAGATCCCCTTGCTGGTGCGGCTGCAGGCCCAGTACGCCGCCAGCGGCTTCCAGGTGGTGGGCATCGCGACGGATGAGGTCTCCCAGAAGGACGTGAAGGACTACCTCACCAAGATGGTGGTGAACTACCCGATGCTGATGGGCGACGACAGCGTGAACCGCCTGGTGGCGGGCTTCGGCGGCAACCTGATCGGGCTGCCCTACAGCCTCTTGCTGGACCGGAACGGGCGGGTGTTGAAGCTCTACCCCGGCGAGCTGGATCCGAAGGAAGCGGACCTGATGGTGCGCACAGCCCTCAACCCCGCTCCTGCCCCGGCTACCCTCGCCGTCCCCGCTCCGGCGGCGGCGAAATCCTCTAAAGCACGAACTACGGCTAAATAAGACCCATCTTCGACGCACAGGGGCTGGAAGCCCAGCTTCCAGCGGGCGCGCAGGAGTGCGCCATGGACCTCGAGTGAAGCAGGATGCGAAGCGAGAGGTGCTAATGCCGCGAAAGGCAGGGGCGCTCCGAAATGAAGGAGCGCCGAGAGCGGCGAGAAACATCTTCGCCTCCATCCCCCGCCAAATAATGCCTATCTCCATCGAACAGGCAGGATTCTCAAGTCGACCGTAGACAAAATCCCTTCCATGGACCACAATTAATCCCCCGGCAGGGCCTTAGGGCCATTGGGGGGCAGGGCAACCCGTCCTGGCTTCACAACCCGATACTAAAATCGGGGAAAAGCCGAAGTCTGCCGGCTATCTTCGGATAAGCTCCGAAATCGGATGGATCAGGGCTTGAGCCGAAAGGCTTGGGCCTAGGGCTCCGCCACCCTACTAAAAGGTGGTCATGGGGCAGGGTTTCCGGTTAGTCTGGGACCCCCCTGATCGGCGGCGAACATGCCGCGATAATCAGCCAAGACCCGGGAACCAGAGGTGAGCGTGGCGAAGATCCTGTTGATCAATGGTCCCAACCTGAACCTGTTGGGCAAGCGCGAACCCCATCTCTATGGCCCGGATACCCTGGCCGGCGTGGAGAAGCACCTCAAGGGCCTGGCGCAAAGCCTGGGCCACGAGCTGGACGCCTACCAGAGCAACCATGAAGGCGAGCTGATCGACCGCATCCAGAATGCGGCCGCCGACGGCACCGGCATCCTGATCTTCAATCCGGGCGGCTATACCCACACCAGCGTGGCCCTCAGGGACGCGCTGCTGGCCGTGGCCCTGCCCTTCATCGAAGTGCACGTGAGCAACCCTTACCGGCGCGAACACTTCCGCCGCCATTCCTATTTCTCTGACATCGCCGCCGGCGTGATCTTCGGCTGCGGTGCCTTGGGTTACGAACTCGCGCTCACCGCTGCGGTGCGGCGCCTGGCCCAGGTCCCGGCCCAGCCGCAGGGCAAGAACTAGATCTTTCCGTTCCCATTCCAATGACTAATTTCCCGACGGGGTGAAGCATGGATATCCGCAAGGTCAAGAAGCTCATCGAACTGCTCGAGGAATCGGGCATCGCCGAGATCGAGATCACCGAGGGTGAGGAGTCGGTGCGCATCAGCCGCCACAGCGCTCCCCCTCCGCAGATGATGATGCAGGCCGCCCCCATGGCCATGCCCGCCCCCGCCGCGCCCGCGGCCGCCCCTGCGGCGCCTGCCGCTCCCGCTGCCCCGGCCCTGCCGGCGGGCCACGCGGTGAAGTCGCCCATGGTGGGCACGTTCTACAGAGCTGCGTCGCCGGGGGCGAAAGCCTTCGCGGACGTGGGCCAGTCGGTGAAGGAAGGCGAGGTGCTGTGCATCATCGAGGCCATGAAGATGATGAACCAGATCGAGTCGGACAAGGCCGGCGTAATCAAAGCGATATTGGCGAACAACGGCGATCCCGTGGAGTTCGGCCAACCCCTCTTCATCATCGAGTAGCGAAAATGCGTCTTTTGCTCCCTGGCGGCGTTGAAAGCCGGCTCGCAATGCTCATGGACACAAGAGTCCACTGCGCGTGCTCGCCGTCTTTCGCCTTGCCAGGAACCAAAATCCACTATTTTCGCGCGCACCTTTCGGGTGACGCGACGAACATAAAGAAGACACATCTATGTTAGAGAAAGTCGTAATCGCGAACCGCGGCGAGATCGCGCTGCGCATCCTGCGCGCCTGCAAGGAACTCGGCATCCGCACCGTGGCGGTCCATTCCACCGTGGACAAGGACCTGAAGCACGTGCT
>CAZPAO010000113.1:0-2215 GCA_964584665.1 uncultured Gammaproteobacteria bacterium
TGCACCGACAAGACCGGCACCCTCACCCAGGACAAGGTGTTCCTGGAGAAGCACGTGGACATCCACGGCAACGAGAGCGAGCGGGTGCTGGAGTTCGCCTTCCTCAACAGCTACTACCAGTCCGGCCTGCGCAACCTCCTGGACGTGGCGGTGCTGGACAAGGTGGACATGTATGCCGACCTCCACCCGGAAGCGAACTACCGCAAGGTGGACGAGATCCCCTTCGACTTCCAGCGCCGCCGCATGTCGGTGGTGGTGGAGGAAGAGGAGGAGCGTCACGTCCTCATCTGCAAGGGGGCGGTGGAGGAGATCTTCAGCATCTGCAACCGCGCCGAGATCGCCGGCGAGATCGAGAACCTGGTGCCGGAGGACCTGTTGCGCCTGCGGGACGTGACCCTGGAATTGAACGAGGACGGTTTCCGCGTCATCGCCGTGGCCTATAAGGAGACCATCGAGGCCAAGCGCGCCTACGGAGTCGCTGACGAATCGGACATGATCCTGCTGGGCTACATCGCCTTCCTGGATCCCCCCAAGGAGAGCGCCGAGGAGGCCATCGCCAAACTCCGCCAGCACGGCGTGGCGGTGAAGGTGCTCACCGGCGACAACGACACCGTGACCCGCAAGATCTGCTCCGAGGTGGGCCTCGAGGTCTCGAACCTGTTGCTGGGCAGGGATCTGGAGGCCATGGATGACGCGGCCCTGGCTGAGGCGGCCGAGACCACCTCCGTGTTCGCCAAGCTCTCGCCGGAGCAGAAGGCGCGGGTCATCCGCGCCTTGCACCGCAAGGGCCATGTGGTCGGGTTCCTGGGGGACGGCATCAACGACGGCCCCGCGCTCAGGGCGGCGGACGTGGGCATCTCGGTGGACACCGCGGTGGACATCGCCAAGGAGTCCGCCGACATCATCCTGCTGGAGAAGAACCTGCTGGTGCTGGAAGAGGGTGTGCTGGAGGGCCGCAAGGTCTTCGGCAACATCATCAAGTACATCCGCATGGGTGCCAGCTCGAACTTCGGCAACATGTTCAGCGTGCTGGGGGCGAGCCTGTTCCTGCCCTTCGTCCCCATGACGCCCATCCTGGTGCTGGTCAACACGCTGCTCTACGATTTCTCCCAGACCGCCATGCCCACCGACAACGTCGATCCGGAATACCTGGAGAAGCCGCGGCGCTGGGACATGCGCACCATCAAGCAGTACATGCTGTTCATCGGCCCCCTGAGTTCGGTCTTCGACTACGTGACCTTCGGCGTGCTGATCTATTTCTTCAACGGCTGGCACGATGAGAAGCTGTTCCAGACCGGCTGGTTCGTGGAGTCGATCGTCAGCCAGACGCTCATCGTGCACGTGATCCGCACCGGCAAGGTGCCGTTCCTGCAGAGCTGGCCGAGCCTGCCCTTGTTCCTCACCACCGTCCTGGTGTGCATCGTGGGCCTGTGGCTGCCCTTCAGCGGTCTCGCCCACGGCCTCGGCATGGTGCCGGTGCCGCTGCCGTTCCTGCTCACCATGCCTTTCATCATGGTGGGCTACATCGCGCTCACCCAATGGTCTAAATCGCGTCTCACCCGTCGGTTCGGCCTGGACTGATCTGCGCGGCCCACGGGCCTGGCGGACAGCTTTGGTCAAAAATTGCTCTCGGCGCCCCCTCCGGATATGGGCCGATAAGACCCGGCTGCCTCGGCTGTCATATTTGTGCCATATTCCCCCCCTAGACTGCCCCGACTACCAGCGGGGCGACCGGTGACGGACGGCCCTCAAGACCTTGGGCCCAACGCTTCGCCGGGGAAACTGTGTTGTCAGAAGAACTGATAGAGACGGGAACCCGAACAGTGAGCGGCGGCACGCATAACACGCGCTGGCGGGACTCGGCCGCCGACCTGGTGTTCAAGACCATCACCCAGCTCGCCGCCCTGACGGTGCTGGGGCTGATCCTGGCCATCATCGGGCTGCTGATCTTCAAAGCGTGGCCGGCCTTCCACACCTTCGGATTCAAGTTCTTCACCAGCACAGAATGGGATCCGGTCGGCGAGCACTTCTCGGCCCTGACATCCATCTACGGCACCCTGGTCACCTCGGCCATCGCCATGTTCATCGCCGTGCCGGTCAGCTTCGGCATCGCGCTCTTCATCACCGAGTTGGCGCCGCCCTGGCTGCGGCGGCCGGTCAGCACCGCGGTCGAGCTGCTCGCGGCCATCCCCAGCATCATCTACGGCATGTGGGG
>CAZPAO010000114.1:0-2133 GCA_964584665.1 uncultured Gammaproteobacteria bacterium
CGGCCAGCCGGTGGCGGACCTGGACGACTTCCAGAAGGCCCTAACGGGTCTGCCGGACGGCGCCCACGCCCGCGTGCGCTATTACAACCTCTCCAACAAGAAGCAGGCGTCGCTGGGCGTCATCACCGTGGACCGGCGCTGGTTCCCGGCGGACCGCTGCACCCGTGACGACGCCAGCGGCGACTGGCCCTGCACCGCGCTGCCGGAGCCGCCCGCGCCCGTGGAGCAGAAGCCCGCCACCGTGAGCTATCCGCAGTACGCGGACGCCACCATGGACAAGCTCGCGCGCTCCTTGGTCTACATCAAGTTCGACATGCCTTATGCCATCGACGGCATCGGCGAGACCCATTACGTGGGCGCCGGCGTGGTGGTGGACGCGAAGGCCGGCCTGATCGTGGCGGACCGGGATACCGTGCCCGTCTCCATGGGTGATGTGAAACTCACCTTCGCTGGTTCCCTGGAAGTGCCGGGCAAGGTCATCTACGTGCACCCGCAGCACAACCTCGCCATCATCCAGTACGACCCTAAGCTCCTCGGCGACACGCCCGTGGCATCGGCCGTCTTCGCTCCGGCGCTGTCCAAGCCCGGTGACACCGTGAAGCTCGTGGGTTACCAGCCGGACGGTAGCCTCACCAGCCAGACCACCCAGGTCGCGTCCCTCGATCCCGTGCTGTTCCCGCTCTCCCGCACCCTGCGTTTCCGGGATACCAACCTCGAGGCCCTGAGCCTCGTCAATGCGCCGGGCAACGTCACCGGCGTGCTGCTGGACAAGCAGGCGCGCATCACCTCCCTGTGGGTGAGCTTCGCCTATGACGACGGCAACCGCTCCCAGGAAGTGCAGCGCGGCATCCCCGCGGACGTGGTGCAGGACATGGTGCGCAACGTGAAGGCCAATGCGGGTCTGCGCACGCTCGACGTGGAGCTCTATCCCATGCCCCTGTCCCAGGCCCGCAGGCTTGGGCTGCCGGATGCCTGGGCCACCAAGCTCGGCACCGCCGCGCCGGAGCGGCGCGAGGTGCTCACCGTGGTGCGTCTCACCGCCGGCACGCCCGCCGAGAAGGCGCTGCAGAACGGTGACTTGCTGCTGGCGGTGGACGGCAAGCCCGTGGCCACCTTCCGCCAGGTGGAGCAGGCGAGCCGGCACGAGGACCTCACCCTCACCGTGCTGCGCGACGGCAAGGTGAGCGAGATCAAGACCTCCACCGTGCTGCTCGGCAGCGATGGCACTGAGAAGATCCTCATGTGGGCCGGCGCGCTCCTGCAGAAGCCGCACCACTCGGCGGCCGCCCAGCGCGGCGTGCCGAACGATGGTCTGCTCGTCGGCTTCTACAACTTCGGTTCCCCCGCGAGCCGCTACGGCCTCTCCGCCGGCTGGCGCATCATCGGCGTCAACGGCGTCGCCACGCCCGACATGCAGAGCTTCGTGAAAGCGGTGCAGGGCCTGAAGGACCGGGACAACGTGCGCCTGGCCGTCAAGAACTGGGACGGCACCGGCCAGATCATCACCTTGAAGCTCGACCTGCGTTACTGGCCTGCCTATGAAGTGGATCGCACCGCCCAGGGCTGGGAGCGCAGGGCGCTATAGTCTTGCTCGATCGGGCGCCGGCTCTGCCGGCGCCCGATCATTTTCCACGACTCTCGTCATGCCCGCGAAACCTGAGCGTGCCACCTCAGCTGTTCACCGCATCCGTCATACCGGCGAAGGCCGGTATCCAGTCCAGATTAGGCGCCCCTTGGCCAGGCAGCAGACTCCAACTTCGGCCAACCGCCTTGCCTTGTTCGTCCAAACGCCGACACCTGCACCCGTTTCCTTATCCAATTCCTTAAGTCGTTGGGCTAAGTCCCCAATATCCTCTGTCGGAGCCCTTAGCTGGACTCAGTCTTGAGACGATTCGATCTAAGCACGCGGCAAAAACATTTGACAGAATCCCTGTGACGATATGTAATCCGCGCAGGGGTTTGGTGTCCCAGTATCCAAGGGACACCAACACACCGGTTTGCCACAGGGATGTGGGTTTTATTTCCCACCTCAGCACCGCCCATCACCCGCGGTGAAGTGATTCCCCCTCAGGCGAACCGGAAAGACGCCGGCATGAGCCGGCATATTTCGGGCCTTCTTGGGGAAAAACATGG
>CAZPAO010000115.1:0-2131 GCA_964584665.1 uncultured Gammaproteobacteria bacterium
GTCTGCGTGCACCCCGCCTACCGCGGCGGCATGGTGGTGTCCATGCTGTGGGCCGGTCTCGCGCGCTTCTTCCAGGTGAGCGAGTTCAACCGCATGATCGGCTGCGCCAGCATTCCCATCGAGGGCGACGGTGCCAACGCCATGGCTGCCTACGCCACGTTAGCCCAGCGCTACATGGCGCCGGCCGAATACCGCGTGAAGCCGAAGCTCCCGCTGCCCCTGCGGGAAGGCCCGGTACCGCCGGCCCGCATCCCTTCCTTGCTGCTCGCCTACATGCGCCTGGGCGCGAAGATCTGCGGCGAGCCCTGCTGGGACCCGGACTTCAACACCGCCGACGTGGTGGTAGTGCTGGATCCGGCGGAACTGCGCCAGCGCTATGCGCGCCGCTTCCTGAAGGCCGCTTGAGCGCCATGCCCGTCCGCGAACTCCGTCGCCTGAGTCGCGCGCTGCTGCTGGCGGCGCACCTCTTGCTGGCCGTCCTGCCGTGCTCCCTGGCCGTGATCTGCCCGCCGCGCGCGCGCGGCTGGGTGCCGCACTTCCGTACCTGGTGGCTGAGGCGTGCCGTCACGGTGCTGGGCGTGAAGGTCGTCACCCGGGGCGAGCCCGCGCCCGGGCCTGCGCTGCTCCTCGCCAACCACATCTCCTGGCTGGACATCCTGGCGCTCGCGGTCCGCTCGGACGCAGCCTTCGTCGCCAAGTCGGAGGTGGCTGAGTGGCCGCTGCTCGGCTGGCTCATCGGAGCAGGCGGAACCGAGTTCCTGCGGCGCGGCTCTCACGGCGACATCAAGCGCGTCCTGGCACGCATGGCTGCCCGTCTCAAGTCCGGCGAGAGCCTGATCGTATTCCCCGAAGGCACCAGCACCGGTGCGGCGCTGCCGCTGCGGTTCCGTCCGCGCCTCATCCAGGCAGCGGTGGACGCGGGCATGCCGGTGCAGCCGGTGGCGATCCACTACGGCAACCGCCCGGCCGTGGCCTTCATCGGCGAGGACACGTTCCTCTCCCATCTCTGGCGGCTGCTGGCTGAAGAGCCAGTGCTGGCGGAGGTGGTGTTCCTGCCGGGGCTCAGCAGCGTGTCGGGCGACTGCCGTCTCATCGCGGACGAGTCCTGGCGCGCCGTGAGCCACGCGCTCACGCGGCTCGAGCTGTTCGAGCGCCATTCGCGCCTGGTGGCTGAAGAATCGAGTGATGACGCGATGCTGGTTCGCGTCATCGGATGAGGAGAGTGCCATGGAACATGTAGATCTGAGCACGCATATATCCCACGCCTTCAATGACGACCTGACCCGCATCCGCACCCTGACCCTGGAGATGGGGCGCATGGTGCAGGAGCAGATCAACTCCGCCGTGACGGCCCTCACCTCGGGCGACGCGCGCCTCGCGCGCCAGGTGGAAGTGGAGGATTACCGGGTGGATAACCTGGAAGTGGCCATCGACGGCGAGTGCAGCCAGGTCATCGTGCGGCGCCAGCCCACGGCCACGGACCTACGCTACGTGCTCGCGGTCATCAAGATCACCTCGGACCTGGAGCGCATCGGCGACGAGGCGGAGAAGGTCGCGCGCATGGCGGTGCATCTCACGGAGATGGACCGCCCCCGGGACAACTACGCCGAGCTGGGTCTGCTCGGCAACGACGTGCGGGACATGGTGCGGGATTCCGTCACCGCCTTCGAGACCTACAACGTGAAGCTGGCGCGGGACGTGCTGCGCCGGGACCAGGCGGTGGACCAGCGCTACGAGGCCATCAACGGCCGCTGCATGGAAGCCATGAGCACCGACCCGCGGGACATCCGCCGCATGCTCTACGTGCTGTGGCTGACCCGCGCCCTGGAGCGGGTGGGGGACCATGCCAAGAACGTGAGCGAGCAGGCGCTGTATTTCGTCGAAGGCCTCGACGTGCGCCATATCCCCGGTACCGTCTCCACGGCTTGAGGCTTGCCGCGTGCAGCCGCGCAGCGGACGTCCATGATCCGCTTCGAATCGGCCCTCCACCTCAGGGGCAAGGTGGGGTACAGTCTTGCCATGAAGAAGAAGCAGGCCTCCCACGTCCTGGCCGCGGTCGACCTGGGTTCAAACAGCTTCCATCTCCTGGTGGCCCAGGTCACCGGCCGGCGCATCGAAGTGCTGGACAACA
>CAZPAO010000116.1:0-2010 GCA_964584665.1 uncultured Gammaproteobacteria bacterium
AGGATCATGTTGGCGTATTCCGCCAGGAAGAAGGCGGCGAAGGCGGTGCCGGAGTACTCCACGTGGAAGCCGGCCACGATCTCGGACTCGCCTTCCGCCACGTCGAAGGGCGCGCGGTTGGTCTCGGCCACGCCGGCGATGAAGTAGATCACCGCCAAGGGCAGCAGCGGCCAGATGAACCAGTGCCCCGCTCCGCCGGCCTGGCCCAGCACGATGTCGTTGAGGTTCAGGCTCTGGCTCACCATCAGCACGCCCACCAGGGCGAAGCCCATGGCGATCTCATAGGCCACCATCTGCGCCGCGGAGCGCATGGCGCCGAGGAAGGCGTACTTGGAGTTGGAGGCCCAGCCGGAGAGGATCACGCCGTACACGCCGAAGGACGTGAGCGCCAATATATAGAGCAGCCCCGCGTTGATGTTGGCGAGGATCACGCCGTTCTGGAACGGGATAACCGCCCAGGCGGCGAAGGCGGTGCCGATGGAGATCACCGGCGCCAGGAAGAAGATGAACTTGTTGGCCCGCTCCGGCAGCACGATCTCCTTGAAGACGAGCTTCAGGACATCGGCGAAGGGCTGCAGCAGGCCCCAGGGCCCGACCCGGTTCGGTCCCATGCGTACCTGCATGGCGCCGATGACGCGCCGCTCCGCCAGGGTGAGCATCGCCACGGTGATGATGAGCGGGACCATGATGGCGACGATGCCCGCCACGGAACGTATCACCAGCTGCCAGGCGAAAGGCAGGCTGTTCCACAGCTCGACGGCTTGCTGCCAGAGGGACATCAGGCCTTCTCCACTTCGAGCGCGCCGCTCAGGGGTCCGAGCGCGACCGTGGCGGCGAGGCCACCCGGCACCCACACCTCGCCTTGGGCGATGCTGTCATCGAACTTCACCGGCAGCACCACGCGCGTGCCGTTGTGGCGCAGGCTCACGGCGTCGCCCGCCTCGAGCTTGAGGCGTTTGGCGTCGTCCGGCGAGAACTGGGCATAGGCCACGTCCGCATCCTTGGTCTGCTGCAGCGGCGCGGAACGGCGCACCAGCGCGTCCACCGCGTACATGGGCGTCTCACCCACCCGCAGGAAACCCTTGTGGGTGACCTGGGAGTTGACGTTGCGGCTGCCGGCGAACTTGTTATCCGCGTGCACCTCGCCCACCGCGCCACGCACTTCGTTCAGTACGTCCTCGGAGGAATCCTGTTCGAAGCCTTTCAGCTCGCAGAGGTTGCCCATCACGCGCAGGATCTTCCAGGCCGGACGCGATTCGCCCAGCGGCTTCGCGATGCCGGTGAAGCTCTGCCAGCGGCCTTCCGCGTTGACGAAGGTGCCGGAGGACTCGCCATAGGCACCGGCGGGCAACAGCACGTCGGCGTACTGCTTCATGGTCTCGGTCACGTAGGGCGTGATGGCCACCACGTGCTTGGCGCTCTTCAGCGCCTTCAGGGCCTGGGCGCCATCGAAGCATTCCAGTTCCGGTTCGGTGCCAAGCAACAGATAAGCCGAGCGCGGCTCTTCCAGCATCGCCGCGGCGTTGCGGCCGGGCTTGTCGATGTTGCGGCCGCCGGCCATGCGCATGGGCACTGCGCCCGCGAGCCAGGCGCCGGCGCTGTTAGCCCCTTCGCTCATGTAACCGAGCTTGGCACCGGTGGCTTCGGCGAGGGCCGCCGCCAGTGCGCGGATGTCCGCGTAGGCAGGATGGCTGAGGGCGAGATGGCCGAGCAGGATGGCCTTGCGCTCTCCCTTGGCGAGTTCTGCTGCCACCTGGTTGTGCTCCGCCGCCGGCTTCTGGGCCGTGACGATGTCCTTCAGGTAGGCGGGCACCGGCTTGCCGGTGGCTTTCAACACCGCCGCGAGCGTATCCACCATGTCCTGGGCCGCGGTGGCGAGGTAAGCGCGCACCGGGAAGAGCATCGGATAGCGGCGCGGGTTCAGGAACATCACCGCCCCTCCCTTCAGCGCGGCCTTGCGCAGGCGATGCGCCAGGAGCGGCACTTCCTTGCGGATGTTGGAACCGACGA
>CAZPAO010000117.1:0-1957 GCA_964584665.1 uncultured Gammaproteobacteria bacterium
CGGTGAGCAGGGTCTCGTACTCGTCCACGCACTTGGGGAAGCGCTTGGCGAAGTCGTCGATGAAATCCAGCAGCGAGCCGTCGCGCGCGCCGTTCAGGCGCTTCAGGTCGCCCTTACTGCGGAAGCGGGACTCGTCGAAGCGCGGCATGCGGTCCGGCAGGTCGCGGTAGACGCCGCCGGGGCGGTAGTAGGTCGCGTGCATGCGCGCGCCCGATACCGCCTCATACATGTCCATCACGTCCTCACGCTCGCGGAAGCAGTAGAGGAACACCGTCATGGCGCCGATGTCGAGGCCGTGCGCGCCCAGCCACAGGAGGTGGTTGGTGATTCGGGTCAGCTCGTCGAACATGGTGCGGATCGCCTGGGCGCGCGGCGGCGGCGCGATCCCCAGCAGGCGCTCGATGGCCATGACATAGGCGTGCTCGTTGCACATCATGGACACGTAGTCGAGCCGGTCCATGTAACCGATGCTCTGGTTGTAGGGTTTGCTCTCGGCCAGCTTCTCGGTGGCGCGGTGCAGCAGGCCGATGTGCGGGTCGGCCTTGGTGATGATCTCGCCGTCCATCTCCAGCACCAGGCGCAGCACGCCGTGGGCCGCCGGATGCTGCGGGCCGAAGTTCATCGTCAGGTTCTGGATCTCAGGCATCCTTGGCCACCTCCCTGGATGCTTCGTCGTAGCGCGGGTCGTGGCGGATGACGCGCGGCACCAGCACGCGCGGCTCGATGCTCACCGGCTGGTAGACAACGCGCTTCTTCTCAGGGTCGTAGCGCACCTCGACGTTGCCGGAGAGCGGGAAGTCCTTGCGGAATGGGTGCCCGATGAAACCATAGTCCGTGAGGATGCGGCGCAGGTCAGGGTTGCCGTCGAACAGGATGCCGTAGAGGTCGAAGGCCTCGCGCTCGAACCAGGCGGCGCCGGCCCAGATGCCGGTCACGGAGACGACGATGGGCGAATCGTCTCCAGGGCAATAGACCCTCAGGCGCAGCCGCTCGTTGCGGCTGACGGAAAGCAGGTGATAGACCACCGCGTAACGGCGTTCCGGCTGCTGCGAGGCCTGCGGTTGCGCGCGCTTCACACCGCGGCTGAAGCCGCTCTTGGTGGCGGATTCGGTACGCCACTCATCGCTGCCGTGGCCGAGGTAATCCACACCGCAGACGTCCACCAGCTGCTCGAAACGGAATGCCTTCTCGTCGCGCAGCGCGCGGCAGACTTCCAACAGCTTCGCCGCGGGCAGTTCGTAGGTGAGCTCGTTCACGGTCGACGGCACGCGCACGAGCGCGTCCTTGAAGCGCGCTTCCACCTGCTCGGCCAGCTTGTCGACGGCTGCGGTCATGCTCTCCCCTATCGCGCGATGGTGTTGGTGCGGCGGATCTTCTTCTGCAGCTGGATGATGCCGTACAGAAGCTGCTCGGCGCTGGGCGGGCACCCAGGCACGTAGACGTCGACGGGCACGATGCGGTCGCAGCCACGCACCACCGCGTAGGAATAATGGTAGTAACCGCCGCCGTTGGCGCAGGAGCCCATGGAGATCACCCAGCGCGGCTCGGCCATCTGGTCATAGACCTTGCGCAGCGCCGGCGCCATCTTGTTCACGAGGGTGCCGGCCACGATCATCACGTCCGATTGGCGCGGGCTGGGGCGGAAGATCACGCCGAAGCGGTCCAGGTCATAGCGCGCGGCGCCCGCGTGCATCATCTCGACCGCGCAGCAGGCGAGACCGAAGGTCATGGGCCAGAGTGAGCCGGTGCGCGCCCAGTTGACCAGGTTGTCCACGTTCGCGGTGACGAACCCCTTCTGCTGCACGCCTTCTACTCCCACTCGAGCGCCCCCTTCTTCCATTCATAGATGAAGCCCACCACCAGGATGCCGAGGAACAGCATCATGGCGAGGAAACCGAACAGGCCGATGCCGTGCAGCGACACGGCCCAGGGGAACAGGAAGGCGATCTCGAGATCG
>CAZPAO010000118.1:0-1921 GCA_964584665.1 uncultured Gammaproteobacteria bacterium
GACATGATCTCCTTGATCTGGGCGATCTCGCCCTTGAAGATCAGGTCCGAGATCAAAGGCGAGTTGAGCAGGATCTCCAGCGCGGCCACGCGGCCCTTGCCGTCCGGCTTCTTGATGAGGCGCTGGGAGATGATGCCCTTGATGTTCAAGGACAGGTCCATCAGCAGCTGGTGCCGGCGCTCTTCCGGGAACAGGTTGACGATGCGGTCCAGGGCCTGGTTGGCGCTGTTGGCATGCAGGGTCGAGAGGCAGAGATGGCCGGTCTCGGCGAACTGCACCGCGTGCTCCATGGTCTCGCGATCGCGGATCTCACCGATGAGGATCACGTCCGGCGCCTGGCGCAGGGTGTTCTTGAGGGCGATCTCCCAGGAGTCCGTGTCCACGCCCACTTCGCGCTGCGTGATGAGGCAGCCCAGGTGCGGATGCACGTACTCGATGGGGTCCTCGATGGTGATGATGTGGCCCTTGGTGTTCTTGTTGCGGTAGCCGAGCATGGCCGCGAGCGAGGTTGACTTGCCCGAACCGGTGCCGCCCACCATGATGCAGAGGCCGCGCTTGGACATCACCACTTCCTTCAGGATGGGCGGCAGGCCCATCTTGTCGAAGTCGGGGATCTCGGTGGTGATGGTGCGCAGCACCGCGCCGGCGCGGCCCTGCTGCACGAAGGCGTTGACGCGGAACCGGCCGATGCCCGGCGGGTTGATCGCGAAGTTGCACTCCTTGCTGGCGTCGAACTCCTTGGTCTGACGGTCGTTCATGATGGCGCGCACCAGCATGGCGGCCTGATCCGGGGTCAACGGCTTGTCCGTGATCGGCGTGATCTGGCCGTCCACCTTCATCGCCGGCGGGAAACCCGCGGTGATGAAGAGGTCGGAACCCTTGCGGCCGATCATGGCGCGCAGGAGGTCCTGCATGAACTTTATCGCTTGGTCTCTTTCCATCGTCTAGAGCTCCACGCCTCCCCTTAAGGGTGCGCTCAGGTGAACATTTCCTTCGCCATGGCCTTGCCGCGCGCCTCTTCCTTGGTGACGATGCCCTTGCGCACCAGGTCTTGCAGGCACTGATCGAGGGTCTGCATGCCGTGCTGCTGGCCGGTCTGGATGGCGGAATACATCTGCGCGATCTTGTTCTCGCGGATCAGGTTGCGGATGGCGCCGGTGCCGATCATGATCTCGTGGGCCGCGACGCGGCCGCCGCCGACCTTCTTCAGCAGCGACTGCGAGATCACTGCGCGCAGGGACTCCGAGATCATGGACCGCACCATGTCCTTCTCGGCCGCCGGGAACACGTCCACGATGCGATCGATGGTCTTGGCGGCGGAACTGGTGTGCAGCGTGCCGAACACCAAGTGCCCGGTCTCGGCGCCCGACAGCGCCAGGCGGATGGTCTCGAGGTCGCGCATCTCGCCCACCAGGATCACGTCCGGGTCCTCTCGCAGTGCCGAGCGCAACGCCTCGCTGAAGCCGAGGGTGTCGCGGTGCACCTCGCGCTGGTTGATGAGGCACTTCTTCGACTCGTGCACGAACTCGATCGGGTCCTCGATGGTGAGGATGTGGCCGAACTCGCTCTCGTTCTTGTAGTTGATCATGCCCGCGAGCGTGGTGGACTTGCCCGAGCCCGTGGGACCGGTCACCAGCACGATGCCGCGCGGGTTATCGGATATCTCCTTGAAGATGTTCGGCGCGCCCAGGTCCTCGAGCGAGAGGATCTTGGACGGGATGGTGCGGAACACGGCGGCGGAGCCGCGGTTCTGGTTGAAGGCGTTGACGCGGAAGCGCGCCAGGTTGGGGATCTCGAACGAGAAGTCGCACTCGAGGAATTCCTCGTAGTCCTTGCGCTGCTTGTCGTTCATGATGTCGTACACCATGTCGTGTACGTCCTTGTGCTCCAGCGGCGGCATGTTGATGCGGCGCACGTCGCC
>CAZPAO010000119.1:0-1784 GCA_964584665.1 uncultured Gammaproteobacteria bacterium
CGGAGGTGGTGGAGCCGCGCTACGAGGAGCTGTTCAGCCTGATCCAGGCGGAACTTCGCCGCAGCGGTTTCGAGGAGCAGATCCCGGCGGGCATCGTCCTCACCGGCGGCAGTTCCAAGATGGAGGGCGCTGTGGACCTCGCGGAAGAGGTGTTCCATGCGCCGGTGCGCCTCGGCGCGCCCCAGGGCGTCACCGGCCTGGTGGACGTGGTGCGCAACCCGATCCACTCCACCGGCGTGGGGCTCCTGCTGTTCGGCGCCCAGAGCCTGCCGAGCGGCAGCAGCCCGCAGCGGACGCCGAACGGCGTGCAGGACATGTGGGAACGGATGAAGCAATGGTTCCAAGGATCGTTTTGAGGTTTTGCGCCTGATGGGCGGGCACTGCTCCGGGAGGGCGGTGCCGGAAGAGGGTTTCAAGGTTTCGAGACTTATATATAGAGGAGACCGGACATGTTCGAACTAATGGATGACATGAGCCAGAACGCGGTGATCAAGGTCGTCGGCGTCGGCGGTGGTGGCGGCAACGCCATCCAATACATGGTGTCGCGCGGCGTCGAGGGCGTGGACTTCGTGGCCATCAACACCGACGCACAGGTGCTGCGCAAGGCCAACGCCAAGACCACCCTGCAGATCGGCGGCAGCTTCACCAAGGGTCTAGGCGCCGGCGCCAACCCGGACGTGGGCCGCCAGGCGGCCCTCGAGGACCGCGACCGCATCGAGGAGGTGCTGAAGGGAGCCGACATGGTGTTCATCACCGCCGGCATGGGCGGTGGCACCGGCACCGGCGCCTCGCCGGTGGTGGCGCAGGTGGCCAAGGAGATGGACATCCTGGTGGTGGCCGTCGTGACGAAGCCCTTCGGCTTCGAGCGCAACAAGCGCATGCTCGCGGCGGAGAAGGGTATCGCCGAACTCAGCCAGTACGTCGACTCGCTGATCGTGATCCCCAACGACAAGCTGGCTTCGGTGCTGGGCCGCGAGATCAGCCTCATCAACGCCTTCCAGTCCGCCAACGAGGTGCTGCTGGGCGCTGTGCAGGGCATCGCGGACATCATCACCCGGCCGGGCCTCATCAACGTTGACTTCGCCGACGTGCGCACGGTCATGTCGGAGATGGGCATGGCGATGATGGGCACCGGGGTCGCCATCGGCGAGAACCGCGCGGTGCGCGCGGCCGAAGCCGCGCTGAAGAGCCCCTTGCTTGAGGATGTGAACTTCGCCGGCGCCAAGGGCGTGCTGGTGAACATCACCGCCGGCATGGACCTCACCATCGGCGAACTCGAGGAAGTGGGCGCGGCGGTGGAAGCCTTCGCCGACGAGAACGCCACGGTGGTGGTGGGCACGGTGCTCGACCCGGCCATGAGCGGCGAGGTGCGGGTCACGGTGGTGGCCACCGGTCTCGGACGCGCGGTGCAGAACGCGCAGCCGGTGCTGAAGCCCAAGGCCGTGGTGGCGCCCCCGGCCCCGCAGCCGGTGCCACAGCAGCCCGAAGTGCAGCAGGCCCCCATGATCCAGGTGGTGAAGGCCACCGGCACCGACGGCAACCCGGACTGGAAGCGCCTGGAACGGCCGACCTATGAACGTCGCCAACGCGACGAAGGTCCCGACCTCGGCAACCAGGACTACCTGGATATCCCGGCATTCCTGCGGCGCCAGGCGGATTGAGCAGGGCCTAAGAGCAGGCACACCGGTCGCGGGCGCGCCTACGTAGGGCGGCCGGGGGGGGTGGGTTTTATGAACAACACCCAGGAACAGGGAGTGGAGCGCCGGGTCCCCCCAGCCACGGCG
>CAZPAO010000120.1:0-1777 GCA_964584665.1 uncultured Gammaproteobacteria bacterium
CCCAGGTGGGAGTCCTCGTCGTCGCCGATGGGCGTCTCCATGGAGATCGGCTCTTTCGCGATCTTGAGCACCTTGCGCACCTTGTCCTCGGGCATCTCCATGCGCACCGCCAGCTCTTCCGGAGTGGCCTCGCGGCCCATCTCCTGCAGCATCTGGCGGCTGATGCGGTTCAGCTTGTTGATGGTCTCGATCATGTGCACCGGGATGCGGATGGTGCGCGCCTGGTCGGCGATCGAGCGGGTGATGGCCTGGCGGATCCACCAGGTGGCGTAGGTCGAGAACTTGTAGCCGCGGCGGTATTCGAACTTGTCCACGGCCTTCATCAGGCCGATGTTGCCCTCCTGGATCAGGTCCAGGAACTGCAGGCCGCGGTTGGTGTACTTCTTGGCGATGGAGATCACGAGGCGCAGGTTGGCCTCCACCATCTCCTTCTTGGCGCGGCGGGCCTTGGCCTCGCCGATGGACATCTGGCGGTTGATCTCCTTCAGCTCGCCGATGCTGAGATGGGTCTCGGCTTCCATGGCGCGCAGGCGGTTCTGCAGGCGCACCACTTCCTCGCGCTGCTTGCCGAGAGCGGAGGACCACTTGCGCTTGGACTTGATCTGCCGGTCCAGCCAGCGGGTGTTGGTCTCGTTGTCCGGGAAGCTCTTGATGAAGTCCTTGCGCGGCATGCCGGCCTTCTGCACGCACAGCATCATGATCTGGCGCTCGTGGGCGCGGATGGTCTCCACCAGGCTGCGCAGGTTGCCGGTGAGGGTGTCGGTCATGCGCGGCGTGAGCTTCAGGCGCATCAGCGTCTCGGCCAGCTGCTTGCGCAGGCGCGCAGTGGTCTTGTGCTCGGAGCCGTTCTTGATCAGCGACTTCACCACCTTGTCGTGGGCCTTGCGCAGGTCGTTGAAGTGGCGCGCTGCCTCTTCCGGATCCGGGCCGGTGTCGATGGGGTTCTCGTCCTCGCCGTCGGCGGCTTCCTCTTCCTCGGCGCCGGCCTTGGCGCCCTTCGCGCCCTTGCCCTTGGCGGCTGCCGCGGCGGCGGCCGGCACTTCCACTTCGCCGTCTTCCTCGGCTTCCGCCAGGGCCACGGCTTCGCCGTCCACGGTCACCTCGGCCATGGCGGCCGGCGGGACCACCAGGTCGGCGTTCGGGTCGATGAAGCCGGCGATGATGTCGGTGAGCTTGGTGCGACCTTCGGCGATGCCGGCGTACTCATGCAGCAGCAGGGCGGAGGTGGCGGGGTAGGTGGCGACCGAGCCCAGCACCTGGTTCAGGCCTTCCTCGATGCGCTTGGCGATGCGGATCTCGCCCTCGCGGGTGAGCAGTTCCACGGTGCCCATCTCGCGCATGTACATGCGCACGGGGTCGGTGGTGCGGCCGAACTCGGCGTCCAGCGCCAGGGCCGCGGCGGCCTCTTCGGCAGCCTCTTCGTCGTCTTCGGTGGGGTTGACCGTGTTCTCGGCCAAGAGCAGCTGCTCGGCGTCCGGGGCTTCCTCGTGGACCGGGATGCCCATGTCGTTGATCATCGCGATGATCTCTTCGATCTGTTCCGGATCGACGATCTCGTTGGGCAGGTGGTCGTTCACCTCGGCATAGGTGAGATAGCCCTGCTCCTTGCCCTTGGCGATGAGGATCTTGAGCTGCGACTGGCGGTCGTCGGTCTTCTGGTTCATGGTGTCTCGCGGGCTTTTGAGGCTCCCGCCTTATGGAAAGGCCAGAGCCGGAGTGAAACGTTCAAGTCTATCAGAAACCTGGGTTTTTTCCAGGTAAATCAATTGCTTTTGAC
>CAZPAO010000121.1:0-1751 GCA_964584665.1 uncultured Gammaproteobacteria bacterium
CCTGCAGGCCGTGCACGCGCACGATGCCGTCGGTCACGCTCACCACGGTGCCCACGTTGCGGGCCTCCGCCTCGCCATCGAACTTCTCGATGCGCTGCTTGATGAGCTGGCTGATCTCGGAAGGATTGAGTTGCATGGTCGGACCTCGGATTCCTGAAGATTTTTCCGTCGAATTAGTGAATCAGGGCCGCCGTGAGGCGCCCCAGCTTCTCGCGCACCGACCCGTCTATGACCAGGTCCCCGGCGCGGAGCACCGCGCCGCCGATGAGCGTCTTGTCCTGCACGTACTTGAGCGTGATCTTGCGGCCGAGCTTCTTGTGGAGCGCGTCCGCGATGTGCTTCTGCTCGGCGGCGTCCACCGGCATGGCCGCGCGCAGCTCCACCTCGAGGGTGTTCTCCGCCTCGGCCCGCAGCAGCTCGTAGTCCGCCGCGATCTCGGGCAAGAGCCCCAGGCGGCGGTTCTCGGCCAGCAGCGCCACGAAGTTGCGGCCGTGCTGGTCGAGCTTCTCGCCGGACTTGCCGGCGAGCTCCGCCAGCACCTCGGCGCGCACCGCGGGCGCAGCCTGCGGCGCCGTGAGCATGGCCTTCACGCCCTTGTCGGCGGCGAGGTCCTTCAGCACGGCGAGCACCTTGCTCCAGCGGTCGAGCGCGCCCTGATCGCGCGCGAGCTCGAACACCGCGCGGGCGTAGGGACGGGCCAGGGTGCTGTTCTCGGCCATCGGTCGCTTACCTCAGTGGATCTGGCCGGCGAGCTCATCGAGCAGCGCCTTGTGGGCCTTGGGGTCGATCTCGCGCTCGATGATGCGCTCGGCCGCCGCGAGGGCCACCTTGGACACCTCGGCACGCAGCGCTTCCTTGGCGCGGTTCAGCTCCTGCTGGATCTCCGCCTTGGCGGCATCCACCTGGCGCTGACGCTCCACCTGGGACTGCTTGCGCGCGTCCTCCAAGAGCTGCGTGGCCTGCTGGTTCGCGATGTTGACCGCATCGGTCGCCTTGCCGCGCGCCTCGCGCAGGATGGCGCCGGCCTCGTCATGGGCCTTCGCCAGCTCCTGCTTGCCGCGCTCGCCCGCGGCGAGGCCGTCGGCGATGGTCTTCTCGCGCTCGTTCATCGCGCCGAGCAGCACGGGCCACACGTATTTCATCGTGGCCCACACGAACAGCGCGAAGGCGAACATCTCGGCGATCAGTGAAGCATTCAGGTTCACGTTGGTGATCCTCGATGGAGGCCGGTACGGGTTACTTGGCGCCCGCGGCGGTCGCGGCGGCCGAAGTCACGGCACCCACGAACGGGTTGGCGAACACGAAGAACAGCGCGAAGCCGATGCCGATCATGGCCACGGCGTCGAGCAGGCCGGCCACCAGGAACATGCGGCCCATCAGCATGCCGCCGAGCTCGGGCTGGCGCGCGCAGCCTTCCAGGAACTTGCCGCCCAGGATGCCGAAGCCGATGGCGGTGCCGAAGGCGCCCATGCCGAAGATCAGGCACACGCCGAGCGCGGTGAGGCCCTGGACGTTGGCGATGGAAGTGACGATATCCATGAAAATCTCCTTACAAGAAAACGCTGTTGATGGATGGATTAGTGAGCGTGCGAATCGTGCGTCGTGTGCGCCATGCTGAGGTAGACGACGCTCAGCATCATGAACACGAACGCTTGGATCGTGATCACCAGCAGGTGGAAGCCGGTCCAGACGAAGGACAGCGGCCACTGGCCCCAGGCGGGCAGCATGGCGATCAGGATGAACAGGATCTC
>CAZPAO010000122.1:0-1685 GCA_964584665.1 uncultured Gammaproteobacteria bacterium
TCGCTGCTGATGTCGTCGTAGACCTCCGCCACCGCCACCACCCGCACGTGCAGCGGGATCTCCTCGCCCTTCAGGCTGAAGGGGTAACCCTGGCCACCCACGCGCTCATGGTGCAGGTGCACCACCTCCAGGGCCAGCGGCGGGAAGCCGCCCTGCTTGCGCAGCATCTGATAGCCGTCTACCGGATGTTTCTTGAGGATGTCGAATTCGTCCTCGGTGAGCACGCCGGGCTTGTCGAGGATGGTGACCGGGGTGCGCATCTTGCCGATGTCGTGCAGGAGCGCGCCCAGGCCCACCTGCTCCAAGGTGTCCTTGGGCATCCCGAGGTGGGAACCGAAGGCCACCGCCAGCACCGCGGTGTTGAAACAGTGGTCCGCGGTGTGGGAATGACGGTCCTTCAGGTTGGTGAGCCAGAGGGCGGCCTGGGCATTCACCGCCACCAGTTCCACGAGTTGCTGGACCATGACCCGGGTCTCACGGGCGTCCATGAGCTTGCCCAGGCGCGCATCTTCCATGACCCGTTGCAGGTGCGGATAGAGCTTCTGCCGGTACTCCAGCACCCGCCGTACCGCCAGCCGGAAACCGCTGCGCTCGGCGGTCTCCTTGATGCCCGGCAGGGTGAGGTCAGCCTCCCCCTCCTGCGGCTCCTCCGGCCCACCCAGGGCCCTGGCTTCGTCTATATAGACGTGCTGGCAGCATTCCTGGAGGGCCGAGAGCTGGTCCGGGGACTCGATGGCGAAGCCCTGGAACAGGAAAGGGCTCTCCAGCCAGGGGCGATCCAGCTCTGTCACATACATGCCCAGGACCAGCTGGGAGACGGGTATTTTTTTGCTCATTTGCCCCGTATTATGCCAGCCCGGCCCGGGAGGCCTAGGCTCCCCGGGGCCGCAAGACCGGCCCGGAAATCGGGCCCCATAGGCGTCAACCCACCCTCCGAGGGGGCGTTATAGCTCCCGACAGAGAGTGTCAGCCCTTGGAACAGGGACCCGGCCGGAAGGCCGGAGCACCGGCTGGACTTGGGGTGGTTTTGCAAAACCTATTAGGTATCCAACGTCAACTTTAACTGGAGTACTCAGAATGAAGCGTCAGATCATGATCAGTGCTATCGCCGCCTCCCTGCTGGCCCTCGCCGGCACCGCCTTCGCTGCCGCCCCGGCCGCCGCTCCGGCTGCCCCGGCTGCTTCCACCGCCAAGGCTGCTGCCCCGGCTGCCGCTCCCGCGAAGAGCGACAAGAAGTCCAGCCATAAGAAGTCCAGCCACAAGAAGAGCCACAAGAAGTCGGCTGCTCCGGCTGCTTCGACCGGCGGCAAGTAATCTCTGACTTTTAGAGATTAAAAAGGCCCGGGAGAAATCCCGGGCCTTTTTCTTTTCTCCATCAAAACTCTGTATCCAGGACGCTAAAAGCATTACGAGCGAAGGTCCGCCGCATGCGGCGGACGCGCAGCCATAGATGGCGGAGCTGAATGCTAACCAGGGATGGTCAGATTGACGGACCGCTCGCCGCTCTCGCACATCCCTGTGCTCCGCGGCACGTACGCATCCCTGCTACAGACGAAGCTATGCCGAGCGCAGTAGCTTTTAAGCGGCCTGGCCTCAGCCGTAACGACCTGTAATGTAATCTTCCGTTTGCTTCTTCGCCGGGTTGGTGAAGAGCGTGCTCGTGTCGGCGAACTCGATCAGGTCCC
>CAZPAO010000123.1:0-1682 GCA_964584665.1 uncultured Gammaproteobacteria bacterium
GGCCCGAAGATCTTGGCGCAGAACAGCCCGTCCCGCTCCGGCTTGAAGGTGCGGTAGTTGATGGTCTCCGGCTTCTTGACCTCGCCGAAGGACCAGGCATGGATCATGTCCGGGGAGGCGAGACCGATGCGGATGGCATCGAAGTCCTCGACCTGGCCCTGCTGCTTCAAGAGTTTCAGTAAGTCTTTCATTTCAGTTCACCGTTGTTTCTGGTTGCGACACCGGACCGGAGCTGGACCGACTTGACGTCAGTCCTGCTCCAGTTCGATGTTGATGGCCAGCGAACGAATTTCCTTGACCAATACGTTGAAGGACTCAGGCATGCCGGCTTCCATGCGGTGGTCGCTGTCCACGATGTTCTTGTACATCTTGGTGCGGCCGATGGTGTCGTCCGACTTCACCGTCAGCATCTCCTGCAGGGTGTAGGCGGCGCCGTAGGCCTCGAGCGCCCAGACTTCCATCTCGCCGAAGCGCTGGCCACCGAACTGCGCCTTGCCGCCCAGCGGCTGCTGGGTGACGAGCGAGTAGGGCCCCGTGGAACGCGCGTGCATCTTGTCGTCCACCAGGTGGTTCAGCTTCAGCATGTACATGTAGCCGACCGTGACCGGACGCTCGAAGGACTCGCCGGTGCGGCCGTCATACAGCGTGGTCTGGCCGCTCTCCGGCAGGCCCGCGAGCTTCAGGAGATGCTTGATCTCCTCCTCGTTGGCGCCGTCGAACACCGGCGTCGCGATCGGCACGCCGGCGCGCAGGTTCTGCGCCAGCATGGTGATCTCGTCGTCGGTGAAGGAAGCGATGTCCTCCTTCTTGCCGCCGGACTTGTTGTAGACCTGGTCGAGGAACTTGCGCATCTCCTCGGTCTTGCTGTGCTGGTCCAGCATCTTGCCGATCTTGAGCCCCAGGCCCTTGGCGGCCCAGCCCAGGTGGGTCTCGAGGATCTGGCCGATGTTCATGCGCGAAGGCACGCCCAGCGGGTTCAGCACCACGTCGACCGGCGTACCGTCGGCGGCGTAAGGCATGTCCTCCACCGGGGTGATCATGGAGATCACGCCCTTGTTGCCGTGACGGCCGGCCATCTTGTCGCCGGGCTGCACGCGGCGTTTCACGGCCAGGTACACCTTGACCATCTTGATCACGCCCGGGGCGAGGTCATCGCCGGCGGTGATCTTCTTGCGCTTCTCTTCGTAGCGGCGCTCGAAGTCCGCGTGCTGGGCCTTCAGCTGGGCCGTCAGCTTCTCGAGCTGGTCGGTGGCCTCGTCATTCTTCAGGCGCACCTCGAACCACTTCTCGCGCGGCAGCTCCTCCAGGTAGGCCTTGGTGACCTTGTTCCCGGACTTCAGGCCCTTCGGGCCGCCTTCGGCGACCTTGGAGAGCAAGAGGCGCTCGACGCGCTGGAAGATGTCGTCCTCGAGGATGCGGCGCTGGTCGTTCAGGTCCTTGCGGACTTTCTCCAGCTCCGACTTCTCGATGGAGAGGGCGCGCGAATCCTTGTCCACGCCGTCGCGGGTGAACACGCGCACATCGATGACGGTGCCGTCCATGCCCGGCGGCACGCGCAGCGAGGTGTCCTTCACGTCGGTGGCCTTCTCGCCGAAGATCGCGCGCAGCAGCTTCTCTTCCGGCGTCAGCTGGGTCTCGCCCTTCGGCGTGACCTTGCCCACCAGGATGTCGCCGGCCTTCAC
>CAZPAO010000124.1:0-1634 GCA_964584665.1 uncultured Gammaproteobacteria bacterium
ACCTCACCACCGCCCTGCACCGGGAGGAGGCCCACGCCTTCTACGAGAGACTGGGCTATACCTTCACCGGCAAGCGTTATACGAAGATCCTTTAACTGAAGCTGCTGCGCTCGGCAGGGCGTTGTCTGTAGCAGGATGCGTACGTGCGCGGAGCACAGGGATGTGCGAGAGCGGCGAGGGCGAAGCCCGCCTAGCCCTGCCATCGCTCGCGACGCTTCAATCAACCTGTCTTATTGACGCATGTCCCTAAACCGGGGATGCTCCTGCATCGCCCATTATTTGGGTTAGGGGACATCCATGGCCAATTCCGCTGCCAACCGCACGTTCTTGGGTCATCCGCTCGGCTTGATGAACCTCTTCTTCACCGAGGCCTTCGAGCGCTTCAGCTACTACGGCCTCAGGGCCATGCTGATCCTCTATCTCGGCGACGCGGTCATCAACCACCGCGGCGGCCTGGCACTGGACGACAAGCAGGCGGCCGGCATCTATGCCCTCTACGTGGGTTTCGTGTATCTCCTGGCCCTGCCGGGCGGCTGGATCGCGGACCGGCTCATCGGGCAGCAGCGGGCGGTGTTCTGGGGCGCCATCCTCATCGCCTGCGGTCAGTTCTCACTGGCGGTGCCCTCGGGCGGGCTCTCCTTCGCCGTCGCCGGCCTGGCGCTGATCGTGCTCGGCACGGGCCTGCTCAAGCCCAACGTCAGCGTCATCGTGGGCCAGCTCTATCCGGAAGGCGGCGCGCGCCGCGATGCAGGCTTCTCCATCTTCTACTCCGGCATCAACCTCGGCGCCTTCATCGCGCCCTTGCCCGTGAGCTACTTCGCTGAGACCTACAACTGGCACATCGGCTATGCCATCTGCGGCGGCATGATGCTATTGGGCGCACTCTGGTTCCGCTCCACCAAGCACTGGCTTACGGGTGCCGGCGCCGAGCCCAGCCGCAGCGGTGACGCGGCACGGGATGCCGCGATCCAGCGACGCGGCTGGACCAGCGTGGTGGTGTTCCTGGCGGCGCTGGCGGTCTTCGGCCTCGCCCTGCAGCTCGGCTGGTTCAGCTTCGACGTGAACACTGCGGCGGGCTACACCGGCTGGGGCATCTTCGCCGCTGCCGTGCTGTTCTTCGCCTACATACTCGGCTTCGGCGGCCTCGACCTGATCGAGAAGAAGCGGGTGGTGGTGATCTTCCTGCTGTTCGCCGGTGCCGCCCTGTTCTGGACCGGTTTCGAACAGGCGGGTTCCTCCCTCAACATCTTCGGCGAGCGCTACACCGACCGCGACGTGCTGGGCTATGTGTTCCCGGCCGGCTGGTTCCAGAGCGTGCAGCCCTTCTTCATCATCACGCTCTCGCCCTTCGTGGGCTACCTGTGGCTCCGGCTCGCGGCCAAGAACCTCAACCCTTCCACGCCGGTGAAGTTCGGCCTCGGCCTCATCATGATGGCGGTGGGTTTCCTGGTGATGGTGGGTGCGGCCCATGTGGTGGCCCACGGCGCGCTGGCGGTGCCGTACTGGCTGGTGGTGACGTACTTCTTCCACACCGTGGGCGAACTGTTGCTGAGCCCGGTGGGCCTCTCCGCCGTCACCAAGCTCGCGCCGCCGCGCTACGTGAGCCAGATGATGGGCACCTTCTTCATGGGCCT
>CAZPAO010000125.1:0-1574 GCA_964584665.1 uncultured Gammaproteobacteria bacterium
TTGTTCTTGAAGGCGGAGCCGCACAGCATCGGCACGATCTCGCCCTTGATGGTGCGCGCGCGCAGGCCGGCATGGATCTCTTCCGTGGTCAGCGGCTTGCCTTCCAGGTACTTGTTCATCAGCTCGTCGGAGGACTCGGCGGCGGCCTCGACCATCTTCTCGTGCCATTCCTTCGCGGTGGCGACGAGCTCGGCCGGGATCTCCTGCTCCTCGAACTTCATGCCCTGGGTGGATTCATCCCAGTAGATGGCCTTCATCTTGACCAGGTCGACCACGCCCTTGAAGTTCTCTTCGGCGCCGATCGGCACTTCGATGGCCACCGGGTTGGCGCCGAGGCGCTCCTTGACCTGCTTGAAGACGCGGAAGAAGTCCGCGCCGGCACGGTCCATCTTGTTGACGAACGCGAGACGCGGCACTTTGTACTTGTTGGCCTGGCGCCAGACCGTCTCGGACTGGGGCTCGACGCCGCCCACGGCGCAGAACACGGCGCAGGCGCCGTCCAGCACGCGCAGCGAACGCTCGACTTCGATGGTGAAGTCCACGTGGCCGGGGGTGTCGATGATGTTGATGCGGTGCTCGGGCCAGGTCTGGTCCATGCCCTTCCAGAAGCAGGTGGTCGCCGCGGACGTGATGGTGATGCCGCGCTCCTGCTCCTGCTCCATCCAGTCCATGATGGCCGCGCCGTCATGCACTTCGCCGATCTTGTGGGACACGCCCGTGTAGAACAGCACGCGCTCGGTCGTGGTGGTCTTGCCGGCATCGATGTGGGCCATGATGCCGATGTTGCGATAGCGCTCGATAGGAGTAGTACGGGCCACGACTTGGATCCTCGGGAAATTCTTCGCTTAAGGGGACTGGCTTACCAGCGGTAGTGCGCGAACGCCTTGTTGGCGTCAGCCATGCGGTGCACTTCTTCGCGCTTCTTCACGGCGCTGCCGCGGTTCTCGGAGGCGTCCATCAGCTCGCCGGCGAGGCGCATGGGCATGGACTTCTCGGTGCGCACGCGTGCGGCTTCGATCAGCCAGCGCATGGCGAGGGCCTGCTGACGGGTGGGACGCACCTCGACCGGCACCTGGTAGGTGGCACCGCCGACGCGGCGCGACTTCACTTCGACCATGGGGCGCACGTTGTCCAGCGCCTTGTCCAGGATCTCCATGGCATCGCCGCCCTTCTTGCTCGAGATGGCCTCGAGGGCGTCGTACACGATGGTCTCGGCGGTCGACTTCTTGCCGCGCTCCATGACCATGTTCATGAACTTGGCCAGCTTCTCGCTCCCGAACTTGGGGTCGGGGAGGATGGTGCGGCGGTCTGCGGATTTTCTGCGGGACATAGTTGTTACCTAACTAATTAGGACTTGGGGCGCTTCGCGCCATATTTGGAACGGCTCTGCTTGCGGTCGTTGACGCCCGCGCAGTCGAGCGAACCGCGCACCGTGTGGTAGCGCACGCCCGGGAGATCCTTGACTCGGCCGCCGCGGATGAGCACCACCGAGTGCTCCTGCAGGTTGTGGCCTTCGCCACCGATGTAGCTGATGACCTCGAAGCCGTTGGTGAGGCGCACCTTGGCCACCTTGC
>CAZPAO010000126.1:0-1568 GCA_964584665.1 uncultured Gammaproteobacteria bacterium
CCGTGCCGGTCATCGACCGCATGGCCGACAAGGGCCTGCTGCACCGCAACAAGGCCGCTCGCCACAAGAGCCGCCTGAACGCGCACATCAAGGCGATGAAGGCCTAAGGCCTCATCTCACTTGAGATAAAAAAAGCCGGCTTCTAGCCGGCTTTTTCATTCTGCTGATTCTGTCCCGGCGCCCGCCTGGGCTTCGTCGGCGAACAGCGGTGCCGCCACGCCGATCTCCTCCAGCCGCACCATGATCTTCTGGCAGAGATCCTGGGTGCCGGCCCCGGAGATACCCGAGATGCGGAACACCTCGCCCTTCCACTTCAGGCCCTTCACGATGGCCTTGCAGCGGGCGTCCTGCTCGTCGGGAGGCACGAGATCCAGCTTGTTCAGCACCAGCCATCGCTCCTGGGCGGCCAGCTCCGGGCTGAACTTCTCCAATTCCTTGACGATGGATTTTGCGTCCTGCACCGGATCGCCGCTGCCCTCATAGGGCGCCACGTCCACGAGATGCAGCAGGAGACGCGTCCGCTGCAGGTGCTTCAGGAAGCGGATGCCGAGCCCTGCTCCCTCAGCCGCACCTTCTATCAGCCCCGGCACGTCCGCCATCACGAAGCTGCGGTGCTGTCCCACGGACACCACACCCAGGTTCGGGTGCAGGGTGGTGAAGGGGTAGTCCGCCACCTTGGGGCGGGCGCCGGAGACGGCGCGGATCAGGGTGGATTTGCCGGCATTGGGGAGCCCCAGGAGGCCCACATCCGCCAGCACTTTCAGTTCCAGTTTCAGGATGCGCCGCTCACCGGGGGAGCCGGGGCTGGTCTGGCGGGGCGCACGGTTCACACTGCTCTTGAAGCGGGTATTGCCGAGGCCGTGGAAGCCGCCCTGGGCCACTTTCAGCCGCTCGCCGGCCCTCACCAGGTCCCCCAGCTGCTCACCGGTATCGGCATCGTAGACCAGCGTGCCCACCGGCACCGGCACCGTCATGTCCTCGCCGCCGCGGCCGGTCATGTCGCGGCTCTGGCCCTTCTCGCCGTGCTGGGCCTCATAGGTGCGGGTGTTGCGGAAGTCCGCGAGCGTGTTCAGGCCCTGGGTCGCTTCCAGCCAGATGCTGCCGCCATCGCCGCCGTCGCCGCCGTCGGGTCCGCCCATGGGGATGAACTTCTCGCGGCGGAAGCTCGCGACGCCATTGCCGCCGTTGCCGGCGATCACCTTGATAGTGGCTTCGTCTACGAACTTCATGCTTGGAAGCTTACGCCCCTCATAAACAAGAAGGCCCCGGGTTCACCGAGGCCTTCCGTACGGTAATGCCGTTTGGTCTTACTTGGCTTCAGGCAGGGCCACGACGCTCACGTAGCGGCGCACCGGCTTGCCCTTCTCCTCGAACTTGATGTGGCCATCGGCCACCGCGAACAGGGTGTGGTCCCGGCCCATCTGCACGTTCTCGCCGGCGCGGTACTCGGTGCCGCGCTGACGGATGATGATGTTGCCGGACACAGCCAGCTGACCGCCATAGAGCTTGACGCCCAGGCGCTTCGATTCGGAGTCGCGGCCGTTACGGGTACTGCCGCCTGCTTTTTT
>CAZPAO010000127.1:0-1543 GCA_964584665.1 uncultured Gammaproteobacteria bacterium
GGCGCGCAGATGGGCACCTTCGAGGTGGGCCATCCGGACGTCACCGATTTCGTGCGCGCCAAGCGCGAGGACGGGCGCTTGCGCCAGTTCAACCTCTCCCTGCTCGTCACCCGCGACTTCATGGAAGCCGTGAAGGCCGACACCGAGTGGCAGCTGGTGTTCCCATTAGATAAGAAAGAAGCTGAGTCCGGCGACATCGATCTCAAGGATCCCACCAAGGTCGTCTGGCGCGAGTGGCCCACCACCCACAACTACCTGGTCAACGACCAGGGTCTGGTGGCCTGCCGCATCTACAAGACCATCCACGCCCGCAGGCTGTGGGACCTCATCATGGCCTCCACCTATGACTTCGCGGAGCCCGGCTTCGTGCTCATAGACATGGTCAACGAGATGAACAACAACTGGTGGTGCGAGAACATCCGCGCCACCAACCCCTGCGGCGAGCAGCCCCTGCCGCCCTATGGCTCCTGCCTGCTCGGCTCCGTGAACCTCACCAAGTTCGTGCTGGAGCCCTTCACGCCGGCTGCCCGCTTCGACTGGGACCAGTACCGCGAGGTGGTGAAGGTCTTCACCCGCATGCTGGACAACGTGGTGGAGATCAACGGCCTGCCGCTCGAACAGCAGAGGAACGAGATCAACCGCAAGCGCCGTCACGGCATGGGCTATCTGGGCTTAGGCTCCACCATCACCATGATGGGCTGGAAATACGGCTCGCCGGAATCCGTGAAGTTCACGGAAGACGTCTCCCGCGAGATGGCCATCGCCGGCTGGGAAGAGGCCCTGGAGCTCTCCAAGGAGAAGGGCCCCGCCCCCATCATGGTGGAGGAGTTCGAAGTCACCCCCGACATGCTGAGGAAGCGCCCCGAGATGGCGAAGGACGGCTGGAAGGTGGGCGATAAGATCAAGGGCCGCGAGCTGCACGCCAACTACAGCCGCTACATGCAGCGGGTGGCGGAAGTGGCGCCGGACCTGGTGGATGCCCTGGCCGCCCATGGCGCGCGCTTCACGCACCACAGCTCCATCGCCCCCACCGGCACCATCTCGCTGTCCTTGGCCAACAACGCCAGCAACGGCATCGAGCCCAGCTTCGCCCACCACTACTTCCGCAACGTCATCCGTTCCGGCAAGAAGTCCAAGGAGAAGGTGGACGTCTACTCCTTCGAGCTCCTGGCCTACCGCGAGCTCATCAACCCCAAGGCCATGCCCACCACGGACAAGCCCGAGGAGATGCTGCCGGAGTACTTCATCACCGCCGAGCACATCAACCCCAAGGAGCACGTGGACATCCAGGCCGCGGCCCAGAAGTGGGTGGATTCCAGCATCTCCAAGACCGCGAACGTGCCCACGGACTACCCGTACGAGCAGTTCAAGGACATCTACCTCTACGCCTACGAGAGCGGCCTCAAGGGCTGCACCACCTTCCGCTTCAACCCGGAAGCCTTCCAGGGCGTGCTGGTGAAGGAACAGGACCTCAAGAACACCACCTATAAGTTCACGCTGGAAGACGGCACGGTAGTGGAGGCGCGGGGCGACGAAGAGATCG
>CAZPAO010000128.1:0-1541 GCA_964584665.1 uncultured Gammaproteobacteria bacterium
CGTGGAAGAAGTTGTGCTTGAACACCTGGGTGAAGAAGATCTG
This sequence comes from uncultured Gammaproteobacteria bacterium, assembly GCA_964584665.1. Lineage (GTDB taxonomy): Bacteria > Pseudomonadota > Gammaproteobacteria > Natronospirales > REEB76 > DASUBN01. The sequence goes on from CAZPAO010000128.1 coordinate 44, forward strand.
CACGCCGTTCTCGGCGAGCACCTTCATGTCCGTGCCGCTGGCACGCAGGGTCTTCAGGTCGCTCACCGGCACGCCGCGGATGCGCTCCATCACCATCACGTCCCGGCGCGTCAGGTCCCAGTGCACTTCCGGCACGTACAGGAGAGCCGAACCTTCGAAGTTGCGTTTCAGCTGTGCGGCATTGGCCGCCTCGCGTACGAGATCGAGTTCGTCCAGCACCGTCTTCTCGTATTCCGCCACCACTTCCAGGGGCCGCAGGCGGCGGCCATCGCGCCAGTAAGCATCGGCGAGCCCCGCGATGAAGTAGAGCACGTCCAGGTCGGAACGGATGTCCCGCTCAACACCGGGACGCAGCACCTTCACCACCACCTCGCGGCCGTCCTTGAGTTTGGCGGCGTGCACCTGGGCGATGGAGGCGGAAGCCAGAGGCCGCTCATCGAACTCGGCAAACAGTTCTGTCACTGGCTTGCCCAGCGACTCCTCCACCATGGCACGCGCCTCAGCGCCCGGGAAGGGCGGCACCCGGTCCTGCAGCTTCGCCAGCTCGTCGGCGATGTCCAGCGGCAGCAGGTCGCGGCGGGTGGAGAGCACCTGACCGAACTTCACGAAGATAGGGCCGAGTTCTTCCAGCGAGAGGCGGATGCGCTCGCCGCGACCGACGGACTTGCTCCGGGTCCAGTAGAAAGGGTTGAAGTAGACGATGAAGCGCATGGGCCGGAAGAGGTGCGTGGCCAGCACGATCTCACCCAGGCCATGGCGCATCAGCACCCAGTTCACGCGCCACAGGCGCAGGGCTTGGCGCGTGCTGATCACGGGCGCCTCAGGCGGGATTCGGCGCGCTTCAGGCGCGCGGTGAGACGCTCGGCGTCGTCACGCAACCGGTCCACGCCGGTGAGGAAGCCCTCCACCTCGTGGCGCGGGGGCACCTGACGGGATTCATAGTGCAGGTAGTCGGCGACATCCTGACCCAGGCGCGTGCCGGCATCGCGGCTCCAGCCCATGAAGCCACGCATGGCGTTGCCGACCTGGCGCGCGGCCACGTCGCCGATGCGCTGGGCCAGCAGTTCCTCCCAATCGAGGTCGGCGCTCTTCAGCAGGCGCGAGAACACCTGGGCCGTCTCCGCATCGCCGCTGATCTGCATGCCGCGCGGGACTGCTTCGCTGTCACGCTTCAGAGCTGCCGCCATGAGCGAGGCCGCCGGGGCGCGCACGGTGATGTCCGCCTCGCCATGGTAGTCCGCCGCCACCGCCATCTTCCCGCCTTCCGGCAGGAAGTGCAGGGTCAGAGGCAGACCGATGAGTTCCAGGCGGATAACCTTGCCATCGAGTCTCGCCAGGTCCGCGCGCGCGGCACTGGAGCCCTTGAGCGAAGCGGCGAGCGCGGCTTCCACGCCGGCGGCGATGAGATTCGCGAAGGGCAGCGCGCTCACAGCTTGTGGCCCCGGTGCAGGGCGACGATGCCGCCCGAGAGGTTGAAGTAGTCGCAGCGCTCGAAGCC
>CAZPAO010000129.1:0-1537 GCA_964584665.1 uncultured Gammaproteobacteria bacterium
GATCGACGATGGTGCTGTTGATGTTGGTGAAGATCTTGAACTCGTCGGCGCAGCGTACGTCATAGCCGTAGCTGGAGGTGCCGTAGGAGACGATCTTACCGCCCTTGTTCTCGCGCACCTGACCCGGCTCGAAGGGCTCGATCATGCCCTGCTTCTCGGCCATGCGGCGGATCCACTTGTCTGCTTTGATGCTCATGCCGTGTCTCTTCTATATATATGAGTATGGGCTTCAGTCTTCGACGATGATCTTGGGGAAGGCTCCGGCGTAGTCCCTGCCCGCCAGCGCCAGCTGGGCCGCGGCACGGCGCGCGATCTCCCGGTAACGGGTGGCGATTGTACCCTGGGGGTCGGCGGCCACGGTGGGGTTGCCCGCGTCGGTCTGCTCGCGGATGGAGAGGTCCAGCGGCAGGCTGCCCAGGAAAGGCACGCCGTACTGCTCCGCCATGCGCTCACCGCCGCCCTGGCCGAAGATGTGCTCCTCATGCCCGCAGTGGGTGCAGACGTGGGTGCTCATGTTCTCCACCACGCCGAGGATGGCGATCTCCACTTTCTGGAACATCTTGAGGCCCTTGCGGGCGTCCAGCAGCGCGATCTCCTGGGGCGTGGTGACGATCACCGCGCCGGAGACCGGCACCTGCTGGGATAGGGTGAGCTGGATGTCGCCCGTACCAGGAGGCATATCGACTATCAGATAGTCGAGTTCGCCCCAGAGGGTGTCGCGGATGAGTTGCACCAGGGCCTGGGTGACCATGGGGCCACGCCACACCATGGGTTGTTCTGCGTCGATCAGGAAACCGATGGACATGCACTTCACGCCATGGGCGGCCATCGGCTCGATGTGCTTGCCGTCCTTGCTGGAGGGACGGCCCGAGAGGCCGAGCATGCGCGGCTGACTGGGGCCGTAGATGTCCGCGTCCAGGATCCCGACCGAAGCACCGTCGGCAGCGAGCGCCAGCGCCAGGTTCACGGCCACCGTGGACTTGCCGACCCCGCCCTTGCCGGAGGCCACGGCGATGACGTTCTTCACACCCGCCAAGGGAGTGAGGTTGCGCTGCACCGCATGGGAGAGGATGGCGCTCGTGACCTGCACTTCCGCACCGGCCATGCCGGCGGCGGCGAGGAGACCCTGCACCTGCCGGGCCAGCTCATCCCGGTAGCCGCCCAGAGGGAAACCCATCTCCAGCGTCACCCGGCCGTCCGCCACCTCGCGCAGCGCGCCGGCGGTCACGAGGTCCGTGCCCAGATGGGGTTCGGTCCAGCTTTTGAGGGCCGCTTCGACGCGGTCCCGGGAGACGACGCTCATGGATGATCGCGGTGCAGTGAGGGCGGCGCATTCTAGCATCCCCTCCCTGCCGGCCCGGGCCGCCTGCGGGCCTGTGGCATAATTGTGGTTCGACCCCATAAGAACCTCCAAGAGACCCTGAAATCCCGCCCATGCCGCAGAAAAACCGCGACATCCTCGTCACCTACGCCCTGACCTATGCCAACGGCCCCCTGCACCTGGGGCACATGGTGGGCAACATCCAGACCGACATCT
>CAZPAO010000130.1:0-1528 GCA_964584665.1 uncultured Gammaproteobacteria bacterium
AGCATGCCGTCCATGGCGGCGAACACGCCGTTCATGAGCCCTTCCAGGATCAGGAAGGCTGCGAAGTACTGCGCCGTCTTGTACTGGATGACCTCCCAGCCCGCGATCACCACCAGGATGGTGACGAAGGTGGTGAGCAGGATCAGTGGCATGGAGATGCCGTCCACGCCCAGGGAATAGAACACGTTGAAGGTGCCGATCCAGGGCAGCTTCTCGGTGAACTGCATGGCTGCGGTGGTGGTATCGAACTGCGTCCACAGCGGCACGCTCACGGCGAACACCAGCACCGCCACGAACAGGGACAGCCAGCGCACGGCCTGCGGGGCGATGCGCCCGGCGGCGAGCACCAGCATCCCGCCGGCGATGGGCAGCCATAGCAGCAGACTCAAGATCGGAAAGTGCCCCGTCATCTATCGCCCCATTATCTTGTGATGAGCCAGCCAAGCAGGACGCAAAGTCCGATGATCATGGCGAAGGCATAGTGGTAGAGGTAACCCGACTGGGCACGCCGCAGGACGCCGGCCAGCCGGCCGATGGAGTTGGCCGTGCCGTTGATGGCGATGTTGTCGATGAGCGTCACGTCACCCACCTGCCAGAGCAGCTTGCCGAGGGCGCGCGTGCCGCCGGCGAAGACGAAGGCGAACAGCTCGTCGAAATAGAACTTGTTGACGAGCAACGTGTAGACCGGCTTCGTCTTGCGCGCGATCACCGCCGGCAGGTCCGGGCGGTAGATGTAGAGGCACCAGGCCACCGCCACGCCGGCGAGCGCGAGATACAAGGTCGGCGAGGTCACGCTCATCATCACGGCATGGCCTGCGCTGCCGAACTCCTCCGCCATGCGGCCGAGCACGTCGTTGGCCGGGTTCACGTGGATGGCATCCGACAGCCAACCGCCGAACAGCACCGGCCAGGCGGTGATCCAGCCGATGATGACAGAGGGGATGGCAAGCAGGATCAGCGGCACCGTGACCACCCAGGGTGATTCATGCGGTGCATGGGCCAGCTCACCGGGCTTGTGATGGTGGCTGTCGTCATGCCCATCATGGTGGTGCTTCACCACCTTGAAACGTTCCTTGCCGTGGAAGGTCATGAACAGCATGCGGAAGGTGTAGAGCGCCGTGACGAAGGCGCCGAGCAGCACGCACCAATAGGCATAGGTGGCGCCCGGCCGGGTCGAGGCGTGCACCGCCTCGATGATGGTGTCCTTGGAGAAGAACCCAGCGAAACCCGGGAAGGCGATGAGCGCCAGCGAGCCGATGAGGCAGGTCCAGTAGGTGATAGGCATGTACTTCTTCAGGCCGCCCATGTAGCGCATGTCCTGCTCATGGTGCATGGCCATGATCACGGAGCCCGCCGCCAGGAACAGCAGCGCCTTGAAGAAGGCGTGGGTCATGAGGTGGAACATGCCCGCGCTATAGGCGGAGGCGCCGAGCGCCGTGGCCATGTAACCGAGCTGGGACAGGGTCGAGTACGCCACCACGCGCTTGATGTCGTTGTTCACGATGCCGATGAGGCCCATGAAGAACGC
>CAZPAO010000131.1:0-1523 GCA_964584665.1 uncultured Gammaproteobacteria bacterium
CCACCACGGTGGTGACGGCGGATAAGACCAGCTTCAAGACCCTGCCCATCCGCCTACGCCGTGCACGACTGGCCTCGCTGCTGGGCATCACGGTGCCTGATGCGGACGTGGCCGGCATCCTTACGCGCCTGGGCTGCGCGGTGACCGCGGACAAGGAAGGCTGGAGTGTGACCGCCCCCAGCCACCGCTTCGACATCGAGATCGAGGAAGACCTGATCGAAGAAGTGGGCCGCGTCCACGGTTACGACAAGATCCCGGCGCTCCAGTACCCCTCACGCCAGGGGATGGACCGGCTGCCGGAAGCCAGGGTGGATGTGCGCCGCCTGCGGCAGGTCTTGGTGGAGCGGGGCTACCAGGAGGTGGTGACCTATAGCTTCGTGGATGCGGCCCTCCAGGCCCAGGTCTACGGCTCAGGGGGCATGGCACTACCCCTGGCCAACCCCATCACCGCGGACATGACCGAGATGCGGATGGGCATCTGGCCGGGCCTGCTGAAGGTGCTGCAGTACAACCTGAACCGGCAGCAGCAGCGCGTCCGCATATTTGAGACTGGTTTGATATTCTATTCGCAAGACGATGATATTAAACAAGAAAATATAATCTCTGGATTGGTCTCCGGGCCCGAATTCCCGCTCCAGTGGGGCGAGAAGGAGCGGACCGTGGACTTCGCCGATCTGAAGGGTGATATCGAGGCTCTCTTGAGGCCGGCCGGTGCTGCCGGGCGCCTTGAGACGGAAGCCAAGCCCCTGGGGGCCCTACATCCGGGCCAATCCGCCCGGCTCATGCTGGATGGCAAGGAATTGGGCTGGATGGGCGCTCTGCACCCCCAGGTGACGAAGACCCTGGACCTGCCCCAAGGCGCCCTGGTGTTCGAAATCCGCCTGGAGATGCTCCTGGAGGGCAAAATCCCGGCTTTTGAGGCTATCTCGCGCTTCCCGGCGGTACGTCGGGACCTGGCAGTGGTGGTGGGGGATGAAGTCTCGGGAGCGGCCCTCCTGGCCCATGCCCGGGAGGCCGCCGGAAGTCTGCTCCAGGAGGCCCGGATCTTCGATATCTACCGCGGTCCGGGCATAGATTCTGGACGAAAAAGCGTCGCTTTAGGCTTGATTTTACAAGACTCTTCGCGCACTCTTACCGATGAAGACGCCGACGGAGCCATGCAGAGGGTGGCGGACCGTCTCAGGCGGGACCTGGGCGCAACAATAAGAGATTAGACCATGGCGCTGACCAAAGCCGAGATGGCTGAAGCCCTGTTTGCTGAGCTGGGGCTCAACAAACGGGAGGCCAAGGAGCTGGTGGACCTGTTCTTCGAGGAGGTCCGGCTGGCCCTGGCAGAGGGCCGCCAGGTCAAGCTCTCCGGATTCGGTAACTTCGACTTACGTAAAAAGAACCAGCGGCCGGGGCGGAACCCCAAGACCGGGGAGGAGATTCCCATCACCGCCCGCCGGGTGGTGACTTTCCGTCCGGGACAGAAGCTCAAGGCACGGGTGGAGACATATGCTGGAAGCAGGGAACAATAGCGA
>CAZPAO010000132.1:0-1472 GCA_964584665.1 uncultured Gammaproteobacteria bacterium
GTCAGCGGGGCAGGCTCAAATAATACTCCTGCGAGCGGCGTCTTAACCTTGCTTGAGCCGGGCGAGCAGGTCTTCCGGGATGCTCGCCGGCCTCTGCGCCTTGAAGTCGAAGGACACCACGCCGGTGCGGGCCTCGGCCACGGTCCCCCCATTGCCCTTGCTCACCCGGTAGTGGAAGGCCAGGCTCCGGCTCTGGAACTCGCCGGCCGCCACCTCGAGCTTGAGGCGCTCGCCGTAGAAGGCCTGGGCCCGGTAGACGATCGCCGCGTCCGCGATGATGAAGCCCAAGCCATCCGCGCCGATCTCGTCCGCCCCGAGGGAGCGCAGATAACGCCGCCGGGCCTCGTGGATGAGGCTCAGCACCCCGTCGTTGCCCAGGTGGTTGCCGTAGTTCAGGTCCGAGACCCTCACTTCCAACTCGGTGCTGAAGGGGAAACGCTCCGGCAGGTTTATCTCCACGCGGGGCATGGGCATTCCTTATATAGAGGAAGGCCGCCCTGAGGCGGCCTTCCTGGTCCGAGCTCAGTTAGGGAGGAGATCCTTCACGCCGTCGCGCTCCTCGCGCAACTCGGCCTCGGTGGCCTGCATGCGCTGCTTGGAGAAATCGTCCAGCTTCAGGCCCTTCACGATCTTCCACTGGCCCTTGCTGCAGGTGACCGGGTAGCCGTAGATGATGCCTTTCTTCACGCCGTAGCTGCCGTCGGCGGGCACAGCCATGCTGACCCAGTCGCCCTTCGGGGTGCCGAGAGCCCAGTCGCGCATGTGGTCGATAGCGGCGGAAGCAGCGGAGGCAGCCGAGGACAGGCCACGGGCCTTGATGATGGCCGCGCCGCGCTGCTGCACGGTGGGGATGAACTCTCCGGCGATCCATTCCTGGCTCACCAGCTTCGAGGCAGCCTTGCCCTTCACCGTGACGGAACGGATGTCCGGGTACTGCGTGGCGGAGTGGTTGCCCCACACGGTCATGCGCTTGATGTCGGTGACATGCTTGCCGGTCTTGGCGGCGAGCTGGGACATGGCGCGGTTGTGGTCGAGGCGCATCATGGCGCTGAAGTTCTTGGCCGGGATGCGCGGCGCGTTGGAAGAAGCGATGAGCGCATTGGTGTTGGCCGGGTTGCCCACCACCAGCACCTTCACGTTCTTCTTGGCGGCGGCGTTCAGCGCCTTGCCCTGGGCCGAGAAGATCTTGGCGTTCTCAAGCAACAGGTCCTTACGCTCCATGCCGGGGCCACGCGGGCGGGCGCCGACCAAGAGGGCGAAGTCCGCGTCCTTGAACGCCACTTCCGCGTTGTCGGTGGCGACCACGCCCGCCAGCAGCGGGTAGGCGCCGTCGTTCAGCTCCATCACCACGCCGTTGAGGCCCGGGAGTGCGGGGGTCACTTCCAGTAGCTGCAGGATCACGGGCTGCTTCGGGCCCAGCATGTCGCCGGCGGCGATGCGGAAGATGAGCTGGTAGCCGATCTGGCCGGCGG
>CAZPAO010000133.1:0-1432 GCA_964584665.1 uncultured Gammaproteobacteria bacterium
GCCGACTACCTGAGCCGCACCTTCCCGGCTTTCCACGTGTTCCACGTGGTGACCTACCTCACGCTGCGCGCCATCCTCGGCATCCTCACGGCGCTGACCTTCTCCTTCCTCTCCGGGCCGGCCATGATCCGCTGGCTCACCACGGTGAAGGTGGGGCAGAGCGTGCGCAAGGACGGTCCGCAGTCGCACCTGTCCAAGGCCGGCACCCCCACCATGGGCGGCACGCTGATCCTCGCAGCCATCCTCATCTCCATCCTGCTCTGGGGCGACCTCTACAACCGCTACGTGTGGGTGCTGATCGGCGTCACCGTGAGCTTCGGCCTCATCGGCTTCGCCGACGATTACCTGAAGCTGGTGCTGAAGAACTCCAAGGGCCTGGCGGCGCGCTACAAGTACTTCTGGCAGTCGGTGTGCGCCCTGGGCGCGGGCTTCGCCCTCTACTACACGCACCATGACGCGACGGAGATCGACTACATCTTGCCGTTCTTCAAGCAGGTGGCGCTGCCGCTCGGCGGCCTCTACGTGGTGATCACCTATTTCGTGATCGTCGGTTCCAGCAACGCGGTCAACCTCACGGACGGCCTGGATGGCCTCGCCATCATGCCGGCGGTGCTGGTGGGCGGCGCGCTGGGCGTGTTCGGCTATGCCTCGGGCAACTTCAACTTCGCCCATTACCTCTCCATCCCTTATCTCCCGGGAGCCGGCGAGGTGGTGGTGTACTGCGGCGCGCTGGTGGGCGCGGGCCTGGGCTTCCTCTGGTTCAACGCCTATCCAGCGCAGGTGTTCATGGGCGACGTGGGCGCGCTGGCGCTCGGCGCGGCGCTCGGCACCCTCGCCGTGATCGTGCGCCAGGAGATCGTGCTGTTCATCATGGGCGGCGTGTTCGTGATGGAGACCGTGTCGGTGATCCTGCAGGTGGGCTCCTTCAAGCTCACCGGCAAGCGCATCTTCCGCATGGCGCCGCTGCACCACCATTTCGAGCTGAAAGGCTGGCCGGAACCGCGCGTGATCGTGCGCTTCTGGATCATCACCGTGATCCTGGTGCTGGTGGGCCTCTCCACCCTGAAGGTGAGATAGATGGGCTTGGCCGCGACACAACGCAGGACCAGGACGCTGATCGTCGGACTCGGCAAGACCGGGCTGTCCTGCGCGCGTTTCCTCGCGGCCCATGGCGAGGAGATCGCCATCACCGACAGCCGCGAGCGCCCGCCGGGCCTCGCCGAGCTGCGCGCGCTCCTGCCGGACGCGGCGGTTTTCCTGGGAGGATTCTCCGAGGACGCGCTGAAACGCGCCGACCGGCTGGTGCTCTCGCCGGGCGTCGCCGCCGGCATCCCGTTCATCGCCAAGGCCCGCAGCCTCGGCCTGCCCGTCCTGGGCGACATCGAACTCTTCGCCCACTACGCGCGCGCGCCGGTGGTGGGCATCACCGGCG
>CAZPAO010000134.1:0-1430 GCA_964584665.1 uncultured Gammaproteobacteria bacterium
CCGGGGTTGCCGCTGCGGGCCTTGGGCTCCAGCTTGTGGGCCAGGCCGCGCAGGTGTTTCTTCTGTTTCTCGCTGAGTTCCATGCCGCGCATTGTAACAGGGGCTTTACATGCCTAAGCGCAGCAAGAGCAGCTCCCGCTGGCTGGCGGAGCACTTCAAGGACACCTACGTGAAGCGCGCGCACCAGACCGGCGCGCGCTCGCGCGCGGTGTTCAAGCTGGAGGAGATCCAGCAGCGCGACCGGCTGATGCATCCCGGCATGACGGTGGTGGATCTCGGCGCGGCGCCGGGCGGCTGGAGCCAGTTCGCCGCCAAGACCCTCAAGGGTCAGGGCCGCATCCTGGCCCTGGACATCCTGCCCATGCCCGCCCTGGAAGGGGTGGAGTTCATGCAGGGGGATTTCACATCTGACGAAGTGTTACAGGCTCTGCGCGCCCGCCTGGAGGGGGGTAAGGTGGACCTTGTTATGTCCGATATCGCCCCAAACATGAGTGGTGTGGGCGATGTGGACCAGGCCCGTGCCATGCATCTGGCGGAGCTGGCCCTGGATTTCGCCCGCGAGGCCCTGAAACCGGGGGGCAGCTTCCTGGTGAAGGTGTTCCAGGGACAGGGTTTCCAGGAGTACATGAAGGCCCTCCGGGCCGATTTCGGTGAGGTGGCCTCGCGCAAGCCCAAGTCCTCCCGGGCCCGCAGCCCTGAGGTGTATTTGCTGGCGAGAAACTACCGGCGCTAGACTGTCCCTGTGCGGTGCGAGAGGTCGTGCCGTGCGGTGCCCATATAGAGGTATATGACTTGAACGATTTCGCGCGAAATTTGCTGGTCTGGGTCGTGATCGTGCTGGTGGTGCTGGCTGTGCTCAACAGCTTCAACTCCGGTACCTCGAAGACCAAGGCCGTCACCTATTCCGATTTCCTGACGTCGGTGGAGAAGGGCAACGTCAAGTCCGTGAGCTTCGACGGCCTCGCCATCACCGGCAGCTACAACGACAACGGCAACTTCAGCACCTACAGCCCGGTCAACGACTTCGCCCCCCTCATCGAGGAGCTGCGCAAGGACGATCCGGGCGCGCAGATCGAGGCCAAGCCGCCCGAGCAGTCCTGGTTCTGGCCGGCGCTCCTGTCCTTCGGCCCCATCATCGGCCTGATCATCTTCTGGTTCTACATGATGCGGCAGATGCAGGGCGGCGGCGGCCGCGGCGCCATGTCCTTCGGCAAGAGCCGCGCCCGAATGCTGGGTGAGGATCAGGTGAAGATCACCTTCAGCGACGTGGCCGGCGTCGAGGAGGCCAAGGAGGAGGTCGCGGAACTCGTGGAGTTCCTGCGTGACCCCGGCAAGTTCCAGAAGCTGGGCGGGCGCATCCCGCGCGGCGTGCTGATGGTGGGTTCACCCGGCACCGGCAAGACCCTGCTCGCCAAGGCCATCGCCGGCGA
>CAZPAO010000135.1:0-1367 GCA_964584665.1 uncultured Gammaproteobacteria bacterium
GTGGTCTTGCCCACGCCCGGGATGTCCTCGATGAGCAGGTGGCCGCCCGCCAGCAGGCAGGCGATGCACAGGCGTATCTGCGCATCCTTGCCGAGCACGATACGGTTGGTCTCGGCGATGGCCTGTTCGAGCTTGCGCATCTCGGCGGCGTGCTGCCCGGTCTGCACCTTGCCGGCTTCGGTGACTGCTGCCATGAGGGTCAGCGTGCTTCCGGCTTGCGCTTGCTGGCGGACCGGACGTGCGGCTCGATGTTGGCGGCGCGCAGCAGCTCCTTGTGGATGCGCGAGACCCGTTCCACCTGGCCCTTGGCCGGGAAGCGCTCGTAGAACCCATCGGCGCGGAACTGGCGCTTCTGCTCGCCCCAGGGAGCGAGGCGCTTGGTCCAGCGTTCCAGGCGGCCGTTCTCGGGCGTCGCATCCTGGGGCGCGAGGTCCGCGCACACGCGCAGCTGCGCCTTGAGCGTCACCGAGGTGGTGATCATGTAGGAGCTGTGACCCCAGGTCTCGCCCCAGATGGTCTTGGCGGCTTCCAGGAAGTCGCGCACCACCCGGTAGAAGCGGTCCGCTTCCTTGTCGTCGGCGCCGCGGCGCTCGATGGACTTCCAGTCGGCGCTGATCCAGCGGTTGAGCTCGTTGAACAGCTCCGCCTGCAGGATCCACTTCTGGCGCTGGGAGCGGCCGCCCAGGCGGTTGATGCGGTAGCGCAGCGGGCTGTCACCCTCGGAATAGAGCTTCTCCACCACGCGCGCCGCGAATTTCTTCTCAGGCGCGGCCCAGGACACGCGCTCGTACAGGTCGATCAGGTGGCTCTTGTTGATGCGCGTCGGCGTCGAGTTGATGATGACGAACATCTCGGTGGCGAAGTCCTCGCTACGGCCGTCGAAGATCACGCAAGGCACGTTGATGGTGCGGGCCTCGCCGGGGCGGTCCTTGTTGTAGAAGTTGAGGGCCGCCAGGCGGTGCTGGCCGTCGATGATGAGGTACTTGCCCTTGGGTTCCTGCAGGTGGCCCACGCTCTCGAAGCCCTGCATGGGTTCGAAGCTCAGGCGCTCGTTGGTGAAGAGGAGCACCGTGCCCGGGATGGGCGGCTGGCTGGCGGCGGTCTCGTAGAAGTTCTTGAGGGCCGCCACCTTGGCGCGGCCGAGCTGGCGCTGGAACGCCTTGTCGGAATGCTCGATATGCCCGATGAACTCGGCGATCTCATCGCTCTCCACCGGCTTCTCGGGGGCGATCTGCTCGCCCTCGCCGTAGAAGCGGCTGATGAACCTCACCTTGGCCAGCAGGTCCTCCACGGGGTAGGCCGCGAAATAGAACACGCCGTCTTTCTGTCGGACCTGGGTCGCAAGCATGGGGGGCTCCCGGTGGGGG
>CAZPAO010000136.1:0-1358 GCA_964584665.1 uncultured Gammaproteobacteria bacterium
TCATGGCGAACTGGAAGATCATCACCGGCAGGTTGGCCATGGGCTGGGACATGTCGGTGCTGTGGAACTGGTTGTTGAGGGCGGTGAAGAGCAACGGCGCGGTCTCGCCGCTGATGCGCGCGATGCCGAGGATCACGCCCGTGAGCATGCCCGCCAGGGAGGCGCGGTAGACGATATGGACCGTCACCTTCCAGCGCGGCGCACCGAGGGCCGCGGCGGCCTCACGCATCTGGTCCGGCACCAGTCGCATCATGTCCTCGGTGGTGCGCAGCACCACCGGCAGCATGATGATGGCCAGCGACAGACCGCCCGACCAGCCGGAGAAATGCCCGAATGGCGCCACCGCAACGCCGTAGACGAACACGCCTATGACGATCGAGGGAGCGGAAAGCAGGATGTCGTTGACGAAGCGGATCACGGACGCGAGGCGGTTCTCGCGACCGTACTCAGCTAGCCAGGTGCCTGCCATGAGACCCACCGGCGTGCCCACCAGCACCCCGACTCCGGTCAGGAGCAGCGAGCCGATCATGGCGTTGGCCATGCCGCCTTGGGCGCCCGGCGGCGGCGTGTCGCTGGTGAAGAGCTCCATGTTGATGCTGCTGATGCCATGGCTCACCAGCGTCCACAGCAACCAACCCAGCCAGAACAGGCCGAACACCGTGGCCACCATGGACATAGCCAGGTTGAACACGTTGATCGCGCGGCGGAGCAGGTAGCGCTGGTTGTTGTGCTGGATCACGTCTTCGCCCCTTCGCGGGCCGCGACGCGCAGCAGCAGGTACTTGGCGATGGCCAGCACCACGAAGGTGACCAGGAACAGGATGAGGCCCAGGGCGATCAGCGAGGAGGTGTAGTTCACGCCCACCGCCTCGGAGAACTCATTGGCCAGGGTCGAGGAGATGGTGTTGCCCGGCATGAACAGGGCCTTGCTGATGTCGTGGCTGTTGCCGATGACGAATGTCACGGCCATGGTCTCGCCCAGGGCGCGGCCGAGGCCGAGCATGATGCCGCCCACCACGCCCACGCGGGTGTAAGGCAGCACCACGCGCCACATGACTTCCCAGGTGGTGCAGCCGATGCCGTAGGCGGATTCCTTGAGCACGATGGGGACCACGTCGAACACGTCGCGCATCACGGAGGTGACGAAGGGGATGACCATGATCGCCAGGATGAGACCGGCGGTGAACACGCCGATGCCGATGGGCGGGCCCTGGAACAGGCCGCCGATGAGCGGCCAGTTGCCGAGGTGGGCGGTGATCCAGGGCTGGGCCTTGTCGGCGAACAGGGGGGCGAACACGAACAGACCCCACATGCCGTAGATGATGCTGGGGATGGCCGCGAGCAGCTCGACCGCGGTGC
>CAZPAO010000137.1:0-1332 GCA_964584665.1 uncultured Gammaproteobacteria bacterium
GCCGCGTGCGTTCCGTGGGCGAGATGGCGGAGAACGTGTTCCGCATCGGCCTGGTACGCGTCGAGCGCGCCGTGAAGGAGCGCCTGGCGCTGGCCGAGTCCGAGGGTCTGATGCCGCAGGAGCTGATCAACGCCAAGCCGGTGTCGGCCGCGATCAAGGAGTTCTTCGGCTCCTCACAGCTCTCGCAGTTCATGGACCAGAACAACCCGCTGTCCGAGGTCACCCACAAGCGCCGCGTGTCGGCCTTGGGACCCGGCGGCCTGACCCGCGAGCGCGCCGGCTTCGAGGTGCGCGACGTGCACACCACCCACTACGGCCGCGTGTGCCCGATCGAGACTCCGGAAGGCCCAAACATCGGCCTCATCAACTCGCTGTCCGTGTACGCCCGCACCAACACTTACGGCTTCCTCGAGACGCCGTACCGCAAGGTGAAGGACGCCCGCGTCACCGACGAGATCGTGTTCCTGTCCGCCATCGAGGAAGGCCAGTACGTCATCGCCCAGGCCAACGCCCAGGTGGATGACCGCGGCCGCTTCACCGCGGACCTGGTGAGCTGCCGTCACCAGAACGAGTTCGCCATGTCCACCCCGGACAAGATCAGCTTCATCGACGTGTCGCCGAAGCAGATCGTGTCCGTGGCGGCCGCGCTGATCCCGTTCCTCGAGCATGACGACGCGAACCGCGCCTTGATGGGTTCGAACATGCAGCGTCAGGCCGTGCCGACGCTCGTGACCGAGAAGCCCCTGGTGGGCACCGGCATCGAGCGCACCGTGGCGCGCGATTCCGGCGTGTGCGTGGTGGCCCGCCGCGGCGGCATGGTCGACTCCGTCGACGCCTCCCGCATCGTGGTGCGCGTGAACGACGAGGAGACCGTGGCCGGCGAGCCGGGCGTGGACATCTACAACCTCACGAAGTACACCCGTTCCAACCAGAACACCTGCATGAACCAGCGCCCGCTGGTGAAGCCGGGTGACATGATCGCGCGTGGTGACACCCTGGCGGACGGCCCGTCCACCGACATGGGCGAGCTGGCGCTGGGCCAGAACCTGCTGGTCGCGTTCATGCCCTGGAACGGCTACAACTTCGAGGACTCCATCCTCATCTCCGAGCGCGTGGTGAAGGAAGACCGTTTCACCACCATCCACATCGAAGAGCTGACCTGCGTCGCCCGCGACACCAAGCTGGGCTCCGAGGAGATCACCGCTGACATCCCCAACGTGGGCGAGTCGGCGCTGGCCAAGCTGGACGAGGCGGGCATCGCTTACATCGGCGCCGAGGTGAAGGCCGGCGACATCCTGGTGGGCAAGGTCACGCCGAAGGGCGAGACCCAGC
>CAZPAO010000138.1:0-1272 GCA_964584665.1 uncultured Gammaproteobacteria bacterium
CCGCGTGAACATCGGCGAGGCGGTCGGCGTGATCGCCGCCCAGTCCATCGGCGAACCGGGCACGCAGCTGACCATGCGTACCTTCCACATCGGCGGCGCGGCCTCGCGGGCTGCGGCCGTGTCGAGCGTGGAGGTCAAGGCCAGCGGCACCGTCAAGCTGCATAACATCAAGACCGTGAAGCACGCCAAGGGCCACTGGGTCGCGGTATCGCGTTCCGGCGAGATCGGCGTGATGGACGAGTTCGGCCGCGAGCGTGAGCGCTACAAGATCCCCTACGGCGCCACCATCATCATCGCCGATGGCGACAAGGTGAAGCCGGGCCAGCAGCTCGCGACCTGGGATCCGCATACTCACCCGATCGTCACCGAGGTGGCCGGCACGCTGCAGTTCCACGAGTTCGTGGAAGGCGTGACCGTGACCAAGCAGACGGACGAGATCACCGGCGTGTCGAGCACGGTGGTGACCGACCCGAAGATGCGTGGTTCGGCGGGCAAGGACCTGCGCCCCATGATCAAGCTGGTGGACGGCAACGGCAAGGACCTGTGCTACGCAGGCACCGAGATCCCGGCGCATTACCAGCTGCCGGCCGGCGCCATCGTGAGCGTCGAGGACGGCGCCAAGGTGGGCGTGGGCGACGTCATCGCCCGCATCCCGCAGGAGTCCACCAAGACCCGCGACATCACCGGCGGTCTGCCGCGCGTCGCGGACCTGTTCGAGGCGCGCAAGCCGAAGGAACCGGCGATCCTCGCCGACTACTCCGGCAACGTGGGCTTCGGCAAGGACACCAAGGGCAAGCAGCGCCTCATCATCACCGATGACGAGGGCGAGCAGCATGAGTTGCTGATCCCGAAGTGGCGCACGGTCAACGTGTTCGAGGGCGAGCGCATCGAGAAGGGCGAAGTCATCGCCGACGGCGAGCCGAACCCGCACGACATCCTGCGTCTCTTGGGCGTCACGGCTCTCGCCGACTACCTGGTGCGCGAGATCCAGGACGTGTATCGCCTGCAGGGCGTGAAGATCAACGACAAGCACATCGAGGTGATCATCCGCCAGATGCTGCGCAAGATCGAGATCTCCATCGCCGGCGAGACCCGCTTCCTCAAGGGCGAGCAGATGGACCGTGCCCGCGTGCTGGAGGAGAACGAGAAGATGTCGCTGGAGGAGAAGTCGATCGCGGCCTTCGAGCCGGTGCTGCTCGGCATCACCAAGGCGTCGCTCGCCACCGAGTCGTTCATCTCCGCGGCCTCCTTCCAGGAGACCACGCGCGTGCT
>CAZPAO010000139.1:0-1228 GCA_964584665.1 uncultured Gammaproteobacteria bacterium
AGGCGCGCTCGTAGCCGGCGTGGATGGCCGCCTGCGGCGTGTTGCCGTTGCGCACCTCCTCGCGGACGCGCTCGTTGATGAGCACGTTGGCGTCCACGCCCATGCCCAGCGTCAGCACGATGCCGGCGATGCCGGGCAGCGTCAAGGTCGCCTGGATCAGCGAGAGCAGCGCCACGGTCAGCACCAGGTTCATGAATACGGCGAGGTCGGCGATCACGCCGAAGGCCTTGTAGTAGAGCGCCATGAACACCACCACCAGCACGAAGCCCAGCAGCGCGGCGTAGAAGCCTTGGCGGATGTTCTCCGCGCCGAGGCTCGGGCCCACGGTGCGCTCCTCGATGAAGTCCATAGGCGCGGCCAGCGAACCGGCACGCAGCATGATGGCGAGGTCGTTGGCCTCGTCCTGCTGCAGCCCCGTGATCTGGAAGTTCTTGCTGAAGATGCCCTGGATGGTGGCCACGTTGATGACCGAGTAGACCTTGTTGTGGGTGATGACCGGCTGGCCGTCCACCATCTTGGTCTCGCTCTTGGTCTCGATGAACAGCACCGCCATGGGCTTGCCCAGGTTCTGGCGCGTGGTGTCGCCCATCTTGGTGGCGGCGGCGGAGTCGAGCGTGACGCTCACGTCGGGGGTGCCCTGCTCCTGCGCGTAGCCCGACTGGGCGTTCACCAGCTGGTCGCCACTCGCGATCACGTCGCGCTTGAGCAGGATGGGCTGGCCGCTGTCCTTGCGGGTGAAGAGCTGGTCATCCAGCGGGATGTGGTTGGTCTGTTTCGCCTCGATGGGGTTGGCGGTGTAGTCCACCAGCCGGAACTCGAGGGTCGCGGTGCCGCCCAGGATGTCCTTGGCGTGGGCCGCGTCCTGCACGCCCGGCAGCTCGACCACGATGCTGCTCGGGCCCTGCTGCTGCACGATGGGCTCGGCCACGCCGAGTTCGTTCACGCGGTTGCGCAAGGTCGTGATGTTCTGTTCCACCGCCTGCTGGCGCAGGCTCTGGATGCTCTGCGGGCTCATGCTGAGCAGCAGCGTGTTGGGCGCGGTGCCGTTGGTCACGGCCAGGTCGGAATACTGGTTGCCGAGCAGGCTGCGGGCCTTGCCGAAGTCATCCGGGGAATGCAGCGTCAGGCTGATGCTGTCGCCGCTCAGGGACACGTCGTCATAGCGGATCAGCTTCTCGCGCATGGCGGAGCGGATGTCGTTGGAGATGCGCTGCATCTTGCCCTGGGC
>CAZPAO010000140.1:0-1202 GCA_964584665.1 uncultured Gammaproteobacteria bacterium
TTCGCCGATGGACTGGGCGGCGATCACGCCGACCGCCTCGCCGATGTTCACGCGGATACCGCGCGCCAGGTCACGACCGTAGCACTGGGTGCAGATGCCGTGGCGGGTGGCGCAGGTGATGGGCGAACGCACCTTCACCTGGTCGATGCCCATCTCCTCCAGCTTCTCCACCAGCCGCTCGTCCAGCAGCGTACCGGTGGGGATCGCCACCTTCTTGCTGCCCGGGGTGTGCACCGGCTCGACCAGCACGCGACCCAGCACCCGCTCGCGCAGGGGCTCGACCACGTCGCCGCCTTCCACGATGGGCTTCATGAAGAGCCCTTCGGAGGTGCCGCAATCGACCTCGGTCACCACTAGGTCCTGCGCCACGTCCACCAAGCGGCGGGTCAGGTAGCCGGAGTTGGCGGTCTTCAAGGCCGTGTCGGCCAGACCCTTACGGGCGCCGTGCGTGGAGATGAAGTACTGCAGCACGTTCAGGCCTTCACGGAAGTTCGCCGTGATGGGCGTCTCGATGATGGAGCCGTCCGGCTTCGCCATCAGGCCGCGCATGCCGGCCAGCTGGCGGATCTGCGCGGCGCTGCCGCGCGCGCCGGAGTCGGCCATCATGTAGATGGAGTTGAAGGACGGCTGCTTGACCGTGTTGCCCTTGTAGTCGGTGACGAGGTCGCTGCCGAGCTTCTCCATCATCGCCTTGGCCACCTGCTCGTTGGTGCGGGACCAGATGTCGACGACCTTGTTGTAGCGCTCGCCCTGGGTCACGAGACCGGAGGCGTACTGGTCCTCGATCTCCTTCACCTCGGACTCGGCGGCGCCGATGATGCGGCCCTTCTCATCCGGCACCACCATGTCGTTGACGCCGATGGACACGCCCGAACGGGTGGCGAACGAGAATCCGGTGTACATGATGCGGTCGGCGAAGATCACGGTCTCTTTCAGGCCGACACGGCGGTAGCAGATGTTGATGAGCGCCGAGATGGCCTTCTTGCTCATGTCGCGGTTGATCAGCTCGAAGGGCAGGCCCTTCGGCAGGATCTCGGACAGGAGCGCGCGGCCCACGGTGGTGGTCACCAGGCGATGACGGGTCTCGAAGCTCTTGTCGTCCTGGATCACGTGGTCGGTGATGCGCACCTTGATCTTGGCCTGCAGGTCGACGTGGCGGTTCTCCCAGGCACGATGCACCTCGTGCATGTCCGAGAAGAACA
>CAZPAO010000141.1:0-1190 GCA_964584665.1 uncultured Gammaproteobacteria bacterium
GCCAAAGCCCAGTTCGCTGCGGGTATCATCATACCCAGGGGCGGCAAGGCGCTGATCTCGGTGCGCGAGCAGGACAAGCCGGCGGCGGTGAGCTTGGCGCGGGAACTGACCGCGCGCGGTTTCACCCTGGTGGCGACCCACGGCACGGCGGCGGCGATCCGCGCCGCGGGCGTGGAGTGCCAGGGCGTGAACAAGGTGCGCGAGGGACGACCCCACGTGGTGGACATGATCAAGAACGATGAACTCTCGCTCATCGTCAACACCACCGAGGGCAAGCAGGCGATCCTGGAGTCCTTCTCCATCCGCCGCGAGGCGGTGGGGCACAAGGTGACGTATTACACGACCATCAAGGCCGCTAGGGCCACGGTGATCGCGCTGGACCATCTGGACGAGGCAGGCGTGAACAAGCTGCAGGACCTTCATCGGGAGTGGGTGGCATGAGCAAGGTGCCCTTGACCGTGCGCGGCGCCGAGCGCCTGCGCGAGGAACTGAAGCGCCTGAAGGGCGTGGACCGGCCCAAGGTCATCCAGGCCATCGCAGAGGCGCGCGCCCACGGCGACCTGAAGGAGAACGCGGAGTACCACGCGGCCCGCGAACAGCAGGGCTTCATCGAGGGACGCATCCAGGACATCGAGGGCAAGCTCGGCAACGCCGAGATCATCGATGTGACGCAGATGAACGCCCACGGCAAGGTGATCTTCGGCGCGACGGTGCTGCTCTCGGACGAGGACAGCGGGAACGAGGTGACCTACCAGATCGTCGGCGAGGACGAGGCGGACATCAAGGCCCACCGCATCTCCATCAACTCGCCCATCGCCCGTGGCCTCATCGGCAAGGAGGAGGGCGACGTGGTCACCATCCGCACGCCAGCCGGCGAGAAACAGTTCGAAATCATCGAAGTCAAATACGAGTGAGATCGCCTTACTTAGGCAGTTCGATCTTCGGCTTCTTAGAGTTGCGCTTGTACAAGACCGCCATATTGCCGATGCGTTGGACCAGGGTCGCCTTGGTCGCCGCGCACAGGCGTTCGATGAAGCGGTCGCGCGCCTCGCGATCCTCGGCCGCCACCTTCACCTTGATGAGTTCGTGGGCGAGCAGCTGCGCCTCGACCTCCTTGATGAGGTTCTGGGTCAGGCCGGGGTTGCCGCTGCGGGCCTTGGGCTCCAGCTTGTGGGCCAGGCCGCGCAGGT
>CAZPAO010000142.1:0-1136 GCA_964584665.1 uncultured Gammaproteobacteria bacterium
CTTCTCGTAGTTCACTTCCTCGACCACGCCGTTGAAGTCGTTGAACGGCCCGTGGGTCACACGCACCACTTCGCCCGGCTCGAACAGCACCTTGGGCTTCGGCTTCTCCACGCCTTCCTGCACCCGTTGCAGGATCGCGTCGGCTTCCTTATCGGTGATCGGCGCCGGCTTGTCCGGGGTGCCTCCGATGAAGCCCATGACCTTCGGCACGCTCTTCACGAGGTGCCAGGTATCGTCGTCGAGCTCCATCTGCACCAGCACGTAGCCGGGGAAGAACTTGCGCTCGCTCTTGCGCTTCTGACCCTCGCGCATCTCCACCACTTCCTCGGTGGGGACCAGGATCTCGCCGAACTTGTCGGCCAGCCCGCTGCGCTTCACGCGCTCAGAGAGCGAGCGGCGCACGGTCTGCTCGAAACCGGAGTAGGCATGGACCACGTACCAGCGCAGCGCCATGCTCATGCTCCCTGGCCGGTCAGGCCGGACAGCGCCACGAACAGCAGCGCATCCAGGCCCCACATGACCACGCCCACGACGAGCACGGTCAGCATCACGAACAAGGTGGTCTGCACCGTCTCCTGACGGGTCGGCCACACCATCTTGCGCACTTCGTTGCGCGAGCTGAGGATGAACGACAGCGTGCCGTGGCCGATCTGGGTCTGCCAGGCCAGCGCGAGCGCCGCCAGCGTGCCCACGATCGGGTAAGCCGCGCGCACCCACACCGACTGGTTCTCGAACCAGTAGTAGGCGAACACGCCACCGACCAGGACCAAGATCGCGATCGCGAGCTTGGCCTTGTCGAGACCGGTCGACTGGACTGCTTCTAGTTGTTCGCTCATCTGCTCGTCAAACCTTTGCTGGGCTATTCATCTGGCAGGCCAGGAGGGAATCGAACCCCCAACCTGCGGTTTTGGAGACCGCCGCTCTGCCAATTGAGCTACTGGCCTGTACTTTCTGAACGCCCGTGTTACTCGATGATCTTGGCGACGACGCCGGCGCCGACGGTCTTGCCGCCCTCGCGGATGGCGAAACGCAGGCCGTCTTCCATCGCGATGGGGTTGATCAGGGTCACCACCATCTTGACGTTGTCCCCCGGCATCACCATCTCGGTGCCCTTCGGCAGCTCGCAAGAACCGGTG
>CAZPAO010000143.1:0-1123 GCA_964584665.1 uncultured Gammaproteobacteria bacterium
TTGCGCAGGCGATGCGCCAGGAGCGGCACTTCCTTGCGGATGTTGGAACCGACGATGAGCGCGGCTTCCAATCTCTCGATGTCCTGCACGCCTTGGCCGAGCCAAGGGAAGATCGGCTCCGCTGCGTCGTCGCGGAAGTCCGCCTGGCGCAGGCGCACGTCGATGTGCGGGATGCCCAAGCCGCGGGCCAACTTCTGCAGCAGATAGAGTTCTTCGACAGTCGCGCTCGGGGACGCCAATACGCCGGCGGCGTCCGCACCCTTCACGGTGACGGTCTCCTTGAGGCCGTTGACGGCAGCTTCCAGCGCAGTCTCCCAGTCGCACTCCTGCCACTTCGCCGACTTCTTGATCATCGGCTTGGTGAGGCGGTCCTCGCTGTGGATGCCGGCGTAACCGAAGCGGTCGCGGTCCGAAAGCCAGGTCTCGTTCACTTCCTCGGTGGGCTTGGGCACGGCGCGCATGAACTGGCCGCGCAGCACGTGGGCATAGAGGTTCGAGCCGACGCAGTCGTGGGGCGCCACCGCCGCCACCTGGGTCATCTCCCAGCCGCGGCCGCGGTTGCGGAAGGGCTTCGAGTTCAGCGCACCCACCGGGCAGAGGTCGATGATGTTGCCGGACAGCTCGTGGTCCACGGCCTTGCCGATGTAGGTTCCGATGCGCAGGTTCTCGCCGCGTCCGGTGCCGCCCATCTCCTGGATGCCGGCGATCTCCTGGCCGAAGCGCACGCAGCGGGTGCAGTGGATGCAGCGGGTCATGTCGGTGGACACCAGCGGGCCGATGTCCTCGTCCTTCACCACGCGCTTGTTCTCGGTGTAGCGTGAGATGTCGCGGCCGTAGCCCATGGCCAGGTCCTGCAGCTCGCACTCACCGCCCTGGTCGCAGATCGGGCAATCCAGCGGGTGGTTGATGAGCAGGAACTCCATGGTCGCGCGTTGCGCGGCGATGGCCTTCACCGAACGGGTGAATATCTTCATGCCTTCCATCACCGGCGTGGCGCAGGCCGGCATCGGCTTGCCCATCTTCTCCTGCTCGACCAGGCACATGCGGCAGTTGGCCGCCACCGAGAGCTTCTCGTGGTAGCAGAAGCGCGGGATGTAGACGCCCTCCCGGTCCGCCGCCTGGA
>CAZPAO010000144.1:0-1117 GCA_964584665.1 uncultured Gammaproteobacteria bacterium
AAGTTCACGCTGGAAGACGGCACGGTAGTGGAGGCGCGGGGCGACGAAGAGATCGAGTATGACGGTGAGAAACACACCGCAGCTAACCTCTACGATGCGCTCAAAGAAGGCTATTACGGCAAGTTTTAAGCAGCGCCAGTGGTTCGGATACGGCGTTGGACGACTTTCTGCGTGTCCTCATTACGCAGAACGGTAACTGCGGTACTCGAAAGTCGTCCGCCTTGTCTGCGAACCACTGGACTTGCTTAAAACCAGTGAAAGCCCGGGACTTAGTCAGAACGCAGCTTGAGTGAGACTGGTTTGAGTTTGGTTCAGTTGCAAGAAGCTCAAGCGTCACGAGCGCAGGCAGGACGAGGCGCGCGAGGCGAGTAGGAGGGAGTGCACTCTGATGTGCATGACCGACTGCGAGTCCGAAGCGCAACAAAGTCATGGCAAGCGCAGTAGCTTGAGTTGGTATCCGGGTGCTGATGAAGCGCCTTGGAGACCGGGAGGGGAACCGCCGATGGGCCCGTAAGCCCATCGGCAGTTTCTTTAAAAATACGAAGACGGTCGCCAGGGCGGCTGTCGATTGAGAGTAAGAGGTTAGAGTCATGAGCATAAAAATCGAAAAGAAGATCACGCGCTACGCCGTCCAGAAGCCGGAAGAAGCGAGCCAGAAGCAGGACGCGGAAACGAAGCAGGCTGAAAATAAAGCGGCAGCCTTGGCCTTGAGCTCCAAGCCCGTGGAGAAGATCGTCACGGAGCGCCAGGAGAAGAAGCACAAGGCCGAAGTCATCCGCATGCACGAGCAGCTGGAGCGGCCGGACCTGCTCATCGGCTCCACCTACAAGGTGAAGACGCCGGTCTCCGACCACGCCATGTACATCACCATCAACGACATCGTGCTGAACGAAGGCACCCCCTACGAGCAGCGCCGGCCGTTCGAGATCTTCATCAACTCCAAGAACCTGGATCACTTCCAGTGGATCGTGGCCCTCACGCGCATCATCAGCGCCGTGTTCCGCAAAGGCGGCGACGTCGCCTTCCTGGTGGAGGAGCTGAAGGCCGTGTTCGACCCCCGCGGCGGCTACTGGAAGCCGGGCGGCAAGTTCATGCCCTCGCTCATCGCCGAGATCGG
>CAZPAO010000145.1:0-1082 GCA_964584665.1 uncultured Gammaproteobacteria bacterium
GTTGTCCCCCGGCATCACCATCTCGGTGCCCTTCGGCAGCTCGCAAGAACCGGTGACGTCGGTGGTGCGGAAGTAGAACTGAGGACGGTAACCCTGGAAGAACGGGGTATGACGACCGCCCTCTTCCTTGGTGAGCACGTAGATCTCAGCCTCGAACTTGGTGTGGGGGGTGATGGAACCGGGCTTGGCCAGCACCTGGCCGCGCTCCACTTCCTCACGCTTGGTGCCGCGCAAGAGCACGCCCAGGTTGTCGCCCGCCTGACCCTGGTCGAGCAGCTTACGGAACATCTCGACGCCGGTGACGATGGTCTTGGTGGTGGCCTTGATGCCGACGATCTCGATCTCCTCGCCGACCTTGACGATGCCGCGCTCGACACGGCCGGTCACGACGGTGCCGCGGCCGGAGATGGAGAACACGTCTTCGATGGGCATCAGGAACGGGCCGTCGATGGCGCGCTTCGGTTCCGGGATGTACTCATCCAGGGCCTCGATCAGCTTGTCGATGGACTTGGTACCGATGTCGGTGGCGTCGCCTTCCAGCGCCTTCAGCGCGGAACCGATGATGATCGGGGTCTTGTCGCCGGGGAACTTGTAGAGGGTCAGCAGCTCACGCACTTCCATCTCGACGAGCTGCAGGAGCTCGGCGTCGTCCACCATGTCGGCCTTGTTCATGTACACGACGATGAAGGGCACGCCCACCTGGCGGGCCAGCAGGATGTGCTCACGGGTCTGGGGCATCGGGCCGTCGGCCGCGGACACCACCAGGATCGCGCCGTCCATCTGCGCGGCGCCGGTGATCATGTTCTTCACGTAGTCGGCGTGGCCGGGGCAGTCGACGTGCGCGTAGTGGCGCTTGCTCGACTCGTATTCCACGTGCGAGGTCGCGATCGTGATGCCGCGCGCCTTCTCTTCCGGCGCGTTGTCGATCTGGTCGTACGCCTTCGCTTCGCCGCCGAACTTCTTGGCCTGCACCACGGTCAAGGCCGCGGTCAGCGTGGTCTTGCCATGGTCAACGTGGCCGATGGTGCCGACGTTCACGTGCGGTTTGGTACGCTCAAATTTTGCCTTGGACACGGTACTAC
>CAZPAO010000146.1:0-1075 GCA_964584665.1 uncultured Gammaproteobacteria bacterium
CTGAAGCAGGACGGCTTCGAGACCATCATGGTCAACTGCAACCCGGAGACCGTCTCCACCGACTACGACACCTCGGACCGGCTCTACTTCGAGCCGCTCACCTTCGAGGACGTGATGGAGATCATCGATCTCGAGAAGCCGAAGGGCGTGATCGTGCAGTTCGGCGGCCAGACGCCGCTCAAGCTCGCTCGCGCGCTCGAGGCCGCCGGCGCTCCCATCATCGGCACCACGCCGGACTCCATCGATCTTGCCGAGGACCGGGAGCGGTTCTCGAAGCTGGTGGACAAGCTCAAGCTGCGCCAGCCGCCTGCGCGCACCGCCCGCAACGAGGAGGAGGCGGTCAGGCTCTCCAAGGACGTGGGTTTCCCGCTCATGGTGCGCCCCAGCTACGTGCTGGGCGGCCGCGCCATGGAAGTGGTGTTCAACGAAGACGACCTGCGCGGCTACATCCGCAACGCGGTGAAGGTCTCCAACGACTCGCCGGTGCTCATGGACCGTTTCCTGGAGGATGCCACCGAGGTGGACGTGGATGCGCTCTCGGACGGCGAGGACGTGCTCATCGCCGGCATCATGGAGCACGTGGAGCAGGCGGGCGTGCACTCTGGTGACTCCAGCTGCTCCTTGCCGCCCAACAGCCTGAGCGAGGAGCTGCAGGAGGAGATCCGCAAACAGGTGGTGGTGCTGGCGAAGGCGCTCAAGGTAATCGGCCTCATGAACATCCAGTTCGCGATCCAGCAGGACAAGGTCTTCATCCTGGAAGTGAACCCGCGGGCCTCGCGTACCGCACCCTTCGTCTCCAAGGCGGTCGGCGTGCCTCTCGCCAAGGTGGCGGCGCGCTGCATGGCGGGCAAGAGCCTGAAGGCCCAAGGCATCCTCTCCATCCCGGTGCCGCGCTACTTCGCGGTCAAGGTGCCGGTGTTCCCCTTCATCAAGTTCCGCGGTGCCGACCCCATCCTGGGGCCCGAGATGAAGTCCACCGGCGAGGTCATGGGGGCGGGGCTCACCTTCGGCGAGTCCTACGCCAAAGCCCAGTTCGCTGCGGGTATCATCATACCCAGGGGCGGCAAGGCGCTGA
>CAZPAO010000147.1:0-1051 GCA_964584665.1 uncultured Gammaproteobacteria bacterium
TGGAGCCGCTGAGCGTCCCGCCAGAGATCACGAAGCTGTCCGCCGCCGTGCCGCCGGTCAGGTTCTCGATGCCACTGAAGGTGTTGGTGCCGTTGGTGTCCACCAGCGTGCCGCCGTTGGCCGCGTTGATGGTCCAGGTGCTGGCCAGGTTGTTGCCCGTGAGGGTGTCGCTGCCTGCCCCACCGTTGATGCTGCCGCTGATATGGCCCGTGCCGCTGAACGTGAAGCTGTCCGCACCGGTGCCACCCACCAGGTTCTCGATGCCGGCGAAGGCATTGATCAGGCCGGTGACGCTGCCGCCATTAGCGCTGCTGATGATGAACGCATCGCCGCCGTTGTCACCCGTCAGGGTGTCAGTGCCGCCCAAGCCATTCACGGTACCGGAGATGGTGCCGCCTGCAAGGGTGAAGCTATCGGCGCCCGTGGTGCCGGAGATATTGGCGAAGTTGTTGAAGTTGAAGCCATCCACGGTGCCGCTATCGCTACCGGTGATGCTCCAGAGGGAACCGCCCACCAAGGTCGAGCCCGGATCGGAGTTGCCGTTGATGGTCTCGATGTTGGTGACACCCGCCGCGCCCAGGGTGATGGTGAGGGCGCCCGAGACGCCGGAATAGTCGGCCACGTCGGCGGTGGCCTGGTTGCCGCCATCTATGGTGATGGTGCTCAGGACCTGGAAGGCGAAGGTATCGTCCTGGGAACCGCCCACCAGGTGCTGGATGTTGGTGAAGTCATCGGTGCCATTGACGTCTGCGAGGGAGCCCGCGGTGTTGCCGGTGATGGTCCAGGTGGTGGTCAGGTTGTTGCCCGTGAGGGTGTTGCTGCCCGTGCCGCCGTCGATGGATACGATGTTGCCGGTGCCGGACAGTGTGAAGCTGTCATTGCCGCTGTTGCCGACCAGGTCCTGGATGTTCAGGAACGTATCCGCACCGTTGGCGTCCGTGACGCTGCCGGAGTTGCTGCCGGTGATGGCCCAGACGTTGTTGCCGGCGACGCTGTCGGTGAGCGTATTGGTGCCGGTGCCGCCGTCGATCGAGGTGACGTGGCCGGTGGC
>CAZPAO010000148.1:0-1043 GCA_964584665.1 uncultured Gammaproteobacteria bacterium
ATGAGCGCACAGCCCAACGTCGGCATCAAACCGGTGCAGTTCGAGAACCCCATGGGGGTGGACGGCTTCGAGTTCGTGGAGTTCGCCGCGCCCCAGCCCAAGCTCCTGCACGATCTCTTCCCGCGCCTGGGTTTCACACCCGTGGCCAAGCACAAGAAGAAGGCCATCACCCTGTATCGTCAGGGCGAGTGCAACTTCCTGGTGAACGAGGAACCGAACAGCTTCGCCTCCGACTTCGCCAAGAAGCACGGTCCCTCCGCCTGTGGTTTCGCCATCCGCTTCAGCAAGCCCGCAGCCGAAGTGAAAGCAGCTGCCCTCAAGAACGGCGGCGAGACCATCGAGTCGCTGGAATCCACCAAGGCGGTGGAGGTGCCGGTGATCAAGGGCATCGGCGGCAGCATGCTGTATCTCGTGGACCGCTACGGCGCCAAGGGCGAGGTCTATGCCGGTGAGTTCGAGTACCTGCCCGGCGTGGACAAGCACCCCAAGGGCTTCGGTCTCACCTTCGTGGACCACCTGACCCACAACCTCTACTTCGGCAACATGGAGAAGTTCGCGAAGTTCTACGAGCAGCTGTTCAACTTCCGCGAGATCCGTTACTTCGACATCAAGGGCGTGAAGACCGGCCTCATCTCCAAAGCAATGACCGCGCCGGACGGCATGGTGCGCATCCCGCTCAACGAGTCCAACGACCCCAAGAGCCAGATCAACGAGTACCTGAACGAGTACAAGGGCGAGGGCATCCAGCACATCGCCTGCTTCACGGACGACATCTACACCACGGTGGAAGCCATGCGCGCCGCCGGCATGAAGTTCCTGGACACCCCGGACGCCTACTTCGAGATGGTGGACGAGCGGGTGCCGAACCACGGCGAGGACGTGCCGCGCCTGGCCAAGAACAAGATCCTCATCGATGCGGACCGGGAGACCAAGAAGAAGCTGCTGCTGCAGATCTTCACCCAGAACGCCATCGGCCCGGTCTTCTTCGAGATCATCCAGCGCAAGGGCAACGAGGGCTTCGGCGAAGGCAACTTCCAGGCGCT
>CAZPAO010000149.1:0-1013 GCA_964584665.1 uncultured Gammaproteobacteria bacterium
GAGCCCATGTCGGCGATGGCGGCGGCCATGGTGGCGAGCACGCCGCGCTGGTTCGCCACCTCCGCGCGCACCTCCACCGGGAAGTCGCGCTTGATCTTCTTCTCCCACTGCACCTCGATGAGCTTCTCCGGCTGGTTGCGGTACTCGGTGAGGTTCCCGCACTGGTCGCGGTGCACCACGATGCCGCGGCCCGCGGTGAGCACGCCGATGATGGAGTCACCCGGGATGGGGTGGCAGCAGCGGGCGAAGGTGACCACCAGGCCCTCGGTGCCGCGGATCACGAGCGGCGTGGCCTTGCCGGTGGAAAGCTCCTCGTCGTCGCGCAAGGGCATCAGGCGGCGCGCCACCAGGGGCGCGAGATGATGCCCGAGGCCGATGGATTCGAACAGCTCGTCCGCGTCCGTGAGCTTGAACTCGTGCACCACCGTCAGCAGCTGCGCGTCGGGGATGCGTCCCAGCTTCAGAGACAGGGCTGCAAGCGCCCGCTCCAGCATGCGCTTGCCGAGTTCCACCGCGTCCTCGCGGCGCAGGTTCTTGAGGTAATGGCGCACGTTGGCGCGCGCCTTGGCGGTGACCACGAAGTTGAGCCAGGCCGGGTTGGGCCGGCCGTTGGGCGCGGTGATGATCTCCACCGTCTGGCCGTTCTCGAGCTGGGTGCGCAGCGGCACCAGCCGCCGGTCGATCTTGGCGGCGACGCAGGCGTTGCCGACGCCTGTGTGCACCGCGTAGGCGAAGTCCACGGCGGTGGAACCGCGCGGCAGGCGGCGGATGTCGCCCTTGGGCGTGAACACGTAGACCTCGTCGGGGAACAGGTCGACCTTCACGTTCTCCAGGAACTCGAGCGAGCTGCCGGTGCCCTGCTGCATCTCCATCACGCCCTTCAGCCATTCGCGCGCGCGCACTTCGGGAGCGGTGGCGCCGCCCTCGCCGGTCTTGTACTGCCAGTGGGCGGCGATGCCGGACTGGGACACCTTGTGCATGTCCTCGGTGCGGATCTGCACTTCCAGCGGCAC